>NZ_FNHB01000001.1:0-600000 GCF_900104455.1 Dendrosporobacter quercicolus
GCGACGGCCCAGAAAGGGCCTAGTGCTGATGCCATTATGGGCATACAGTGCGACGGCCCAGAAAGGGCCTAGTACCGCTCTATCCGCGTATCTTGATACCAACGGATATTTTAATGAAAATTTTTCAGGATGCAGTATGAGTTTCGCTGTTTTTTTGGTATATTATTCATAAGGGGTTAATGCGCAATATTCAGAAAGAGGTCAGAAAAGAGAGTTGGACAATTAGGGAGGGCTAAAGTGAAATACGTTAAATTTGTAATGCTGCTTGTACTCTGTTCGATGCTGTTTACCACACTTGCCACTGCACAAGAGCGAAAGGATGAGTGGAAAGATCCTAATTATGATTTTACAAAACTAAAAACAATTCTACTTGCTACCTCTGAAGTTCCAGACCTGCAAATTGATAAATATGAAAGCCGCAAGCTGGAAACCTTTTATAACGATGTATTCTACAAAACCCAAAAGAAATGGACTAATCATGCCATTATCTTTATAACATTAAGCCAGTTGCAAGAGAAGGTAGGCGCCTATACCGGACTGGATATGCAGCAATTGGCAATCGATGACCCTGTCAGATTCAAAACACTTATAAAAGAGTATATTCCGATTTGTACGGATGCGGTATTGGATGTACAAGTTATATCTTTTGGCTATAGCCGGAAGTTTGTGGATGCTTATAGTTACACATATAAAACACAAAAAGAAACGGAGGTAGAAACCAAGTTTAAAGATTCGAATGGTAAATGGGTTACAGGCAAGAAGATAATCAAGGAACCTGTTGAAAAGCTTGTGGATGTTCCAGCGCACTACATTACATATGCTAACGCCGGCATGGAGTATACCTTAATAGACAGTAAGACGAATGAAGCTGTCTGGATGCTACTGGATATTAGACAGGCCCGAAACAAGGAACCAATTGATATGATAAAACGAATCATTGATAGAGCGACCAAAAACCTAGAGAAAGTATTCTAATCTGCGCAGCATTTTAGGCAGTCAGCCAGGGAACTTCTAAAGCCTGCTCGCAGGTTTTTAAGAATCATGCTGCTTTAACCTCCTGCATTGTACGTGTATTTTTATGTAGAATTTGAAATGACTATAGACAAACTGTATGAATATGAGTATAATAATGTACATAAATAAATACAAATTGGCAAAGACGCCAGCTTGACATAAGGACTAATTGAGTCTTTGTGTTAATCGGCGTTTTGTTTTTTATTTATTTGTGGTAAATACATGGATAATATATACATATTTATTCGTTTATTTAGTATTATTATAAATAATTATCTTTTCTGCCATAGTACTGTGATAAAGACTGCCGGCGGGAAGGATAAAATTATTAAAGATGGAATACATTAACTTATGTATTTCAAAAAATATACACTGAGGTGATAGAACTGATGATTAATGATTTATTGTATGTCATTCCAGCAGGTACATCTAAAGATGAGGTAGTAGAATTACTTAAGAGCCATCCGGAAATCAAGTTTGTTTCATTGGTAGGTGTTGATTTAGCTGGTAATGATACTGATGAAAAAATTCCAATGCGCGTATTTTTGAAAGATGTAGATGATTTTTATACTGGTTCCGCCGTTCAGACTGATGGATCATCTGTAGTTTTGACTGGTATTGCAACACTGAATAATGCTAAAGTTGATATGCCTGCGGATCCCACCGTTAACTGGTATATTGATTACAATTTTGAGCATTTTGACGAAGAAACCGGCAAGCCGATTGGTACCCTGCGTATACCATCCTATTTAATCCATGATGGTTTGAAGGTTGATTCCCGGGCGTTATTGGCGCAAAGCTTGCAATATGTTAAAGATGAAATCAAGACTTTATTTAAAAAGCATCCTAAAGTTTCAGGCCTGGAGCATATTGACGGAACTGATATTGAGGATGTTGTCTTTACTGCCGGCACAGAGCTGGAGTTTTGGGTTAAAACCCCGCTGGAGCAGGCTGAAGTCGGTGAATTAACAGCTTCGCAGGTTATGCAGGAGCAGTACTGGCAACGTACTCGCGGCACGGTTCGTACAGCTTTGGAACAGGCCATTATCGTGCTTGACCGTTATGGTTTACAAGCGGAAATGGGTCACAAAGAAGTTGGCGGCATTAAGTCCCATATCGACGAGGCCGGTAATTTGACTCATGTTTGCGAACAGCTTGAAATTGACTGGCGTTTTGCCGATGCCGTACAGGCTGCCGATAATGAACTGCTGGCCCGCATTATTGTGAAAGAGGTATTTAGGGCAAATGGACTGGAGGTCACTTTCAAGGCTAAACCGATCATCGGCGTTGCTGGCAATGGCGAGCATACGCATATTGGTATGGCGGCAAAACTAAAATCAGGAAAAACTGTAAATCTGTTTTCGCCAACTGACTTAAAAGCGGATTTTATGAGCGCAGTAGGTTATGGCGCTATTATGGGACTGCTCAAGAACTATGAAGTTGTCAATCCGTTCATATCCTCAACGAATGATTCGTTAAATCGTTTAAAACCAGGCTTTGAAGCACCGGTTTGTATTGTGACTTCATTAGGTCATACTCCTGAGATACCATCCCGAAACCGTACTATTTTAGCAGGTTTGGTACGCGATGTTGAAAATCCGTATGCTACCCGTTTTGAGGTTCGGGCCTGCAATCCATATACCAATACTTATGTAGCCCTATCTGCTATTTATCTGACTGTACTGGATGGAATTAAGGCTGCTGTTGAATCCGGCAAAACGACGAAGGAATTGCTGGCCGAGTTATCCAAGGAATCAGGAACCGAAAGCTTCTATCTGGAAAAAGACCGCGCATATCGTAGCGAACATGATGTTTTTGAAGATTATACGGAAGACGAACGTAATCGTTTATTTGGCAGACCTCCGGCAACGGTTTGGGAAAATCTCCAGGGGCTTACTAATTACCCTGGCAAAAAAGAAGTTCTTACTGCTGGCAACATTTTCAGAAACGAGCTTATTGACGCTTTTGTCGCCGGTGCGTTAATTCGCTGGAAAACTGAACTTCTGCATCGGATTATTCCGGAAAATCTGACCATTGTCCGCGCCTGCAAACGTTTGCATGACAACCATGCGACAGACCATGATTTCTATATTTGGGATAAAGTCAGCACCCTGCGCAATTACCTGGCTAAAGATTCGGTTGAACAGAAATCTGTCTTTACATTAATTGCCAATGCTGTTGAATCGGGTGATTACGATCTCGCATCAGGCCTTCAGGTAGAAATGTATGATAAAGTGGAAGAACTGAAAGCTTTATATACCCAATATAAGAAAAATATTATTTAAAATTAAAATAAAAACGCTCTTTCCCGCAGGGAAAGAGCGTTTTTATTTATTCATTTCCGGCAGCCAGTCATTCCGGCTGATTTTAAATATACTGCTTGGCTACCTCTAGTATTTTATCATAATTTGGCTGCTCTTCGATATTTGGCGTGTATTCGACATAGCGGACAATATTCTCGCGGTCGATGACAACAGCGCCCCGGGATAAGAGTCGCAGCTCTTCAATAACAAAGCCATATTTCAAGCCGAAGTCTAAATCTCGGTGATCTGATAGGGTTTTTACATTGTTAATGTCTTTTGCGGCGCAATATTTCTGGAGAGCAAAAGGCAAATCAACACTTATTGATAATATTACGATATCATCATATTGGGCAGCCTCATGATTAAAACGACCGGTTTGCATATCACACACAGGCGTGTCGATCGACGGTACAACACTAATGACGCGAACCTTGCCTTTGGTATCGCTTAAGGATAACGGCGTTGAATCAGCTTGCAGCACAGTAAAATCAATGGCATTGTCGCCAATGATGATTTCCTTGCCAAGCAGGGTTAGGGGCTTACCGTTTAATTTCACCACACCATTACGTTTTTGCATATATAACCTCCTCGAAAAATTATACAACAGTTAAAGGCAGGCCAGTCAAAAGCTGCCTGATAGATAAACTATATTCCATTGATATTATCGTAATTTATCATAATAATCTTAAGTATTTAGTTCGAAAACAGATAACTATTTTTAGGCTGGCGACATAGCATATACTGTGCAGGCTGCCTATTACCCAAATTTTTGGCAAAAAAGGATTTAAAAAGACAATGGCGAAACTTTGAATTGGCAAAATCATTATTAGGAGGAGTTAAGCCATGTCGAACGAAACTTTTAGTGATCTGGAAGGGCTGAGAATTGCGATAGAAATAGAAGCCCGGGGCTGTGAATTCTATCAGCAGGCATACGAGAAGGCCCAGAAGGCCGAGCACAAAGACACGTTTATCCTTTTAAAAATGAGGAAATTCATCATCAGGAGAAGTTTACCCAGATCTTTAATAAACTAAAACAAAATAAAGATGCCGGAGCCGCAGAATGTTTATTTGATCCGAAGACTTCGCGCTATCTCACCGTATTGGCGCAAGAACATATTTTCCCCAGGACTGAAGACATTGCGGCAAAGCTTAATGAACTTACCACAATTGATGGGATCTTACGAATGGCCATACAGGCTGAAAAAGACTCAATCCTTTTCTATGATGAATTGGCCGCTAAGGCAAAATTTGAAGATGCCAGAAAAATTTTTGCTGTCTTAAAATCAGAAGAACAAACCCATGTAGTAAAGTTGCGTGAAATGCTGGAGGGGTGGGCCTGACTTAGCACCGGCGAATTGGTCGAAGGCGGTGGTTTATTTGGAACCAAGATTAACATTCTATAATAACGAGTTTTGTATGGAATGCCGTGTGGTTAGAGAGAAATTAGCCGAGTTGCAAATATCATATTATTGTATTAATGTTGATCCGATTAAACATAAGCGGGACAATGTTTTTAAGCTGACCAGTCAGTATCTGGTTCCTGTTTTGGTGGATGGTGAAAAGATTTTGACCTCCAGCGATAATATTCTGGACTATATAGTAGGTCATTATGGAAAAGAGGCTGTTCGGCCAATGAAATATTGACTTTATTCGCTCAATTGTTCATTACCTGCATACTATATTAAAAAGAATTATGTGGAGAGGGTGATGCGTGTTGGCAAAAGGCGACGTGCGCTCACAGTGCCAGATTCAAAAACACATCAAAGTTATCTGTCCTTTCTGTGAAAAAATCTTTGAAATACCAATGCATAAAGCGGTAAATGGTGAAACTCTGGAGTGTGCTGCTTGTAAAAGACACTTTGTTTTCAGAAAGGAGCGGCTGGTTTAGAACTATTTAGTAAACAGCTGGAACATGTTTGGCAGATGAAACGGGAACGTAGAATCGTACGTTCTCGTTTTGTATGAAAACTTTTGCATATATCTGGAATTCTCAGGTAATATAGTTTATACTGAAAAATATAGAGTGCTAAGTGTAGGGACTGTTTTAACAGGAAGAAAGGGGCGTTCGCCATGGAAAACAGTTGGATTATAAATGAGATTGAACAAATTGCCCAATTCGGAAAAGACAAACGGGGTGTGACCCGCCTGGCTTTTAGCCCGGCGGATCGTGCTGCGCGTGAATATGTAGAAAAGCTGATGCGGGAAAGCGGATTAGCAATCCGCACTGACCAGATTGGCAATATTATCGGGCGAATTGAAGGAACTGATGCTAAGGCTGCGGCAGTAGTTACCGGCTCCCATCTGGATACCGTTCCCGAGGGCGGTAAGTTTGATGGTATTGTGGGAATCCTTGGGGGCATAGCGGCATTGAGAACATTAAAAATGCGCGGGCCATTGACTCATCCGCTGGAATTGATTGTATTTTCCGGTGAGGAATCCAACCGATTTGGAGTGTCGGCAATTGGCAGCCGTGTAATGACTGGCTGGACAAGTGCCAAGACTTTAGGCAAATTGAAAGATCAGGATGGCGTTACATTTACACAATTGCTGGCAGAGCAGGGACTGGATATCAATCATCTGGATCAAGCAGTCCGGCGGCCGGAAGAAATAAAGGCATTTGTAGAGTTGCACATTGAGCAAGGCACAGCTTTGGAAAAAGCAAATAAGACCATTGGTATTATTGAGTCTGTCGCTGCTCCCGCCAGGTGTAAAATTATTGTTGAAGGAGTAGCGGCTCATTCCGGCACTACGCCAATGGATGAGCGCCAGGATGCGCTGGTTAGCGCCGCAATGATTATCCTGGCCGTTAATGAGATCGCGTTAGAGCAGGCCGACAGAGGGGTTGTCGGCACTGTCGGGGCGCTTAAAGTCTACCCTGGAGCAATGAATGTTGTACCGGGGCTGGTAGAAATGCTATTAGACATACGCGGGATGAACCACTCCAGTATTATTAAATGCCTGCAGGAGATTAAAGATGCAGTCAGTGAGATTGCCGAACGGCAAAATACAGGTGTTGCGATAGAAATCCTGTCGTCAGAGCGCCCGGCCAGCCTGGATGGTGAACTGGTTGAGCTGATAGCCGGGATTTGCCGCCAGCAGGGTATTCAATATCAGCATATGAATAGTGGAGCCGGTCACGACGCAATGAATATGGCGAGAATAACAAAGGCCGGACTGATCCTCATTCCCTGCAAGGCGGGCGTTAGCCATAATCCTGACGAGTATGCCAGTCCGGAAGATATTCAGAAAGGGATTGATGTGCTGACGGAGACTTTGTATCAATTGGCAAAATAACGCTAAAGAGCAAGGTCGGTAAGCATAGGAACTCTTAATCCAACCATTTGGTTGGTTTTTTTACGGCCATTCGGAGGCGTAAGCGCATTGGTTAGCCTATTGGTATTAAAGCCCATGTAGCAGGCTGTTCTAATTACAAATAATTACCGCAATATATTATGTTAATTTTATGATACAATATGTTATGAGCTTTGTGGAAGGAGCGATATATATGAAAAAGTTTGCAGCCATTCTGATGACTGCCATGGTTATCAATCTGTTTTCACCTCTCACTCCGCAAGCGTACGCTGCAGCTTTGGACGATCAATTGGCAGCTGTCATTGGTCAGAGCAGCGGTATTACGCAAGTTCAGGAGTTGCTCAAAATCAAGCAAGAATTAGAACAAGCAGACCGCAACGTTATTTTAGGATCGTTGACCAAAGTCGCTTTAGAAAGGATTCCTGCCGATAATATTGTTAATATGATTGCAAACGGCGGCTTTAGTGATGTCGCGCAGGGTTTTCTGCAGCAGCAGGTTGATAAGAATATTACGGGCAAGCTGAGCGCCTATCAAAAAGAATTGTCGGTGCTTTCCTTGCTGCTTGACGGAAATAATCCTTTGTTGTCCCAGCTAACCGGCGATAAGAACGCAATAACGGCCGATGCGCCGCAAAGTTATAGCAAGGTATTCAATATGACTGCGACAGCTTATGCCCCCGGAGTGCTTGACAATGGAAAATGGGACAACCTGACCTACATGGGCGGTACGGTCCGCAAAGGGGTCGTAGCTGTCGATCCTGAGGTGATACCGATGGGCTCAACGGTGTGGATTGAAGGTTATGGGCAGGCAATTGCCGAGGATCAAGGCAGTGCGATCAAAGGAACCCGTATTGATTTGGCTTTCGATGATCGCCAGGAAGCATTAGATTACGGCATTCAGGATGTCAAAGTCTATCTCCTGGATTAACAGGTTATAAGGCTGTATCTAGGCCTCCCCCGAGGTTAGATACAGCCTTTTTTATTTAGGTAAGCGGCCGGCTATACGGATTGTGACTTGCGATTACGGCTGGAATGCCCGCAAAGCAGCTTGCTGCGAAATTGTGCGGGCATAAAAATAAAATAGCTCTACCTTTTCTGTTCTGTTCATATACTTTGGTGAACGGAGGGAGAGGAGATTAAGGTGATTAATTTATTGGCCTTAAGGTTGAAGCGGGGTCGGTTGCTGTTTAGTGTTGCGGTTTTTTCTATTATGGGCCTGGTTCTTGGCATTGTCGGTTTTGATTTTATGGACGAGCGTGAACTGGCAAGCATGGCAAACCAGCCAACGGCCAGACCTGCCGGGGAAATAAATATCGTTATTAATGTAACCAAACGCACTCTGCAAGTCTATAACGACAACCAGCCTTATAAAACCTACCGGATTGCGGTGGGAAAAAGTGAGACGCCTACACCTATTGGCGAGTGGAATGTAATTTGGAAGGATTATAACTGGGGCACTGGCTTTGGCACTCGCTGGATGGGGTTGAATGTTCCTTGGGGCATTTATGGAATTCACGGAACCAATAAACCCTGGTCAATCGGACAATTTGCCAGTCACGGTTGTATCCGCATGCGCAATAAGGATGTCGAAGAATTATTTGAGTGGGTACCAATCGGTGCGCCGGTCAGGATAGAAGGGCGCAAGCTCAAAGTAAAGCGTATGTTAAAGTATCAAATGAGTGGTGCTGACGTAGTGCTTGTGCAGATGAAATTGAAAGAACTGGGTTATCTAAATGCAAGGGCGGACGGAATTTTTGGACAGGTAACGACAGAAGCAGTGAAGGCTTTTCAAAATGCCAATGGGATGGAAGCAACGGGTGTTGTCGACAAGGCGGTAATTGATAAGCTGGCCATTTAGCTGCAGGCGTTAGGGGTTATATTATGACTGCGTGTTGCTGTGCCCCATACTTTGACTATTTATGCAATTTATTGTAAAATAATTATTAAGCTGAATCCTATTTGGTACGGGGGACCCATTTGACATTTACGGGGATAATCCATTGACATGGAAGGGTAATTCTCATTCTTCTCTTTTCCTATCCCGACAGCTAACCCCGGAGGCTCCTACAAGAGAGGTGAGCTGTTTGACGAAAATGTTTCGATTAACAATCGTTTTGGTGTTGACAATGTTAATTTCCAGCGTTGTTGTGTCCGGATCGCCTAACCTGCCGGTAAAATACGGCATGCGCGGCGAAAACGTGCAAATCGTTCAGAAGATGCTGGCAGATGCGGGGTTTTATACTGAAGCAGTTGATGGTGTGTTTGGCGGCAAAACTTTGCAAGCCATAAAAAGCTTTCAGCGCAGCAGTGGCCTCATCCCGGACGGAATTGTCGGTTCGGAAACGTTTAGCTATTTAAGCCGTGCCGAAGCTCCGGCCAGCAGATATGAAAGATCCCTTACGATGAGTGCATCAGCCTATACTGCCTATGATTCGGGTAATTCTCATTACACTTACCGCGGCAGTTTGCTGCGTAAAGGCTTGGCGGCAGTTGATCCTGCAGTCATTCCATTAGGCACCCGCCTGTATATTCCCGGTTACGGCTATGCAATTGCCGATGATGTCGGCAGTTCAATTAAAGGCAACAAAATCGATTTGGCTTTTGACAGTCGTGATGAGGCCTTGCAGTTCGGCAGGCAAATAATTACGGTTTATTTGGTTGAATAACAGGCATTGCCTGTTATTTTTTTCAAAGTCTGAAGAAGATGGGTGGAGAAATTAGGGTGAAGGAGGGGTGGTATGAATTTTAAGATTGACTATGACGGACATCAGCTTGAGGCGGCAGTGCATCTGCCGGGACAACCGGATTTGAAAGCTGTATGCATCATGTGCCATGGTTTTCGCGGCTCAAAAGACGGGGGAGGCCGGGCGGTTTTACTGGCTGACGAAATCGCCGGGCTGGGCTTCGCCGTTGTTAGGTTTAATTTCACGCCATTGCAGAAGCTATCCAGACAAGTGGCTGAAATCGGCGCTGTCGTACAGTATTGCCAGGACAGGATAAGCAGGAGAATTATCTTGCTGGGCCGTAGTATGGGCGGCAGTGCGGCTGTCGTTTATGCCAGTAAGGAGAAAAATGTTACCGGATTATGTCTGTGGGCTACCCCCTGGAATTTAACCGCAACTTTTCAAGCAGCGCTGGGAAGCGGCTATGAGGTGCTGGAACAGGGCCAAACACTGGCGAGAAGTGATGCGTTTGGCAATTTGCGGTTAGAGCGGGAGTTTATTGATGATTTTAAACAGTTTGACTTACTTGAGCATCTGCGTAATCTTGATAAAATACCGGTGTTGGTTTTACATGGATCGCAGGATAATATTGTGGAACTTAGCCAGGCGGAAACTGTTTATCAATTATTGCCTGAACCCAAGGAGTTTAAAATCATTGCCGGAGGGGACCATCAATTCGCCAACCACTCGCAGGAGGCGGTGCTGGTGGTTAAAGACTGGCTAAAACGAAATTTTATCTGATGAGAAGGGGGCGGGCTGATCTTAAGGCTTGGTGAATAGAAATGCCTGTCAGGTGAATACTAGATTCAAGAAAAACACACCTATTGATAACAATTCATCAAGGATAAGGATGTGGGATATTGAATCTAAGCAATCTTTCGGCTGGTTGGATTTCATTAATATTAGCGTTGGTTTCGGGGATTTTTATGGCGGTACAAGGTTCGCTTAATGCTGCTTTGAGCAAAGTAATTGGATTGCTGGAGACCACTTTTTTTGTTCATATCATCGGCACTGTGGTTTTGGGAATACTATTGTTTGGTTTTAAATTAGGCAAAGGCAATATGGCCGCATTAACGCAGGCTCCCTGGTATTCTTATCTGGGCGGGGTTATTAGTGTGTTTATTATTTATCTGGTAGCCGCCAGCATACCTGAGGTAGGGGTAGCAAATGCCACTACGGCCATTATCATCGGCCAGGTTTTAACGGCTATTATTATTGATGCCTCCGGAGCCTTTGGCTTAGCAACTATTTCCTGGGGCTGGAGCCAAGTAGCCGGAGTGGCGTTTTTGGCAATTGGCGCTAAATTGCTGCTGCGGGGAATTTAGTCATTGCGTTAAATTCAAACATTTAAGAGAATGGGCCGATATAGACAGATTGGTGATATAGAGTTGTTCCCTCTGACGGGCAATGAAGTTTGCAGAAAAAAATTGTATATATTAGTTGACCCTAAAGAGCCGTAAGGCTCTATTTTATTTTGCCGGGACAGTGAGCCAATCATTAAAACTGCTGACGGTTTTCAATATGCTGATGATACTTGAAATGGTAAAAAAGTTGTATGACAAGGAGCGTCAACTGTTTTGACACATGCCGTGGATACCTGTCATAAACTAGTAGTAATCAGCAATGATGAAAGCCGGGCGCATGATGGTCCGGCTTAACAGCCGCGAAACCAATACAGTACGCAAGTGCATTTTTACGGCTGTGGGTCAACATGAAAGGAGCCCATGTTATGAATGAAAGAATTAAAAAAATGCCGCGGTGGCTGATTGTCACCGGCGCTATCGTTCTTGGGGTTTGTCTTATCCTGTATTATGCCGTTTCATTGTTTATCCCCTCCGAGGCAGTCCAGCGCGAGGCCATAACTGCAGGAGGCGGCAATACCGTAAACATTGACGGGTTTGATATTTGGTATACTCTGTATAATGCAGAATCCAGCGAAACGCCCATCATTGTGGTTGCCGGCGGCGGCGCCCTTTCTTCAGACTATATGGAGGAATCCCTGAGATTTTTGGCGGACACGCACCCGGTCTTGTTTTTTGACAGTAAAGGCTGCGGCCGTTCACAAATTAAGCCTGATCTTGAGAATTACAGCGTACGGATATTTTCTGACGGGATTGAAGCATTAAGAAAGCACTTTTTCCCGGACCGGGAGATTATTGTTGTGGCCCATTCCTTTGGCGGCCTCATCGCTATGGACTATACGATGAATTATGCGGAGAGGGTGGAAAAACTTATACTCATATCCAGTGTAAATGCGGCTTACAAACCCGCCATGACCACCGCCTACTTTAAGGCCGGCTTACCGCCCAGAAACCAATTGGCGGCAAATGAGTGGTACGCCCAGAATATCGATGTATTTTTAGGTCCCTATTTTCAGAACAGTTCAGCCAAAACCATACTTGGCAAAACAATGGCCTCCTTTGCCGTCATGATACAGGTGGGTACGCCAAAGCTTGATTTGACGCCTAAGATTAAGAACATCGCTATGCCGGTCTTGCTGCTGGTCGGCGGTGAAAAAGAGCATCCGATTACCGGAATAGATGTCGCACAGAAGCTTGAATCGATGCTGCCCAATGCGCGGCTAGTACAACTGGCGCACAGCGGACATTTTCTGTTTGCAGAGGAAAATGCTAAATTCCAGCAACTGGTAAATGAGTTTATAATCAACTAAACCTATATCGCGCCAGTTTTATTCCAACGCCTTTGCCGCAACCTGCTTCCAAGCCTTCAAACCGATTCTATGGGGCGAGGCAGTGCCAATAGACAATAATTCAGGCTTGCCGCAGGGTAGCCTGAATTATTGTTGGTGACCGCCGTGGAATCCCTGTTTGTCCTAAAGTAGATGAAGGAAAAGCCCAACACGGTGAAATTATGCAAAGTTGCGGGAATGAGAGTTTTGATTAAGCGGCTGTTAAGAATTGGCTCTGGCAAAGAATACGGATGAAATTTAATATTTATTTCATAGGCTACATTTCATTAACTTGATATATAATTAAATAATAGACAATTATAGAATATTACTTTATAAAATTTATTTGATTTAGTAAGGAGATAACAAATGAGTAGGTGGGAAAAAGCGATAGTAACAGTTTTGTGTATGGTTCATGATGGTAATAAAATATTACTCCAAGACAGAGTAAGAAAAGATTGGCGTGGATTCACGTTTCCAGGAGGACATGTTGAAAAAGAAGAATCATTTGTTCAAGCAATTATTCGTGAAATATATGAAGAAACAGGATTGACTATAAAAGAGCCTAAATTATGTGGCGTAAAACAATTTCAAACAGATAAAGATGAACGATATATTGTATTATTGTTTAAGACAGATAAATTTGACGGTACTTTAATTTCTTCTGATGAAGGAGAAATGAGATGGATTGATAGAGATTCATTAAATGATTATACGTTAGTAAATGATTTTATGGAGTTATTAAATGTTTTTGATTCAGATTATTATAGTGAATTTATGTATGAGCGCAACAAATCAAATGATGATTGGTTAATTAAATTATATTAATTATTTAACATACTCTATACCCAATATTCCCCGCCAGCTTCATCGTTGAGCCTCATCGAAAACGGACTTAACGACAGCCAAAAACAAGCTGAACGAATCTCAGGAACAGTTAGCAAAGCTGCAGGAGCAGTTAACTCAGCTCAGGATCGAATCGAGCAAAGCCAGGAGCGAGTTAAAAGCAGCGCAGAGATTATTGCAAATTGCCAACGAATCCTTACAGAAGTACGCCAAAGAGGTCAAGTCACAGATGACTAGACTAACCTGGCAACGGAACTTGTTTGCCGGGGCTTCTTTTTTTGACAGAGAAAATGCCGCTCACAAGCGTGAGCGGCTGCTGTGAATTGTAGGGTATTTTTTGACACGATAAATATTAGTTAGTTTACTTGATCCAGTAGGCCTCTTTTTTCCATTTCGCCTCGATACAATTGATAGGTTTCCTTTTGCATTTGTACAAGAGACTTATAAAAAATTCCGTAAAATAAAATGGTCAGCCATTGGTGTTTCCGGCCCTTGGCGGCAGCATTATAAAGCATGATCAGCTGTTGATCGCTGATTTTACCGTTGGCAATTCTGCTTCTAAGGCTTTTTTGAGTTATTTTACTTAGCATTTGAGTGTATAGGCTAAAAATGAATAGGGCAACCGCGATAAAGGCGATCAGCTTAATGATTTGAATAAAAGTATCCATAATCTTTCTTTCATCCTCCTGTAATCATAATTAAAGCGGTTTGGCCCTCGCCGGAGACTAAAGAGAGGCCGAAAGGCCCCGGAACCCGCAAGCGTAGACGGTAACAGAGCCGGTGGGTAGGGGGAGTTTCCTCCCCCTACCCACCTCCAGTTTAGCATAAATGTCGTCCATTTGAAAGTATGACTAAATGGCTACTGGGTGTAATATTGGCTACCAATATATTTTCTGGAGTAATACGCGGTTTTGATTGGCTTGGAATTGTTGCTGTTTTACTATCGTAATCGCCCTAGCATTGGAGTGGTTTAGGCATCTCCTGATTACGGCCCTGCGCTGCCTACGGTAGTGCAGGGTTTATTTTTTATGAATCAAAATTAAGCTTTCTTCATATACTGAATTATTCTTTCATTTTGGAGGGCTGAATATGTCTTTAGAAATTGTATACGGCATGATCGCCGTTGGAGCTATTACTTTAGGTTCTTTGGCTTACCGGTATTATAAGCTGCCGTGATTGCTTCAAAACCTTGTGCTGCCTGATGGTGGTGTGGGGCTTTTTTTATTGACAAATCCAGTCAGAATATAGAGTGAATTGTTCCAGTTGGCATTCTTGCTGACCGGTTTTATTTCCCCCCCTTGACAAAATATGACAATGTTTTTTATGTAATCGGGTATAAAATCGAATTAAAACGAATTAAGGGAGGAAATGCTGTGAAAATGAGAAAACCAATTGCGCTATCCTTAATGCTGTTATGTTCGATGGGGCTGGTTGCTGGCTGCGGAACGAAAGATACGCCGGCAACTGCTGCCGGGAAGTATCCGGATAAGGCGATTACGCTGATTGTGCCGTTTGCGCCTGGCGGCAGTAATGATGTGATGTCTAGAGCGCTAGGGAAAGTAGCTCACAACCACCTTGGGCAGAATATTATCATAAAAAACCTGCCTGGTGCTGGAGGTGTTTTGGGCTGGAATGAACTAGTTGAATCCCAGGATGATGGGTATACGTTGGGAACAATAACTACAACTGTATTACTGCAGCCGCTCTATGGGACAACCGGATATCACTATCCCTCCGCCATAGATCCCTTAGTGCAGATTGTGGAACTGCCGGCAGTTGTGCTTGTACGTTCTGATTCAGCATGGAGCAACATTAATGATTTAATTGATTACGCTAAACAGCATCCTGGTGATATTAAATTCGGGCATGGTGGGTTAGGTGCGGCAACTCATGTTGTTGGCGAAATGATAGCTAACAAAGGCAATATTTCATTGACCCAAGTACCTTTTAAAGGAGAGGCTGAGGCTCTTGCAGCTTTGCTGGGGGGACATGTACAATTTATTATCACTTCTCCAATTCCGATAAGTGAACATGTAAAAAGCGGCAAGACAAAAGTTTTAGGAATTGCTGATATAAAGAGGGTGAATAATCCATTACTGAGTGACATTCCCACTCTTCAAGAGCAAGGGTTAGACGTAGTATTTACATTCTGGTATGGCATCGGCATCCACAAAGGCATGCCGCCGGAAATAAAAGATAAATTGTTAGCTGGACTTGAAAAAACAGTGAATGATCCTGAGTACATAGAAAACATGAGAAAGCTAGGCATGGAAGTTAATTACTTAGGGCATGAAGAATTTTTTCAAAAATGGCTTAAAGAAACAAGAAGACTTACAAAAGTAGTCAAAGAATCTGGTATTGCTGAAAAAATTGCTGAACAGAAAAAGTAATATATTCAATAAAAAGTCCGGTCGTGACCATCACTCACTGGCCGGACTTTTTATTGAATATAATATAGTAATTTTTGGCAACATGTTGGGGTGTTACCAAAATTCTATATAGAAGATCGCTTAAGGTATTTATACTAAAGTTTAATAAATGTAAATTATTTATTACCACATTTACGGAACGTATGTTCTGAGTGTATAATAAAATAATATTCTGACTTACCGATTAATTATAGGTTTCCGTGTTTAGAAAGGATAATATTGAATGTCTAAAAAATCAATACTTCTTAGAGAAAAGAAAAGCCAGTCCCTGACCGGACTGGTTTGTAAGTTCATAGGATAATCGACAAAATATGATAGAAAAGTCGAAAAACCTACATATGAATTGACTACATTATGCGATTTGTTTTTGCAAGTTTTTGCAATAGGAATTTGCGTTTATACTAGTGAAAAGAGGTTAATTATAATAATAGAAAAGACAGACAACATATTAACCGGCGATCAAGAAAAAATGAAATTACTTTATTAAAGAGCATGTAATTATAACTATGAATGTCAGCCAAGCGGAATATGAATTACTTGCTAAGAGATAGCGTGAAGCACCGTAAAAATAATCAAAAGCAGGTGCAGTACGGTTGCAGTATAGAAGCAAAAAACGGGTTTGCAGTTTAGCTGCAAACCCGCGTATTTACTGGTGGGGTTAAAGGAACTCGAATCCCTGACCTCTTCGATGTCAACGAAGCGCTCTAACCAACTGAGCTATAACCCCTTAACGATACTTTTATATTATATAACATAACATATAATTCTGCAAGGAATAATTTTCGAAAATCCATTACACCATTATGAAGGCAGTTATAATGACTAACTGCTTCTTCTGGTTAGTAGAGTTACACTTACTTTCTTTCCGCGTTTAAGGCGGATGGTTTTTGTATAATCCCGCGTTAAACGCGGGTACAGAGTGCCGAAAAAAACGTGCTGCCAGGCCGCAAGGCTGGAAAGCACGTTTTGTAAACCTTACTATTCAAAATATGGATGAAGGGCAATGAGAACAGCAGCGGCTTATAGCCGGTGTTTTTTTACAATAATTAATTAAAAATTTACATTAAATTAATTATTGCATTATATTCAAGTGCTATGCTGATATGGGGGGGATCTGTATGTCTGTTAAAATGACCGATATGGTATTCTGGATCTTCATACTTTTATATTTACTCATGTATTTCTATGAATTAAGCATTTTATCTGAATATAAGGAATTGTTTCATTTGCCTTTGTCGTAACGAACACGAAAAAAACGGTTCCCGGCTTTTTACAGTAAACGAAATTAGTTCTTATGCACTCGGTTTGAACCGATTCACTGCCTGAATTGACTATACCAGTCCAAACGGAACGCAGGCGGAAGATTTATTGCGGCCGACGCCTTCGGTTCATTAGTGAAGCTGCTTTCGTCTGCGGGAGAATAAGCCATTAATAACATCAATAATCGTAAAGTAGAAGAAAAATCCACAGATTACCTTTACAATGAATTTGAGGCTGTCTAACAGCGCGGCGCAATAGTGCCATTCTTTGATAAAGGGAGTTATTAAAATCAGTACAGTTAAACCTAGCAAAGATAGAAGAAATAATTGAGTAGCAGGATAATCTTTAAACATCATACCCAACCTCCTTTTATTTACTTCTATTTTCATTATATTCTGAATTTATTGTTTTGTCTAATGGTAGGATTTAATTATTTGCACTTATTATAGTATCCATAATATTTTTTCAGACTTAAGCCAATGATATCATTACCGGCCAGATAAAAAAGAGGTGTACGTGGATGATATTGGATAAAGTTATTGAGGATATTAAAAAGCTTGAAGTAACCGGCAATTTTATTAATAATGTAATGTATGCTTTTGAGAATTATAAATTTGGCGGTGAAATTGAAGTAACCATCATTAAAGATTCGGAAACGTCCTATCAAGTCAATGTGAAGGCAAATGCCGACCGACATACAATTAAAATAAACACGAAACATGAAAAAACTACTGCAGTGCAGGAGCGCAGGCAATAGGATAACTGCCTGAAAAAGCAGGCGCTGAATGCGGGCAGCCTTTCTAAAAAAATTCTAAAAGTTGGCGATTATGATAGAATCATGCAAAACAACAGAGTGCTCAACCGCTTTCTGTTCAAATAAACCTACCCTCTATTTCCGTCTGCCCTACGGGTGGGCGGATTTTTTTATCCGGTAAACGCAGCGGTGTAAAAAAATCATTGTCCGTTTAGTCACTTTTTTAACGACCAGCATTTTCTAAAAAAGTTCTAAAAATTGGTGGTTATGATTAGAGACGACTCCTCCCATATATGAATAATGATTTTTGTGGCCTCAGTAATCTGCTGAGGCTTCTTTTTTTACCGGAAGGATAGCTTCCACCTTAAAAATAAGTTTGAAAGTTTTCGCCGCAAAGCGAAGTTTGACTGGTATGGCCAGGCAAGTCAGTCTTTGCTTTAGTATCCATGATTGTGCCGGAACCGGCCTAAGGCTGGCGCATAAAAAAGCCGGAGCTTGTAATATACGGAGATAAATATACAATATATAGTCGCAAACAGCTTAAAATAACACCATATTTAGTATTTTGTTCTTTGGTACGAATTGGTTAATGTGATAGAATATATTCAGACATTTGATGAGTTGTGCTATTGGATAATGGAAGTAGGAGATGGAGTTGGCAATCATGAATAATTTACTGGTAATCAAGCGCGATGGCCGTAAAAGTGAATTTCATACGGTGAAGGTCTATGATGCGATTCAAAAAGCCTATACGGAGAATTTTGATGGTATTGTCGATACCAAGAAGGTCAAAGCATTAACCGAGAAGGTCGTTTCTTTGATTACCGAGTCGGGAAAACAAAGTATTTCAGTTGAAGAGATTCAGGATATTGTCGAAGATGTGCTAATTCGATCCCGGGAAGTGGCAGTAGCCAAAAAATATATTGGCTACCGGGCGCAGCGCACACAGATCCGTGAAGCCAATATGCGCCTGATGCTGGAATATAAAGATATTACCTTTAAGGATGCGGAGCAGGTGGATAGCAAACGGGAGAATGCCAATGTGGACGGCAATACCGCAATGGGGACAATGCTGCAGTATGGTGCTACCGGTTCTAAACAATTTGTTATCCACCATATTTTAAAAAACGCTCACGCTTTGGCGCATCAAGAGGGTGTCATTCATATTCATGATATGGATTTTGAGGCGATTGGCACGTTGACTTGCTGCCAGATTGATATTCATAAGCTGTTTAAGAATGGTTTTTCTACCGGACACGGGCATTTGCGGGAACCTCAGGACATTATGAGTTATGCCGCTTTAGCGGCCATTGCCATTCAAAGCAATCAGAATGATCAACATGGCGGACAGTCTATTCCTAATTTTGATTACGGGCTGGCGCCAGGTGTTGCCAAGACTTTTGTAAGACTTTACAAGGACAATCTGACCAAAGCGGTGATGCTTCAGTTTGACTCTTTGCCGGAGGCCGCGGTTGAGGCGATTGTAGAGAAAGTCGTGGACCCGTACCAGGAAAACGCAGAATTCCCGCGGATCGGCGAGACACACTATGCGTTGTACCGGGAGTCTGAGACGGTTAGACTGAGAGCAGCTTTGCAGGAGGCCGGCGTCGAGCTGGACGAGATGCGGACCGTCAGACTGCAAACCACGGTTTACCGGTTTGCCAGAAATGAAACAATGAAAAAGACATACCAGGCAATGGAAGGCTTTCTGCATAATCTTAACACGATGCATTCACGGGCCGGAGCGCAGGTGCCGTTTAGCAGCGTGAATTTCGGCACAGATGTGTCACCTGAAGGCAAACTGGTGGCGGAACAGTTTTTGTTATCGGTCGAGCGGGGGCTGGGCAATGGTGAAACGGCAATATTTCCGATCAGCATCTTCAAGGTGAAGGAAGGGATAAATTACAATCCGCAGGACCCCAATTATGATTTGTTTAAGCTGTCCTGCCGCGTATCCGCTAAACGGCTGTTCCCCAATTTTGTTTTTTTGGATGCTCCATTCAATTTGCAGTATTATCAACCGGGGCGGCCTGAAACGGAAGTAGCGACTATGGGGTGCCGTACCCGCGTGGTTGGCTCAGTGTTTCCGGAGTCGGACGGAATTGTGTTTGGGCGCGGCAATCTATCGTTTACCAGTATCAATCTGCCGCGGCTGGGAATTAAATACGGGATAGCCCGCGGTGAGCGTGAGCAGCCTGATCTGACCGGGTTTTACCGGGATTTGGATGAGGTTATCGATTTGGTTATTGCTCAGTTGCTAGAGCGGTATGAAATCCAGAAGAATAAAAAGGTAAAAAATTTTCCTTTTCTGATGGGTCAAAATATCTGGTATGGAGCCGAGCAGCTGAACTGGGAGGACCGCCTCGAAGAGGTCATTAAACACGGCACACTGACTGCCGGTTTCATTGGCCTGGCGGAAACGTTAAAGGCGTTAACCGGCAGCCATCACGGCGAAACGGCAGAGGCTCAGAATTTAGGCCTGGAGATTATCGGCCATCTGCGCCGCAGAATGGATGAGGCCGCCAATGCTTATCAGCTTAACTTTTCGCTGATTGCCACACCGGCGGAAGGTTTGTCCGGGCGGTTTGTAAAAATTGATCATACGAAATTCGGCGGTATTCCGGGAGTAACCGACCGGGAATACTATACGAACGGTTTTCATATTCCGGTGTATTTCCCAATCAGCGCCAGCCGCAAAATCGAGCTGGAAGCCCCCTATCATGCTTTTACCAATGCCGGACATATTACTTATATCGAATTAGATGGCGATATGACCAAAAATCCTGATGCTTTTGAGCTGGTTGTGCGTAAAATGAAAGAATCGAATATTGGCTATGGTTCAATTAATCATCCGGTGGACCGTGACCCGGCTTGTGGCTTTACCGGTGTCATTGGCGATATTTGTCCCAAATGCGGCCGCAAAGAACAAGGGCCGGGCAGCATGCCCTTCGAACGGATTCGTCGTATTACCGGCTATCTGGTAGGAACGATGGAGAAATGGAATAACGGTAAACGAGCTGAAGAAAAAGACCGGGTTAAGCATCTGGATGGCCGGAAAACTCATGCTTAACCTGCGTCTGGCCGCTGACATTACCATTGATTCTGTGGTGGATGGACCCGGGCTGCGCACCGTTGTGTGGTGTCAGGGCTGTGTTCATCAATGCCCGGAATGCCATAATCCTGCGACTCACTGCCCAACCGGCGGATTTGAAAAAACGGTTTCGGCAATTATTCGGGAAATACTGGCAGTTCCAATGCAGTCAGGCGTAACATTTTCCGGCGGGGAGCCGATGCTGCAGGCGAAAAGCTGTGCGGCAGTTGCCCGGGCATTAAAAGAACAAGGCCGGAATATTTGGTGTTATACGGGCTTCACTTTCGAGGAATTGCTGGAGCAGCCGGAGTGTGTGCAATTTCTCAATCATATTGATGTGCTGGTGGATGGCAAATTTGTTCCGGAAATGAAAAGCTATAATTTGCCGTTTCGGGGTTCCGCCAATCAGCGTCTGATCGCTGTTCCTGAAAGTTTAAGGAGAAAACAAGCTGTTTTGCTGAGACATTCCCTTTAGGAGATGAGTACATGGGTGCTAAAATTAAAATAGCGGCTATCGGTGATTCGATTACTTACGGCTACCCTTTTGGCCCGGCTTTTTCCTGGTTAAACTCTATTGGCAACCACGGGCGCCGGGCGGTGGCCAACCGGGGCGTATGCGGCGATACAACCAGCGGAATGTTGAAGCGGTTTGCAGCCGATGTGCTTGCCGTCAAACCGCACTATACGTTTATTCTTGGCGGAACCAATGACGCCTGTAGCAAAGCTGCAGCCAGTCTGGTTGAAAACAATATTGTTAAAATGACTGAGCTGGCTGTTAACGAGGGTATTAAACCGGTCATTGGTATCCCAGTTCCCTCTCTCAGTCCGGTTGAAGAGGAAATTTTGCATACGTATCGTCTCAGAATGTATGAATATGCCCGTACAGCAGGAATCTGTTATGTTGACTTTTATGCCGCTTTCCAGGCCTATGCCGCCCGTAATGCCTGGCAAAACTTATATGTCGATGAGTTACACCCCAGTCAAACAGGATACCGGCTAATGGGGGAGACTGCAAGCGGATTTTTTGGGAGGTTAACCCCGGAAGTTGATTAGTGGCCGGCCAAGTCTAAAGCCGGGGGCTGAATTGCGTGAGCTTTTACGTCCGGCAAGGCGAAGGAGCCGCACAGATCGGCAAGATGTAAGGCGATGACAACGCGTACGAAAAAGGCTACGCTGTCTAAGCTGAGATTTAACTTTGTCAAGCACTAGCTATGCCGCCGTATGATATTTGAAGATTTTAAGGCCTGCCCAACCGGCGGGCTGTTTTTTTATCCTTGCTTTAGGTGCGCCAGGGGTGGCTTACCGGCGACGATGCAAATTACTGTAGTTTTCAGTGGGGCCAATGAATGGCGCAGGCCGGATATCGTCGTTGACGGAAATAGCAGAAATTTGTTATAATGACATCGTTTGATATAGATGGTTAAATGTAGTGTATAGGGCGGGAAGGCTGAACTGATACAGCCTTCCCGTTGGGAATACATAAGACTGTTTTGGGGGATTTTTGGGTGTTGTGAAAAGGTCTTTCTTTTAATTATGCCAGTCAAGAACAATGGAGGGCGAAATGAATTTATTACATGACACATTAGCTAAAATTACTCCGCTTAACCTTGAGGTAATGGAAGGGGTGCAGGAGCGCCTTGACCGCCTGAGCAAACCGCGAGGCAGTTTGGGCCGGCTGGAGGATATGGTCAAGCAATATGCCGGAATTACCGGCGAGACTGAGCCTAAGGCGCCGCGTAGCTGTATGGTGGTGACTTCAGCCGACCATGGGGTAGCGAAGCATGGCATTAGCGCCTATCCTGTTGAGACTACGATGCATATGACTGCCAATTACCTGGTCTCCAAAGGTGCGAGCGCCAATGCCTTCGCCAATTTTTGCGGCGCCGATATGGTGGTTGTTGATATGGGGATAGCCGGTGATTTATCTGATGTGCCGGGGTTGTGGCAGCGAAAGATTGCTTATGGTACGAACGACTTTACCCAAGGTCCGGCAATGAGCTATGAACAAGCAGTGCAGGCGATAGAAACCGGTATTGACATTGTCAATTGCAAGGCGCAGGAAGGTTATCGCTGCTTTAGCCTTGGCGAAATGGGGATTGGCAATACAACCGCCAGTGCGGCTATTGTCGCCGCTTTTACCGGCCTGTCGCCGGAGACGGTTACCGGCCGGGGTACGGGCATTTCCGATAGCCGGATGAAGGTGAAGATTGAAGTTGTTCGCCAGGCGTTAACGGTAAACCATCCGGATAAAGCAGACGGAATTGATGTACTGGCCAAAGTGGGCGGCTTTGAGATCGGCGCTTTGACCGGGGTGATTCTGGGCGCGGCCGCAAACCGGTGCGCCGTTGTTATTGACGGACTAAATACAACTGCAGCGGCTTTAATTGCCGCTGCAATTAATCCGTTGAGTAAGAAATACATGTTTGCCTCCCATTTGTCCGGTGAACCTGCCCATATCATTGCCCTGAATTATCTGAACTTGCAGGCTTGCCTGGATATGGGCGTGCGGCTGGGTGAAGCGATTGGGGCATCAATGGTGGTTGATATGCTGAGTGTTTCCATTAAGCTGCTGCAACATATGACCTCGTTTGACCAGTCCGGGCTAGTAAAAGCCGCTATCCCGGGAGGAGGACGTTGTAATGCTGGATGAGACCATTTCACAGATTAAACCTTTAGATCAGGCAGCTATGGAAAAATGCCAGTTAAGAATTGATAATTTAACCAAACCGCTGGCCAGCCTGCAATCGTTTGAATACTTAATCAGGAAAATCGCCGGCGTTACCGGTAACGCGCGGCCGCGGTCCTTAAAGAAGAGTATCGTCTTAATGGGCGGCGATCATGGCGTGAGCGCGGAAGGAGTTAGTGATTGCCCGCAGGAAGTAACAGCTCAAATGATGGAAACTTTTTGCCGGGGCGGCGCGGCCATCAATGTGTTCGCGCAGCATGTGGAGGCTGATTTAGTGCTGGTGGACATTGGCGTAGCTGCCGAACTGCCGCATAGTGTCTGCCTGCATGATAAAAAAGTCGCCTATGGAACAAAAAATTTGGCGGAGCAGCCGGCCATGACCCGTGGTCAAGCCCTGCAGGCGATTAACGCCGGGATTAAAATAGCGCTTGCTGAAACGGAAAAGGGGATAGGCGTGCTGGGACTGGGCGAAATGGGGATTGCCGGCACAACTGCGGCTACGGCAATTGTGGCCTGTTATGCGGAGCAAAGTGTAGCGGAATTAACAGGCTACGGAACGGGTGTTGCCGATACGATCCTGAATAAAAAAGTTCAGGTGATTAAAGCTGCCCTGGCGGTAAATCAGCCGGAGGCAAATGATCCGTTGGATGTACTAAGTAAAGTCGGCGGCTTTGAAATTGCAGGACTGGCTGGCGTAATCCTGGGCGCCGCCGCCGGCAGGGCGGTAATTGTGCTGGATGGCCTGGTCACGACTGCGGCCGCCTTAATTGCCGTTAAGCTGGCGCCGCAAGTGAAAGATTATCTGATTGGTTCTCATTATTCGGTTGAGCCGGCGCACAAAGCAGCTTTAACCATAATTGATGTCCCGGCCTATTTGTATCTTGATATGCGGTTAGGCGAAGGAACTGGAGCCGCTATGGGGATGTCGCTGATCAACGCCGCTCTGCATGTCATGAATGATATGAAAACGTTCGGTGAAGCCGAAGTGGCGGTGGCGCAGGATGGGCCGGGGGCGCTAAAGCAAAGTAAAGATGTCCGGGATGAGTAACGGCCGTTTACCAGCTGGCTGTACCCTCCCGTCATCATCATAATGGTATTGGAAGTCGCCCAGTTGTAAATAAGCCTGCAACTGGGCATGACTATTAAGGGGATAAATTGGAGCAATAATTTAAAATAATAAGCTATGAATTTAGGGTTGCGGCGACAGGATTTATTTTTTTTATCCGGAAACCAATAAATGATTATATTTTGGCATAAAGTGAGCAAAGCTGGATAAGAGCCGGATGGAGGAAACCATATGGATGCATACGAAAAAATCAATCAATTGTATGACTTGATTGAGCAGGGGACGGTAGCCGATTTACCGGGACCGTATAAAGTCGGCGTTGATCTTGGTACAGCTGATGTGGTTCTGGTGGTAACCGACAGTGATGGAAATCCGGTTGCCGGCAGCCTGCGCTGGGCGGAAGTGGTCAGGGACGGCCTGGTAGTTGATTTTCGCGGAGCCACCGAGATTGTTGAGGAATTAAAAAAAGAGGTGGAGGAAAGAATGGGCGTAACCCTGGAGCAGGGCGCGACAGCCATACCGCCCGGTACCGTGGGACGCAACGCTTTGGCCTGCAGCCATGTCATTGCAGGAGCCGGTCTGGAGCCTGTTTGCCAGGTGGACGAGCCGGTTGCCGCCGCCAAGGCTTTGAAAATCAGCCATGGTATTGTCGTGGATATTGGCGGCGGTACTACCGGCATCGCTGTCTTAAAGAACGGGGAACTGGTATTTACTGCTGACGAGCCAACCGGCGGCACCCATATATCCTTGGTGCTGGCCGGTGCTTACCGGATATCTTTTGCCGAAGCCGAGGCATTAAAGAAGGATTGTCAGAGTCATTGCAAAATTATGCCGGTCATCCTGCCAGTCATTGAAAAGATGGCCACTGTTGTAAAAGATATGCTGGCCGGCCGCAATGAGTATCATGAGTATCCGGTTTACGTGGTGGGGGGCACTGCTTATTTGACTGGTTTTGGGGCGGAGTTCAGTAAAGCCTTCGGACGTCAGGTTCATGTACCGCCACATCCGCTGCTGGTTACCCCCCTGGGTATTGCCCTATTTGGCTGATGGCGGCAATTGTTAAAAGAGTGGTAAAATAGGAAAGTCAATAAAAAAGCAATCCGGCGGGTTGCTTTTTTATTGTTGATTGCTTTGTATGCAATCAAGCTGCTAAACATATAATAAACCAGAAAGGAGTGAGTTAGATGAAATTACTTTCGGTTGGATTAACTGATACAACGGATGAAGTCCGGGCAAAATTGCAGCTTGATTGCATAAAATTAACACAGGAAGGCTTTCGGGTCGCCATTGATGAAATAAATAAAGGGCATTATACCTTTCTTGGCTGTAATGTGATTGAGGGCGAATTATCATTTCGCAACTATGAGCGGATTAAGAACCTGTTAAAAAGTTATGTTGCGGCTATTTTAGCCGAAATCATTGTAGCCCATGAAGAAAAAAAGATAATCAGACGGATTGTCGAGCATAATTATCATTATTTTAGCGAAAACGAGCGCAGTATCATTTATCATAACGCCCTGAAGTTATTGGAAGGCAGCAGCCTGCTGGAGCCGGCCTTTAATTACACGGCCAGGCGTGATTCTATCTTAGGGAAATTAGCGGACTATTTGGATACTCATCACGAGTTGGTTGTTGAGGGATTTATCAATTTCCGGCTGAAAGAGTACCGGGATAAATTAACTGATCTGGTGGATAAAGCGGTTGATGATTTTATGATGGAGGTTGAGCATCAGGAGTTTATCAGTGTGCTCCGTTATTTCGTCGATGTGCAGGAAACCAGAGTGGAAGAAGTGCATGTGGTTGTTGACAAGGGCGGAACTTACCGGGTGCTGGACTCGCACGGCAAGGCCGTGAACAGTCAATACCTGGAGAACTTTGCCGCACAAAGCAGCGGTCAGATTAACTATGAGGACTTGCTGATTACGGCGTTAATTACCATCGCTCCTTATAATATTATTCTGCACAATACCGGCGCTGCCCGGCGGAGCGATATTGTGGAAACCATCAAAAGCGTATTTGAAGGCCGGGTGATTGTATGCTCCGGGTGTGAATTATGTTTAGCAGGTATCCATATTGACAGTGTCGACAGATAACTATATAATAGATAAAAAATCATATAAGAAAAGTAATGATGAGGACATGACAACAGTTTTGCGCATCCAGAGAAAAAATGCCACAGGCTGCAAGCATTTTAAATGTAGCGGACTATTTGTTACCGCCTCTAAACTGTCTGGTTGAACTTAGTAAGCCAGGCCGGGGTTATTCCCCCGTTAGCCAAATGAAGATGGGCCATTGGCCAATCAGGGTGGAACCGCGGGTTAGAACTCTCGTCCCTTAGTCAGGGACTGGAGTTTTTTTATTTTCCGCTGACAGTGGTATCGTTGACAGCTTGGCTAGTGAATGGCAATTTGCAGGAGGGATAAATATGGAAAAGATTATCGTTACTCTGAAAGACGGCAGCAGCCGTGAAGTTGAGAAGAATACTACTCTTCAGGAGTTTGTCAAATCCCTAAGCCGCAGTTTGGCAAAAAGCGCTTTGGCGGCTAAGGTGGACGGAAAACTGGTGGATTTGCGTCTGCCGCTGGCTGCGGATGCGGCGGTGGAGTTTGTTACCTTTGAGGATGCTGAAGGCAAGGATGTTTTGCGGCATAGTGCTTCGCACGTTTTGGCCCAGGCGGTTAAACGGCTGTATCGTGATGTAAAGCTGGCGATTGGACCGGCAATTGTCAATGGCTTTTATTATGATTTTGATACTCCTAAGCCTTTCAGCAGTGAGGATTTAGCTAAGATTCAAGCCGAAATGGAGAAAATCATTCAGGAGAATCTTCCGATTGAACGGCTGGAGCTTACCCGGGACGCTGCAATTGAAAAATTTGAAGCCTTAGGCGAGGCCTATAAAGTTGAGTTAATCCGGGATTTACCGGCTGACGTTACCATTTCTTTGTATCAGCAAGGAGAATTTAGTGATTTGTGCGCCGGACCCCATGTGGTTTCAACCGGGCGGGTTAAAGCGGTCAAACTGCAAAGTCTGGCCGGCGCTTATTGGCGCGGCGATGAAAAACGGAAAATGCTGCAGCGGATTTACGGCACCGCTTTTGAAAAAAAAGCTGAACTTGACGCCTATTTAACGATGCTGGAGGAAGCGGCCAAACGCGATCATCGCAAATTAGGCCGGGAACTGGATTTGTTCAGCCTTCAGGAGGAAGGGCCAGGGTTTCCTTTTTTTCATGCCAAAGGTATGATAATCCGCAATGAACTGGAAAACTTCTGGCGCAGGCTGCATGTGAAATATGGCTATCAGGAGATCAAGACCCCGATTATTCTTACGCAGAAATTATGGCAGCAATCCGGTCACTGGGATCATTACCGCGAAAATATGTACTTTACTACCATTGATGATGAAGGCTATGCCGTTAAACCAATGAACTGTCCGGGCGGTATACTGGTTTACCGTACGCAGCACCACAGTTACCGCGATTTTCCGCTGCGGACGGCCGAGCTAGGCTTGGTGCACCGTCATGAGCTGTCCGGGGCGCTGCACGGCCTAATGCGGGTGAGGAGTTTTACGCAGGATGACGCTCATATCTTTATGCTGTCTTCACAGATCAAGTCGGAAATTAACCGGGTGATTGATTTGTTTGATACGGTGTACAGTACCTTCGGCTTAAGCTATCATGCCGAGTTAAGCACTAAACCCGAAAAGGCCATGGGGTCTGATGAAATATGGGAAACTGCGACAAACGCCCTGCAGGAAGCGTTGGAGGAGCGCGGCATGGTCTATAAAATCAACGAAGGCGACGGCGCTTTCTACGGGCCTAAAATAGATTTTCATCTCAGGGATTCTATCGGCCGTACCTGGCAGTGCGGGACCATTCAGCTGGATATGATGCTGCCGGAGAAGTTTGATCTGACCTATGTGGGCGAAGACGGTCAGAAACACCGCCCGGTCATGATACACCGGGTTGCTTACGGCAGCCTTGAACGCTTTATCGGAATCCTGATTGAGCATTATGCCGGGGCATTCCCGGTTTGGCTGGCGCCGGTGCAGGTAAAAATACTGCCGATTACTGACCGCCATATTGACTATGCCCAAAAAATAGCCGGTCAGATGTTTGACCGGGATATCCGGGTTGAAGTTGATGAGCGCAATGAAAAGATTGGCTATAAGATTCGCGAAGGACAACTGGAAAAAGTTCCGTATATTCTGGTCGTCGGCGACAAGGAAGCCGAGTCGGGCAATGTGGCGGTAAGGAAACGCGGTGAAGGAGATCTTGGGGCTAAACCGGTAGCTGCGTTTATTACTGAAGTTTTGACCCAAATTGTCGAAAAGTCTTAATCCTTGCTTGACTTTATTGGAATATGGTGCTAGTATTACATGGTAAGTCTTAATATTAAGTAGAAGCCATCCGCTTCTCACCTTTCAGCGCCTGTGCAGCTCGTAAGGTTGATAGTGACCATAGTCTGATTTTACTATTGGTGCGGGTGGCTTTTGTCACCCGCTTTTATTATTTATAGCCCCAAATTTTCAGGAGGTGAGTCTCAATTAGTAAAGAAAGTTTAAAAATCAATGAGGAAATTCGTGCAAGAGAGGTTCGTGTAACAAGTTCCACCGGTGAACAGCTAGGAATTATGCCGACCAGGGAAGCCCTGCGTCTGGCGGCCGAGCAACAATTGGACCTGGTAGAAGTGGCGCCAATGGGGAAGCCCCCGGTTTGCCGGATTATGGATTACGGGAAATTTAAATTCGAACAGCAAAAGCGCGATAAAGAGGCGAAGAAAAAGCAAAAAGTGGTAACTGTCAAAGAAGTAAAACTTCGTCCTAATATTGAAGATCACGATTTTAACGTCAAGCTGAAGAATGCTCTTAGGTTTATCGAAGATGGCGACAAGGTTAAAGTCACCATCATGTTTCGGGGCAGGGAGTTATCCCATCCTGAATTAGGTAGACAGATATTAGTTAAAATGGCCAATGAACTCAAAAATCTGGTAACAGTTGAGCGTGAGCCAAAGCTTGAAGGTAAAAATATGATAATGATCCTATCACCAAAGCCGCATAACTAAAGGAGGAACAAACAATGCCGAAAATGAAAACCCGTAAAAGTGCTGCAAAACGTTTTAAAGCAACCGGTACCGGCGAATTCAAACGGGCCAAAGCGTTTAAAAAGCATATTCTTGAAAAAAAATCACCTGCCCGCAAACGCAACCTGCGTAAGGCCGCTCTTGTCAGCAAGTCTGATCATGAGCGTGTAGCAAGAATGCTTCCTTACGCCTAAGAAACCACACATATTAATGAGGAGGTAACGAACATGCCAAGAGTTAAAAAAGGCGTGACTGCACATAGACGTCATAAAAAGATTTTAAAACTAGCCAAAGGGTATCGGGGTGCAAGGAGCAAGCAGTTTAAAAAAGCCAATGAAACTGTGATGAAGGCTCTGTACTATGCCCGCAGTGACCGGCGCGCCAAAAAAGGCGATTTTCGAAAATTATGGATTGCCCGGATTAATGCCGCAGCCCGTATTAACGGTATTTCTTACAGTCAATTGATTAATGGCCTGAAGAAAGCCGGCGTAGAAGTTAACCGGAAGATGCTGGCTGATCTTGCTGTCAACGACAGTGCGGCTTTCGGCCAATTGGTCGCCACCGCAAAAGAGCAACTGCAATAAATTACTTAAGGTACTGATTAAGGATTTCGGCTGATAGCCGGAATCCTTTTGTAGTTTATTCAGACCAGCGGGGAAATAATGTGAAAATTTGGTCAATATTTGCAGGGTTTTTTTTACAGTTTTAGAATATTATATAACAAACGGATTAAACTATGAAGAATAAAAACTTAACCCGAAGGAGGAGTTTCTCTTGGCCTTGGTAACCCTGCGAGAAGTACTTCAGGATGCCCGCAAGCGGAAATATGCAGTTGGCGGTTTTAATGTATTTAACTTTGAGACTCTAGGCGCTGTTGTCGAAGTTGCGGAAGAACTGAAAACTCCCCTGGTTGTTGGAATTCCTGAGCGTTTGTTTAAGTTTGTTGACGTTGATACCTTAAGTGCTGCAATGGTCCGGGTAGCAAAAAGAGCTCATGTTCCAATCGCTCTCCACTTAGATCATGGCTATACCCGGGACGGAATTATGAAAGCCATACACTGGGGCTTTACCTCTGTGATGTTTGACGGGTCCAGCCTGTCATTTGCGGACAATCTAAACCGAACAAAAGAAATTTGTCGAATAGCCCATTCTCTTGGCGTATCAGTCGAAGGAGAATTGGGCTATATTGGTAGTTGCAGCAATATTGAAGCGATCAGTGACGAACATCTGGTGACGGCCGATGCGGCTGCTGAATTTGTTGACAGAACCGAGGTTGATGCGCTGGCAGTCGCTATCGGCAATCATCACGGCGCTTACCGCGGGAGGACCATGCTGAATTTTTCACGGTTGAACGAACTAAGCAGTACCATTGACATCCCGCTGGTTATGCACGGCGGCGCTAAACTGGCTGCGGCTGACTACCGCAATTCGATCAGTTCGGGCATTTCCAAGGTCAATATTGCCACAGACATGTCCTTGACGGCGGCTGAAAAATTAAAATCCGAGCTAAGCAAAAAGGCTACCTCAAATTATATACATCTCATGTCCGTTGTTAAGAAAGGCGTCAAAGATTCGGCGCGCAGTTATATGCTGAATTTTGACTGCATTTTAAAGGCTGCGGCAATGTAACCATTTGGTTACGCTAACAGATATTTAGAACAGGAATAAATTTGCAAGGATTTTTCCTGCCTGCGAGACGAAGGAGCCGTGCCAAGCGGATCTGTAAGGTGCGGGCAACGAAGCAGGAGGGAAAAGACTGCTAAGTTGCCCTTGCTTTTAGGAACAGACGTACTTGATGCTGTATAGAACGTAAACAAGCCCGGCTTTTACCTTACGGCTAAATGCTGGGCTTGTGTTTGTTGCATCAGGTATAATTATTATTCTTTCAACCATCTGATGATCACGGTATTGCCGGTTACCCACCCTGATGTTCCGGGGCCATAGTATGTAAGACCGATTTGATTTGTAAAGAAATCGTTTGTGGTTGAGTTAACGTTTAGATCACTAAGTGCAATTTGGACAAGATCAATTCTATATAAACCGCTGTAAGTGGTTGACTCAATGGTATAGGGTAATTTTTTATTTTCACCTTCGACGATCAAATATGGATAGTTAAGGCCGGTTGATTGTATTTTAAGCTGTAGATAAGAAGTACTCGCCGGATAGGCCGGATAATATTCAACTGTTGTGTTTCGTGGTACTCTTGCGCCTGACAAATCAGGCATAGCCGTATCAAATTCATGAGTATCCATTCCATCTGTTCTTACCGCGATGATCGATGCACTGGCGGCTGACGATGTACTGGGGATAATTGTTAAACAAAATAAAGCTACCAGCAAAACTACTAAGTAAAAATTTTTTATCGTCATTTTACGCCTCCGTTATATGAATTACAAATGTTCCCTTTTTAGTGAATTATACTATTATGATGTGATTTTTACCATAAGCTAAATATGTAAAATTGTGTGGCGTCATTATTTTAGTAATGATTTCGGTGTCGATCGCAGAATACCGGGCCAGGCGCTGGATACCATTAACCGCTTGCGCAGGGCTGAGACAGTATCACTCAATTAACCTGAATAATATTAGACAGAGGGAGCATCTGCCTTTATAATAATGCATGTACTTTATTTTACTGGAGTGGAAATTTTGGAACAAAAGTCTGAAGCGGCTAATTTACTGGATGTTACCCGCTGGAAACTGACGCCATATCAAGTTCTTAGCCTGAGCTTTGCCGGCTTAATCCTGGCAGGCGCATTTCTGCTCATGATGCCGCTGGCCTCGGCTACCGGTCAAAGCCTGAGTTTTGTCGATGCTTTATTTACATCAACTTCAGCGGTGTGCGTGACCGGTCTGTCAATTGTTGATACGGGTGCTTATTTCTCACGCTTTGGTCAAATTGTGTTGATTTTGTTAATTCAGGCCGGCGGACTGGGCATTATGACCATGGCGACCCTGATGGCTTTATTAATGCGTAAAAAAATTCAATTGCGGGAACGCCTGGTTATGCAGGAGGCGCTCAATCAACTGACTTTTGCCGGGATCGTCAGGCTGACCAAGTATGTGATACAGGTTACGCTGGCGATTGAATTTACCGGCGGTACCATTCTGGCGGTCCGATGGTATCCGGAGTATGGTTTAGAGGGCATTTATTTTGGTTACTGGCATGCCATTTCCTCTTTCTGTAACGCCGGCTTTGACTTGTTCGGCGGATATCAGGGGCTGACCGGTCATGTTGAGGATGTTACCGTCAATCTGTCTGTCAGTGTAATGGTTATTCTGGGCGGGATTGGTTTTGCAGTGCTGGCCGATTTATGGGAGAATAAAAAGTTTGCTGCGTGTTCACTGCATACCAAAGTAGTATTGGCGACCTCCGGATTTTTGATTGCTTTTGGAGCAATCGTTGTATTTTTGCTGGAATACGATAATCCTAATACCCTGGGAGCGTTATCGCTCAAAGGCAAGCTGCTTGGCAGTTATTTTCAGGCTGTTACGCCGCGCAGTGCGGGCTATCATACTTTGAATATTGCCGATTTGCAGAGAGCGACGCAGTTTTTTTTGATTATTTTGATGTTTATAGGCGCTTCACCGGCTTCGACGGGCGGCGGCGTTAAGACGACTACGTTTGCCGTGCTAAGCGCAGCTATTTGGGCCTTGATCAGAGGGAAGAATGATGCTGAGCTGTTTCAACGCCGGATTTCCCAAAATATTATCTATAAGTCCTTTGCCGTAGTGTTTATTGCCGCCGCCCTGGTTATTTTTGTCACGATGATGCTCAGCGTCAGTGAAGATCTGCCTTTTCTGGCTATTCTGTTTGAAGTGGTATCGGCTTTTGGCACGGTTGGTTTAAGTATGGGCATTACCGCTTCATTAAGTGACTGGGGCAAGGTGTTGATCGCAATCACCATGTTTGCCGGCAGGGTGGGGCCGGTCACCCTGGCGCTGGCATTGGCGCTGCGAACGAAAAAGTCGCCTGTTCAGTATCCGGAGGGCAAGATAACAATAGGCTAGTGGAAAATAAGGAAGTTGAGATAGGTGAACAGCAGGAGGGGGAACTTTTGAAAAAGAAGCAGTTTGCGGTGATTGGCCTGGGCCGCTTTGGCATCAGCATGGCAGATACTCTGCATAAAATGGGTTATGATGTGCTGGCAATTGATAAGGATGAGCAACGGGTGCAGGAAGTGAGCGACAGCGTCACTCATGTGGTACAAGCCGACACCACTGATGAGGATGCGTTGCTGGCTTTAGGCATCAGAAATTTTGATGTGGTGGTAGTATCCATTGGCGAGGACATTCAGGCCAATGTTTTAACTACTTTGCAGCTTAAGGAACTGGGAGTCCGGCATATTGTCGCGAAAGCCCGCAATCCGCTGCACGGTAAAATGCTGCATAAATTAGGTGCAGACCGGGTGGTATATCCGGAACGCGATATGGCCCAGCGGGTGGCCCATAACCTAGTGTCAACCAACGTATTGGATTATATTGAGCTTTCACCGCAATTTAGTATTGCGGAAATCAATGCACCCAAAAGGCTAATTAATCAGAGCTTAATTGAAGCTGATCTTCGCGGAACATATGGTATTAACGTAGTGGCAATCAAACGGGGCGAGTCAGTTATTGTGACGCCGCTGCCTGACGAAAAAATACATGAAAATGATATCCTCGTGGTCGTTGGCGGCAACGAGGGGGTTCAGCGGTTGGAGGAACTGGAGTGACAGGGATGATAACCAGCTTACAAAATAGTACGGTTAAATTGGCCGCTTCATTGAAACAACGCAAGCATCGCGAGGCAACAGGCTTATTTATGGCCGAAGGAGTGCGGCTGGTAGAAGAAGCCATTGGCTCGAACTGGCGGATTGAGTCTTGTTTATATACGGAGCAGGCTTTGGCCAATCAGCGGGTGCAGGCCATCATCAATACCCTGTCGGCCAGAGACTGCCGCTTGCTTGCGGTATCCGGGGCGGTTTATGCCAAAATTTCCGATACCGAGCAGCCGCAGGGGATCATGACATTAATCCGCAGGAACAGCCAAGCTTTGTCGTCGGTGCTGGACACTGATCAGGCGCTGCTGGTAATTTTGGATGGTCTGCAGGATCCCGGCAATCTTGGCGCAGTTATTCGAACTGCGGATGCGGCCGGAGCGACTGCCGTCATCCTTACGAAAGGGTGTACTGACCTTTACGCCGGCAAGGCGGTGCGGTCCACTATGGGCTCGCTGTTTCATATCCCGCTCGTGGAAGGTGTGATTTATGAAGACTTAATCCACTTACTGCAAGAACAGGACATCGCTCTGCTGGCAACTTCCTTAGCTTCTGCCCGGAATTATTTAGCAGCCGATTACAAACAGCCGGTGGCTATTGTGTTCGGCAATGAGGGCCAGGGGGTAAATCCGGTACTATTAGATAAGGCTGAGGAGCGTATTTACATACCGATTCTAGGCCGGGCGGAATCATTAAATGTTGCGGCTGCGGCTGCAGTTATTCTGTATGAAGCCGTCCGGCAGCGGTGTTAGCTTTCCTTGTGCTTTCCAACTGAATGTGTTATAATTGCTCTAGCAATGATCCCTAAATTTCCAAGAATAAGCTGGAGGGATGTGGTCATATGGTGACCGCCGAATTCTTTTGGAGAGTATTTGAAGCCACTGGTTCTATTGCTGCATACTTATTGTATAAAAGGTTAATGTTACAATAGTGTTATTTGCGATGACGGAGAGAGTATGTTACGATTTGTTTTCACAGGGAAGATGTCGTCTAGATTGAGAGCGATTCTGAAAACAGCTGACAGAAGTTCACTCCTGAGTTTTCTGCTGAAGAGTTGACTTGCGTAGGCCGGACGTTATTCCGCGTTAAGGAACAGTGAGTATCAATCAGGGTGGTACCGCGAAAGCATGCTTTCGCCCCTTTCGGGGTGAAAGTTTTTTTATATCCAATTCATTAGGAGGTATGTATGGAACAGCAATTACATGACCTGAGACGACAGGCGGCAACAGAGCTGGCGGCAGCGCAAAATGTTGATAAACTGAATGAATTAAGGGTTAAATATTTAGGAAAAAAAGGAAGTTTGACGGCCGTATTGCGGGGATTAGGCGCACTGGCTCCGGAGGAACGGCCGCGGGTTGGACAAATTGTCAACGAAGTCAGAACTGAGCTGGAGCTGCTGGTTGAAGCCAAAAGCAATGAATTGAAGCAAGCTCAGCTTGCTTTGCGGCTGGCCTCAGAGAAGATTGACGTAACGCTGCCCGGACGAAAAGGCGGCGGCGGGCATAAGCATCCTTTGACTGCCACGCTTGAGCAAATTAAATCCATTTTTATGCGTCTGGGCTTTGCCATCGCGGACGGACCGGAAATCGAAACCGATTATTATAATTTCGAAGCGCTGAATTTGCCCAAAGACCATCCGGCCCGTGATATGCAGGATTCGTTTTTTATTACCGAGGAACTGGTGCTGCGTACCCATACTTCGCCGGTGCAGGTGAGGACAATGCAGCGTAGTGAGCCTAACCAGCCAATTAGAGTGATCGCCCCGGGCAAGGTTTACCGCCGGGATTATGATGCCACGCATTCGCCAATGTTTCATCAGGTGGAAGGCCTGGTTGTCGATAAGGGAATTAGCTTGGCTGATCTTAAAGGGACGCTGGAATTATTCATTCATGAAATGTTCGGCAGCAAGGTCGGAGTCCGCTTCAGGCCAAGCTTTTTTCCGTTTACTGAACCCAGTGCGGAAGTCGATATTTCCTGCGTAATGTGCAGCAGTAAAGGCTGCCGGGTTTGCAAGGGTACAGGCTGGCTGGAAATACTCGGCTCCGGGATGGTTCATCCCCGGGTGCTGGAAATGAGTAAGTACGATCCTGAACAGGTGAGCGGTTTTGCGTTTGGGATGGGCGTGGAGCGGATTGCCATGCTGATTTATGGCATTGATGATCTACGGCTGTTTTATGACAATGATTTGCGGTTTTTGCGTCAGTTTTAAATTGAAATGATCAGGGGGGATGACTATGCGGGCATCTGTAAAATGGCTTAAAGATTATGTTGATTTCACCCAGCAGCCTGAAGAGCTTGGGGAAATGCTGACAATGGCCGGCGTGCCGGTAGAAGGTATTGCCTATTTAGGTAAGGACATTGACATGGTTGTTACAGGCAAGCTTGTTAAAATAGAGAAACATCCTAATGCGGATAAATTACAGATCTGTAAGGTGGATGTGGGCGCTGAGGTTTTAACCATTGTTACCGGGGCTTCCAATGTTGCAGAGGGCCAGATTGTGCCGGTGGCGCTGGCAGGCGCGCAGCTGCCCAGCGGTCTGAAGATTAAGGAGAGTAAATTGCGCGGCGTTATGTCCAGTGGGATGTTATGCTCGGCGACTGAATTAAACCTTGATCCCAAGATGTTGTCGGCTGAAGAAAAATCCGGAATTCTCATCCTGGATCATGCGACTGCCGTGGGCCGGGATATTAAACAAGTGCTGGGCCTGGATGATGTTGTATTGGAATTTGAACTGACGGCCAATCGCGCCGACTGTTTCAGTGTACTGGGACTGGCCCGGGAAATTGCAGTGTTAACCGGCGGCCAGTTGAAAAAACCGATGCTTAGTCTTAAGGAAACGGGCGATGAAAAAACGGCCGGACTTGTGCGGGTGGAAATCAAAGATCCTGATTTATGTTCGCGTTTTGCCGGCAGGGTACTGAGAAATGTCAAGGTAGGTCCGTCGCCGGAATGGCTTAAACAGCGAATTCAGGCGGCGGGAATGCGTTCAATTAACAATGTTGTGGATGTAACCAACTTTGTCATGCTGGAATTAGGACAGCCTATGCATGCCTATGATTATCATTTATTGGCCCGTCACACCATCGTTGTGCGCAAAGCGCAGCCGGGTGAACGAATGACTACTTTAGACGGAGTGAAGCGGGAATTGTCGCCCGATATGCTAGTCATTGCCGATGCTGTGCAGGCTGTTGGCATTGCCGGTGTAATGGGCGGGCTGGCCACTGAGGTTACCGCCAATACGCAGACGGTTCTGTTAGAAGCGGCGGCCTTTAATAATGTCAGCATCAGGCGAACCGCAAAGGCGCTGGGCCTGCGGTCGGAAGCCTCCGGCCGTTTTGAGCGGGGGGTGGATACGGCCAATGTTATCCGGGCGCTTGACCGGGCAGCCGGCTTATTGGAAGAAATGGGGGCCTGCCAGGTATGCCAGGGCATTGTGGATGTATATCCTGATTTTTGTCTGCCGCGTCAGGTTACCTTCACTCCTGCCCAAATTAACCGGCATTTAGGCACGAACGTGCCGGCTGCGACTATGGCTGACATTTTGCGCCGGCTGGAGTTTGAAGTGGAAACGACTAAGGAGAAATTTACGGCGACTGTACCTACCTGGCGTGCTGATGTGAGCTGCCCGGCCGATATTGCCGAAGAAGTAGCCCGTATTTACGGGTTTAACCATATTCCGTCCACTACGCCCGGCGGCAATATGATGAGCGGCGGGCAAAGCTACGAACAGACCATCGGCGATAAAATAAAAACCATTTTGGCCGGCGCCGGACTTGATGAGATTATTTCGTTTAGCTTTACTCATCCGGCTGTTTTTGATCAGCTTAATCTGCCTGCAGACAGCAGTCTGCGTACGGCTGTGCCAATCTTAAATCCGATTACCGACGATTTTCCCCTGCTGCGGACAACCTTAACCGGGGGCGTTTTAGAAACGGTTGCCCGCAATCTAGCCCGAAAAAACGAGGATATCAAAATTTATGAGCTTGGACCGGTTTATCTGCCGCGTAAGCTGCCGCTGACCGAACTGCCGGATGAACCGCAGATGTTATGCGGCGCTTTGTCTGGCAGGCGTAATGAATTGGCCTGGAATAACGGCCGGGATAACGTCGATTTTTATGATGTCAAAGGCGTGGCCGAGACACTGCTCCAGGGACTGGGAATCAAAGCGGCGCAGGTTGCCGCAGGCGAGCATTATGCTCTGCATCCCGGCAAAACTGCTGTTTTCAGCATTCAGGATGATGTATTAGGCAGTATTGGTGAAGTACACCCGGCGGTTGCGGCCGCGTTTAATTTAAAACGTAAGGTATTTCTGTTTGAATTTAATGCCGGGCTGCTGGCTAAACATGCCGTATTGCTCAACCAATATGAGGTTTTGCCCAAATATCCCGCAATGGCCCGTGATTTAGCCCTTGTTTTAGCGGAAGACATCACGGCAAAGCAGGTAGATACAGCCATTAAAAGCAGCGCCGGGGCTTTGTTGACCAATGTCCGCCTGTTTGACGTTTATACCGGAGAGCAAGTTCCGGCCGGGATGAAGAGTTTGGCATTTTCGTTAACCTTCCAGTCCCAGGAGCGTACGCTGACTGATGCGGAAGTTGATGCGCATTATCAAAATATCGTGGCCCATCTGGAAAAAACACTGCAGGCTAAACTGCGCAGTTAACCACCCCAAGTCCTGGGCAGCGCATCTACAAACTTCCTGTGGGCCCAACAATAGCATCGAATGATCGACGCTATCTTGTCATAGTGAGAAAGAGTAAGATCCTGTATATAAAAGACTGTGTTTTTCCGGGCGGAAAAGTGCAGTCTTTTTTTATCTCTTGCTATTTTGCACTTCTCGCATTTCGGTTGACTTATTTGTAAATTGTCGAATTATGATGAAATTGAGAGTGAAAAGGGTAAATTTATAAAAATTGTAAAAATGCGGGACTTAAGACTGGTAAAAACAGGAGAAAAGTTCTATGATTTTTGGTGAGAAAAGAAACGATATTCAATATATACCTTACAAGGAACTGGTTGTAAGCAATCCGAAACTCTCTTACAATGCCGGGGAAGAACAATAGGCGATCATTCGATAAAAACCGGCGGTCTTTACGTAGCAATTGGAACTTCGAAAACTTTTTTTAAAGAAGGTGGTGGAAAAGCGGGATTGATACGAATGGGCTTTAAAAAGAATCCGGCGTTTTTCTTCTTTTGGTTGTTCGCACTGTTCATTTCTTTTTGGAGTGCCTTCCACAGTGTTACGGCGGCGGAGGCGGTAAAAAAGCACGAAATTGTTTTTCTTCTCGATGTCAGCTATTCCATGAATACGACGGACGCGGAAAAACTTGCGCCGGATTGTCTGGAAGAAATTCTATATACGCTGCCGTCAAATTATATGGTAGGTCTTGTTACCTATGGCAGCGATGTGCAGGCAGTAAAACCGGTGGATGCCGGGCGTGAGCAAGTGAGTGCTGCATTGCGTCAGGTGAACTATAGCGGCTATACGAACGCCGGGGCGGGACTGGAAAGGGCATTGGGCCTATTTCAGGATAGTACGGCGGATAAAACGGTGATATTGCTGTCCGACGGCGAAATCATGCTGGATAATCCGGCCGCGACGCAAGTCTCCGGGGAGCAGTTCAACCGGGCGATGCAGGCGGCGGCTCAGCGCGGCATCCGCGTTTTGCCTGTTGTGATCGGCGATCCGGGCAATGTGCCGCAGGCCAATATTTACACTGTTGCCAACCGGCAGGGCATGGTGTTTCAGGTTGACGACGCCGCGCAGTTAAGTGGCGTCGCCAAAAAGATTCTATATGAGGTATTCGGCATTGCCAAAATAGCCGTCAGCAGCGGCGATCTGCAAACCGATACGCTGAATGTGCGCTTGCCGCTTGCGCACAGCGACTCCATCAATGAAGCGAAAATTCTCCTCACTTCAACCGGGCCGTTAGGCAATATCGGCGCCGGCTACACCGCCCACAGCGGTGAGGTCTTAAACGGCAAACGCTTTGCCGCCGTCCTGCTGCGGCGGCCGCAAAGCGAGGCGGTTGAAATCCGTTTTGGAGCCGTGGGAGACCGTTATATACAGGCCAACCTGATTTTGGATATGATGACGGCGTCGGTTCAGGCGGAAGTGAAGTATACAGGCCCTGGACAGCCGGGAAAAAAGCTGGCCGAGGTGCGGTTGATTCCCGTCAGCACTGCCAATCCCGGACTGCAGCTTTTGCAGGACCCTTATTTTGAAGGCAAACCGGTTCAGGTGACGGCGGACGGCCAGGAGATTGCGGCAATGGTGGAAAAAGGAGCGGTCCGTTTTTTACTGCCGGCCGACAGCGCCCGCAGCGTGGCGGTGAAAGTACGCTACGAAGATCTTGGCATCAACCTTATCGCGCCGGATAAGACCTATGTTGAGATCACACAGCCGGCAGGATATGGGAAGATGCTTGCGGTCATTGCGGCCCTTGTCATGGCAATCGCCGCGTTGGTCTGGTGGAGAAGGCGAACCCCGGAACCGGCAGCTCCGCCGCCGCCCGCAAGCTGCTACGAATATGCCGGCAAACTTAAAATCTATGTCACTAAGACGCCGGACGACAGCGATGTCGCCCCAATGGAATACAATTTATACCGTCACTTCCGGAAGGAAGAAATCAGTCTGGGGGCGATTCTGGAAAACTGCGGCCTCCCCTTTTTCCTGGCCGGCGCATATAAAATCCTTTTCAGTCCAGGCGCAAACAAAGCGCTGGTGCTTACGAACAAGTCGGACTGTACGGTTTTGAAAAACCGGGATCTGTTGGTGAAGGATCACAGCTGTCTCGTCTATTTACACGAAAGAATTCATATTACCTTTGAGGACGAGCGCAGCGAGCTGATTTTAGAATACAAAAATGTCAAGCCGTCTGAACGGCACTAATGCAAAGGAGTGACAGAATTGGCCATTATTACGCAAACAAACCGGACTCTGCTGTTAGAAGAGATCAATCCCGAGAAGCTTGACCTGCTTACCATGGTGGGTGACGTAAAAGGAATGGACAGCCTTAACGATGAGAAGATCAAAGAGATCAACGAGCATCTTCAGGTCAGAAGCTTTGACGAATTTCTGGAAAAATTTGATCCTGTCGTTTATTCCTTCTACAACGCCAGCAATCAGCGCGTCATGTACACGCTGAAAAAACCGGAAAACATCCCGGACGAACTGTTGACGGAAATCCATCTCAACATGCACAACGATTTTCTCAAGATGCTGCTGACGCTGGTGGAAACCAAGCGTTCCCAGGGGCTCTTAAATGTCGATTTTAAATTTGAAAAGCTCACCAATTTGATTTCACCGGCCAAGGTCATGGAAGACATCCGTCAGCTCAGAAAGGAAATGCGCTACCTTTATTCCGAGTACGCGCTTTTGGAGGAAGGCGACCCGAAAAAACTTGATGTGGGCGATAAGCTGAACGTTATGTTTGAAGAAGCCAGCATGAACTACAATAACGTCATGGCCATGCTGCCGCTGGCAATCGAAGACATCAAGACGCGGCTGCTGCTGGGGGCGGGCGGTGACGGCAAGAACGACACGCCGCTTACCCTGGGCGTTCTGTCGATGGGCGAAGAGGGGGAATTGAAAATTCTCGAAGCGCCCAAGCCGGAAACCAAGGCTCTGGCCACGCTGGACGACCAGATCAACCGTGGTCTGATCACAGCGATTGAGGAGGATTACGAAGCGCTGAATGCCGATAGTCCCAGCGTCTACGTCAAAGCGCTTGTTGCCCGGACGTTCTGCCCGCTGCCGTCCACGATGGTATCGACCGTCGATACCGAAAAAGAAATTGTCAATTACAACTCCTATCTGGAATTTTATAAAACAGCCAAAGACGATTTTATCAAAACCGTCAAACCGTTGATTGAAAAGGTGCTGGGCGTCCGGCTGTTTTTCGAACAATATCCGGCTAAGCTCAAAGGCATGCGACCGTCGCTGCTCATCACCAACGCCGGCAACGAGATGCTGGTTAAATCCTCTAATATCCCGCGCCTGATCACCTTCCTCAACACGGTCAATGCCAAGAACGATTTCAACAATACGGTCTGGTACGCGATCTTTCCGTCCGTTTCGCTTGATCAAAACTCCAAGATGAAGCTGTCACGCGAACGGTTCAAAGGCAATAAAATTGTTGAAAACCCCAATGTCAACAGCGTCGAATCGCTGGCCCGCATTCTTGATGTGATGAAAGACTACCGGGTGCAATGCTTCTTCAGCTACGAGACCGGCGATAAGACAACCTTTAATTACATGGCCACGGAAGGGATTGAAAAATTCGTTGAGCGTTGCGCCAGCCTGACCGGCAAACCCTACAGCGAATTTGGCATTCCCTGCATTCCAAACTTCACTATTGTGCCAAAGGACAAATCCGGGGTTATCCTCGACAAAAAAATGGTTTTAAACGACGCCAACATGGCGGAGCTGTCCAACGCCAAGGAAGACATTATGAAGCTGTGGATCGACGGCGTCTATATTGGCGCGGCGTTCGTTGCGGCCGGTCTGTGCGCGGCCACGCAATGCCCGGAATACCTGAAAAAAATCTTTAAGCGCAACGTTGATACCGAACTGCCCGGCGTGCGCTTCGACCTGGAGGCAGGCGATCACCCGCTGCGGGTGCGGACTTCGCTGGCCAAAGAAATCACCGGCTTTACCAATAGCATTAAGGATGACATTAACCGCAAAAATTTCGGCTTTGTCTTCTCTTCGGAAAACGCCGCCTTTAACGGGCTGAACATTACGGACATCATGGTCTATAAGGCGCGCAACCTTCTTTATGACACCGAGCTTGGCGTGTATGAGCCCATCTACAAGACGCAGGTCACGACCTATATCGAACGCGTGCTGCGTCACGCGACCGGCGACTTCAAGCAGGACAACATCATCAAGTTCTTCTCCAACAATCCGCAGAGCCAGAAAAGCCTGTGGGCCGGCAAACGCGATCAGGTCAACTCCATCATCAGCGAGGGAGACGACATCAGCTATGTTATTGACGAGGCCAACGGCATCTGCACGCTGGATATCACTTTCAACGGCAATGTCAAGAACCTCGAAATCGAGATCAACCGCCTGACGTCGGCGGGCCGAAGCGCGTAAACACCCCATTATGCCGGCGCGAGTGTTACATACGCATTTGGTATATAGATTTGCGCCGGTAATTTAATCCATAATATTACACAAAAGTGGAGGAGTTTACTATGGGTTTTAGTCTAACGATAGAAGGGCAGGAGACATTGAACTATGATGGCAAAATCATTGATGGTGTGCAGGCATCACTATCAACACCCAGAGATTCCCGGGCAAAATCTACCGATGCTGCTATGACGCTTGTTATTTCAGGAAAACTTCATGCTGACCGTGGTGGTGCGAACAGTCCAACAGTCGAGTTGTTTAAATGGGCTCAAGTTCCGGCTGAGAAAAAAGAAGCATATCGCAAGGTAACCGTACAAATCGAGGGTGTGTCAAATACAAAGTTTCGTACCATTATACTAGATAAAGCATTTGTAATAGATTATAACGAAATATATAACAGTCAGGCGGGTGTGGGGATTTTTACTGTTGTGATACGCCAAAAAGTAGATGTTATTGACGCTGTAACAGTGGAAAGCGATCTGAGCCTATAGTATTCAATCTCACAATCGCGCTTGCTAATTACAATAATTATTTCGGGCAATATAAGAGCTTCAAATTGCTGTTAAAGTCTACTATACCTCGTTTGACCGTGCTGTATGAAAGGATAATTATAAAAATGGCACAGAGATTTATGTATTTAAATCAGGGAATGTTGACTTGCTATGATGAAGGTGGAAAACAAGTATTAAAAATATAAAGCAACTACTGGCAAAGTCGGTTCTAAAGATAAGTACATACATAAATTTGGCGGTGTAAAAAATTTTTTAGGTGGATACAAAGCTGAAATTTTTAATGAGGAAAATTAGTTGTGAGAAAAAATACAATGGTGATAATTGGAAGCTTAATCGTTTTTTTTATAGTGGCATTTGCAATATGGCGAGGCTTTCCGCCGTTTCAGTTACATACCGATAAGTTTCCTGGTTTACTGCATGAAGCGGCAGTACAATCACAAGACATTGCTGTAAAAATATATAAATCTGAACGTAAGCTGTTTTTGTATGCGAATGGAGAAGTTATCGGTATTTTTAAAATCGCTTTGGGTTTTGCTCCAGTTAATGATAAAGAGAGTGAGGGCGATGGAAAAACTCCGGAGGGTAAATTTGTTATCTGTTATATTAATAAGCAAACGCCGTATGTATATTTTTATGGTCTTAATTATCCTAATGCCGAAGATGCTGAACGTGGGCTAAAACAAGAGTTGATTTCGCAAGAAGAATATAAACAGATTGCGATGGCTGCTAAATCAGGCAACATCCCTTTATGGAAGACACCGTTAGGTGGTGAAGTGGGGATTCACGGCGGTGGAACTTGGTGGGACTGGACACAGGGATGTATTGCCGTTAGTGATGCCGATATACTCACGCTTAAAGAGTATTTAAAAATTGGAACGCCTGTGGAAATATTTCCTTAGTTGCGAAAAAACTTGAGCCAGATTGCCTGGCAGAGTTTTTATATAAAAATGAAATGGAGGAATTCGTATGGGTTTCAGGTTAAAGGTAACTGGCGGACCGGAGGAGATTGCATTTGACGAAAGAGCGATCCTCAGGGCGGAGTTTTTCTCCGACTCGCCAAACGACTCCAATGCTAGAGCGACCGATGTGGCGCTCAGCATCAAGGTGTGGGGTAAAATGCTCTACTCTCTCGGGGGGAAAGAAAATGACGCCACGCTGAATGCGGCGAAATGGTCGCAGGTACCAAGCGAAAAGGCGGACTGCTACAGAAGCGCTCAACTGGATATTGTCGCCGCCAGCCAGATGGTGCGGCAGTACACGCTGCCGGACGCCTTCGTGATGGAGTACACGGAAGATCTTGACGATGAAACCGGCGTCGGCACCTTCTATCTTCACCTGAAGCAGAAAAAAGACCAGAATGCCGCAGTCAAGCTCGACGGAGGCTTTGGGGCGGAATAAGCGAAAGCGGCGGAGGATAACCCAAAGCTTTGCCGTCGTCAACGACGCGCCGCGGGGCGTATCTGGCCGCCCTCAAACTATTTTCATCTCAACATGGTTCATGACTATCATATGGCGGAACGGAATGACCAAGATCCCAAAGCCTTTCATGAGATTATATGGGGAAAATTAGGCTTTGATTCCTGAAGGAAGCAGGAACCCAAAATTACTGTAAATAACTGAGAGTTAAGTTTAAGGAGGCTGAACTATTATGGCGTTTAGAATTAAAATCGAGGGACAGGAACCGTTCGACATTCCGCCGGAATGCACCAAAAGCGTAAGATTCACGACGGAAATTCCGCTCGACTCCAATGCGCGCACCAAGGACGTAGGCACCGGCCTGGTCATCACCGGCAAGATTCTTGCCGCCACCGACGGCGATCCGGATGACAGCACACGCAAAATGGCCTTGTGGTCGGTCGTACCGGCGGAGAAGGCCGACTGCTACCGCAAGGTCACCATTGAATTGACCGCGGCAGGCGTAATTGAGCGGAAATACCACTTTCCCAACGCGTTTGTTGTCGATTATCAGGAAAAATACGGCGATGTGGACGGCACAGGCACCTTTACGCTGGCGCTCCGGCAGAAGAAGGACAAATTCGCCAATGCTACCGTAGAAGGCGGATACCCTGCCTAGTACAAGTGAAAAGGCGTGTCCCGGCCGGACACGCCTTTTCTAAAACCGACTGACGAAAGCGAAGTGACAGAATGGATTTGAATCCTTATGCAATACTGGGAGTGTCAAAGGACGCCGGTGAAGAGGAAATCAAGAAGGCGTACCGGAAGCTTGCCAAAAAATACCATCCGGACGTCAACCGGAACAATCCGGCGGCGGAGCAAAAATTCAAAGAAGCCGGCGAGGCCTACCGGATACTAAGCGATAAACAGGCGCGCCGGTCCTGCGATGCAGCCGCACAGCAAACGGCGGCTGCCCAAAGGACCCGGCGGCAGTCTGCCGGAGAGCCGGCCGGCAGTGCCTTTGACATTGCCAATATGGCACAGGGAATGCAAAGTAATTTTGAACGTTACTTCGGTTTCGATCCGCGGACAGGCAAAGTGACGCGCGAGGAAAAGCTCAACGTCCCAAAAAAGAAAAATCCGCTTGACACGACAGCCGTGTTCGAAAGCTTTTTTTCCGATTTTAAAAAGTGAGGAGGTGTGGCAATGGATAAGAAAAAAAACATCGATCTGGCCATCGCGGTCCTGAGCGGTCTGATCGCCCTAATTGCCCTGGGCGGGACGGAGGACACGCCCGGCGGTTTGTATATTTCCATTTTCGCCGGCAGCATCTTTATCGCCTTTCTGGCCTTATACCTGAAGGCCGCCGCCCAAGAGCGACCCGTCCGGGAAAATACACCGCTGACAGGAGGCGGCGCCATCACAGAGCTGGTACTCCTCAATGAAGAAGAGAAACCCATTGCTGCCTGGGATATATTCGATAAGACGGCTCTGGTCATCGGCAAGGACATCAGGGAAAACCATGTGGATATCAACCTGAATGAAAGCGTCTACGCTTCGATGATCGACATTGAGCACGCGGTTGTAAACTACGCCGGCAGCCACTGGTATATCGAAGATCTGGGCTCAAAAAACGGGATCGTGCTGCAAAAAAAAGCCGACGGACGGAAATACAAGCTCGCCGCCGATCAGCCGTGCAAGCTGGAGCAGGGGGATGTCATCATCGTCGGCCTGACCAAACTGCTGGCAAGATAAAGCAATCATGATAAAACATCAGAGAAAGAAGGAATCGTATGAGCAATTTAATCCGCTGCCAAAACGGGCATATGTTTAGTTCCCGGCGCTACGGAACGGTCTGCCCGTACTGCAATATCGAGACGGCGACCAAAGAAAAAAAAGAAACCGGCCAAACCGATGTAGATGTGGAAGAACTGCTGTTTTTAGAGGACGTGCAGCCTGTCTGCGGCTGGATCGTTTGTATTTCAGGGCCGCGCCAGGGCAAGGACTACAAGATCAAAACAGGCAAAAACTTTATCGGCCGCGCCGACGATATGGACATTCAGATTCTTGGCGACAACAAAATTTCGCGCCGCAATCACGGCATTATTGTTTTCGATCCCAAGAAAAAAGAAATGGTGCTTCTGCCGGGCGAATCAAACGGCATTGTCTATCATCAGGGCGATGCCGTCTATATGCCGAAAGTATTAAATACTTATGACATCATTGAGCTGGGCGACAGCAAATTTCTCTTTATTCCGTTCTGCGGCGAGCAATTTAACTGGGAAGATGTAAAGAAAGATCCACAAAGCGCCGCCGCGGGAGCAAAAGCATGATTCCTCCTGTACCGGCCGCCCTGATTCTCGTACTGTCCGTTGCTGCGGCTGTCCTGGTCGCCAGGCGGATGACACTTACGCCTGGCCGCGATATCCGGGTTGGCCGGTGCATGACCATTGGCGACCGCGAAGTACAGGAAGACAATTACGGCGTTCTGGAAAATGATGCGGGAACCCTGCTGGTGCTGGCCGACGGCATGGGCAGGAAATACGGCGGCAGGATCGCCGGGCGCATTGCCATAGAGACGTTTTTGGACTTATTTAAAGAATACAAGGCGTTTGAAAAGCCGCAGTATTATTTCCGCAAAGCTTTTCATGCGGCCAATCGCGCCATCTTGAACAAGGTGGAGGACGGCCGCGGCTCGGCCAGTGTCGCCGCGGCGCTCATTGCAGACCATACCCTCTATTATGCGCTGGCCGGCAATATCAAAATCGCCGTCTATCACGGCGGCGACCTCGTGCCGGTCAGTGAAGGCCATACCGTGGACGTGCTGGCGCGGCAGAAATACCTGCAGGGGAGCCTGGCGAAGGAAAGCGCGATCGCGCTTTTGGACCGGCGGCGCCTGTATAACTTCGTCGGCCACGAAGGCTTTAAAGACATTGAATTTTTCAGTCAGCCTCTGCCGCTGCGCACCGGGGATGCCGTTGTTCTTTGCAGCGATGGCGTCTTTGAGACGCTGCGCTGGCGCGAGATCGAGCAGGAATTGGCACAGGGCCGGGACGCGCAGCAGCAGGCGCTCCGGATCATCGAACGCGTCAACCGCAGCAAACTGCCCAACAAAGACAACGCCAGCATCGTCATTTATAGATGTTAGCAGCGTCCAATGTCCAAACGGGAGGATTTCATGAAAAAGCTGAACAGTGAATTTAAAACGGCGTTTATATCGGAAGCCGGGGCGGCGCTCACCAACAACGATTATTTTGCTTTTGTCGAACTCGACAACTATGCCTGCTATGTCATCGCCGACGGTATTACCGATCTGGCGCAGTCCGAAAGCGCCCAAAAAGCGGTTGAGAGCATCATCCTGCACTTTCAGCAGCAGCCGTCACTGACCCGGCGGACGCTTAGCGCCTGCCTGCAGAACGCCAACCGCGATCTAGTAGAGATCAGCGGCCGCGAAATGCTCAAGGCCTCTATAACCATGATTGTCACCGACTATGAAGCCATGCGCTTTGCCAGCGCCGGCAATACGCGCTTTCGCCTGTATCGCGACGGCAGGCTCAATACCAAATCACAGGATATGTCCCTGAGCCAGGAGCTTGTTGAACAAGACGAAATCACGCCCAACGTGCTGTCAAGGCACGAAGAGCGGCATAACCTCTATAGCTATCTCGGCCAGGAACAAGAATTCCGCCCGTATATATCCGGCAAGCTGAAGCTGATCAATGGCGACATCGCCGTGTTGTACACGCGCGGCATCTGGGAAAACCTCGATGAGGCCGATCTGGACGATATCTTTGCCGAGACGTCCGACGATCCCCGGGAGCCGCTTGACAACATGGAAGACATGCTGCTGTCGAAGCAGCCGCCGGACCTGGACAACTACACGATCGCGGCCATCTTTATCAACAAGATTTTCACCGACCCGAACCGTGAACGCCGCCGTAAACGAAGGATCAAGATTGCGGTTATTGTCCTTATTGTGCTCCTGATTATTGGTATTATCGTCTATATTCTGTACAGCCGGCACCAAGACAAAGCGGCTGAAATGAATTTAAGGACAGACAGCACGATTGCCTGCATCCAGGACAACAACTACATCCGCGCCCGGGAAGAGGCGACAAAGGCTCTGAAGCAGGCGGAAAGCCTCAAGGACAAGGAAAAAGTCCGGCAGCTTAACGCCTATCTGCGGCTGATCGAAAGCGTGATTGCCGCCGACGACGCTTACCAGAATCAGAATTTCGATGATGCCTATCAAGGCTACCAAACGGCGCTGGAGCGGTCCCGTTACGCCGATAAACTTGGTGAGGCGTACATCAGCCGCCGGCTTGGCGGCACTGAAGATCATCTGACCGTAGCCGACTTTATTCAAATGGGCGATAAGGCCATGGAGCAAGGCGAGCTTGCTCAAGCGGAAGTCTACTATCTGCGGGCCAAAGCTTTTGCCGCCCAAATTCACGCCGCCAGCAGCAAAGTTCAGGCACAGGCCGCGCTCGACAAACTGTACGAAGCCAAGGAAAAACAAAAAAACGAACAGGAAAAGAAGGACCAGCAAAGATTGTCCGGCGATATCAGCGATCTGATCACCCAGGGCGACACGCTTTCCCAATTCGGCGATTTTGAACTGGCCGAACAAAAATATCTGGCCGCGCGCTCACTGGCGGCGGCGCACTATGATGCCGACGGCAAAAAAGAAGCGCTGGCGGCGCTTGACAAGCTCGATCAGGCCAGAGGCCAAGCGGCGGCAGCCGCGCAGAAAGAAGCGGAACAATACGCGGCTGATTACACGGCGGCGGCCGCGCTTGCCGGTCAGGGCGACGCCGCGTTCGCCAATGCCGACTATACCGGGGCGGCGGCCGGCTACAACGCGGCGCTGGCCCGGTACACCGCGCTGAGTGATGCGGCGCAGAGCGCCATCCTCAGCGCAAAACTGCAAAATGTGGCCGTCAGGCAGCAGGAGCTTGACCGGCAAAGTGCGAACGCTGCCGCGGTGACGGCCCGGGCCGGCGAGTTCTACGCACAGAAAGAATACACGGCTGCCAAGCAAACCTATCTGAAAGCCCGGCAGCTCTATCTGGCGCTGGGCAATCAGGCCAAAGCGGACGAAATCGGGACGATCCTTGACCGGATCGACGCCGATGCCGCGATTATGGCGGCGCTGCCGCAGTAACTTTATAGCTTAGCTTACGATCTGCCATCACAGGGAGGATATACTTGATGGATAAATACGGCTATACCTTGCAGGTTGCCGGCAATGCGGCGAAGAAAACGCAGAACCGTTATTATAAACGCGATCTGGAACTGATGACGGGGCACCAGCTCCGGGAAATCTGCCGGCGGGAAAAAATTATCCAGGGGGTGGTAAGCCCGCTGGACAAGGATGATCTGATTCGCGTAATTCTCCGCTATCGCGGTGCGGACGACAACCTTTTGATCAAAACGTATGACGAAGAAGGGTATGCAGCTCTGCAAACCGTGATTGCCAGGGTCCGGATTCACTACGAAACCGATATCCGGCCGGACTGCAGCGCTAAAATTGTTGTCTACGAAGGACTGGCCCTTGATTACTACGACAGGCTGACCATCAAATATCACGGGAAGCTGGCCGGAACAAACGCGCTGATCGTCAGCGCCGATTTTTGCCTGTGCGGCATCCTGAACATTGAGGCCAAGGGCGGCGGCAAAGACTTCCTGTACCTGACCAAAGCGGCCGGCCTGCCCTGCAGCGAAGCCCAAATCAAGAACTACAGCCTACTGTGCATGAACAAGGCGAATTCTGAGATGCTGCACCGCATTTACAGCGGTGACTACGCCTACATGCCGCAGCATCTGATCGTCTACCGCGTGCCCCTCTTAGACTTTATGGTGAAAAAACCGGTGGCGCTTACCATGCCGGTTGCAATTGATTTTGGCACCACGAGCACTACGGCCGGCGTCTATCTGGACAGCCTCTATTTCGAGCGTGCCGATATAACGCCGGGTCAGCTCGGCCTGCAGGAAAACGACGTTAATTACGCCGTTTTTTACGATACCACCCAGGGCTATCATGAGACGACGCTCCTGCCGAGCGTGGTCGGCGTCCTTACCATTGAGGGCGGGACGGAGCCGGAATACCTGTTTGGCTATGATGCCGTAAAACTGGCCAATTCCAGCTATATCGACGAAGGATTTTGCGTTTTCTACGACATCAAGCGCTGGATCGGCGATTACGAAAAAAGCGAGGAAATCATCGACAAGCAGGGAAGGCGCGCTTTTGTCAAACGCAAGGACATCTTGAAAGCGTATTTTGGCCATATTGTCCAGGCAATGAAGAACCGTTTTAAATGCGATATCCGGGCCGTGCACATCTCCAGTCCGGTCAAGCAGAAATACCTGTTTCAGGCGCTGTTCGCCGAAATACTGCCTGAATACACCGTGGAAAAGGAAGATATGCTCGATGAGGGCATCGCGGTGCTTTATAATACCATCTCTGAAATGATCGCGCAAAAAAGCGCCAGGGAAAATACGATCTACAAAGCGCTCATCATCGACTGCGGCGGCGGCACGACCGATCTATCCTCCTGCAGCTTCCGCGTCAGCACGCAGCGCGTTTCCTATAAAATCGATATCGAGACCGCCTATGAGAACGGCGATACCGACTTTGGCGGCAACAACCTGACCTTCCGCATCATGCAGCTGTTGAAAATAAGGCTGTTCAAAGCGCTGGCGCCGCAAAACCGGCAGGGACAGATTCCGGACATCAACGATTTGCTGAACACTTTTGATCTCGATGTGTTCCGGTATGTAGACGAATACGGCCCGCATAAGATTTACGAACAATTTGACAACGCCTACGACGCTGCCGAAGCGTTTTTGCCGACGAAATTCCGCGACTGGGAAAAACTCAGCCGTACCGACTACTACAAGGTGAAAAATAATTTCTATTTTCTTTTTTCTACCGCCGAGCGCATCAAAAAAGAATTCTACAACAAGGTCGGCACTCTGCGCGTCGGTCTGTCCTGCCATGAAAAAAATGAGCCGTCGGCTACCATGCTCTTTGTCGACCAATGGAAACTGACGGCAATGCAGGAAAAAGGACTCGTAACCGTCAAGGAATTCCCCGAAGTGTATTTCAGCATCTTTGATATCATGCTCATCCTGCGGGCCGATATTTACGGCGTTGTTCACAAGTTTATGGACGGAATGTACGCCAGTCACGAGCTTGATGAGTATACGCTGATCAAGCTCACCGGCCAGTCCTGCAAAATCGATATTTTCCGCGACGCGTTAAAAGAATTTGTACCAGGCAAGACCATCAAATTCAAACGTAAATCCGGCGATCTTACCGATGATTTTGAGCTGAAAATGACGTGCATCGACGGTGCATTAAAGTACCTCAAGGATAAAAAATACGGCTTTGCCGACGTCAGAATCACGAGCCGTACACCGGCGCTGCCGTATCTCATCACCGCCTACACGCATACGGGCAGCGAAATTGTTCTGATCCACGGACTGCAGAAAGGCAAAAACTGCGGCCATATCTCGCGCAATATGGACGATCTGACCCTGAAGCTCTATCTTAAGGACATGAACGAAAAAGTGCGCTACAATTTCACCTACGCCTGCACGCTGGGGGAATTCAGCGCGATGGCCTACGAAAAAATCCGCGAAGTGTACGGCGTCCATATTCCGCAGGACGACGTCGACAGCATTGTCGACCGCGAAGTGAAGTTCTTTGTCTGGACAGAATCGCGCCGCTGGGGCTTTCTCGTTTTGCCGGTCTATCGCGACGGCGAAATCCTGATGCTGGGCCGCTCGCAGTTTTTCAGCTTTGAAAGCGACGCCTGGGTGGAGAACTTTTTCGACGGGACGAAGTGACGACCAATCTGCAAGGAGGCGGTGGCGATGAAAAAAACAACCCAATGGATTGCGGCGCTCCTGGTGATGCCTGTCATTCTGGCCGCGCCGGGCAAAGCACAGGCGGAGAAAATCAGCCGGGACGACGTAAAGCCAATTGCCGTCGCCGGCGCAGCGGCGGAGGCGGCAGGAAAAATGAAACCCAAAGCCAAGCCGCCGGCGGCGCCCCAAGCGCCCAAGGTAGACATTCCGGGCGCAGCGCAGGAAAAACCGGCAAACAAAAAAGCAGCCCAAAAAGCGGCTAAGGAAAAAGCCGAAGCCGTCAGCCAGGCAGCCGAGGAGGCGTTTGAGCAAGTTGCGGCCATGGCCGAAGCCGGCGACATCCAGGCGCAGTATATTCTGGGGATCGCCTATTATACCGGCCGGCAGGCAGAACCGGACGAAAGAGCGGCGGTTGAATGGTGGCGCAGGGCCGCCATCGGCGGCCACCCGGACGCCGCCGCCTATCTGGGACTGGCCTATGCCGAGGGCTTCGGCGGCATGCCCCAAAACGGGACGGAAGCCGAACGGCGCTACCTGCGGGCCGAACAGGACGGCTCAGCATTAGCCAACGTGCTTTTAGGCATTGACGGCTACAGAAAAAATACGCCGGCGGACAAAGCTGCGGCTATAGAGCGCTTCCGTACGGCGGCAAAGCAGGGCAATACGCAGGCGAAAGGCTTTCTTCAAATGATTGAGCGCAGAGGGACGGATGCCAGACAGGACTTTGGCAAAAACCTCGACTGGAAAAAAGAATCAGGAAAGACGTCCTTGACGGATCTTTATACGCAGGCGGGTACGAATGCGTTCCAGGGGAATATCGCTGGGCAGGACTATACGGCCGCCGCCGGTTGGTGGGAACTGGCCGCCCAAGCGGATAATGCGGCGGCGCAGGCGCTGTTAGGAACGGCCTATTACACGGGGCGCGGTGTGGAGCAGGACGAAACAAAAGCGGTGGAGCTGTTTAAAACGGCGGCGGCCAAAAACGAGCCGCTGGCCCAGTATATGCTGGGCAAAGCCTATTTGGCCGGCAATGTGGTGCAGAGAAACAAGGAACTGGCGCTCAAGCTTTTCCGCGCGGCGGGCGAGGCCGGCATCGCGGATGCCAAGCGGCAGGCGGACTGGCTGGAGAGGGGATAGGATATGCGCATATTTGACGAAGAATTTGACATGCGAAGTTATGTACAAAAACGGTTGTTGGAAATCGATCATCTGGAAAGCCGCCGCGTTTTCAAATCCGTTGTCGAAGGATTGTTTCTCGAACTCTGGGACGAAATCGAGGCAGAGTACAAAGGCCTGGAGCGGCGTGTATTTGCAGAAGTGCCGATGCCGGTGGAGGGCCCCGCAATCATAACAAATATAATTGACCGCAGGCTCTATGACGTCACGGATGACTTTTTGCTGCCGATGCGGCCGGAAGACCTGCAGTCGCATCAAGTGGACACAGAGGCGCTTCTTAGCAGTCTCAATGAAAAGGCGCCATTTTTTCTCTATACGGTTTTTTTGCAGGCTGATCATCTGGAAGCCTGCAAATTCGACCGGCCCGAGCGGAAGTTCCGCGGCGTTATCAAGACGCGGCACAGCGAATATACCGGGCAGTTTCATGTTCGCCGCAACCTGGCGTACAGGCGGCAGATTGAAGATTTGTACCGGATATTCGAGCTGAACTACCTGCCCTGGCGCAGCGTCTGCGCGCCATATTTGTACAAATTGTTCGACGTATATATCGATGATATCGAAAATGGGAATGCCCGGGAAATGATTGAAGAAGCCGTAATCGATTTCGAGGAATATGCCCCGGCGATCCGTTACCACCAGGTGCCGCTGTGGAATCTGGAAACGATTTCCATACGTACAAGCACCTATCCGGAACCGTGTGTAGACAAAATCAATTACGAACACCGGATTTTCCGGCATAAATTTAGGGAAGGCGCGCGTTACCTGGTGACCAATCCAGATGTGCGTGTGGCCAACATCCGCTGGACCCAGGGCGATCTTCTGATTACCTGCCCGCTGGCCGATCCCGTTACCTGGGAAATGTACCAGTGCAATTCCCAGGTCAAGCACGCCTATCCCAACCGGCTGATGGGCAATGCCAAACAGGCGTCTTTCGCCGATACGCTCACGGGCGTGTTCCGGCAGCCGGTCAAGACCAAGCTGGAGCTGAGCCGGCTGATTCAGGCCTGCGGCTACGAAACAGATCTGGCATTTGCCGGCGTGGAACTGGTAGCCAGTTTCCCTGACAAAGAAACGTATATCGTCGACGACTTTATCCGGGACGAACTCAGGACAGGCGCCTGGGAGACGGCCATGCGGCTTGACTTTCAGCCTGCCGACTACGATTTTTACCTCAACCGGGATATCATGAGTTTTTTAGTGAGCGTAGTGCAGCGTCATTTTCCCGAATACGAATGCTGCGGCCGGCTGGTATAGGAGGGAGCGGCGTGAATTTTATCTGGGACATCGTTTTACAGGCCGGGGAGCAGGGCATGGACAAAGCCGATCTACTGTTTCAGCAGGCGGAAGAATTCAGTCCGTATTGCGAGCAGGCGTTTGCCTGCATCAATCAGGACCGGCTCGACGGTACCGCCGTCGAAATCAACGCGCTCTACCGGTTCAGCCATATTTTTCAGGAGCTGTTGCATCCGGAACTGCTGGCCCGGCCGGAAAACCGGAACCTTATCCAGTGCGTCGCCAGCTTTTTCGACGTCGTCGTGCATCTCTTAAGTGAAATCGACTTAAAGCACGGCCTCACCAAGCGGGAATATTTTGTCCGTCAACTCAGGGCGGAGCTTTTGAACGGCATTTACGGCCGGAAAGCGGCCGCGGCGGTAGCGATAATGGATCGGAACCTGCAGTTCTGCCTGGCCAATGAACTTTTAACTCAAATTCAAATAGGAACCAGCCTCAGGGTTTTCCGCCGGGCCGTCCGGACGGCGTTTACCGGCAGCCTGATCTATCAAAGCAATTATAACGGCAAAGAACTTTTGCTGTATCTTGGCGAAAAAGAAACAAAAGAAAAGGCGCAAATTATACAGTTCCTGCTCGACCTGTTTCTGCCCTTGGGCTTTTCGGCGCGGCTTTTCTGGGAAGTTCATTTTGGTATCATCGGCGTAGACGCCGTTATGCAGACTGACGCCATCGCACTGTTTTAGGGTAGCTTTTGAAAAAGGAGGCAAATGGCTAATGAATGGACAGATTTTCCCCCTCTTTGAACACGCGCATGTGCTGAGAACAGCCATGCTGACGGCACTGCGCGATTATGCTTACGAGTACGGGCGGCTCATCCACGAAGACTATAGCGACGGTATTGTCAGCGGCTGCCGCATAACGACAACGGCGGATACGATTATCTTAAACCGGGGTGTCATCCGCTATGCAGGCAACCTTTATCTGATCACGGAACCGCTGTCGCTTGCGTACTATCCCACAGACGAATGGACGGTCTTTATGCTGCAATTTAAAGACGAAGCCAGAAGAGACGGCTATATTTACCGCGAGGTGGAAACCATGCTGACAGACCGGCTGGAACGCAGTCAGGCCCAAATAGAGCTATGCCGTTTTAAACTGCAGCGCGGCGCCAGGCTCCGGATGAACTATGTGGATTTTGCGGACCGCAATACGGAATTCGACACAGTCAATACCATTTACGCGCCCTTTGCCGCCTGCGGGACAAGCTCACTGTCGCCGGGCATCACCCGCGCCTTTGCCAGGGAAGCGGCTGCGTACGCGATGGACCCTGTCGATACGGCGTTTTGCCTGCAGGCCCTGAACGCCAGGGAGGCGCTGAGTCGGGAGGCCCTCCTGTTCTATACGGCAACCCGGCTGCAAAAAGAAATTGCCGAATGCGGCAATCCGGCGATTTTTGAAGCACTGCTCACCATCCTGAACCGGATTAAGAGCAATGGCGAACGTGAGCTTTCCCGCGCGGCGCGCCAAAGACGCCAGGTCATTGTGGACTGATAAAGGAGGCGGGAACGAATGGAAAAGGATGAAAGCATATTGGAACTGAAAAACAACGCGAAAGCAGCCGCGGCCCGGGCCCACGCCGATGAGACTGTCGACCGCGAGCTGCAGCAAAGTATTTATGATGAAGCTGTCGATATCTTCGGACACCTGACCGCATTTGCCGACAGGGAACTGCTGGACGGCAAAATCTCAATACGGATTCCCACCGACTTTATTGCCCTGGATGCGGATGTCGTACAGGCGCTGTTTCCGTTAGGCAACCGGCCGCAATTGGTCATGGGCAATGAACCGCTGTATTTTATGCTGGGTTTTAACCACACCCGGCATCCTGTGCCCGAAGAGCAAATCAAGGAATTTCCCAAGCTGGCCCGCGGCCTGCTGGAAAAAGGCGGCCCGCAGGTAAAAGTGGTCAAAACCGAAACCATTCATTGCGGCGGCCGGCAGGTGGCAAAAATGCATTTTATCAGTCAGACGCTGGAGGGCGCGCTGTACAACATCATGTTCTATGCCAACGTCGACGCCCGGCTGCTGATCGGCTTTGTCAATTTTCGCTACCAGGACAGCAAGCGGCTGGAGCCGCTTGCCGAGGAGATCATTGCATCCTACCGAATTTTGGTGAATAGGGAGTGAACGCAGCGTGAGCATCATCCACAGCACCATTCAGGTCGAAGGCTTTCCCTTTACCCGGATCAAAGAACTGTACATTTCGCACCATCCTAACGAGCATGGTCTAATCACGATTGTCGGCGAAATTACGCCGGAAGACGCCAAAGACTGCGAGCAGCGGGCCGATGAAACCACCGCGCTCACCGTGACCGCTTCGGTTGGCAAAGAAACACTAACCCTGTTTAAAGGCGGCGTACAAAACCTGTCGGTGACCAACGAAGCCGGCTACAGCCTGCTGACCGTTCATGGCATTACCTCCAGTTTTTTACAGGACATCAAAAAAATATCACGCACCTATCAGAACGGCGGCAAAACCTATGAACAGATACTCAACCAAGCGTACGCCGGCAACGGGAGCGTCGAGCTGACCATAACCGATCAGGCCACCGGCGCGCTTATCATGCAAATGGATGAGACCAACTGGGAGTTCACCAAACGCATGGCTTCCCGCTTTAACGTGCCGGTTTTCGCCAGCATCACCGCACCTAAGCCGATGGTATTCGTCGGCCTGCCGCCGGTGGCCAACACCAAGGAAATTACCACCACCTCCTTTCTCCACGGCAAAGAAGACGATGCGTATAACCGGGTTACCGCAAACGACATGCCAGGCGGCGGCGAGGCACTGCGGCAGGATTTCTCCGCCTTGATCGCCCGGTCCTATGACTATGTCTACCTTGGCGACATCATCTCCATCAACGGCAGCGAGTGCCGCGTCAAGAAAGTAGAAGCCCGCCTCGTCGACGGCATTCTGGAAATGGAGTACCTCCTGGCCGGGAAAACCGGTTTTGTCGCGCCGCACGTGTCCAATGCCGCCTGCGCCGGCCGGGTTTTGATCGGTCAGGTCAAAGACGTGAAACGCGATACCGTCAAAGTGCATCTTTTAGAAATCGACAAAGAGTACGACGGCAGCGGCGACTGGTGGTTCCCCTATTCGACCGCCTACTCCAGCAACGACGGCAGCGGCTGGTATTGCATGCCGGAAATCGGCGACTACGTGCGCATTATGTTTCCTTCCAAAAATGAAGCGGACGGCTTTGCCGCCAGTTCGATCAACACGGCGCCGCTGGCCAACCCGCGCCATAAAAGCCTTAAAGCCCCCAGCGGCAAGGAGCTGCTGATGACTGACAGCGGCCTGTATATCATCTGCCAGCACCAAAAAATCTTCATCGATTTGACTCAGGACGACGGCATTAAGATCGTATCTTCGGAGAATATCGTCGTGGAATCAGAAGCTAATGTGACCGTACAGGCGAAGAAAGACATCCAGGTGCTGGCAAAGGAGCAAATCCTGCTGCAATCGGGCGAGTCGTTTATCAATATGCTGCCAAACCAGATCACCCTGGCAGCCAAGGATGTCATCATTACCTGAGCGAAGGAGGCGGAACAGATGAGGGATTTTGTCGCCGCGTTCCAGGAGGAACGCTATGCTCCGCTGGCGCGCCGGCTGCTGGCTGACACCCTGCGGGATATGGAGAATGGAACTGCCGCCGCGTCCTGCACCGTTGCCGTGGCCGGCGCGGTTGACCAGGCGGCGCGGCTGCAGCAGCACGGCCTGCCGCCGGTAGCATATCTGACCATGGCGGCGATGTACACCAGCGTCTACTTTGGCGAGCCCAAACTGCGTCTTGATTTTTACAGCGAGCAATGGCTTGCGGCAGAGCCGGTTTACAGCGAATACATAGACGCCGCCTGGCTGTTCGTTCATTGGCAGGAGCACGAAGACGCCATGACGGAGGCGGCCAAAGGGCAGCGGGCCTGGGTGCGGCCGGCGCATCTGGAGAGCATGCGCTGGCAATCCTTCCGGCTGCTGGCCTACGGCCTGTACACGCGGCTGAAATACTGGCTGCAGTCGCCGGCGATAGGGGCGGCCCTTTGCGCTCTGCGCCGTACCGATGAATTCTATATCCTGTTTGGTGAGTATCAGGACTGGCAGGGCGCGGTTTACGCCCTTCTGACGCCCATTGACATTTTCAATCGCAGCAGCGATGACTCTTTACGCTTTCGGGTTTATGAAAAATGCCGCTATAGCAAAAAGAAGTTTGCCCAGCTTGATTTAAGCGGCAGCCGGTTCCGGGACTGCAGCTTCGAAGACTGCAGCTTTGAGGAGGTTGATTTGAGCGACGTAACCTTTGTCGGCTGTCGTTTTGACCGCAGCCTGTTCAGCCGGGTCCGGCTGCCTGGCGCGCTGTTTCTGGACACGCGGTTCAGTGAAGTCCGCTTCCGGGACGTGCTGGCCGCGCCGCTGTGCCGGGCGTATGAAAAAAACGACGCCTATCGCCACTTGGAATTCGCCGGCTGCGCGCTGGCGGCGGTAAGTCTGGCAGACTGCCGTTTTCCCGGCGCTTTGCTGACAGATTGTCTGCTGACCCAAATCGAAATCGAAGGCGGCGACTATACGGATTCCAATTTCCAGGAATTTGCCGTCGCCCGGATGAAGGAAGGCGGGGAGGAATAAATATGGAACGCGAATATTTCCGGCTGATACAAAGCAAGACCGCCTCCAATCCTATCGTCATCCAAGCCATTGACAGAGAACATTATCCCTATAAAATGAACCAGAGCGCCTTTGCCGCGCTGGAGGACCTGATTGTCGCTTACTATCAGCCGGATATGGGGCTGGAAATCTGCGATATCCTGCAGTCGCCCTGCTTTATGATCGCCAACCGGTTCCGGGACCTGTTTGCGCTCCTGGAGCCGGAACTCCGGTTCAAGGGCATCCAGCTCTACCCGCTGGATTTTGATGCCGCGGCCGGCCTCAAATCACCGGCGCCGCTATACTGGATTCCTGACATTGAACCAACCTGGTGCCTGCATCCGGCGGCCCGGATCTATGATACCGGCATAATTGAGGAACTTGTCGTCAAAGAAAACGCGGTCCGGCATAAACATATCCTGAAGGTAGCCGGGCTGGTCGAAGAAATCTGGCTCGTATCGCTGACGGCAGCCGAATGCATTTTGCGTCGCAGACCGCTGGCGGCGGGTCTGGAACGAGTGAAAGTGAGGGAATAACAATGTCGACAACCGCATCAGGGCCTGCCTATACTCCCCGGGGGACCAAATGCAAATGCAGCAAGGGCAGCTCGCCCAATATCCTAAATCTGCCTGAAGATCATGGCGTGGCCTATACGCCGGGCATGGAGCCGTTGTTGAACGCCAACGATCACGTGCCGGGCCGGCACATTCTCAAATTCGGTTTTTGCGCGGCGATGCGCTTGCCCTGCGCGCCTGTGACGCCGCTGGCCTGGATCAACGTCAATAAGAAGCATATCCTTGAAGGAGCGCCGGCACTGACGGAACAAAGCAAGCTCACCTGCGTCAAAGGCGGCGTGATCTCCATTATACCGGTCAACGCCGGAAGCGCTCAAATCGGCGAACGCAACCAAGCTGACGGCGACAAAGTGGAGACCATCGCTTCCGCTGTGGAGGCGGTAAATCCGTAGTGTTTTGGGCAGTCCAAACGAAAAGGAAGTGGAATTGCTATGCCGGTGAAAAATAAAGGCAACATTAATAGTATAGGGATAAATAAAGAAACTGGTGTGGTTATATCAGCTATATCAGATCTTAATTGTAAAATGAATATGACCATTTGATCATGCTTCAGAAATAAATACATATTTTCTTCAGTTATTTGGATTTTCCTAGTATCGGACATAGGATTGTGGCTGGAATTGCAGATGGGATTGGGTATATTGTTTACCCTTTTATAGCGTTATTCTTAGTTGCAATGTCAACCGATTCTGGAAATATAGAATTTATCGATCAAGCTATCCAAATATTTGGTGATCTGTGGAACCTGTGCTTGTGAAAGCATGCTTGCCTAACGAATACAGCCAGGATATGGAAAAGCAGTGTCATTGGCAATTTTTAATAGAGAAAGGAAATGAGTACAGTAGAAAAAAGAAAAGTCAGGGTCAAAGAAAGGAGGAACTTCCATGGCAAAACAACTGCAGGAACTGGGGCGTCTGAAGGTGGAATTCGCCAAAAACTGCCTGCGAATTAAACATATCCATATCCTGGACGAAGCCAACGAACACGGTCAAATGAAGCTGGAGCTTATCTGCAAAACCATGCTGAGTGTCACCGAAGCGCTCGAACTTGAAGACGCGCCGGTAAAAGTGACCGACGCCGACGGAGCAATCGTCTTCGCCGGCATCTGCCAAACCGTGAGTCTCGTGAACCAAGCCGGCTACAGCGAACTCGTGCTAAACGCCAAATCCATCAGCATGCGCGCCGACCGCCAAAAAATCAGCCGCACCTTCCAAAGCACAGTCAAGACCCTGAGCGAAGTCGCCAACAGCGTCATGGCCGCCTATGGCATCCGGGTGGAAGTCGCCGCCGACATTACCATCAGGCAAATGCTCTACCAGAACGCCGAAACCGACTGGCAGTTCCTGCGGCGGATCGCCAATCAACACGGCGCATACCTTTTCACAGACAGTAAATCAGAACTGATGCGGCTGGCAATCGGCGTCTATCCCCTTGCCAGCAAGGCGCTGGGGGAGGAAACGCGCAAAAAACCGGCCGACAGCGGCAAAGACATCCTGAAATACATCAAAATCAAACAAAACTTCGATGAACAGGCTGAAGCCTGCGAATTTGAAACCGAAGAAAAAACCAGCTATGATCTGACCATCGGCGCAGGCTGCCGGATTGAAAGCGAGGGCGAACGCGTGCGCTGGAGCCAGCGCAGCGAAATCGTCACCGTTGGCGCAGCCGTGGAAAACCGCCTGACGCTCTCGCACCCCGAGGGCTGCCGGCCGGACAGCCGGACAAGCGCCGGCGCGCTCAACCAGCACGACGCCATCAAAGGCAAAATCATCCGGGTGCAGGGAACGCACATCAAAGTCCACTTCTACTGCGACCCCGAACAGGACGAAGCCAGCGCCATGTGGCTGCCATTTGAAAACACCATGAACAACTACTTTTACTCCATGCCTGACGAAGGCGATGAAGTCTTTGTTTACTACGAAAACAACGGCAAAGCGGTCGCACTGGGCAGCCGGCGTTCCAACAGCGCCAGCCATCAGGACTACGTTGACCCGGCCAGCAAAATGCTCAACTCGACCAACAAAATGCTCAAAATGACCCCGGAAAGCTGCGAACTGGTAGCGGCGCGGGGAGCGTACGACCAGGGGGGCGGCAACCAGGCCCTCATCCACATGACCGACGCGGCCGGCATTGTCATTAGAAGCAGCCAGGACATCCATATCCAGGCGAACAAACGGCTCAAGCTGGTGGCGGCAAACAGCGCGATTGCCGAAAATGAATTTGTCCAAACAAAAGAAAAATACGATACCCGGCACAACCAGGGAGCGGCCGGCTATATGGCCGGCGGCGGCAGCAAGCCGCCCAATGCCGGTCAGGAAATCCTTAAGCAAATGGGGGCTGACATCGCCGCAAGCTTTCGCGAAGGCGTCCAGTCTGTGGCGGCGGAAATCCCGGCCACCGTCCAAAACGTTCAAACCGTCTTCGGCGGCGGGAGCAGCGCCCCGGCCGTGCCGTCTCCGGCGGATGAAGCGGCGGAACCCCAAAGACCGCCGGCGCAATCCCTGCTGCTTTACGGGCTGGAAAACTGCAGCCTGGGAATCGGCGCCAGCGAGCTCCGGCTCAGCGGCGGCGCCATTGCCATCAGCACGCCGGCTTACCGCCAGCTGGGCTACACCAAAAACCAGCACGCTACCGCAAGCGAGCCGTCACTGTTTGACGCCCTGCTCGACGGGGCCCAGATTCTGCTTGACATAGCCGGCTGCATTCCGGTCTGCAACGTGCTTGCCAACGGTCTCAACGCCGCCATCTCCCTGGCGCGGGGCGACTATTTCGGCGCTACTTGCTCACTGGTCGGCTGCCTGGCCCCCGGCGCCAACGTAGCCGGCAAAGGCCTCAAACTGGCAGTAGCGGGCGCCCGGCTTGCCAACACAGCCGCCAAAACAGCCAAAGCCGCCAACACCATCCGGACCGTCGAGCGTCTGATCACCGGAGCACTGGCCTTTAACGCCCTAATGCGGAGCAAAGAGGGGATCGCCGCCCTGGGCCGAAAAATTGAAGACGGCAGCTTCAGCTTCGACGACCCCGAAACGCTCAATCTGGCATTCGGCGTACTGCAGGACGGAGCGATCGTCGGATCGGGAGCGAGGCGGCTCCAAAAAGGCAGCAACAGCAAGGCTGCCGGCCGGAGCAGCGCGGCGGACAACAATGGCGGCAAAAAACACGGCCTTGATAAAGATACCCCGGCGCAGGGCCTCAAAGAAACCACGACCACCTGCACCGGCGATCCGGTCAACGTAGTGAACGGCTCCTTCAGCCTGCAAATGACCGACCTTGTTGTAACCGACCTGGGCGAAGACTTTGTCCTCACCAGAAGCTACGAATCCATGTACGAAAACAAGCGCCAGCACCTGGGCAGCCGCTGGCTGCTCAACCTCGGCAGCCGGCTGGAGCGGCGGGAAAACCAGATCAGAATCCTGCTGGACGGCCTGCGCATCGAAACCTTCGAATACAAAAACGGCCGCTGCGAAAACCTGCGCGACGGCGACCGGTCGCTGGTCCTGACAGAAGAAAAACACGGCTACAGCCTTAAAGAGATTAACACCAACAAAACCCGGGAGTATAACGAATTCGGCCAGCTAACCGCGATCAGGGACGCCAACGCCAACCGGGTGAACATCCACTACACCGGCGCTGTCATCAGCCGCGTCACCCTGGCCAATGGGCAAACCCTCCGCTTCAGCTACGAGAACGACAAACTGGCGGCAATCAGCGACATGCTCGGCCGGCAGGTTTGCTACCGCTACCAGGGAGAACTGCTCACCGAGGTCGTCTACCCCAACGACGGCGTGATCAAATACGAATACACCGCTGAAGGCTGGATCACCGCCATTACCGACCAGAACGGACAACGCTACGTCGCTAACGAATACGACGGCTGGGGGCGCGTCATCCGGCAAACCCTGGCTAATGGCGGCGAAACCCTCTTCTTTTACCAGGAGCAGGACCGGACGACCACCGTCGCCCAGCCGCACAACGGCAAGCGGACCAGCTATCACTACAACCGGCGCAACCTCGTTGAAAAAATCGTCTATGCCGACAAAACCACAGAGGAAACCCAATACGACGATAAAGAAAATATCATCTGGCAAAAAGACCGCAGCGGCAATGAAACCCGCCGCACCTACAACCAGGCAAGCCAGCTGACAGCCGAATTTTATCCCAACGGACTGATGCACACCCTCGAATACGATGCGGCAGGCAGGAAAATAGGCGAGAGTGACAACAGCGGCGTCGACATCCGCTACCGCTACGACGAACGCGGCAACCTGGTAGAAATAAGCAGCCGGATTGAAGGAGAACGCTGGCAGAATATCAGCTACAGCTATGACGCCAGAGGCCGGATTGTCAGTTACACCGACGGAAGCGGCAACCGGACGGCCTACGACTACGCCGAGGGGCAAAGCCGCCCCAAGCGTGTAACCACCGCTGCCGGCGACGTGTTTCATTACGAATACGACGCGGCCGGCCGGCTGATGATAGTAGAAAGCCCGCTGGGCAGGAAAGAGTACGGCTACAACAACCTCAACTACCAAACAATTGAAATCGACGCCCTGGGCAACACCTGGAAATCCGATTACGATAAGCTCGGCAATTTAATCAAAGAAATCCGGCCCAACCAGTACGACAGCAACAGCCACACCGGCCCCGGCTGGCGCTATTGTCACGACGCCCTGGACAAGCTGGTAGCCAGCATCGACCCGCTGGGCAACACCCTGGCGGCCAACCGTGATGCCGAAGAAAATATCATCAAAGAAATCAACCCTAACGTCTATGATGAAATAAGCCGGGCCGGCGCCGGTATTGAAAATAGTTATGACACCGACAACAACAAAATCAAAATACTCTATCCTGACGGCGGCATAGAACGGATCAAATACGACGTAAGCGGCAACATCATTAAAAAAATTCAGCCGCAGGACTATGACCAAGCGGCTGACGACGGTCCCGGCTACAGCTATGCCTATGACGCAATGAACCGGCTGACCAAAATCACCAACCCGCAGGGAGTGGTGGAGAAGGCCTATGTTTACGACCTGTCCGGCAACATCATCAAGGAAATCGATGCGGCCGGCTGGCCGCGGGGCGACAGCATCGCCACCCGTCCCGGCAGCCATTATCGCTACAACTGCCTGGGCTGGCTGACGGAAAAACGCATTCCGGCCGGGCAAGCGGACGGGGAAATCCGCTACCAGGCGACCGAATATCACTACGATAACGCCGGTAACCTCATTGAAGAACGCCGCTATCTTGACGAACAGGACGAGACCAGCGCCAGCGGCAGAGTGCTGAGCCTCCGCTTGTCCTATGACCGGCAAAACCGGCTCAAAAAAGTAAGCGACAATACCGGCGCGGTGATCGAATACGGCTACAACTGCCTGAATCAGAGGACCTTTGAAAAACGCAAAATCAACGACAGCGCCTGCCAGAGCCTGCGCTACCGCTACGATGCGGCGGGCAGACTCACCGAAATCGAGCAGCGCGCCGACCGGGCAGGCAGCGGCGACTTCACGGCCCGGACCTGCTATGAGCTTGACAAAACCGGCAATGTCGTCAAAATCATCACCCCGGCCGGCTATAGCATTGAACGCCAATACGACGCCGCCGACCGCCTCATCGCCGAAACCCACAAAGACAACCAAAACGGCATCCAAAACAAAACCGAAATCACCTACGACAAAGCCGGCAACATCATCAAAATCAGAGACGTCAAGGGCGTAGAAGAACACTACGAATATGACCTCTTAAACAGGGAAATCAAACACCGCGGCAAAAACGGCGGCGTCACCCGGACAGTCTACGATAAAAACGGACGCGTCAGCAGACGGATACTGCCGAACGAATACCGGAACAAAGGCGACGACGGAACAGGCTATCGCTACACCTATGATCAGACAGGCCGGATTGTCAGCGTAATCGCACCGGACGGCAGCGTAACGGAGACCAATACCTACGATCAGGCGGGCCGGCTGATCAAACGGCGCGACGCAGCCCAAAGCGGCGTTGACTACAGCTATGACCTGGCGGGGCGTGTACAAAGTATTTACACGGCGGGAGGAACCAGCCAGGCCTATGAATACGACGCCCGGGGCAACATTACCGGCGTTATTGACGGCAACAACAACAAAACTCAATACCAGCTGGACAAATGGGGCAGAATCACCGGTATCATCAAAGCCGACGGGACCAAAGAATACTATGCCTACGACTATGCCGGCAATATCAGCGAAACCGTTGACGGCGAAGGCAATACCATCCGCTACGAATACAACCTCATCAACAAGCTCCAAACCGTCACCGATCAAACCGGAGAAACCGACACCTTCCTCTATGACGCCGAAGGCCGGCTGAAACGCCACACCGACCGCAACGGCAACCAGGTCGAGTACAGCTACAACATCTATGACGCCCTAACCGAAAAGCGAGAAATAAGCAGCGGTCTGCGGGAAACCTATGAATATTACCCGGACGGCAGCCTAAAAGCCGCCATAGCCCAGGGAATGCGCTACGGCTACCGCTACCACGCCGACGGCCGGCTAAAGGAAAAAACGGCCAGCGGCAGAAAACTGCTGGCATACGAGTACGACCTGAACGGCAACAAAATCAGGCAGACGGATGTGACGGGCAAGACGACGGAATATGGCTATACAGCGACAGACCTCTTGCGGGAAATCCGCGACGGAGGGCAAAGAATTGCCCAATTTACGCATAACCCCGATGGGACGCTCAAAGAAGCTATTCGCGTCAACGGCATGCGGACAAGCTACGGCTACGACGCGGACAAGAACATCAGCAGTCTGCAGATAGAGCTTAACGGGCAACTGCTTAAGCAAAACCGGTATACCTATGACGGCAACGGCAACCGCATGGTGAAAGAGCAGCTTCGGGGGATGACCCAATATACCTATGACAGTCAGAACCGTCTGGCACGTGTCCAGTACCCGGACTACGGCGAAGAACTGTTCTATGATAAAGCCGGTAACCGGACAAGACGCATAGCAAGAGGTATAGAAGAACAATATACTTATGACGCCCGAAACCGGCTGACCAGCCATGAAAAGCAGGGGCGGACGACACAGTACAGCTACGACAAGGCAGGAAATTTGCTTGATGACGGAGATAGGCAATACAGTTACGACGGTTTCAATCGGACGGTCAAGGTAGCGACCAAAGACGGAAGTATTCAAATCAACCGCTACGACGCTGAAGGCCTGCGCTGCGAGCTGGAGGAAAATGGCAAGCTTGTCCAGTTTATCTTTAATGAGAATAGGGAAGTTGTCGTAGAAGAGACGAATCAAGAGCAAAAGAGGCTTATCCGCAGCTTTGAACTGTGGGCTAGCGAGTGTATGCAGGAAAAAACGTGGTATCACTATGCTTCTGACGAACAGAGAAGTATACTATTTATAGCGGATGAAACAGAGGTAAAGAACCGGTATCAATACGATGCCTGGGGCAATACGGTAGTCTGCGAAGAAGAGGTAGAAAACCGCTACCGGTATACCGGCCAGCAGTATGACCCGGTAACCCAGCAGTATTATTTACGGGCAAGATTCTACAATCCTGTAATTGCACGATTTACGCAGGAGGACGAATACCGGGGCGACGGGCTGAACCTATATGCGTATTGTGCGAATAACCCGGTGGCGTATGCTGACCCGAGCGGGTATGCGTGCGAGAAGAAGTCTCAACCATATGAGGGGTCGAGTAATGCTGAAGTGGGAGAATATGGGGACGTCGGAGGACATCATGTTCATGCGAAGGCTGCGTTTAAAGGTGACGTTGCTTATGATCCCAATAAAGGATTTAGTATTAGTCAGAAGTTTATGGAAGAGAATGGTTTGAACCATGCTGATATGACTGCAAAGCAAAGACAGTTATTTAAAGAACTTAATGAGAGTGGGGGTCCAAATACACTTGAAGAACATACACGAATTGCAAATGAAGCATTAAAAGCTGGAGGTGCAACGGAGAAAGAAGCAAGTCGTTTGGTTCAACAGTCATTAGAAAACTTGGCAGAGCAAGGTGTGACGCAACCAACTAGAATTCCTTGGTATACAAAATAAAATGTGGAGGTATTAATAAAATGAGTAAAAGCGTTCTGGATAAGTTCGGAGAAGTCTTAGTGGAGAATGTTAGAGATAGAACGATATCAAATTGGGATAAGATATTAAGTGGAAAGATGAAAGGTCTTTCAGCTCAACAGGTACTAGAAAAAATAGGAGGATTTAATGAGGAGCAAAAAGAGGCATTAAGATGGCTAGTACCTAAAATAGTGGATGTAAGTTTACATAATTATCTTGCTATGATAGAGGAATATGAAGATATAAATGTCGAAGTTGTTAACAATGGACAAAGTGGTAATATTAGGGAATTGAGTGATGGTCTTGCGGGTGAGCTATATACAGAAGATGGTTGGATATCTAGATTTAGTAAAGAAAGGTATGAAGAAATATAAGAATGGTTTTGGACTAATTAGGAGGCAGTCTGATGTCATAGAGATAATTCTTACATAATTTTGAAAAAATATAGGTCAGTGGACGTAAAAATCCGCTGACCTATATTAATGATTATTACTGGTCAACGTCCACCTTATCCTTCGTGCAAAAGATATATGAATAGAGCAATGAAAGAAACGGGAGCAGACATTCGCGAAGCTGAGGGACGGTTCTGTTGCTCCTGATATTGTTTTATGCTAAAATTAGTATAAAACAGATAGTGGAGTGAAATGTGATGCCGAGAAGTGCGCGACAGAAAAGTGAAAGTGGTATCTATCATCTTATGGTTCGAGGAATAAATCGCCAGGATATATTTCATGATGAAGAAGACTATTCACAGTATTTAGAAGCAATAAATCGTGCTAAAAGTATAGGCAAATTTGAAATATACGGTTACTGTCTAATGAGTAACCATGTTCATTTGTTGCTGCACGAAAAAGAAGAAACGATGTCATCTGTTATGAAGCGAATAGGGGTAAGCTATGCGTGGTGGTATAACAAGAAATATGATCGAGCAGGGCACGTGTTCCAGGATCGGTATAAAAGCGAAACTGTAGAAACTGATGAATACTTGTTAAGTGTATTACGATATATACATAAGAATCCAGTAAAAGCAGAAATGGTATTAAAGCCAGAGGAATACAAATGGAGCAGTTGTGAGACCTATTATAATCAATCGGAATATCCAGGAGATTTGACTAATACTGCATTTATACTAGGAATATTCGCAGAGAATAAAGAGTCCGCGCGAGATAGATTTAAGGTGTACATGAAGCAAGAAAATAGTGATAATAAGTTTCTTGAAATAGAGATAAGATTGAAAAAGAAAAGCGATGAAAGTATATATAAAGAGATCCAAACTATACTTAAGGGACAATCTTTGGCAGAATTACAGGCTATGGAAAAACCTAGGAGAAATGATGTCTTAAGGCAAATGAAAAGTATAGAAGGGGCAACACAACGGCAAATAGCAAGAATTACTGGCATACATCAAAGTATTATTTTTAAGGCATAACATATCTTAGAAGCATGCGAACCGTCCCGTTGCTTCCCAATACCAGAAGACGTTAGCTGTTAAAGAAAAAGAGTTGGCAAAACATCAACATGCCATAGAACGGTTATATGAAATGCGGGAGGAGGACAGTATTGATAAAATTGCCTTTCTGGAACGAAAAAGTTCGCGTGAAGAGCAAATTCAAACGCTGAAGCACGAAATTGGCGGTTTAAAGCTGATTATTCGGGAACAAAGCAATATGCCTTCATTGGACAAGCTAAAGCAAAAAATTAAGGTATTTAAAGAAAAATGGCGGCATTTAGAGAGCGTACAGGAACGGAATAGGCTGTTAAAGCGGATTGTGGGGAAGATAACGTATAACCGGGAAGCAAATAATGTGTATTTGGGGATTCAGTATAACTGATAATTATTGCTAAAAGTAGTGATTGATAAAGCTCCTGTTAGAACTTGGACTATCTAGCAGGAGCTTTTTGGTTTGACAGGAATATTAATAATGTTACTCTAATCTATTATTGACGGAGGAATGTAAAATATGAACAATGATATAAATTTTGCATTGAATAAAATAAACAATTTAGTTCAAGATGTAGGAGCTTATTATCTTTCGGATATTCAAACTTGGATTGATTGTAATTTTATGGAGAAAGATTCAATTGATAAAACTTCGGAAATTTTAAAGAATTTGGCAAGAAAAAACGGGTTGAATAATAAAACGTTTACTACCGATATAAAAAATGTTTGTAATAAAATGGCAGAGGAGTTATTACAAGAACTAAAAAAATTAATTAGCCCAGATCCTTTTCTTTGCTTTATTACCGCATTAGCTTTCTTCAATCGTCATTTATCTTTAACGTATGAAATTTTTTTCTGGTATAAGACAAAGCATACTATAGACGCAGATAATTCAGAAGTTCAGAAACAATTAGATTTTTACTTCTCAACTATAGAAAATCATGAGAAATTTAACGAATTATTTTATAAGTTGCAATGCCATATTGCATCAGAAAAATTTTTATTAAGGTTATTATTGGAAATTTGTTATGATAATTTATTAGAAGTGAAAACCGATAACCAACCCCAATTATATATAGATAAAATACTTGATTACTCACGTGCATTAGGGAAAATTATAATAATTCGTGATCAAGTAAGCAAAGCAATAGGATGTGTAAAAGAATTAAATTTTGATATTGAGGGTCAAATTTATTTTAAGCAAGAAAAAAATTTGAGCTTTTATTCAGTTGGAAACAAATTTTTAAATTGGACAACAAGCAAAGAATATATTGATATTCCTGATGAGATAATCGAAAAATTAAATCCATTGTGCAATAAATTTATTGGATTTTCAATTAAAGAGTTATTTGATCTTATTGATTCACTATGTCATAAATATAGTTCTCAATCAGGAAGTATTATAATGTTTTTGCCAAGTGATTGGGAAAATGAATTAAAAACCTTAACAAATAAAAATGAGATAGAAATAAATAAATTATTACAGTTTATTAGTAGAGAGCCAAATAAAAATGCTGATTATCTTAGAAATAAGAAAAATAAGCTTTTGCAGAAAAGTGTATTTTTTTATAAGGGGACTGCAATAATTTCTATAAATCTATTAATATCTTCACTGATGTCTCTCATTAATGATGTGTTTTATAACAATATTGAGTTAAAAGAATTCAATATTGAACTTGAGAAAATTCACACAGAAATAAATGAAGAATTTGAGGTCGAAATCTATGAATTGTTAAAGAATAGTCTTTCAAAAAAAATCCTTTATAATTTTACAAAAATCGGTAGCAAGCCACCTTTTATTGAACCACCTGGACAAATAGATATATTATTATATTATCAATATAATTTATATGTCATTGAGTGTAAAAACTATGATTTAAAAACAAATATTTCATCTGTTGCCAATGAAGTTAAAAGAATTCAAAATGATGAAATAGGTAAATTAGAAAAGAAAGTTAGGTTTGTAAAAGAAAATTTAAGGAGTATTTTACCTTTAATTGGGGTAGATATTTTAGAAGCAGACAGTATAGAAAACGTAACAGGATTGTTTGTAACTAAAAACTTTTCCGTGGGAGAATTACTCACTAATCAACTCCCAATAATTAATTATTCTTCACTTATTGATTGGATAAAGTCGAAAAATGAATTTTAAATCCTTATCTTAGATAATATTTTATTATCTAAGATAAGGATACAAATGAATTTAAAAGTAAGGCTTAGATTGCGAGGCTGTAATCCTATGACAAAGGTAGCAGTAGTAAAAGCCGATTCCTACGATACGCAAGTCGTAGAGCAGGCGATGGCAGAGATATTGGCTGAATTTGGTGGCATGGCACAGTTTATTCAGCCTGGAGATAGAGTATTAGTGAAGCCGAACATGTTGGAAGGGGTGGACAAAGGTAAACATGTAACTACCCATCCGTGGGTAGTTACTGAATTACCATTAATAAGAAACCTGCAGTAAGCCTTGCTTTAGTACAATATGCTTATAATTGAAAGCGTGATTTAGCACTATAAAGAGAAGCTACTGCGGCGTCCCCCCGTTCAATAGACAGGAAAAACACAAGGATAACATAGTTTATCACAGGTTATCTTACTATTTCGCGATTAAGCAGCCGTAGCCAACAAATAGTACTCTTCGGGATTTTTGTATCCATTGGTGGCATGAATCCGTTGGCGGTTATAAAAGGTGTCGATCCAAAGTTCATATTACCTATTGTAATTAGCTACACTCCACATATGGGGACATTTTAAAATTTGTATTGAAAATGGTCTTTTTAGTTACTTTCGAGTCACCTTTGCGTCCTTCGAGTACTTTGCGGCTCATCCATTCTTCGTACTTCCTGAAAATTTCATACCCCTTAGCAACTGACTTTTCTTCCTGTCGCGGCAGTGTAAAAAGAGCCGGAGTTTTTATGAAATGAGCAGGATTTATTATGATGAAAATAGAATTAACGCAAAATATAATTGTTTAGGAAGTAAAACGAATAGGTGAATTTATGGAAAGTAAAAATAAAGTAACAGTTGAGATATATGGTGAGCTGTATGCCTTAAAGGGAGATATTAAACCGGAAAAAGTGATGCATTTAGCCGATCTGGTGGATAAGCGAATGAAACTGATTGCCAAAACCAATTCACAATTGTCGTCGTTGAAAATAGCCGTACTGGCTGCGCTTCATATTGCCGACGAATATGTAAAATTAGAGCAGGATTATGACCAGCTGATTGAAATGCTAAAGGAAAAATAGGCGCGGCGCCTCAGAGTCTCGCAGGCAAAAAGTCCTGGCAAACCTGTCCGCTGTATTAAATGAAGCAAGGTTCTGGTATAAACTCCTTTTGTTTGTTCATAATAACAAACAAAAGGAGTGATAATGTGTTCGAGGCAGCGGAATTTGGCCGGGTATTTCTCCATATCATTGTCCTGTGTGCGATCGCACTGATTACGGTGCGTTTAATGGGAAATCGTACCGTAGGGCAATTATCACCCTTTGATTTTATCATCATGGTAGGTATAGGGGATATCATTGTTTCAGCTTCAATGGATAAAGCGCAAAATATCTGGTTTGGAATCGAAGGGTTGGTTGCACTGCTGGTTTTGCAGCAAGTCTTATCCTATTTGGCTTTGAAAAACAATACGATGCGCAAATGGGTCGAAGGTACGCCGGTAACGCTAATTAAAGACGGCAAACTATTGAAGGATAATTTTGCTAAAACCTACTTTAATTTTGACGATTTTCGTCAGGAACTACACCGGCAGGGAATGGATATGACTGATATAAAAGATATAAAAATGGCCAGGCTGGAAAGCTGCGGCGTTTTTTCGGTAATTAAAATTGAAGATAAAGAGCCGCTTACCAGGCGGGATTTTGAAGAATTTCTTAATAGTATTCAGGATAATCCACTCAGTCCCTGGGGCCGGCAATGGTCGAAAATAGAGCAACTCAGCCAGGATGTACAGGCGCTGACTGCACTGCTGAAAGAGCAGCAGCTAAAGGAGCAGCAGGCTGATTCGGCGATAACCAAAGAGTTACCTTAGCAAAGGAAGGGGTGCGCCCTTTCTTTTTAATGTATGGGATGGACAAAGAGCGACATCCTGGTACAGCACCAGGAGTGAAGGGATTGAAACAGTTGGTTGAATTGTTGGCTCCTGTCGGGAGTAAAGAAGCATTATGCGCGGCTGTCGAAAGCGGCGCGGATGCGGTATATTTGGCCGGGAAGTTATTCGGAGCCAGGGCCTATGCACCTAATTTTGATCATGAGCAGTTAGCTGAAGCGATAAGGTTTGCGCATTTGCGCGGTGTGGCCGTATATGTGGCTGTCAACACCATTGTTGATAATAATGAAATGGCGGAGCTTGCCGCTTATTTGCAGTTTCTGTATCAGGCCGGAGCTGATGCCATTATTGTCCAGGACCTGGGGGTGGCTTATATTGCCCGGCAAGTAACGCCGGGCCTGCCGCTGCATGCCAGTACCCAAATGACTGTACATAATCTGGCAGGGGTTACGTTTCTGAGTGAGACCGGTTTTCGCAGGGTTGTTCTGGCGCGCGAGCTGGCTTTGGCCGATATCAAGTATATTTGTCAGCACAGCAAAGCGGAAATTGAGACCTTCATCCACGGCGCTCTGTGTATCTGTTATTCAGGACAATGCTTAATGAGCGGGATGATCGGCGGACGCAGCGGCAACCGCGGTCGCTGCGCCCAGCCATGCCGCCTGCCGTATACTTTGGTGGACGAACAAGGCCAGGACGTATTGCAGCAAGCCGATACCGGTGAATATTTGCTAAGCCCCAAGGATTTAAATACGCTTGAGCTAATCCCGGACTTCATTACAGCAGGGGTAAAGTCCTTTAAGATCGAAGGAAGAATGAAGCGGCCGGAATATGTTGCTATTGTTGTTGATACCTACCGGCGGGCGATCGATGCGGCTTTAAATGATAAAGCGGCGGCGATTGGTGAGCAGGAGCAAAAGGATCTGGCGCAAATTTTTAACCGGGATTTTACGACAGCCTACCTCAGCGGCAGACCGGGCCGGAACATGATGAGCGACCGCCGGCCCAACAATCGCGGTGTCCGCATTGGGCGGGTAACAAATTATCAGGCCGCCGGAAAACTTGTCACAATAAAATTGGATGAACCGTTGAATGTAAGTGATATTGTGGAATTCTGGGTTAAAGTCGGGGGGCGGGTCAGCGCTAATGTGACAGCAATGACGGTGAATGGTCAGTCAGTCATGACAGCTCCGGCCGGAGCTGCGGTGACCATAACAGTTCAGTCGCCGGTCCGCATCAATGACCGGGTGTTCAAGGTTTATGACGCCCGGCTGATGGAGAGGGCCCAAAGCTTTTTTGCCGGCCCGTCTGCAGTACGCCGTATCGGGATTGCCGTCAAAGTAAGCGTAGCGGAAGGCCGGCCGTTAACGGTTGAAATATTGGATAGTGAAGGGTTTACCGGTACTGCCCAGACTAACTTTATTGCTGAACGGGCCTTAAAACGGCCCTTGAATCGTGAAACCATCGCCAAACAAATTGAACGGCTTGGCACAACTGTTTTTGAACTGCGCGAACTGGAGTGTTCAGTAGACGGTGAGGTAATGGTGCCAATCAGCGAAATAAACGATGCGCGTCGCAGAGCGGTTGCGGAATTGGAAAAGGCCAGACTGGAACGGTTTAAGCGGCCGGCGCTGGAAAAAATACAGTCTGTACAGCAGGCTGAGCTTTCAGTCCATGACCCCGTCAGGCGGAGAAAGGCGTTAACCAATGCCCGCAAGCCGGAGCTGTCCGTTCATGTTGATCAGCTGGACAAAGTCGAAGCTGCTTTGGCCGGTGGCGCTGATGTTATCGTTTTTGGCGGTGAGAATTTTAGTCATCAGCCAATTGGACTGACAGAGTATCGCGAGGCTGTAAAGCTGGTGCGACGGTATGGACGGAAAATCACGCTGAGTACGCCCCGTCTGGTCAAGGAATGGCAGAGGAAGGTTTTGGCAGAGGAGTTCAGACTGTTTGGGGAGCTTAAGCCGGATGCTGTCAGTGTAGGCAATGTTGGAACTTTGCAGTTGGCCCGTACTTTGCTGGAGCTGCCTTTACATGGCGACTATCCGCTGAATATCTATAATAATGCGGCAATTGCATTTCTCGCCGGACAAGGCTTAAGCAGTGTAACCCTATCGCCGGAACTTAATTTTAGCCAGGTGGAAGATATCGCCGGTAAAAGCCCGATACCAGTTGAATGCATCGTGCAGGGCCATTTAACCTTAATGGTATCCGAGCATTGCTCAATGGGCAGCTATCTGGGCGGATTGCATGCAGGAAGCTGCAGTAAGGTTTGTCGGCAAGGATACTTCTGGCTTAAAGACAGAAAAAATGAGCGTTTTCCGGTAATTACCGACCAGTTTTGCCGGATGCATGTGCTGAATGCCAAAGAATTAAATATGTTGCCCCATGTGCTCAAATTCGGTAATATTGGCGTTGACCGGATCAGAATTGAGGGCAAGTACAGCCAGGCCGGGGCGTTAGGCAAAATAACCAGGCTGTATCGCGAAATTCTGGATCAGGGTGAAAAGCATCCCCGTCTGGCTGAGCCGTCTATTCCGGCGAATGAAAACCAGGCGCTTACCAGAGGGCATTATTTCAGGGGTGTATTGTAAGGGAGAGCAGCGATGGATTTATCAGTTTTACATACCCTGGAGTTCGATAAAATTCGTGAAATGCTGGCGCAGCGAACCGGTTCGGTGCTGGGCCGCGAGTTAGCCGGCGCTCTGCTGCCAGTAAGCGATGCCGGCGCGGTCAGCCGGCGGATTGCCGAAACGCAGGAAGCGACACAGGTATTGATGACAGCGATGAATGTTCCGCTGGGCGGTATACGCGATATCAGGGTTTCCCTTAAGAAAGCGAGGGTTGGCGGTATTTTAGAGCCGGCGGAGATTGTTGGCGTTGGCGGCACATTATATGCAAGCCGCCGGATGAAAACATTTTTTAAAGAATTAACTGTCAGTGCGCCGGTTCTGGCAAGTCAGTCCGAGGGGATTGCCGTACTGCGCAATATCGAGAATTTAATTGAGCATACGATTAATGAACAAGGGGCAATTCGCGATGACGCCAGTGTTGAATTGCAGCGCCTAAGAAGGGAAATTAAGCAGTCGCAAGCCAGAATTAAAGATAAACTGGACAGCATTTTGCGGTCAACTGAATACCAGAAGTATTTTCAGGATGTATTGGTTACCATGCGGGGCGATCGTTATGTTATTCCTATTAAGCAGGAATACCGCCACAATTTCCCCGGCATTGTTCATGATCAGTCGTCAAGCGGGGCTACGGTGTTTATTGAGCCTATGGCTATCGTAAATTTAAACAATGACATTAAGCAGCTGCTTTCTGCTGAAAAAAACGAGATTGAACGGATACTGCAGATGGTATCAGCCCAGATTGCCGTGAATGCCGATAGTATACAAGGCAATTGTGAAATTTTAGCGCAGCTTGATTTTGCGTTTGCCAAAGCCCGTCTTGGCCTGGATATGCAAGCGGTAATGCCGGAGCTCAATGACCAGGGCATAGTTCAATTAAGGCAAGCCAGACATCCGCTGATTCCCGGAGATATTGTCGTGCCGGTGGATGTGACGCTGGGAGATAAATTTCATACTCTACTGATCACCGGACCCAATACGGGCGGTAAAACCGTGACAATGAAAACTCTGGGGTTATTCGCCTTAATGACCCAGGCCGGACTGTTCATCCCGGCGCTGAGCGGCTCTCAAATGCCGGTATTTCAGCATGTTTTTGCGGATATCGGCGATGAGCAGAGCATTGAGCAAAGCCTGAGTACATTTTCGGCCCACATGACAAATATTGTGCGGATTTTAAACCGGGTGTCGGCCAATGATCTGGTATTGATTGACGAGGTGGGGGCAGGCACCGATCCCGAGGAGGGGGCCGCCCTGGCTATGGCAATTTTGGAATATCTCATGAATAGCGGCGCTAAAACGATTGCCACTACGCATTATAGTGAACTTAAAACCTTCGCTTACTCCCGTTCGGGTATCGAAAACGCGAGCGTAGAATTCGATATTCAGACCTTAAGGCCAACTTACCGGCTGTTGATCGGCATTCCGGGCAGCAGTAACGCGTTTGCCATTAGCGGGCGGCTGGGACTTTCGCCGGAGATCATCAACCGGGCAAGGCAGCTAATTGATAAAGACCATGCTGAGTTTGAAGATGTGCTGAATGATCTGGAGGCGCAAAAAATTAATTATGAAAGCCTGAACCGTCAAGCAAGGGCCCAGCAGTCCGAGCTGACCAATTTACGCAATCATCTGGCGAAAGAGCAGCAGGAGCTCATAAAGAAAAAAGATCAAATGCTGACCAAGGCCCAGTCTGACGCCGCGGTGTTAATCAGGCAGGCCCGCCGTGAAGCCGAGTCAGTGATTGCCGAACTAAAGGCCCAGTTTCAAAATGAAAACAGTAAAGCCCGCCAACAGGCCATTGATGGAGCCCGGCGGGTGTTAAAAGAAAGCCTGGGTGCATTGGCTGCTGAGCCTGATTTCAGCGCAATGCCAGCCGTATCGCCGGAAGCATTGGCGCCAAACAGTCAGGTTTTCGTGACCTCCCTGAATCAAACCGGATCAGTCATCACTGCCAGTCAGGATCAGGTTACCGTACAGATCGGCCTGATGAAAGTAAATGTGCCGTTAAGCTCCTGCCGGCTGGTCAAAGGCGAACCGGCGGCGGTTAGCAAAGCAAATAGTAAACCATTGAGTTTTGCCAAGGTCTATGACGTTCCCCGTCAGATTGACGTTCGCGGCACAAATGTAGAGGAAGCGGAAATATTATTGGCAAAATACCTGGATGACGCTATTTTAGCAGGTCTACACCAGGTGCTGGTTATTCACGGCAAAGGCACCGGTGCTTTGCGTAAAGGGGTCAGAGCTTATTTGAAAAACCATCATCATGTGAAAGATATTAGTATCGGCGAGCTTAATGAAGGCGGCGACGGCGCTACGGCAGTACGTTTGATTTGAGCGGGCTGTACTGGGGGCTATGACAATCTAAAAAGGTGCGGGGGAAAATCCCGCACCTTTTTTAGATTAAAAATTTGTTTTCCAGTTTAAATAACGGGCGGCTGTTTTTTTAGCATCATCCTCAGTCTCAGGTTCAGACGGGAGGGGAATAGACTCAGTCACTGCCGCGGCCGGAGCTGCTTTTTTCGTCTCTGCTTTTGGTTCGGGTTTTTCCTGTTTATCATTTTTGGAGCTTTCATGCTTATCATTGCCGCTGCCGCTTAAACTGTTAATTAAGCCGAGAATTGTCGACATATTGGCAGGATTGAGTTTTGATTTTAATTGCGGGCTATTTAATAACGGCAGCAGTGACATGATGGTGTCAAGGGACGGGCCGCCGCTGCCACCGCCGCCGCCATCATTTTTGGTTAGCTCACCGAGAAGTTTTTGTATAGGGCTTGCTGCCGGTGTGCTGGTTGCGGCTTGCTGCCGGGCCTGGGGCGACTGTTTATTTAATATGGTAATTATACACAGCAGAGCTAGTACGTTGATTAGCGTGTCGTAGCTGCCTTCCGCCGATACCGTATCAACCATCCTGATGATACTTTGCAAAAGTGTTTTATCAGGAGTTATGTTTGACATTAAGCCCCCCTCCTTAAAATAACCCCGGAATCTTCGGTATATTTAACTCCGAGGTCAGCTTGCCCATCGCCGTCTGATTCAGTTCCCGCGATTTTGACATTGCGCTGTTTAGTGTAGCTACCAGCAAATCCTGGAGTAAAGCGGCATTGTCGGGCGATAAATATCTACCGTTTAATTCTAGCGATACAACATCCTGCTGGCCGTTGACAATGACTTTAATTACGTCACCGCTTGATACTTCAATACGTTCGCTTTTCAACTGTTCCTGAATGGTCTGGACATTTTGCTGAACCTTTTTTACCATTTCCATCATATTGCCAAGGTTTTCAAACATTAACAGCCACCTCCGGTATTTTTTAACAATCAGAAAGCCCTGGAATGCCTGCGTGCAAGTCTCACTTTATGCCACTCTATGCGAAGAAAATAATTTTGTGAGTGTCCAACTTTTTTTTGTATGATACCGAATTTAACTATCTGACATATATTAAGATAGGTGAGGAATTTGTGAGGAGGGGTTGGGATGCGCTTGCGCAGAAATAAAAGAAGAACAGAAGAGGTAACTCCCGGACCGATTTTCGAATCGACCGAATCATTAGATGGTACAGATGTTGATCCGGAACAAACTCAGGATAATGAAGTTAAACTTGCTAAACCGGAAAAATCTGTACAATCACCATTGCGGTTTATTAGAAGGGTCCTGGATAATCCCAATTTCAGCTTTCAGTTAATGGTAATCATACTAACACTGGCTTCAGAGAATGTACAAATGGATAGGCGAATTGACGGAATGACTTCCACCGTAGACCGGGTAAGAAGTATTGCTGAAGTGATCAACAGCACGATGAATTCGGTAAAAGTTGCAGCTGAAGCGCCTAAAACAATCAGACGTTTATTAGAGTAGTGAAACTGGATTGTTTGAGGTTAGGTTTAAGCTCTGATACACTCTCTAATAATGTATATGCGTTACAAAAAAAAACACGCGTAAAAACGCGTGTTTTTTTGTTATTGCGAATTATTTTTTTCCTCACTACCGCTCTGCGGCGGCGGTGGAGCGGCCGGGGCGGTTTGCGGTTTTTGGGGCTTTGGCGGCGCCAGGCTTTTGTCGGATGAGGTTTTTTGTTCCTGACCGGCAGTGGCGGAGTCCGGTTTATTCTTATTTTTTCCTGTGTCCTTTTTGTCCTTAGCGGAGTCTTTATCTTTATCTTCGCCGTCTTTCGGGTCAGTTTCCTCTTTATCCGGATCTTCCGCCGGAGGAGGTTCAATGACCAGTCCGGCAGGTTTGATGAAATCCCGTTGAGGAATGTCGGCCAGGGCATCGGTCATGAAGGCTTGCCAGATAACCGCAGGAGTGGTGCCGCCGGTAATACCGTTCAAGTAGCCTTCATTATCATTGCCCATCCAGACAGCGGCAACCAAATCTGGTGTGTAACCCACAAACCAGGCATCTTTATAGTCGCTGGTAGTGCCTGTTTTGCCTGCCGCGGGACGTCCGATGTTGGCGGCGGTCCCGGTGCCTTTGGTAATTACGCCCCGCAGCATATCAGTAATGATATAGGCGCTGCGTTCGCTAATGACGGCTTGCTCGCGCGGCGAGGCCTGTTCCAGCGTTTTACCGTTGCGGTCGACAATTTTAAGGATGGCAACCGGATCTACCCGGACGCCGTGGTTGGCGAATACACCGTAGGCGCTGGCTGTTTCCAGCGGCGTTACCCCTTTGGTCAGGCCGCCCAGTGACATGGCAAGATTACGGTCATTGGTATAACCTTGCATAACTAAAGTCGATATACCCATTTGCTGAGCATAATAAAGCGGTCTGTCAGGCCCAACCTCCTGGGCAAGCTTGACTGTTGGAATATTAAGTGAGCGTTCCAGTGCGGCGCGCATGGTAACCCGGCCATGCAGTTTTCCGTCATAATTGATTGGCGACCAATCGCCAAAAGTTACTTTCGAATCTTCGATGACGGTAGAAGGGGTCAGGCCGCTTTCAATTGCCGCTAAGTAGACAAACGGCTTAAAAGCCGAACCTGGCTGACGTTCGGCCATGACCGCCCGGTTGAATTGATCATTGCCGCGCCCGCCGACCATGGCTTTAATATGGCCGGTGCGGGGATCAATGGCGACCAGTGCGCCTTGCGGCTGTTTAACGCCATGATCATCCGTACGGTAGGTAGGCAGTTTGGTCATTGCTTTTTCCGCCGCCCGCTGCATATTCAGATCAAGAGAGGTATAAACCTTTAAGCCGTCTTTATATACGGCATCAGCGCCATATTTATCAATGAGCAGCTGGGTAACGTAATTTACAAAATACGAGGCAATTCCGCCTTCGTTAATGGCAGTGCGGTGGGAAGAAAGATCCAGTTTGGTACTTTTGGCTTTGCGGGCTGTGGCATGATCAATATAGCCGTATTTGGTCATCTGATCAAGAACAATAGCCTGACGTTCCGTAGCAGCCTTCAAGTTATTGAACGGCGAATAGTAATTGGGACTTTTCGGTATGCCGGCCAGCATGGCGCATTCCGCCAAATTAAGATCTTCCACATTTTTGCCGAAATACAGATGGGCTGCCGCCTGTACGCCGTAAGCCCCCTGCCCAAAGTAAATCTGGTTGAGATAAAGCTCCAGTATTTCATTTTTTGTATATTGACGTTCAATTTGCAATGCCAAAAATGCTTCCTGAATTTTGCGCTTCAAGGTTCTTTCCTGGGAGAGGTAGGCATTTTTCGCCAGTTGCTGGGTGATGGTGCTACCGCCTTCCGAAACTCCCCGGTTACTAATGTTGGACCAGGCAGCCCGCAAAATTCCCCGGGGATCGATGCCCATATGCTGATAGAATCTCGTATCTTCAGCGGAGATAAAAGCGTTTTGCAGGTTTTTGGGTACTTTATTTAAAGTAACCGGAACACGGTTTTCCACAGAATGTACGGTTGTAATTAGATGACCGTTTATATCATAAATCTGCGATGAGGCAGGTGGTCTAATATCATTGGTAAGTCCGGGCTTGGTGTTGAGACTGGCGGTTAAAAAGCCTAAGCCGGCTCCGGTAATCATTACAACAAAAACGAGTAATATAATTGCTAAAATTCTACTGTATTCCTTTTTAATATTTTTGCGTCCTCCTTTAGGACCATCATTGCGGGAGTAACTCATGGACAACCTCCTTGCGAAATACCATATGACAAATATTATACCACAAAAGAGCCGATTCGTCGGTTTTTTTCAGTGATTTCAGGCGTTACTGCCGTCCGGGGGGTTTTATTCATTCTAAAAGATGCACCCCGTTTCATATGCTACCATATAATACATGACATTAAGCTAATTTGCAGTGGGGAGGTAAACCCATGAGATTTACCGTGCGTAAAAAAAGAAACCGAACATCCCTGCCATTGCTGCTCATTGTTCTTCTGATGCTTACGGCCGCTACATTATGGGTGATGGAAATTCATCTGAAGCCGACCGTTCTGGCTATTGCCGAAGCGCGGTCAATGTTGATTGCGACCGAGGCAATCAATAAGGTTATTCATCAGAAGGTTAGCCAGAGCATTGACCCGCAAACCCTGGTGACAGTAAAGGTGGACAGCAGGGGACGGGTTGTGTTGATTCAGCCCAATACAATGGAATTTAATAAACTTGCAGCTGATACAACGATAAAGGTACAAGATGCCCTAAAAGAACTCTCATCTGAAAAAATTCAAATACCAATAGGCCAGATTTTCGGCAGTCAGTTTCTGGCAAGTATGGGACCTAAAATAACTGTTACCATTATTCCCGTAGGGACCGTACAGGTCAAAGTAATTGATAAGTTTGAACAGGCGGGCATCAACCAAACGAGACATATGGTCTATTTAGTGGCCACCACGCAAGTGAAAATTGTTGTACCCTTAGTAAGCAAGAGTGTCAGCGTAAATACCCAGGTACCGATTGCTGAGTATGTAGTAGTTGGTGAAGTGCCAAGCACCTATGTTCAATTTCCGTTTCCGATTCCGCATGAATTGCATGGTGATGAAGCAAGCAGCGAAAATGGCAATCCTTACTAGTAAAAACCATGGCTGAATTCAGACGCCTCGCAGCAAGCAGCTGAAATGAAGCGGCTGCGCGTTATAAATAACAAATATGAACGCCTCAAGGAGAGCTTTTTCCTAAGGCGTTTTTTGGTTCACCCTGAAGGAGCACCCCAGTTCTTTCCCCTGTCCCTGCTTATTCTTGATACTAACTGATATTTAGGTTAAAATTGTAGATGAAAAACGCATTTTTTGTTGAAGCAGGGAAAGGAGCGGTATATTGAAGATTTCTATTTGTTTTGGCAGCGCCTGCCATTTGCGTGGCGCATATGGCGTGTTGCATGCTTTTCAAGTTTTATTTGATAGATATAAACTTCCCGGGGACATTGATATGGAAGGGCATTTTTGCCAGGGGCGGTGTAATGAGGGTGTGGTGATAAAAATCAATGATGAAATCATCACCAATGTGAAAGTAGAGAATGTAAACGAAATATTTCAGCAAAAAGTGCTGAGGCTACTGGCATGCAAATAATTACAACCCGTAAGGTAAACTGTAAAGACTGCCACCGGTGCCTGCGGGTATGTCCGGTAAAAGCCATTGGCATTAACCGGGGGCGGGCGCGGGTACTTGATGATAAGTGTATATTTTGCGGTAAATGTGTGACAGAATGCCCGCAGCATGCTAAGCGCCTGATCAGCCATGTTCCGGCTATACAGGCCGCAATTGCCAGCGGCAGGAAGACTATTTTAAGCCTGGGATCGTCATTTTCGGGATTATTTCCTGAATATAGCACGAGTGAGCTTGTTTCGGCAATCAAATCGCTGGGCTTTCACCAGGTTGAGGAAACCGCGGTTGGCGCTGAAGCGGTTTCCCTGCTCTATAGAAATCTGGTGAAAAACACGGCACAAACGGTGATATCCTCCAATTGCCCGGTCATCGTGAATATTATAAAAAAATATTATCCGGAATTGACCGGCAACCTTGCTCCGGTAGTTTCACCAATGATGGCGCATGGACAGATTATCCGGCAGAGGTTTGGTCAAGATGCTTTTATTGTGTTTGCCGGGCCTTGTATGGCTAAGTTCTCTGAACACAATGAGCACCATTCGGTGGATGCGGTAATGACTTTTGTGCAATTGCGCCAGTGGTTAAACCGGCAAAAGCCTGAACAAAAGCAAATCGCCGCTGCGCCATATCAGTCCGAGCCGCTTAGCAATGCCAGATTTTTTTCACTGGCCGGCGGAATTTTAAAATCGTTTATGAATTTTGATTTGCTTGGTACCGAAATCATTGCTGTCGATGGCATTGAAGAATGTAAAGAGGTCTTCGGCAGCCTGGCAAGAGGGGAAATATCACCCCGGTTTATTGAGGCTTTTTCTTGCAAAGGCGGCTGTATCGGCGGGCCGGCCGGCGGCAGCGCGCAGCCAATGCCGGTTAGACGGCTTAAGGCAATTGATCATGCCAATTCTGTTGAACAGCAAGTAGTAAGGCAATTGCCTCAGGGTATTGATTTTTCCTGTGAGCATCTGCCCGAAGCAGTTACAGTGGCCGAACCCAGTGAAGAGGAAATCAAAGAAATATTACACCAGAGCGGTAAATTTACCAAAGTCGATGAAAAAAACTGTGGCGCCTGTGGCTATAATAGCTGCCGGGAGAAAGCGGCTGCTGTTTACAGCGGCTTGGCCGAAATTGAGATGTGCATGCCTTATATGCGGTCGAAAGCCGAGTCTTTTGCCAGTATTATAGTGGAACACTCACTCAATGGCATCATTGCAGTTAACGATAAAATGATCATTCAGGAAATTAATCCGGCGGCCCAGCAGATGTTCAATGGCAAGAAAATCATGGAAAAAGGGGATAGTCTGGCCGGGTTTATTGATTGCGCTGACTTTGCCGCTGCTTCTAATTTTGGCGATAAAGTGATCAGCAAACGTATTGAGTATCCGGAATATGGCATTGTTACAGAACAAATGATCGTTGGGGTACCCGAGCATAGTATTGTAATTGGGGTTATATCCAACGTGACCGATCAAGAAAAAAGAATGCAGGAATGGCAGAAAATGAAAGAAGAAACGGTTGCCAAGGCGACGGATATCATTAACAAGCAGATGCAGGTTGCTCAGGAAATTGCCGGACTGTTGGGCGAAACTACGGCCGAAACAAAGTCAACGTTAATTGAGATGATGCAGGTGCTTAAAGGCAGGGAGGAACAGTGATGCAGCGGCTCCATGCTGAGGTAGGAGTGACTCAGTTATCAAAAGACGGTGAAGAGTTATGCGGCGACAATGTTGTCATAGCCAGAACGCCGCAAGCAACGATTATTGTTCTTTCCGATGGGCTGGGCAGTGGTGTCAAGGCCAACATTTTAGCAACATTAACGACCAAAATTGCATCATCGATGTTAAAACGCGGTATTCCTTTGGAGGATGTTGTTAATACAATCGCGGAAACCCTGCCGGTTTGCCGGCAGCGTAAGATTGCGTACTCTACTTTACAGATTATCAAGGTTAAAGATAATGGCCTGGCGACAATTGTGGAATTTGACTGCCCGCCGACTTTTCTGATCAGGGATGGACAAGTCAGTAAGGTTCCGACACAGGTAAATGTCATTGGCGGTAAAAAAATAAAGGTGGGACGGCTGACTTTACTGGAAAACGATATCATAACGGCTGTTAGCGACGGGGTTATTCATGCCGGAATTGGCGGCCTGCTAAAGCTTGGCTGGGGCTGGAACGGCGTAGCCGATGAATTGAAAGCCTTATGCAAGACCGGACGTAAAGCATCCGATATAACCAATCAGCTAATCAAGTGTTCGGAAGGGTATTATCTTGGCCACCCGGGCGATGATTCGACTGCGGTAGCCGTCAGGGTTCACAAGGCCCGCTTTTTGACGCTGTTTACCGGTCCGCCCGCCGACTCCGGCAGCGATGAAGAGATTATCCGGCGTTTTTTAAATCAGCCGGGCCGAAAAGTGGTGGCTGGCGGTACTACTGCGAATATCGTAAGTAAAGTTACCGGCAAGCCTTTGACGGTGGATTTAGCGCTTTGCGATCAGCAAGTGCCGCCGATCAGCTATATGGACGATATCGACCTGGTTACGGAAGGAATTCTTACCCTTAATGTTGTTTTAGAACGGCTGAATGACGTTAAAAAGTTATATGAAACGGACAAATGCGACGGCGCTACGTTGTTGGCGCGCCTGTTGCTAGAAGCGGACATGATTGATATAATGGCAGGTAAGGCTGTAAATCCGGCTCATCAAAATCCCAATTATCCCTTTAAAATCAATATAAAATCACAAGTGTTAGCCAACCTGAAAGCTTTGCTGGAGGCCAAGGGCAAACAAGTTAAACTGGAGTGGTTTTAACCCTAAGGAGGAGAAGTTATGGCACTTATATCAATAGAAATCTGTATGGGATCAGCCTGTTATTTATTAGGTGGACAGGATTTACTCGAGGCAATTGAAGCTCTTCCGCCGGAAAAGAAGGCGCAAATAGATTTAAGGGGGGCCACCTGTCTTAAAGCCTGCTCAACAGGTCCTAATATTAAAATTGATGGCGCCCTGATGTCCAATGTAACGCCCGAACGGCTGTTAGAGATTATTGGCGAAAAAATGAACGGTTGACTATTCTTGTAAGCAGAGAGGAGTTTCTAGATGTCTCAAGTTACGGAGCTTGTTAAATTACGCCGCAAAGTCCTGACGGAAATCGCCAGAATGACTTTCACCGGAGAATTAATAGAAAATGTAAACAATATTCTTCATACTGTAGTAACCGAAGATGGACCGCGTTATCGCTGTTGCGTTCACAAAGAACGGGCCGTATTGCAGGAACGGATTAAATTAGCGCTCAGTCAGCCGGCTGAGGCTCTACTGGAAACAGCGGCGCAAAATGCCGTTGAGGGCGTTGTTGCCGATATGCCCATTCTTCAAGTGATACCGACAGCCTGCGATCAGTGTCCCATCGATAAATTTATTGTCACGAATGCCTGTCGTAATTGCCTGGCGCATCATTGTATCAACAGCTGTCCGAAAAAAGCGATCATGGTTGTGCAAAATCGTGCTTATATTGACAAGAGCAGGTGTGTTGAGTGCGGCCTTTGTAAAAAATCCTGCCCGTATGGCGCCATTATTGAGGTAAGCCGCCCTTGCGAAGGCGCCTGTGATCTTAAAGCGATTACCGCCGGCAGCGACCGGCGGGCGCAAATTAATTATGATAAATGCGTACAATGCGGCGGCTGTAAGTCGGCCTGTCCGTTTGGCGCTATCGCTGACCGTTCGGAGATCGTTCAATTGATCCAGGCTTTGCAGTCGGAGCAAAAAGTATACGCAATGGTGGCGCCGGCCTTCATTGGCCAATTTGGTGCCAAAGTCCAGGCGGGTCAAGTTGTCAGCGCACTTAGGCGAATCGGTTTTCATGAGGTTTATGAGGCTTCCTACGGGGCGGACATCGTCACCATTGAGGAAACTGCCGAGTTCCTGAAATCAGTGCCTGAGGCGCGGGCGTTTATGACAACCTCCTGTTGCCCGGCTTATGTCAGTATGGTGGAAAAGCATTTGCCGGATCTGGCGGGCGCTGTTTCGAGTACGGTTTCGCCGATGATTGCAACCGCCAAAGTGATCAAAGAACGTGACCCGGGAGCGATAACGGTCTTTATTGGGCCCTGTATTGCCAAAAAAGCTGAAGCTGTCCGGTATGCCGGAGTTGTTGATTTTACAGTAACCTTCGAAGAAGTGGCCTGCATGATGGTTGGCGCGGGAATAAATATTACCGCAATTGAAGATACTGAATATCAGACAACAGCTTCCTCGACCGGCAATGATTTTGCCAGAGCCGGCGGAGTCGTGCAAGCGGTGATCAAACATGCGGAAGCGATCGATGCCGGCGTTGAAATTAAAGCACACCGGGCGGAAGGCTTGAGCAATTGCAAAACAGCTTTGCTGCAAATGAAAGCCGGCAAGCTGGATGCGAACTTTTTCGAAGGAATGTCCTGCGCCGGCGGTTGTGTGGGCGGGCCGGGGATTTTAACAAATCCCAGAGTTACCGGGAAACTGGTGGAGAATTACGCTTTAAAAGCGGAATATAAAACCGCTTCAGATAATGAACAGGTAGTTCAGATTTTGCATAAAGGCGGGCATTGGCACGTAAAATAGAAGATTGACAAGTTTGGCGGATTTTTGTTATATTACACTTAAGTTAATAATTTAAATGTGATGAATGGAAGAAGTAATCAGGGATTGCTTTACAGAGAGCCGGGGGAGGCTGGAACCCGGCAGGCATACCTGACGAAATACACCCGGGAACAGCAGGCTTAAGATTTTGGCCAAGCCGGTTAGCCGCCGTTAAAAAGCTCCGAGAGTATAGTTTATATACCTCGACAAAGCGGCTTTATCGGCAATTTGGGTGGTACCGCGGGTTTTTGCCCGTCCCTGTTCAGGGGGCGGGCTTTTCTGTTTTTAAATATTCTAAGCAGCAATCAGGAGGTTTTGATGATGTCGGTACTGGACATTTTGAGAGAGCGTGGCTATATTGCCCAGATTACACACGAAAAAGAAATTGAGGATCTATTGTCCTCAGAGAGAATTACCTTTTATATTGGTTTTGATCCGACCGCCGACAGCCTGCATGTAGGCCATTTTTTAGGGTTGATGGTCATGGCCCATATGCAGCAGGCCGGCCACCGGCCCATTTGCTTAATTGGCGGCGGGACGGCGACGATCGGTGATCCCAGCGGTAAAAGCGATATGCGTAAAATGATGACCGCGGAAACGATTGAGCATAATGGAAATGCCTTTAAGCGTCAGTTTGCAAAGTTTATTGACTTTGATGATCATAAGGCCTTGATGATGAATAATGCCGACTGGCTGGCAAAGCTTAATTATATTGAGATTTTGCGTGAAGTTGGCGCCCATTTCTCCGTTAACCGGATGTTAACTGCCGAATGCTTCAAGCAGCGCCTGGAGCGCGGTCTTTCCTTTTTAGAGTTTAACTACATGATTATGCAGGCTTATGACTTTCTTGAATTGAACCGGAAAACCGGTTGTATCATGCAAATGGGCGGTGATGATCAATGGTCCAACATCTTGGCGGGCGTTGATCTGATCAGGCGTAAGGAAAGCAAGCCGGCCTACGGCCTTACATTTACGCTGCTTACCACAAGTGACGGACGCAAGATGGGCAAAACGGAAAAAGGCGCTCTATGGCTTGATCCGGAGAAAACCTCAGCTTATGAGTTTTACCAGTACTGGCGCAATATCGATGACGCCGATGTTGAAAAATGTCTGGCCTTGCTGACCTTTTTGCCGATGGAGGAAGTAAGACGGCTGGGCGCTTTGAAAGACCAGGAAATTAATATTGCCAAAAAAAGGCTGGCCCTGGAGGTCACTAAGCTCATTCACGGCGGTGAAGAGGCGGAAAAAGCCCGGCAGGCGGCTGAAGCACTGTTTGGCGGCGCCGGAGCGCTGGATCATGCGCCGAAGGCGGTAATCAGCCCGGCAATGGTCGGTACAAAATTACTGGATATTATGGCGGCAACCGGCATCGTTGCATCTAAAAGCGAGGCCAGGCGGCTGATTGCTCAGGGTGGGCTGTATATCGGCAATGATAAAGTAACTGACCCGGAGATGAAGCTGACTGCTGATTTATTTACCGATGACAGCCTGCTGATGCGAAAAGGCAAGAAGACTTATATCCGCATCGTCATTGCGTGATTTTTTGTCTGGAGGTTTTGCCAATTCCGCCATGTTATGGTAAAATAGTGGCTGATTTGGAGTAAAGGGGAGAAATGTATGTCAGGGCATTCTAAATGGGCAAATATAAAACATCGCAAGGGTAAAATGGATGCTGTCCGCGGTAAGATAACAACGAAAATCAGCCGTGAAATTACCGTCGCCGTTCGTCTGGGCGGCAGCGACCCTACCGGCAATATGAAACTTAAGCTGGCTTTAGCCAAAGCCAAAGCCAATAATATTCCCAAAGATAATATCCAGCGGGCCGTGCAAAAAGGGTTAGGCGCGCTGGAGGGCAGTTCTTATGAGGAACTGACGTATGAAGGCTATGGCCCCGGCGGGGCAGCCCTGCTGGTTGATATTCTGACCGATAACCGCAACCGCACTGCCGCCGACATCCGGCACTTGTTTTCGAAACATGGCGGCAATTTGGGTGAGTCGGGCTGCGTGGCCTGGATGTTTAAGCGCAAAGGACTGTTTGTTGTCGAACAGGAGGCCGCCCCGGATGAGGAAGCGCTAATGCTGCTGGCGTTGGAAGCCGGAGCTGAGGACTTTAAAACTGAGGATGACGTTTTTGAAATAACGACGGCTCCTGAGGATTTTGATCAAGTGCAGGAAGCATTGGAGAAAAACAATATTGAAACCTCGGTGGCGCAGATTTCTATGCTACCGGATACAACGGTTGAATTGCAGGGCGATGAGGCCGCCAAAATGATGCGGCTGATGGAAGCTTTGGAAGATCATGATGATGTTCAGGAAGTTTATGCAAACGTTGATTTTCCTGATGATATGATGTAAGCGGCAGGTCCCGTCAGGGACCTGTTCTTTATGAGGAGGAATCACAGCGCAATGTAAAAAAATGTAATAATTTGATGGAAAAAATTGAGATTAAAATAAAAGGGGTTTAAGTTATTATCGCGAATAAACAAAATATGGGAATGATATTCAGTGGCATTGCAATATCGTTTCCATGACATTTCAATTATATTTGAAAGACTGGGAAAGAGTAAAAATAAAAAGACTAAGAATAATATTGAAAAGCTGATCAGAAAAAACTGAAGGCTATAAAGACCCTTGAAATAAGGGCTTTTATAGCTTTTAGTTTTTTTATGTAGAAACATTATCCTTCCATTTGAGCGATAATATAAAAGCTTTGCAAGAAAATAAGAAGTAATTTTGCTGCATCTTTCCATGAGAGTTTTTTAGTATTAGAGTCAGTCCATAGTAAATTTGTCAAACTACTAAATATGTTTTCTAAACATTAGTAATTACCGTCTGTAAAACATTATTATACGAGAGGTAAGCTTTGATGGATTGGTATGCGCTTTTCGTTAAAACAGGAAAGGAAGATTTAGTTCAACAATGGCTTCGAATCTATTTTAATGAATCTATTTTATCTACCATTATTCCGCAGAGAAGGCTTATGGAGAGAAAAGGCGGAAAAGTAAAGCAGGTACTAAAAAAGATGTTTCCAGGTTATATTTTTTTTCATACTGAAATGAATATGGAAACTTATTATATGGTTCAAAAAATTCCACATGTTATTCGGATATTAAAAACTGGAGAGTATTACACAAAAATAGCAGAGGATGAAATGGTTTGCATTCTTAAATTGTTAGATCATGAAGGTGTGGTAGATTATTCCAAAATTTATATATTTAATTCCAAAATTTTTATCAAAAGTGGCCCCCTTAAAGGAATGGAAGGGATCATTATAGCAGTAGATAAGCGTAAAAATAGGGTTAAGGTACTGGTGAATTTCATGGGAGTGCCAAAACCAATTGATTTGGGCATTGAAGTACTTAGAAATTAAATCATGATAAACAAAATCATAAGGATATCTTTGGTGTTTCGGCCCATTAGATAATCTATGAGGTTATAGTTGTCGTATCGGTAGTGTAATATATTTTGCATGAAAGGTAAGAGTATGCCTTATTAATGGTGTGCTTTAATAATTGATAGAATTAATGAATAAGTATTACTATCAAACGTGGTAAAGAATTATCATATGCCAGCTTATTGTTAACTCTACACTCTAGCTGACGTAAAATTCTTTACCACGTTCTCTCTACTTAACCTGTGTAAGTTTCAAACTTTTTGTGTGCAGCTAATTCATTGAAAGAAGTAAATATTGTTATTCAGTTAATGATCGATTTGTTTGAAGTGAAGAGAAGGGATACAATTTATTATCGAGTTCATTGTAGTTCGGCGCTAGGTTCTTTTAAGCAATGGGTTGCAGGGATTGATTTAAAAACTAAAAATAGACATTCGATCAATTGCTGAAAAACATCTGATAAAACAGCGAAAACTCCTTAAATAACCGAATTATTTCTATTATTTGTGCTAAATAAAGCCAGTGGCAAAAGTGGAAGAGGTGATCTGATGAATCAGCAAGGCTCTTATCAGATTAATACAATTTCAAGTTGTGTTGAAGCAGAAATAAGTCGTTTGAAAGCTCAAGTTGAATTGTTTTGGGACAAGGAATTTAAGCATTATATTGAATTTGGTTTGAGCGATGGAATGTTAATCGCCGAGCTTGGTTCAGGTCCAGGATTTGTCACGGAAAAAATATTGGGCAGATTGCCCAATACAAAAATTACAGCTATAGAGATTGATCCATTCCTGGCGGATTATGCCCGGAAATATTTGTCTCAAAAAAAGTTTAGTCAAGTTGAAGTGCTTCAAAAATCAATAATGCAAACTGGATTAGCCGAAAATTTCTTTGATTTTGCGGTTATACGATTAGTCTTAGAACATTTACCTGATCCTGTTAATGCTGTTCGCGAAGTATTTCGAATATTAAAACCCGGGGGGAAAGCGATATTCGTTGATAATGATTTTGAAATGCATATAATGACCTATCCAAATATTTTAGAGCTGAGAGAACTCTATGATGCCTACTGCAGATCCCGGTATGCGGAAGGCGGTAACCCCAAAATTGGCCGGGAACTACCTAATATTCTTAAAAGGGGTGGGTTTTCTAAAGTTGATTTTGAAATTATTAATGCGCATAGCGAAATAGTTTGTGAGGAAATATTTTTTAAATCCGAGGGGATCGGTATTCCAGTAAAATTGGTACAGGACGGTTTCTTATCAAGTAAATCTCTCGGAAAAATTTCCATGGAATGGAGAAATATGCTTAAAGATGAAAATCATTCTATTCTTCGGCAGTTATATATAGGAATTGGTGAAAAGTTGGTGTGAAAGGAGAATATAGTATGATGAATGCTAATCTACATGTTTATCAAAAAAATATTGAAAACAAAGTAAAGAAAGTACTTGCGGGAATAGTAAACAACACAAGTTATCCCTTGAATTTTGATAAAAGTTTCTCAGAGTTAGGTATTAATTCGGTGCTGGCGGTTGAATTAGTGGAAGCGGTCAATCAAGAATTGGAAATTGAGTTAGGAATTGAAGTGGTTTTTGATTATAGCAATGTCAAAGATTTGGCAAATCATATAGCAAATCAATACCATATAGCAAATGGTGCAAATAAGGGAAAAGCTTATAAAAAATACAGTGACATAAGTAGTCACGAAGTTATTGAACAGGAATTGAAAAAAATAATAGCTGATTTATTAAGGGATAGTACCCTGGATTTAGACAAGAGCTTTTTAGATTTGGGTATTAACTCAGTATTGGCTGTGGAATTGATAGAAGCAGTCAATCAAAAATTCGAAATTCAACTAGGAATTGAAGTTGTTTTTGATTATAGCGGGGTCAAGGAGTTAGCTCAAGTTATTATTAGTCGCTATGGTGAAGAATGGCGACAGAAAAATGGTAAACGATCTGCCGGTTATAATCATTTGTTAAGGGAAAGAAGCCTGGGAATAAAAAAAGCAATTTCAAGCGAAGAAAGTAATAACAATCAGGCATTTCTTGTAAAAGAACGAGATTCAATAGCAATAATAGGTATCTCAGGCAAATTCGCCGATTCAGACACAATTGAAGAATTCTGGGATCACATTAAGTCGGGGCATAGCTGTATAGCGGTAATTGATCGCAAAGGCTGGGACGAAATTAGCTATTTCCATCCGGATTTTGCCCAAAAGAATAGATCGGTCAGTAAATGGGGTGGTTTACTAAGAAACATTGACAGATTTGATCCCGCATTTTTTGATATTTCACCGCGGGAAGCGGAAAGAATGGATCCGCAGCAGCGATTGTTCTTAACAGAAGCATTTAAAGCTTTTGAAGACGGGGGATATTCCGCCCAACAGCTATCGGGGACAAAGGTAGGGGTTTTTGTTGGTGGTCGAACCTCGGATTATAAGGAACAAACATTGAATCAGGAAGAGATAAATTCTCAAACATTTTTAGGCAATGACATGTCAATTTTAGCGGCAAGAATTTCATATTTTTTAAATCTTAAGGGACCAAGTCTTGCTGTAGATACTGCGTGTTCATCATCATTGGTAGCCATCCATCTGGCTTGCAATAGTCTCCTTAAAGGAGAATCAGAAATTGCGTTAGCCGGTGGAGTTTTTATTATTAGCTCACCGGAATTTTATGTCATGACCTCAAAAACAGGCATGTTGTCACCTGATGGCCAATGTAAAACCTTTGACAATAGTGCGAACGGGATCGTAGTTGGAGAAGGTGTCGGGGCTGTAGTATTAAAGCGGTTAGAATCAGCAATTAGGGACGGGGATCATATTTATGGCGTAATTAAAGGTTCTGCCATAAACCAAGATGGGAAGACAAAAGGTATTACTTCACCAAGTATGCTTTCCCAAAAAGCATTGATATATGAAGCATATAAAAATGCTGCTGTTCATCCCGAAACAGTTAGCTATATTGAAGCACATGGCACAGGGACTAAATTAGGCGATCCAATTGAAATTAAAGCCTTATCAGAGGCATTCCGGATGTTTACTGCTAAAACTCAATTTTGCGCCATCGGATCGCACAAACCAAATATTGGACATACTATAATGTCAGCCGGAATTGCAGGTGTTTTTAAAATCTTAATGGCGATGAAATATAAAATGCTTCCTCCAACTATTAGTGTCGAAAAGATTAATGAGCATATAAATTTTAATGAAAGCCCCTTTTTTATAAATACTAGACTTACTGAATGGAAAAGCAGTGATGGAAATCCTTTACGTGCAGGGGTAAGTTCGTTTGGATTTAGTGGTACGAATTGTCATGTGATTATTGAAGAGCCTCCAGTGCAACAGGGTGCAAATAAGCATGTTCGCCCCTATTACTTATTCACGTTCTCTGCAAAAACAAAAACAGCCTTAAATCAAAGAATTATCGATATGAACGCATGGCTGGAAAAAGAAGCAGAGCAATATTGCTTAGGAGATATTTCCTACACTCTCTTAATTGGCAGAAGTCATTTTTCAGTTAGATGTGCTTTTATCGCGAGTAATATAGATGAACTGAAACAAAAAATAATGGAAATTTACAAAAATGAGACCACAGATGATTTTTTTAGTTATGAAGCAACAAGTTCTCCTAAAATACAATTAATATTAAAAAAATATGGTGAACGACTTGTTGAAGAATTACAGCAATCTGATAATTCAGATTGGGAGAATTATAAAGAAAAGCTGCTGTTTTTAGCAGAGCTATACGCTAATGAATATAATCTGGAATGGGCGATGTTATACAAAAAGGGAAGTTACTGTCGTGTTCCATTGCCCACATATCCATTTTGCGAAGACAATTATTGTATACTTACAAGCACAGAACACTATCTTTTCGATAATGACTTTGCGGGCATCATTCACCCGCTGATACATCGGAATATCTCCAACTTTGCGCAACAGCAGTTTAGTTCGACCTTTACGGGGCGCGAATTATTTTTGGCGGATCATATAGTGAAGGGTAAACGGGTTTTGCCTGGCGTGGCCTGCCTGGAAATGGCTCGTGTCGCTGTAGATTTGGCATCAGGATCACAGTCGATGGGAATTCGATTAAAAAACGTGAGCTGGACTCGCCAAATGTCAATACAGCAGCAATCTGTTCAGGTATTTATTAGACTTGACCCTGAAGATAACGGAGAAATTGCCTTTGAAATCTATAGTTACGCGAATGAGACGGATACAGGCCCGGTTATTCACAGTCGAGGCAGTGCCGTGTTGAGTAGTACGCTTAGGCAGGGATTAACCTTGGATATAGCGGCTTTACAAGCGAAGTGCACTTTAAACACCCTTTCGGCAAAACAATGCTATGATGCGTATTGCGTTATGGGGCTTGACTATGGACCAGGCCACAAAGGAGTTGAGCTGGTATATATCGGATTAGGAGAAGTGTTGGCCAAGTTGTCTCTGCCAGGCTTCGTTTCCAATACGCTGCATCAATATGTACTGCATCCAAGTGTCATGGATTCAGCGCTACAGGCGTCAATAGGCTTAAAGATTGGCAATTGTATTGAGCCTGGCAAGCTTGCCTTGCCTTTTGCCGTGCAAGAAATTGAAATTATTGACAGATGCACCTCCCGCATGTGGGCCTGGCTCCGTTACAGTGAGGGGAGTAAAGCCGGGGATAAAGTAGAAAAGCTCGATATTGATTTATGCGATGAAAATGGGACGATTTGTGTACGGATGAGAGGGTTTTCAACAAGAGTATTGGAAGCGGAAGGGGAGACGGCAAAAGCCTCGGCAACCCCTGGGACGCTGTTGCTCCGACCTTGTTGGAATAAGAAACCCATAAACAGAGAAGATAAGTTCCCAATATATATGCAGCATCTGGTGATCTTGTGCGAGATGGGCCATATTTCTCAGGAAGAAGTAGTAAGTCATATACCAGGAAGCCATTGTATTATATTGCAATCTAAACAGGATAATATAGTCGATCGCTTTGAGACATATGCTCTTAGGGTATTTGATGAAATTCAAAATATTATTAAGAGTAAACCTAGCGGTAAGGTATTGATTCAAATTGTAGTTACGAATGAGAATGAACAGCAACTATTTTGCGGACTGGCCGGACTATTGAAAACCGCTCAACTGGAGAATCCCAAATTAATAGGGCAGCTAATTGAGTGGGATTTTTTAGCAAATACTGAGACAATCATTGCAAAGTTGCAGGAAAACAGCCGGAGACCTTTTGATAACCAGATTTGCTATCGGGATGACCAGCGGTTGGTTGTGGAGTGGAATGAAATTATATCATCGGAAGAAGAGTCACGTATTCCCTGGAAAGATCATGGGGTCTATCTAATTACAGGTGGTGCTGGTGGATTAGGAATTATTTTTGCCAGGGAGATTGTGCAGAAAGTTAAGCATGTGACTCTCATTCTCACTGGGCGATCATTACTCAGTGAGGAAAAGCACACTCAACTTAGAGAACTGCAAGCATTGGGCTCTAGAATTGAATACAGACGAACAGATGTGACTGACAAGAAAGCGGTTGCGGACTTAATTCAAAAAATTACGGAAGATTTCGGGGGACTCAATGGCATCATTCATGCTGCTGGCGTGCTTCGCGATAACTATATCCTAAATAAAACTAAGGAGGAATGGCGAGCAGTCCTTGCCCCTAAGGTCTTAGGACTAGTGAATCTAGATCAAGCAAGCGAGAAGGTAAACCTTGACTTTTTTATCTTCTTTTCTTCAGTAACAGGGAGTTTAGGTAATCTGGGTCAAGCCGATTACGCAACTGCCAATGCCTTTATGGATTGTTATTCCGGGTACCGCAATGCTCAGGTTGCAAAGAAACAACGCTGCGGGCAGACCTTATCAGTCAACTGGCCATTGTGGAAAGAAGGCGGTATGCATATAAACGAAGAATCTGCGAGAATGATGAGACAAAGCGTGGGAATGAGTGCTATGCAAACCTCAAGTGGCATCCTAGCGTTATATCAAGGTTTTGCTTCACAAGAAAACCAGGTATTGGTCATGGAAGGTAATCTTGTACAAATGAAAAAATTAATGCTTTCTATTAAGAGCGGTGCTGCTGCACAACTTAAGAAAGCTACTATAAGAGCTGATTGCAGGATCGATACTGGTTTATTAGATACAGTGCAAGCTGCTTTGTTGCAAGCCGCATCTAATTTGCTTAAGGTTAAAACTGAAGATAGCGACGGAAATATCCAACTGAATGAATTCGGTTTTGATCCCGTTACATTGACGGAATTCATAAATCAAATCAACCAGGAATATCAGTTTGAGTTGACGACTGGTATAGTTTCTGAACACCCGACACTCTATAGCTTAGCAGAATACCTAGTGGAAAATTACAAAGAGGACTTTGTAAAACGATTCAAACTTGCCTCTACAATTATAAGGCCGGAAATTGATCTCAACACATCGTTTGAAAAAATAAAGCGGATTTTGATTCAAAGCGTATCAAAATTTTTGAAGTTAAAGTCAGAGGCTATCAATATATATACCGAGTTGAGCAAATATGGATTTGACTCAATCATGCTGACTGAATTTGTGAATATATTAAACCAGGAATACAACCTGGAATTAACTCCCACTGTATTTTTTGAATATCCCACCATTCAAAGTTTTGCTGAATATTTAAGTGCAGAGAAGCATGCAGCGTTTGGCGCAAGCTTTATTCAAAGCAGATTGGAATCCTCAGTTCAAGCTCAACCTGAAGGTTGTACAGTAAAGGAAGGTCTGCTCAAAAACGAACGATATTCAAGATTTGCAAGAGCATTGGCTTCAGTCGCAGGGCAATCGGAACGGGTAACCTATGAACCCATTGCGATAGTAGGAATCAGTGGTATATTTCCTATGGCCAAAGATTTGAATGATTTTTGGGGAAACATTGTGGAGGGCAAGGATTGTATCACCGAAATACCTAAAACCCGTTGGGATTGGCGAGAGTATTTTGGTGACCCCATGAAAGAGGCAAATAAAACCAATATCAAATGGGGGGGATTCATTGACGGAGTAGATGAATTTGATCCGTTGTTTTTTGGAATTTCTCCGCGAGAAGCTGAGCTGATGGATCCACAGCAGCGATTGCTACTAACCCAGGTGTGGAAGGCTATTGAAGATGCCGGTATTACTGTTGAAACATTAGCGCATAAACGGACAGGCGTTTATATCAGTGCTGCAGGTCTTAGTGAGTATTTGAACATTTTTTCTATTCCTAAAGATAATCCCTTGGCGATGACGTCTATTGTTTCGTCCATGATTCCCAATCGTATTTCTTATACATTAAATTTACGGGGACCAAGCGAATATTGCGAAACAGCCTGTTCATCGGTATTTGTCGCTTTACATCGCGCGATTCAATGTATACATCGCAATGAATGTGAACAGGCCGTTATAGGTGCCGCTAATTTACTTCTAACACCGATGGGATTTATTGCTTTTGAATCAATGGGTTTTCTTAGTCCGGATGGACAGACCAAAGCATTCCAGGCAGAGGCAAACGGGTATGTGCGCAGTGAAGGCGTTGGTGCAATGATCATCAAACCTTTACAAAAAGCCATTGAAGATAAAGATTTGATTTATGCCATCATTAAAGGTACTGGAGTCGCGCACGGTGGTCGCGGAATGTCAATGACCGCACCCAATGCAGCAGGGATAAAAACTGCCTTGCTCCAAGCCTACCAGGCCTCTGAGATTGATCCCCGAACGGTATCTTATATTGAAGCGCACGGGATTGCTTCTCCTATAGGCGATAGTATTGAAATCAACGCTTTGAAGGCGGGTTTTCAGGAACTTACATCATTACATACGAACAATTTACAAGCAAACAGCCCACAATATATTGGGAACTTAAATCCATGTATTGGCCATGGCGAAATAGTCTCTGGAATGGCGGCACTGTTTAAAGTGATTTTTGCCATACGTGATAAAGTTATTCCAGGTATTCCGCAATTTACAACTTTACATGAAAGTATTTCGCTACGTGGGAGTAGGTTCCAATTATCCGCAGAGAACCATAAATGGGAAGAGTTGATTGACTCAAATGGTATCAGGTTTCCTCGGCGCGCCAGTATTAACAGTTATGGGTTTGGCGGAGTAAATGCGCATATAATTTTAGAAGAATATATTCCTTCTTATACAGAAGCTGCTGATAACATTGCCGCAATTTCACCACAGATTGTGGTTTTTTCAGCTAAAAATGAGGATAGACTATTGGCGGTTGTTAAACAAATGCTAGGATTTTTAACAGTACAGAAAGAGCTGTCTTTAGCAAATTTTGCTTATACACTCCAGATTGGACGACAGGCAATGAAATATCGAATGGCTATGGTGGTGAGCAGCAAAGAAGAGCTTATTCAGGGCCTGAAGGAATATTTAGTCTCCAGGCAGGAAGACAAACAGCTAGAGGTTTCCATACCAATTTTTTCGGGAAATATGGAAGAGGAGCATTCCGTGATTGGGTCCCTGCTACATGGCAGAACAGGGGAGACTCTATTTCAAATACTTTTAGCCGAAAAAAATTACGAGAAACTGGCGTTATATTGGTCACAGGGAGGTAATATTCCTTGGGAATTCCTTCACGAAGGAGCAATTGTTCATAGGATTTCCCTGCCCGCGTATCCTTTTGAGAAAAAGAAATATTGGCTTGCTCAAGTGAGTGACCAGCCAGTAATGATGGATAGTCGATATTTAATTCATCAGGATGATAACCAGCCTATTAGCTTGAATAGTCGAATTAAACAAATGATCAGCGAGCTTTTAGGCATTCCTGCAGTGGAACTGCCGATACGGGAGCCGCTGGCTAATTTAGGGTTTAATTCAATGCAGTCGGTTACTTTAAGGGGTATGCTTGAACAGGTGTATAGTACAGAAATTCCAATTTCTCTTGTAAGCGAACATAATACTATTGAGCTTTTAGACAGGTACTTGAACAAACTAATTAAACCGCAAATTAAGGCTGACTTTCGAACAAACAGCAATTCTCCAAAACAATCTAATATGCTAGATATCCTACCTGTAATCATTCCAGACAATGCTAACCGCCATCAACCTTTTCCACTAAATGATATTCAGGAATCTTTTTTGACTGGACGTAAACTTTGTTTTGGCGGCGACCGGGTGGGGTGCCATATTTATTTTGAGATAGAAGTAAGCAGCCTGGATATTTACCGTTTAAGAAGCGCTTGGGAAAACTTAATTAAATATCACGAAATGCTTCGTTGTGTAATTCTAAATAATGGTCAACAGAAAATCCTGGATAAAACGCCACCATATAATTTGAAGATAGTTGATTTACGCCGAAAAACTGCGATTGCGCAGTCCGAATACCTTGAGGATGTGCGGGAAAATATGTCTCATAAAATATATGAGGCCGAGCAATGGCCGCTTTTTGAAGTCCGTATCAGTGTGTGTCCGAATTGTAAATATGTTATTCACTTCAGTATTGATGAGTTGATAATAGATGCAAATGGAGTATATATGCTATTACAGCAATGGCAGCAATTATATGAAAAGCCTGGCTGGCAATTACCGGCATTAAATATATCATTTCGCGATTATGTATCTGCGATTAAGCAATTTGAAGAGTCAAAACGTTATAAGCGGGATTTGGAATATTGGGTCAAGAGATTAGAACAGATGCCGAACGGGCCAACACTATCCTGCCAACAACAGGCAGATAGCGTAGAACGCAAGGAGATTTATTATCGTAGAAGATTGAACGGTGAGCTTGCAGAGCAGCAGTGGCTGTTTCTTAAAGGGAAAGCTAAGAAATTAAATGTTTCCGTTACGACCCTGGTACTTAGTATTTTTAGTGAGTTTATTCGTGCTTGGAGTGATAATGAAGCATTCTCACTCATCATAACCTTCTTTAATCGGATGCCACTACACCCACAGATACAGCAGGTACTTGGTCCATATATTTCGACAAATATATTTGTTGTGGAGCCAAAAAGGGGTCGGAGCTTTGAAGCATGGATAAGCTACAATCAAGATTGTTTATTCAATGATTTGGACCACAGTTATGTAAGTGGCGTTAGAGTGTTACGAGAAATTAAAGCAAGAAATAAAATACCAACTTCGATATATTTACCTGTAGTTTTTACATCGTTAGTGAATAATTTCGAGACTCAGAATGGTCACAATAAAGAGAGCTTTTTTAAGCGAATTTCATATATGGTAACGCAAACACCTCAAGTTTATTTAGATCATCAAATCTTTGAACAGGATCAAAAACTAAAATTCAGCTGGGATGTTGCGGAAGAATATTTTGGTGCGAATGTAATTAGGAGTATGTTTGCCGCTTACTGCCGGTTCATTTATATGCTTTCATGCACAACGGATGATTGGAATTTGGATACTTTAACTTCTAAAATAATTAGTGAAAAACTTTTTGATGGTAACCTTAAGAGTGGAGCGTATTCTGAAGCCAGCGATAATGTAAAGCCGGCTCCGGTAAAAGGAACTTTACCAAAAGGTCTAAAGCTTGAAGTCTTGCCAGATGATAAATTTAAACCCTTTCCCTTAACTGATCAGCAGCAGGCATATGCTTATGCCAGAAGTGCGTTAATGCCAGGTGGAAATAATGCCTGTCAAATATATCACGAATTTGAAGTGGAAGAACTTGATATTGGTCGACTTGAAAAAGCATGGAATAAATTGCTGCAGACTCATGACATGCTTGTTGCAGTGATCCAGTCAGATGGTATTCAAAGAATTCTGCAGGAGGTTCCAGAGTTTAAAATCGAAGTGGTTGATCTTATCGACAAAAAAGGAGAAGCGCTACAGGCGGAATTAAATACAATTAAACGTTTGATGGTAACACGGGTATTCGAGTTAAATAAATGGCCCTATTTTGATTTGCGTGTATCAATTTTAAACAACAACAAATTCCGCATTCATTTTAGCATTGATATGCTAATAGCTGACGGGGATAGCATTCAGCTTTTATTGAATCAGTTTTTTCATGCTTATAAATATCCTGCTGAGAATTTGAAGAAAAACGATGTTTCATTTCGAGATTACATCATAGCATTGGAAAAATATAAAAAAGAGGACGGATATCAAGACAGCATTCAATATTGGGAAAAAAAGTTTAGGATAATTCCACCCGGGCCGCAATTACCAATGAATACCTGTGACAATTTGGTCTCCTTTGAGCAAGAGCAGTTCAAAAGTGTGCTCTGGAATTGGAATGTACTCAAAAATTCAGCAAGAATCCTGGCAGTGCCGCCAGGCATGATATTGTTGTCCGCTTATGTCGAAGTTCTGTCAGCATGGTTATATCATAAACCATTTTCTATCGTAATTCCGTGCTGGGAACGGCTTCCCCTTCACAATGGTATTAATATGGTGGTAGGTGATTTTACCGCTATGAGCTGGTTAATATTCAGAGAGGGTAAGAACAATTTTAAGGAAAACGTGCAATTATACCATCAGGCTGTACGCGAGGATTTAGCGCATTTGGCAGTGAGCGGTTTAAAGGTTCTCCGGAAAGCTGTATTGAAAGCCGGTCGGAGAGGGACGTTAGCTTTTCCGGTAGTTTTCAGTAATTTGACTCAGTCAAGCGTCAATTTGGACAATAACTTTACAAAGATAGAGACTATAACCAAAACACCACAAGTCTACTTGGATAACATAAGTGAAGAGCGTGAAGGATGCCTCCACTTTTATTGGGATGTTGCAAAAGGGCTGTATTCCGATGGCTTAATAGAAGACATGTTTGCCGGGTATAAGCGAGTATTGGAAGCGCTAGCTAGTACTCCTGATAATTGGAATAAAATAGATTTTCCAAAGCTGATCAATGCCCAGCCGGAAAAGTACGGAATTTTAAAGAATGACAAGGAGGAAAAAGTATGATAGTCCAACAGTTTTTGTCGAAGGCTGAGGAAAAGCAGGTACTTCTTGACTGGAATAATACTAAGAGGGACTATTGTTTAGATAAGTGCTTACATGAGCTAATCCAAGAACAGGTTATAAAAAATCCAGACAAACCCGCGCTTCGTTTTAGGGCGGAACAGCTTAGCTATGCTGAATTAAACAGTCGGGCAAACCGATGCGCACGATATCTGCAGGGAATGGGGGTAGGGCCTGACAGTATTGTAGGAGTATTAATGGAGCGATCGCTGGAAATTGTCATAGCTCTTGTGGGAATTCTCAAAGCTGGCGGGGCCTACTTGCCGCTTGATCCGACCTATCCTGAAGAACGATTAGAATTTATGTTGGAGGATGCCGGAGTTTCCATCATTTTCACTCAGGCAAAATATAAGAGTCTGGCTGGCAAATTTAATGGCACGAAATTCTGTCTTGACAGCGAATGGGATTACCTGTTGGGAGAGTCGGACAGTAATCCCGATCTTATTGCTACTCCCGAAAATTTAGCTTATATCATCTATACTTCCGGCTCAACCGGGAAACCGAAAGGCTGCATGCTATCACATCAGGCCATTTGTAATCGTTTGGCGTGGATGCAGGAAAAATACCAGCTGACTGACAAGGACAAGGTCTTACAAAAAACACCGTTTACATTTGATGTGTCGGTTTGGGAAATTTTTTGGCCGTTGTTATCCGGCGCTTGTCTTGTCGTGGCAAAACCGGAAGGTCATAAAGACAGCAATTATTTGGTGGAGATAATAAATAAAGAAAGAATAACAACTTGTCATTTTGTGCCATCCATGCTCAGGTTTTTTGTTAGCAATTCCAATGTAAGATTATGCGACACATTGCGGCAGGTATTTACTAGTGGAGAAGCTTTGGCTTTTGATTTAATGATGGATTTTAAGGATAAATTGTCGGCAAAACTTCATAATTTATATGGTCCGACAGAAGCAGCTATTGATGTGACTTATTGGGAATGCGAGGAACGCGTGGATAAAAAAGTGCCGATTGGCCGCCCGATTTCAAATATTCAGATTTACATTCTGGACGATGCGTTGAAGCAAGTTTCTATTGGCGAAGAAGGAGAGTTGCATATTGGCGGCATCGGTCTGGCCAAGGGATATCTCAACCGACCAGAACTGAGTGCGGAAAAATTTATCAACGATCCTTTTAGCAACAAAACCGGAGCAAAACTATATAAGACTGGAGATAGGGCGCGCTATTTGCCTGATGGCAATATCGAATTTCTGGGACGAATCGATTTTCAAGTGAAACTGCGGGGAAATCGAATTGAGATGGGCGAAATAGAGGCAGCGCTCAGAGAACATGATGCGATTGCGGAAGTAGTTGTATTGGTGAGAAACGGAGAAAGTAGTGATCCAAAACTGGTAGCTTATATCGTTGCCAAAGGAGAATTGCCTGCTTCTAAACAGCTGCGGGATTTTGTGAAAAAAAGATTACCTGCTTATATGATTCCTAATATTATCATGCCTCTGAAGGCTATACCTGTTACACCTCATGGCAAGCTAAACCGAGAAGCATTACCGTGGCCGACAAAAGAACAAATCCGGGAAACCACCGCAATAACCACAGGTAAACCGGAAATAAATCTTAGAGAAAACGTAACAAAGGCCTTATTGGAATATACCAAGGAAATTACGGGAACTGACGAACTTAGAATTGAAGATGATCTTTTTGATTTAGGTGCAACCTCTTTGACTATGGTCCGGATGGTTGAAAAGATTAAGAATCAATATGGTATTTCAATTCCGGTAGAAATATTTTTGGATGACCCCACTATCAAAGCCATAGTGGACTATTTATGTAAACAATTACAGGATATAACAGAGCGTTCTCAAATTAATATGAAAGACAGTAAGCACTATAGCGATATTGATGACTCAGGAAAAGTGACTGAATTGCAGAAAGCAGACTTTAAAAAAGCTGCTTATACACAAAGCACGGTGTTAAGAAATTATGTTAGGAAAGTAATACCTTTCAATTTATTTAGCAAATTTATCTCACTTTTAAAACAGGAGACAATACAAGAAAAAGGAAAGTACTTATATCCGTCTGCGGGAGGGCTTAATGCGGTTCAAACTTATCTATATGTTAGAGAAAACGCGGTAGAAGGAGTTAAAAAGGGAGTTTATTATTACCATCCGTCAGATCATGCGCTTTATCTTGTTAATGATGTGTTAACAATAGATCGGTCAATATTTTTCGAATATGATCGTCCGGTTTTTGACAATACTGGCTTTGTGTTATTCTTTATTGCGCAACTTGATGCTATAACGCCGGTATATCAATCTGCAAGTCCTAGTTTAGTAACGCTTGATGCAGGGTATATGGGACAACTGATGCTAAGCAGACAGGCGGATTTCGGCTTGGGTGTATGTCCGGTATTAGGGGTTGATTTTGATAAAATTGCTGCTTTCTTTAAGCTGGACAAAGGACATAGGTTTATTCATTGCCTGTTAGGCGGAGTTCCGAATGCTTTAGATAATAGCAGTGATGCGCCTATCGGGCTTGCCGGCTATTTGCAAAAAACGAGTAAGCAGATAACCGAGCATTTTCTAAATTATTCCGGCGATAAAACATTTTCCTCATTTCTAGAATTCAATTGGCATACAACATTAAAAAATATGAAGTATTTAAATAAGGAAGAGCATGATAATTTCCATGCACAGTCCCTAAATATCAGACGATTTTCTGACGGCGAGACAATGATAGCCCTCGATAAATATAAATTTTCGCAGAGTAGCTATATCCTGCGATCTTGTCAGCGAGATTATTTGAGTGAGCCTGTCCCTTTTGCGCAATTTAGTAAGTTTATGACGCTCTTGCGGCCGATAAATGAAGCCGGAAATTCTTGTTGTCTATATTCAGCTCTATCAGGGACTAAAGGCATTCATACTTATCTTTACATTAAAGAAAATGGAGTCGAAGGTCTCGACGAAGGAATTTATTATTATAATACTGAAAAACATGTATTAGCGCTGATTACATCAGAGTTGTCCAAAAAAATAAAACCTAGTTATACTCCTTTTAACAGAAAGCATTATCAAAATTCGGCTTTCTGTTTATTTTTGTTAGGTGAACTTGATGTTCTAAAACCCATTTACCAAGAGGACAGCCTATATGTTGCGTTGTTGGAAGCCGGTTACATGGGGCAGCTATTAATGGATAAGCAGGCGGAATTTGATATTGGCGTCTGCCCTATTGGCGGTTTGGACTTTGATAGGATTTGTCAAGAGTTTAAACTTAACGGTGAACAAGTGTTTCTGCATAGTTTCACTTGTGGCAGTTTTCTTCAAGAAATACCAAAAGAATGGGAGTTTCTTGAGACTGGTAGAGGTGAACGCGAAACTGTAAAGCTTGGTGGTAAAGTTGCCCTCATAAAGAACAGAGAAGCAGCGGACCAAAAGGATATTGCTATTGTGGGGCTGGGGGGGAGGTATCCTGGCGCCAAGACGCTGGCTGAATATTGGGAAAATTTGAAAAGAGGGAAAAATAGTATTCAAGAATTACCCGAGAGCAGGAAGAAATTGTGGAAGAACGATTGGTATGAAACCATTTGTGAGCAAAAAACAGCTGCAAGCCGCGGCGGCTATTTAGATGATATTGAGTGTTTCGATAATTTGCTTTTTAATATCTCACCAGTCGAATCCCGTTCTATGGATCCGCAGGAACGGTTGTTTATGGAGGTAGTATGGGAATGCCTTGAAAATGCAGGCTATACTGCCGAAAATTTGATTCGCTCATGCCATAGAGTTGGCGTGTTTGTGGGGGCGATGTGGAACGATTATCAGAACCAAACTTCCAATTTAAATAAGGACAGGCAGGCAATGCAAGCATCAGCTTTCCACTCCTCCATAGCCAATAGAACATCTTATTTTTTCAATTTCGACGGACCCAGCATAGCCCTTAACACTTCTTGTTCATCAGCAATGACTGCCATCCATTTTGCCTGCGAAAGCATCAAAAGGGGAGAGTGTAATGCTGCTGTAGTTGGTGGCGTTAATTTAATTACGCATTCATACCACCAGGATTTGTTGCGCGGACTTGATTTGCTATCAAAAGATGGTGAATGTCGACCTTTAGGAAGGCAATCAAGTGGTTGGTTACCAGGAGAAGGGGTCGGTGCAATTTTACTTAAATCAATTGAAGCCGCCCAGCAAGATAATGATTATATTTATGGCGTTATTAAAGGGACGGCCATCGGTCACAGTGGAAAAACCGTACAATATGGAGCTCCAAGTGTTGCAAAGCAGTCTGAATTGATGCAGAAGGCAATGGAGAATGCAGGTGTATCTGCGGAATCTATAAGTTACATTGAAACAGCAGCAGCAGGAGCCAATATCGCAGATGCTTCGGAAATAAACGCAATAAAAAATGTTTTTCAACCTCATGCTGATCCTCTATATCCGCGTTATATCGGATCGGTGAAAGCTAATATAGGACATTTGGAAGCTGCTTCGGCTATGTCGCAAATAACCAAAGTCCTGCTGCAGATGCAGCATGGACAAATTGCGCCCACAATACAGTTTAACCCCGTAAATCCGTTAATTCAGCTGCAAGAGAGTGGACTGGAAATCGTGGACACGGTGAGAACCTGGCGTAATCAACCATCCGAAGCCGGACAGGATAAGAACCCTTGCCGGGCATTAATTAACGCTTTTGGTGCAACGGGATCGGCTGGTCATATAATCCTTGAGGAGTACATTCGTGGAGCTGATAAGCAAGTAGCAAGTTTAAAACCTACTTTAATTCCCGTATCAGCAGCCACTAGCGAGCAACTTAACCAACAATTGATAGAGCTATCTGAATTTTTAGCGCACAATGAGACATTATCATTAGCTGATATCGGATATACGCTGCGCATGGGGCGTGTTGCTATGAAAGAGAGAATCGCAATTGTAGCTGAAAACATTCAGAGCTTGAAAGAGAAGCTAAATAGGTTTTTAAACGGTGCGGCAGAAAATATTGATGGCCTTTACCGGGGGACTGCTGTTTCTGCAGAAGGGTCACCAATAACAACCGATCAGCAGGATTTGCTGGATATTGCGGCCAAATGGGTACAAGGCGTTAGGCTTGAGTGGAGTGGTGTTAATGATGGAAGCGAAAGAAGAATTCTTTTGCCTACGTATCCGTTTGCGAAAAAGAGGCATTGGGTTAAAGAACCTATAACAGCTTTGCCTAAAGAGCGAGAGCCGGCTTCCTTTGCCGAAAACAGTTTGTTGGCAAAAATTGAGGATTATTTGCAAGAGATATTCTCCGAAGTTTCAGAAATTCCCGTGACCCAGATTAATAAAATGGCTGGATTAGAGAGATACGGCATAAATTCCTTGATGATTACTAGCTTAAACCAATATCTGGAAGAGGAGTTTGGAAAACTGCCCAAGACACTGTTTTTTGAATATAAAACTATTCGTGAATTAGCCAAATACTTTTGGAAATATCATCAAGACCAGGCGAAGGAGATATTTCATTATGCAGAACTGCCTATACACGCGCAACTAAACGATGATTGCGCGGTGGTTACACCAAAGGAGGAACAAATATATTCACCTGTCAATAGTCTTGAACTTGGAAATAATGAAATATTAGATATAGCTATTACCGGTGTAAGCGGCAGGTATCCAAAGGCAAGAACTCTTGCAGATTACTGGGAGAATCTGAAGAACGGAATTGATTGTATTATAGAGATACCAAAAGAAAGGTGGGATTATCAAGCATATTATAATGGCGATAAAACCACGCCGATAAAGGCAGGCAGTAAATGGGGCGGATTTATTGATGATGTAGATAAATTTGATCCGCTTTTTTTCAATATTTCCCCGCGGGAGGCTGAAAAAATGGACCCCCAGGAACGCTTGTTTCTGGAAACCGTCTGGCACACATTCGAGGATGCCGGTTACAATCATTACTCTTTGCAGCAACTTCTCAATGGGAAGGTGGGTATCTTCGTAGGAGTTATGTATGGAGAGTATCAATTATTAGGTAATGACCAATTAGGAGTTCTTTCGTCATACGGTTCTATTGCCAACAGGGTTTCCTATTACTTTGATTTTCATGGCCCGAGTATGTCCATTGATACAATATGTTCCTCTTCGCTAACTGCTCTCCACCTGGCAGTGGAAAGTATTAAACGCGGCGAATGTGAAGCTGCAATAGCAGGCGGGGTCAATATATCAATACATCCTAATAAATATCTGGTACATTCCCAGCTTTTGATGTCGGCGACTGATGGCCGGTGCCGAAGTTTTGGCGAAGGAGGTGACGGGTTTGTACCAGGCGAAGGAGTAGGTGCTGTTTTATTAAAACCCCTGCAACAGGCTATTAATGATGGCGATCATATATATGGCATCATAAAAGGAACTTCAGTAAATCATGGAGGCAAAACGAATGGATATATGGTTCCCAACCCTACAGCTCAGAGTAAGCTGATATTGGAAGCATTGCACAGAGCGCAAATTGATCCAAGGACAATCAGTTATGTTGAAGCACACGGCACGGGTACATCCCTGGGGGATCCAATCGAGATTGACGGATTAGCGAAAAGTTTTGGTGAGTATACCAACGAAAAGCAGTATTGTTCTATCGGGTCAGTAAAATCGAATATCGGTCACTTGGAATCGGCAGCCGGCATTGCCGGACTTACCAAAGTTTTACTGCAGATGAAAAATAAACAACTTGTTCCGTCACTACATTCAAAGCAGCTCAATTCAAATATTAATTTTGAGGATACTCCCTTTTTTGTACAGCAGGAGCTAACCGACTGGCAGCAACCTGTTATTCATGTTGATGGGCAAGTAAAGATATATCCAAGAAGAGCCTCAATCAGTTCTTTTGGGGCGGGAGGCGCTAATGCGCATGCTGTGATTGAGGAATATACATCACCACCTCAGGAACCGGAGCATCAAGGACAGGATTTACAAATGATAGTATTGTCAGCAAAGAATGAAGAGCGGCTGCGAGAATATGTGTTGCGCTTCCTGAACGCGATTCAAACACAACAGCTTTCTGAGACAAGGCTTTCTGATATAGCCTACACTCTTCAGGTAGGACGGGAAGCAATGGAGGAGCGCTTAGCTGTAGTTGTAGGCTCAGTCAAAGAACTTGAGGAAAAACTGAAACAATTTATAAAAGGACAAACCAGTATTAAAGGTCTATATTACGGACAGGCCAAAGACAATCAAGGAATTCTATCCGTATTGGCGGACAATAAAGAAATGCAGGAACCACTCAGGAAATGGATCCAACAGGGGAAATATGCCCCAATGCTAGAGCTTTGGGTCAATGGGTTGGTTTTTGATTGGGGCAAGCTATACTGGAAATCAAAACCTCACCGGGTCAGTCTGCCGACATATCCTTTTGCCAAGGAGCGCTATTGGATACCTGTAGTTGAAAGCAAGGCCGGTAGCAAAACTAACCGGGAGGCCACAGCATTAGTTATTCATCCTTTATTACATAAAAATACATCGGATTTCTTCAAACAGCAATTTAGTTCAACCTTTACAGGTCAGGAGTTTTTCCTGGCTAGTCCGATTCTCCAAGGCCAGCGTGTTTTGTCCGGAATGGCCTATCTTGAAATGGCTCGGGCGGCAGTGGAACAGGCTGCCGGGAATTTATTAGAAAATCAAACTATAAACCGACTTAAAAATGTGATGTGGGATCGACCGATTATTGTAGAGGATCAGGCTATACAGATACACATCAGACTATTCCCCGAGGACAACGGAGAAATTTTCTATGAAATTTATAGCGAGTCTGAAGCTGAAGCTATAGTGCACGGCCAGGGGCGAGCGGCATTGTGCTCATCCTCAAAAGTACCAAGCCTGGATATACTCGCCTTGCAAGCTCAATGCAGTCAAAGTTCTCTACGAGCGAATTGGGTGGAATGTGTATCCCAACACCAGGGAATTGAGAAAGTATATGGAGGAATGGATCAGGTATTGGCAAAACTGTGCTGGCCAGCTGTCGCTTTTGCTACCCAAGACCAGTTTGTCCTGCATCCCGGTTTAATGGACGCAGCATGGCAGGTGTCAGCAGGTTTAGCAATGGTCTCCGCCGATGACGTGAATACTATCGCTCCTCTTAAAACGTATTTGCCTTTAGCGCTGCAGGAACTTGAAATTTACAGCAAGTGTTCTGCCAGCATGTGGGCGCTGGTTCGCTACAGTGACGGCAGCAAGGCGGAAGATCAAGTTAAAAAATTCGATATTGACTTGTGTGACGACCAAGGCCATGTTTGTGTACGAATGAAAGGGCTGGAACAACAAGAGAACACGAGGTCTTTGCTGATGACCTCTTTAGACTCAAAACAGCCAAGTGTTCCAGTTCCTAAAACACAGGAAAACTTTGCGATGATGACTTTTGAAGAGGTCTGGCAAGAGCAACCCTTGGCAGCTATTTATCCGGTTGGGATTAACACTCTGGTATGTTTTATTTCGCAGCCAGCGAATAAACAAGCAATTCTTGAAGCGCTGCCAAACTTTGCTCAACAAACGAAGGTTATTTTTGTTTCCCAAGGTACAATTTATGAAAAACAATCTCAATACGAATATAGGATCGCCCGAGAGGATCAAAACAGTTTTCAGCAGGTTTTCCAGAGCATTGCGGAAGATTATGGTCAAGTGGATGCTATGCTCTATCTATGGCCGCTGGAGGATCACAGCGCTATAAAGGATTATTTGGGCATTGTCAATATTCTGCAGGGCATTGCCGCCGCCAAGCTAAAAGCCAAGCGATTCCTACTAGCCGCTCAATTTGATAATGAACTGAACCGTTGTTACTTGGAATCCTGGATTGGTTTTGAGCGTTCATTAGGACTCGTTCTGCCGAATACCGAAATGTCCATCATTTATCAGGCGGCTTGCGATCAAAACCAAGAAACAGTATTGCGAGATTGGTTGGAGAAAATATGGGCAGAATTACAAGCTCCTAAACTTCAGAGTGTCTTGTATCAAAAAGAAAAACGGCATGTATTGCAAATCCGGCAAACAACACTACAGTCCGGCAACAGTATGTTAAAATCAGGTGGTACCTATCTCATTACAGGCGGCGGAGGAGGACTTGGACTTTTGTTTGCGGAGTATATCGCCAGGAAACACCCCGTGAATCTGATTTTAACAGGTCGCTCCCCAATTGAAGGAGAAAAACAAGCGAAGCTAAAAGCACTAGAAGAGTTAGGTAGTCAGGTTTTGTATGTGCAAGCGGACATTTGCGATCCAAAGCGTATGAAAGAAGGACTGAACCAGGCCCAAAAACGTTTCGGTGAGATAAACGGCGTCATTCATGCCGCAGGGGTACAAAGTAATCAAAGCATTCTTAAAGAAAACAAGCGAAGCTTCACTGCGGTACTCGATCCCAAAATTAAAGGGACTCTGGTGCTTGATAACTTGCTCCTGGAAGAGAGCCTTGATTTTATTTGCTATTTCTCTTCAGCGGCAGCAATTCTTGGAGATTTTGGTTCCTGCGATTATGCCGTCGCTAACCGTTTTCTAATAGCCTATGCCCACTATCGACAGCAATTGCAATGCCAGAAACAGCGTCAGGGAAAGACTGTTGTAATCAATTGGCCTCTATGGAAAGACGGCGGCATGGGTTTTGGCGATGATGAAAATAGTAAAACGTATTTGCAATCCAGTGGTCAGCGCTTTTTGGTAACCACAGAGGGCATGGCCATGTTCGAACGCTTACTGGTCCAAAATAAGACGCAACATTTGCTGTTGGTGGGGCAACCAAGCCGGGTACATCGCTTTTTAGGTTTAATTAATAAAAAAGCCACTACCTCATTTATACATACGCCCAATTCCTCCAGCACAAGCAAAAGAGCGGAATTAAAAGGCTTAAACCTGGCGCAATGCTTAGATTGGGATTTGAAAGAACATATCGGTAAAGTACTCAAGATTCCGCGTGATAAGTTAGGTAGAGCAGAAAACTTGGCGGATTTAGGGTTTGATTCGGTTAGCCTGGCGGAATTTGCATTATCATTAACCAATTACTATGGAATAGAAATAACACCCGCCTTGTTTTTTGGACACTCCACGATTGACAGCTTGACTCAATACTTTTTACAGGAGCACCAAGCAAACATTGAGGCGTTTTATCGTGAAATGATTATCGAAGAGGATTTATCGCCAAGGATTCCTGGTATAGCAGCCACAACAAAACGACAGCCACCTGGAAAATTTAGATTTGCTGTTAGGAGCTCTTCCCAGAACATGGACGATCCCATTGCCATTATCGGGATGAGCGGAAGGTTCCCGCAAGCCCGGAATATCGACGAAATGTGGAGAATTGTTACAGAAGGACAGGATGCGGTTACCGCTATTCCCGAAGAACGGTTTCCAGGCCCGGGGCCGGGGAAAACTAAATGGAAATGCGGTTGTATCTCAGGCGTTAGTGAATTTGATGCCTTGTTTTTTGAAATTTCACCACGAGAAGCGGAGATTATGGATCCGAGGCAACGCCTTTTACTGCAGGAAGCATGGAAGGCGTTGGAAGATGCGGGATATGGGGCAACTCATCTTAGCGCAAATAAGATTGGAATGTTTGTTGGTGTTGAAGAGGGTGATTATCACCTGCTTGTTAAAGAAAAGGGCAGTATTACAGCCAATCATACTGCAATTTTAGCGGCTCGTTTGGCATACTTTTTAAATCTGAATGGTCCTGTTATGGCAATTAATACAGCTTGTTCTTCCGGTTTAGTTGCCGTACACCAGGCAATTTTAAGTTTGCGAAATCGGGAATGCACTACTGCGATTGCGGCAGGGGCGAATTTGATATTGACTCCGGAGTCATTTATTGGAATGAGCCAAGCTGGGATGTTGTCTGAAGACGGCAAGTGCTTTGCCTTTGATGCACGAGCGAACGGTATGGTACCGGGAGAAGCCGTGGCTGCAGTGGTGCTTAAGCGATTATCACAAGCAGAGTCCGACGGAGATCCAATTTATGCAATAATCCAGGGAAGCGGTATTAACTATGATGGGAAGACTAACGGCATTACTGCACCAAGCGGGGTTGCGCAAACAGATCTTCTAAAATCAGTCTATGATCAATACAGGGTGAATCCGCAGGAAATCGAATATATCGTAACCCATGGAACCGGAACTAAACTAGGAGATCCCGTTGAAATCAATGCACTATATAATGCTTTTAAAACTTATACAAGTAAACAGGGATTTTGCGCTCTTACCTCAACAAAGGCAAATTTCGGCCATACCTTCGCCGCTTCGGGCCTAGTCAGTTTGATTTGTCTGGTACAGGCTTTGCGTTACGGGATAATTCCGCCTAGTCTGCACTATGAACAAAAAAATGATTATATCCGTTGGCAGGAAAGTCCTTTTTACGTTAACCAAGTAGCAAGAACCTGGCCGGAGCGGGAAGGCAGGCGCCGTTCTGGTGCAGTAAGCGCTTTTGGAATGAGCGGAACCAATGTACATATGGTGGTCCAAGGTTATACCAGCAAGGAAGCGGTAACATCCTCAGAGCAGGGACCGTATTACCACCTGCTCGCATTTTCAGCTAAGACTCCGGCCGCTTTGCAAGAAAAAATTCAAGATATAATTGATGCAATGCAAAACAGTCATTGGTCAGAGAAAAACTTGCCCCAGATCAGTTATACCTTGTTAGCAGGCCGCCAGCATTTTGCTCATCGTTGTGCGATTATAGTCCGGGATCTGGAGGACGCTTTATATCAATTAAAAAAGGCTGGGCGTAAAGAGGAATTGCCTAGAATGTTCCACGGAACGGTTCCCCGGAACTTTTCCGGTCAGAAGCTGATCGTGGAGTATACCCAATATTTGTTAGAACACAGCCAGTCAGTGAAAGGAAACAAGAACAAATATCGGGAAGTACTCTGCGCTTTAGCGGACTTTTATTGCCAGGGTTATGAAATTTCGTGGAATTCCCTATATAGCATTAAACCACGTCGAATCAGTTTACCACCGTATCCGTTTACTAAAGAAAATTACTGGGTGGCAGAAATCAAGACTAGATCTGCCAGCAATATGTCAACAAGCTCAGCAGTTATTACATTTATGCATCCGTTATTGCATCAAAATTCTTCAGATTTTACCGAGCAGCGGTTCAGCTCGACTTTTACGGGTCAGGAGTTTTTCCTGGCTGACCATGTTGTTAAGGGTCAGCGGGTTTTGCCCGGCGTGGCTTATCTTGAGATGGCACGCGCAGCAGTGGAACAGGCAACAGGAGCAACGGCAGAGTTAGACGCTGGAATCCAGCTCAAAAACATTGTTTGGTCTTGCCCTGTTGTTGTAGGAGAAAAGCCGGTTCAAGTACACATAGGACTATGTCCTGAGGACAACGGAGAAATTTCCTATCAAATCTATCGAAAGTCAACAACGGACAATGCTGAGCCTGTTGTGTATAGCCGGGGCAGGGCAGTGCCCCGGTCAGCCAGCGAAGCTTCAACGCTGGATATACCTTTCTTACAATCTCAGTGCGGCCAAAGCAGTTTGTCGTCTTACCAATGTTACGAGGCCTTTAGAGCGTTGGGGTTTGATTACGGTCCGGCACATCAAGGGATAGAGGTTGTGTATGTGGGTGCGGGACAAGTGTTGGCTAAGCTTTCCCTGCCTTTGGCTGTTTCTGATACAAATGATCAATTCGTTCTTCATCCCAGTTTGTTGGATGCTGCCTTGCAAGCGTCAATCGGTTTAATGCTGGACTCGGATAAGTCCTTATCATCCAACAGCGGTGTTCATTGCAGGCCAATTTTACCCTTTGCATTACAAGAACTGAATATAAATGGAAAATGTACTGCCGTAATGTGGGCTCTGATTCGATACAGTAAAGATAGTAAAGCAGGAGACAATGTGCAGAAGATTGATATTGATTTGAGTGATGCAAAGGGTACGATTTGTGTGCAGATGAAGGGATTGACATTGCGGCTTCTGGAAGGTGAAGTAGGTGAAGCTGATGCCTCGGCAACATTTGGGACTTTGATGCTTCATCCTTGTTGGAAAGAAAGCGTGGTTGTCCAGGCAGCCTCAGAACCGGCCTATGCACAGCATATATTGGTGCTGTGCGAGCCAGGGGAAGTCTTACGGGAAAGTATTGAAAAACATATCAATGGTGTGAGTTGCCTTCTCTTGCAATCCCAGCACGAAGACATAGCGGAGCGCTTTCAGACCTATGCTGTGCAAATGTTTACTCGAATTCAAAGCATTCTCCAAAATAAGCTTAAGGGTACAGTATTAATTCAGCTTGTCGTTCCTATTCAAGAGGCACGACAACTGTTCTCCGGTCTCTTCGGACTTTTGAAAACTGCCCAACTTGAGAATCCAAAACTAATTGGACAACTGATTGAATTGGGTTCTGAGGAAGATTCTGCGGGAATTGTAGAGAAACTGATGCAGAGTAGCCGAAATCCAATTGATAATCAGGTTCGCTATCAGCATGGAACGCGGTGGATTGCTGGTTGGAGTGAGATAGAAGTTCCTTGCGAGGTGATGATTCCTTGGAAAGACCAAGGGGTATATTTAATCACTGGCGGCGTAGGGGGGCTGGGACTTATTTTTGCCAAAGAAATCGCGCAAAAAGTCAAAGCAGCAGTATTGATCCTAACAGGCCGGTCCCCATTAAATGAGGATAAAAAAGCTAAACTGAAGGAACTTCAGGCCTTAGGCGCTCAGATTATATACAAGCAGTTAGATGTGACCCAAAAGGAGGCGGTTTACGGGTTGATTCAAAGCATCCAGGAGGGATATGGCAGTCTTCACGGCATCATTCACAGTGCCGGTGTGATTCGGGACAATTTCATCATTAAGAAAACAAAGGAAGAAGTGCAAGAAGTTCTGGCCCCGAAGGTAAGAGGACTGGTTAATTTAGATCAAGCTAGTAAGAATCTAAGTCTTGACTTTTTTATTCTTTTTTCCTCAATAGCCGGATCAATAGGCAATATCGGCCAGGCGGACTATGCTACTGCTAATGCTTTTATGGATGCCTATGCTAAATATCGTAACAGTCTAGTATCTTTAGAACAACGTCAAGGCCAAACGATATCAATTAATTGGTCATTGTGGAAAGAGGGCGGAATGCATGTTGCTAGAGAAACCAGAATCATGGCGGAAAAAGATATGGATATGATCGCTCTGACCACGGTAGCTGGCATAAAGGCTTTTTACCATTGCCTGGCTTCTAAGCATGAGCAGGTGATGGTGATGGAAGGTAAGTTAACGGGAAGGCCTACTGTTATGGCAAAAAACAGAACAGCAAAAATGCGATACTTAAAGGAACATACTATTACAAAGAAACAGTCTGATGTACCTGAAAATGAAAATATCAAAGCGCGTATGATTGCTTATCTAAAACAGATCCTTTCCAATACACTTAAATTGGACCCCGATCGAATGGACATAAATGAGAGTCTTGAGAAATATGGATTAGATTCCATTATGGTAATTGAAATTAATAATAAAGTCGAACAGCATTTTCCGGATCTTTCGAAGGCATTATTTTTTGAATATAGTACCATTGATGATTTAGCCGATTATTTTATAGAAGCACATAAAGAAAGCGTAGATAAAATTTTTCAATCCCCCCAAATATTGAATCAAACGGAGTTTTCAGCAAATGTATTACAACAGGATAATCAAAATTCAAAGCATATAGTAATTAAACCTTTTTCCAAGTCTAAACGAATTAAGTATCTTGCAAAACAAAACAACAGTGATATCAAATATAGTTCCGCTATGTTGTTCAATCAGCAAACACAAAAGGATGATATTTTAAACGTATTAGTTAACCAAATAGAAACCAGCCATTTTTTTAACCTGGATGACATTATTAAATTTTACTTAGAAACAAAAAAAGAAATGATACAAGTTCAAAATTCAGTATATAATCCGAAAGAAGAGTTTAAAGAACAGATAAGGCCATTATTGATTCATGAAAAGGAATTGCAAACTAATCCCGAAATTGCAAAGCTTATCCTGGATATAGACAATAAATATCCACCAGCAGGATATGAGCGATTACTTTATCCATATTTTTTCATTTCGGCAACTAAAGATAAATATATAAGAGTCATTATAGATGAGGCACTTATTATTCCATTTTTTTCTATTAATAAAGATATGTATCAGGAGCTTCAATCTTACTGTCAACAAAATCAGCAACAGTTACTCATTGTGGATTGTTATCATGATTGGCTTATTAGCAACGGAATGAAACTTATTCCATTGGGTGTTTGGCAAAACCTTGACGTAAAGCAGTTTTCATTAGCAGGTAATAAAATGCGAAAATTGCGCTATTTAGTTGAAAAATTTAAAAAATGTGGAGAGGTTAAAACTGAAGAATATCATAATAAATCAAAGATGCCAATAAATGAAATGAAAGATTTAATGATGAAATGGAGTGAAAGTAAAAAAAATATAATTCATCATTCCTATATATGTATGGCGGAACTTTTGCAACAATCATTCTCTGTTGAACACCGGGCTTTCTTAACATTTCATAATAAAAAACTATGCTCTGTTATAGTAATAGGAAAAATTGAAAACGGAATATATATAATGGATCAGGAATTTTATGATCCCCAAACTGCACCATTGGGTCATATGGAGTATGCAATCCTTCAGATAATCGAGCAACTAAAAATAGAAAATGCGAAGATTTTTTCTCTTGGATTAACCTGGTATCCGTTTGTTTTTGAAGACCATCCTGCTAATGATGCTGGAGGTTGGGTATGGTTGAAAGAACAAAATAAGAAGCAAGCTCTTTTAAGTCGAATTTTTTACCAAGGTGAAACAAACTATCAATTTAAAAAGAAATTTGGTGTCATCGGAGAACCGATTTTTGCTTATATACCGAAAAATACGCCTTATTCTTTTGTATTAAATTATTGGACTGTTTTCTATCAAAATTCACTAACCTTTACGCAACTCGCCAAGCAAATAGATGAAATATCGTTATTAAATTCAGATGTAGAAAAAAAAAGCGAAAACAGTATTCAAATCAATCATAATTTAAATGAAAATAAATTTATAGAATTACTTGTTGAAACAGATAAGCTGGAACAACTTGCTTACAATAGTAGCCCGCTGGATTTAATGACAGACTCCTGGTTTGTTGTCCGATCCGATGCGGTAAAAGAACGTATCACTTATTTAAAAACTAAGCCTCAGCAAGAAACAATAGAGCTTCTTCATACTATTTTCCCATTTAAACATATTATCTTAACAACTCAAGGGCGAATAGCTGAACAGATTTTCTATCAGGCTTATCCTAAAGAAAAGACAAGAATACTTACCACAGTTTCCTGGACGACTTCTCTCAAGCATCAGCTGAGTAATGGTTTCGATGTCATTGAACTACCCGATTTATCAGTAATACAACCACAATCAGCTCATTTGTTTAAAGGAGAAATGAATTTAGAAGCATTAAACGGACAGTTAGAAAAGGAGAGTGATAATATTGCCTTAGCCGGTTTAGAATTATTAAACAATGCAAGTGGTGGTCATCCGGTTCGATACTCTCATATTTGTCAACTAAAATCAATACTTCAACAGTACAAAATACCTCTTGTCCTTGATGCCTCAAGAATTGTCCGAAATGCATTTCTTTCTAGACAATATGAAAATGGCTACAACCAAAACAACGTTTGGGATATTGTCAATCAAACCTTGCAACAAGCTGAACATGTTGTAACCAGTTTAACCAAAGATTTTGCAGTTCCAGTAGGTGGGCTGATTGCGACAAATGATAGTCAATTAGCAACAGATATTAGAAATATTCAAATTCGCGATGGACTAACAATTCCCACAGATTGTGAAAATATGATTATACAAGCATTATCAGAAAAAGAGACCATCCTTTGTCTTATAGCCAAGCAAATAGAATTTACAAAGCGTTTGCAGGATATGCTGATTCAGGCGCGAGTTTCCATACTACAGCCCGCCTATGGACATGCAATAGTTATTAATATATCACAATTTATTGATGGGGAAACAAATACTCAAAAAAAGCAACAATTTCTTAAACAATTATTTTTGAAAACGGGTATTCGTGGGAGTATCCATCAGGTTGGTAAGCAGAAAAATACAATTCTTGATCAGTGCATTCGTTTAGCCATCCCACTAGGTCTAACAAAAATGGACGAAGAGAATATATATAATAAATTACACAGCTTCTTTAATTAATAAACTCAACTTTCCTACTTCAAAAAATCAATATGGCCCAGCAAAATGTAGCCAATTCACGTGAACTTACCAAGTTTCTATCAAAGAAGTTAAGATCGCTTTAGGAGTATTTTTAAAATAACCTTTGTAAAAAAATTACTGGTAATACATCTTGACACTATAATTCATTTATAGCATAATACATAATATAGAATAAATGTAAAAATTTTCATTACCTATTCTTTAAATATGCTTTCTGAATAACTTTTATAAATTAAGTTAATTACTACTCAGACAACTGACTGGCTAAAAGCTAGAGGCTGTTTTTCATTAATTTTAAGATGGAAAACAGTCTTTTTGTTTTAGTAATATTTGTCAATCCGAAATTACCGTGAAATATTGTCTATATCCTATGATATGCTAAGTAGCCTACGATATAGTATTCTTTGCCGGCAGCAATGTCAGCAAGGAGAATTCAGGTCATTTTTTTGCAATATGTGGTGATCTTATTGAGCTGGTTGAGGCGTTGCTTGGACGAAGTTGAGCTAATCATAGCATCCTAATTATGGTAAGTATACAAGGGAGGTCTTAAACATGCTGGATGTAAAACTAAAAGAACTAGTAGCTCTACTAACAAAAGAACAGCAGCAATCTTTATATGAAGCGTTTACTCAGCAGAAAGCAAAACAGTTAGAACCTCAACAGTATGATATTGCTATTATCGGATTAGGTGGCCGGTATCCTCAGTCAGATAGTCATTATGAATTTTGGATTAAACTTCAACAAGGAACAAATTTCGTCCAGGAAGTCCCTATAAGTCGCTGGAATCATAGTGAATACTATGATTCTCAGATTGGTAAAACATTTATTCCTCATAAAACGCGTTGTAAATTTGGTGCTTTTCTGAAAACACATGATAAATTTGATGCAGCTTTTTTTGATTTATATCCTGATGACGTGTTCTTTATGGATCCCCAGGAGCGAATTGCTTTAGAGACTACATGGTCCTGTATCGAAGATGCGGGTTATACCCCTGCAAAGTTAGGAAAAGATGTGGGGATATTTTCCGGAATGACCTATAGTGAGTATCAAAAACTAATCCCTATTTCAAGTCATTGCTATGTACTAAACAGTAGGATAGCTTATTTTTTTGACTTCCAAGGACCAGCAGTAACTTCAGATGCAGGCAGTTGCTCTTCTTTAATAGCTATACACTTGGCATGTCAAAGCTTAATGAGAAAAGAATGTCAAACAGCACTTGTCATCGGAGTGAATGTTATACTGCACCCTGACCATTATACAAGCGCATCTCATATGCTTAGTCCAACAATTAAACCATGTTCTAGTCCCTTTGGAAGCGATGATGGCTGGATTCCAGCTGAGGGAGTTGTATCTATATTACTAAAACCCTTGAAACAAGCTTTACAGGACAAGGATAATATTTATGCAGTTATCAAATCCAGTCATATTTGTCAAGAAGGTAAAACATCCTGGTTTATGTCGTCCAGCCCAAAGCAGCAAGCGAAACTTATTCAGGATAATTTTGAGAAGTCCGGGATACATCCCGAAACCATCAGTTACGTAGAACCAGCCGCAAATGGATCATTGCTAGGTGATGCCATAGAACTGGAAGGATTAACGGCAGCATTTAGCCGATTTACGAATAAGAAGGAGTTTTGTCCTATTGGCTCAATCAAGTCTTATGTAGGGCATGGTGAAGGAGTATCTACGTTACTTCAATTAACAAAAGTATTATTGCAGTTTAAATCTAAAACGCTTATTCCGCTAATTAATTTTGAAAAAACTAATTTCAATATAAAGATCGAGAACTCTCCTTTTTATTTTCAGGCAACAACCCAAAAGTGGGAACCTCCTATAATAGAAATTAACAAGAAACAATTTACACTTCCTCGTCGAGCAACAATATCATCTTTTGGCGCTGGCGGTAATATTGGTCATCTCATTTTAGAAGAACATATCGCAACGGATATTCTAAAACAGACATTAGATTATTATTTTATTCCGCTATCATCTAAAACAGCCGATCAACTGGAAGAAACTGCAAAAAAATACATTGAATTTTTTGAACAGTATCAAAATTGGGATTCAGAATGGAAATCTAATTACACGCTTTTAAATATAATGTATACGCTTTGTATTGGTAGAATACCCTTTCAGGAACGAGTAGTGTTTATTGTTAATAATCTCGAAACTTTAGTGAAACAACTTCATCAATTTAAAAGAAAAGATAGTAATTTAAATATTATTACAAAACATAAAGATAGCACAGTCAATGCAAGAAATGGAAACAATCAGTCCCAGATTCCAGGCTACATAAAAAACCAATCATGGAATGATTTGGCTAAGCTATGGGTTCAGGGTGAAAATATTGATTGGGAAGTGTTCTTTAATTTATATAATGTACGGCACATATCATTACCGACATATTGCTTTCAACGACAATCTTTTCCTATCCCGAAACCGACGCGTCCCTAATTTGGATGAAGTTAATCCATAACAAAAATAACCGGTTGGATATGGAATTTATATAGATATTACGAGTAACAATGACAAGCTAAAGATCAATAACCTTATGGACTGGTAAATGAAACATTACATGTCTAGAATTGAGGAGGAGAAAAATGGACGAGACTTACAAAACACGACCAGTACTATGGAGTGCTGATTTCATCCGAATTTGCCTGGCGAATTTTACTGCCTTTACCAGCTTATATTTTATTATGCCTACGCTTCCACTCTATGTTAAACAGCTCGGCGGCACAGAGGCTGTTGTCGGACTTGTTGTTGGCATTTTTACTTTTTCCGCCGTTGCTATACGGGTAGTGATCGGCCGGGCTCTTGACGAGTGGGGGAGACGAAGCATTTATCTAGGCGCCTTGGGGATCCTCAGCATTGCTGCCATTGGTTATCAATGGGCAGGAACGGTAGCAGGTCTTTTGGCGGTACGAGTATTATACGGTTTCGGCTGGGGCGCGTCACACACGGCGGCGGGAACTGTAGCGGCAGATATTATTCCCGCATCGCGCAGGGGAGAGGGCATGGGTTTCTTTGGACTGTCGAACACCCTGGCTATGACGATAGGACCGGCTGCAGGAGTGTTTATCGGCGTAGAGTGGGGGTTTCCTATCCTTTTTAATCTAGCGGGTCTTTGCGCCCTAATTGGTCTGGCGCTGGCATACAGTATCCGCTATCGTCCTGTACAAGCTGCTGCTGGGCCGAGAGGAAGCTTCATTGAACCCGCTGCTTTACCCTTTGCGGCAATTAGCTTTTGCTGTACTACCATCTATGGGGGGATTGTAGCTTTTATGACCCTTTATGCGCTGGAGCAAGGAATAACCAATCCAGGCGTGTATTTTAGTGTATTTGCTGTTGCTGTAATCGTGGCGCGCCCAATTGCCGGCAGGCTTTATGATCGATCAGGAATGCGGGTAGTAATGGCGCCGGGACTTTTGCTGGTTACCCTGTCTATGCTAATTCTTGGCGTGTCCGATCATCCTGTCCTTTTTTTGCTTAGCGGGGTATTCATGGGCTTGGGCTTCGGGGCCACCCAACCGACACTGCAGGCTATGGTGATTACTGTTGTTGATCCTCAGCGCCGGGGAACGGCTACAGCGACACTGACGCTAGGGGCTGATTTCGGCATTGGCACCGGGGCGATGCTGCTGGGGTTAATTGCCCAGACTGTAGGTTATGCGACTATGTACCTTTATTCCACTGTAGGGGGAATAATAGCACTGATCCTGTATTTTTGGTATGAACACCACACCGTAAGCTCCGATGAAAGCGGTGTAAGGGTTGATGACCAATAGGATGAAAGGGAAGTGCTAAAATGAAATTGGAAATATTAGAATATCTACCTGAGGTGAACTCGGAACTACCCCCGCTTATCTTCATACATGGAGCTAATCATGGGGCCTGGTGTTGGCAAGAGCATTTCCTCCCCTATTTTTTTTCAAAAGAGTTTCCCTGTTATGCTCTTAGCTTTAGAGGACATGGCGGAAGTGAAGGTCATGAAAAACTTCATTCTTTTTCGTTGGCGGATTATATGGATGATGTACTTGAAACGATGAAATTTTTAAAAAATAAGCCGGTTCTCATTGGACATTCAATGGGAGGGGCGGTTGTTCAAAAGTTATTGCATTTGTATCCAGATAAAATAATAGCAGCAGTTCTAATCGCCTCTATTCCTCCCAATGGCATGTTAAGAGACTTATCGAGGTTAATTTTTACTCGTTTTAAAGACATTACTCAAATGGTATTATTTCTCAGAGGGAAAAGTAGAAATTTCCCTGGCGGTATTTTTTTTTCCGAAAAACTACCAGTTGAAAAGACGGAGCGGTTTGTTAGGCTTTTGCAACCGGAATCGACTAAAGCACGTAACGATTTCTGTGGACAAATTGTTCCTGCGTTTTTAAGTACTAATGTGCCAATGTTAGTACTTGGTTCAAGGACAGATTGGTTTTTTCCTGAGAAAACTACTATTCATATTGGAAAGGCTTACAATGCAAAAACAGTTATTTTTCCTTTTATGTGTCATGACATGATGCTAGATCCTAATTGGAAAATGGTTGCCGATCAAATTCTTGTTTTTTTGAATGAAGTTGTAGTTAAAGGCGAAAAGAAGAATAAGAAACTGAATTTATAAATAGTACTTGGAAATTCGGGTTTTTCCTCCCAATTGTAGTATCAAACAAGCAAAATACTCAGGTCAGTATTACTTATTGTAATAATTTGGAGGCGTGCTTGCTTTTCCGGAAGCTTATCCTTTGGGAATTGATCTTGAAAAGATTAACCCGGCTGAAAGAGCTATTTAGGAAATGAATCAATTTGAAAAGACAAAAGAAAGTTATCTTTTAACTTGGCGAAAAAGCTCGTTATCCTGCGTAATCCAGGATGATGAGCTTTTTTATTACTATAAATTCATAACGGTTTATTTAATTTAATTAAATGAAGAAATCTGGCACGCGCCATAGTGAGGGAACGCTCAATACTTGCAAGGAATTTCTTTCAAACCGCTATTATCGAAGCTGTCAACGTCGGGAAAAGTTCTGTAGAAGAAGCACTCATTGAGATGTACTTGGCTGGCGTAGTATCTGTGATAAAGCCGCCGTGTTAAGACTCCCGGCGGGCCTGCTGTTTTGTAGAATTTCAAAGTTAAGAGAATTTCACCTGATATAGCATATTTTTTGTATTTTTTGGCAATCCTAATGACAACATAGTATGGTTATGAGGAGTGTGATTGTTATGTTGTCATTTAAAAATAGAAAAATTGGCAAAAAACAGGCATTTCTGGCTGGAAGTATTTTAGCGGTGGTTTGTCTGCTCACATATTACTTTGTCTATTATCCCGGCAGCCAGGACGGCTATCCATTGCTGCCGCAGGAAACGCAGGTTGCCAAGCAGGATAATAAAATTAAGATATCCGGCAATACCAACATTAAGCAGCGGATCCAGTACCTGAAATGCAAGGATGAAGAAGTGATTACAACCAAGCCGGCTGAACATATCATCGGGCTGAATTACCAGGAAATGCAGAAGGTATATTCCGGCTGGACAATTGATAAATTCGATGATCTTGAAGTGGAAATGACATTAAAGGTAGACAGTTTTTGCCGGGAGCATGCCAACAATATGTTTCTTTCCATTAAAGACGGTTATGTAGCGGTATATTACGGCAAGCCGGGCGCCAGAGCGGTATTAAAGGAGGTAACTGCGATACCGGTCAAGCATATCATGCCGCAGGATATTGAAGAATTAAAGCGGGGACTGGTCGTCAATTCGCGGGAAGAACTGTTACGGACTTTAGAAGGAATGCAGGCGCGTTAGCGTAAGAGTTGGAGCTGCTTCAAACAGGAGGCGGCTCTTTTTTCGTTCTAAATACAGCAAGGGCAGCTGCCGCGTCTGGCAGTTCCATTGAAGCCAGCCGGGGTTTTGTCGTAATAAAAAAAAGGAATAAAGTGGCGGTTTGTCGAAGTTATCTGGCCGGAGGGGAAGTATATGTTGGCTTTAGGCATCGATCCAGGCACCGCCATTTGCGGCTATGGCCTGGTTGAGCACCGCGGCAGCACGCTGCGCGCGGTTGAATACGGAGCAGTGCAGACCAGCCCGCGGCTGAGTAATTCCGAGCGGCTGGTGATCATACATCGGGATATTGATTTACTGATTAAAAAGTATCAGCCGGATATTGTTGGCGTGGAGCAGTTGTTTTTTAACAAAAATGTCCGTACGGCAATGACTGTCGGTCAGGCCAGAGGCGTAATCCTGCTGGCGGCGGCGCAGAATGAAATTGAGTTGGCCGAATTTACGCCGCTGCAGGTTAAACAGTCGGTGGTCGGTTATGGCAAGGCCGAGAAGGAGCAGGTGATTTATATGACGCAGCGGTTATTAAATTTACCGGCAAAGCCTCATCCTGATGATGTGGCCGATGCCCTGGCGATCGCGATTTGCACCACTCACTGTGTAAATAAAGCGGTATGGGGAAGCGGACGATGATTGGTTATGTGCGCGGCATAGTGAGTCATATTTTTGGCGATTATTGCTTTATTGACGTTCAGGGGGTCGGCTACAGGGTTTATATAGCGGCGTCTACCCGGCAGAAGCTGAATACGGGAACGGAGGCCTCGCTGTTTACCTATCTGAATGTGCGCGAAGATGCGCTTATGTTATACGGATTTTATACCCAGGATGAATATCAATTGTTTTTAAAACTTACTTCGGTGGGCGGTATTGGACCGAAGGTGGCGTTAGGAATACTTTCGGCCATTAGCCCCGATGCTTTCCGGCTGGCGGTTGGCAGCAAGAATCTGACTGTTTTAACCAAGATCCCCGGCATCGGCAAGAAAACCGCGGAGCGGATTATCGTTGAATTACATGATAAAATCGGTGTTGTCGGTACCGATTCCCAGCTCAATAAAGAAGAGCAAATAGTCGTTGACGAAACAGACGATGCAACCCAGCAAGCGCTGGCGGCGCTAACGGCTTTAGGCTATACGCAGGCCGAAGTAATGCCGGCCATCAACAGGCACGGAGCGGCGAAGTCAGTGCAGGAACTGATCAAGCTGGTACTCAGGGACTTTGGCGGGAGGTAGGGAATGGAAGAACGAATCATTGCAGGCAGTGAGCAGGATGTCGATCAATGGCAGTATAGTTTAAGGCCCCGGCGGCTGGTTGAATATATTGGACAGGATAATGTGAAAAATAACCTGTCAATCTTTGTTCAGGCTGCCCGGTCCAGAAATGAAGCCCTGGATCATGTGCTGTTGTATGGTCCGCCGGGGCTGGGAAAAACTACCCTGGCCGGTATTGTAGCCAATGAACTGGGCGTCAATTTCCGGATAACTTCCGGTCCGGCGATTGAGCGGGCCGGTGATTTGGCGGCATTATTGACGAATCTTGGCGAAAAAGATGTATTATTTATTGACGAAATTCACCGGCTGTCGAGAAATATTGAAGAAATATTATACTCAGCGATGGAAGATTTTGCGTTGGACATCATTATTGGTAAAGGGCCAAGCGCCCGTTCGATCAGGCTGGATCTGGCTCCCTTTACACTGATTGGCGCAACCACCAAAGCCGGTGCGCTGGCTTCGCCGCTGCGCGACCGGTTTGGGGTCATTTGCCGGCTGGAGTATTATCAGGCCGAGCATTTGGTCTGCATTGTTAAACGGGCCGCCGAAATATTGAATATTGCCATTGAAGACCGCGGCGCTTATGAAATTGCCAAGCGCTCCAGAGGCACGCCCCGGATTGCCAACCGTTTGCTCAAACGGGTGCGCGATTATGCGCAGATTGCCGGAGACGGCGTCATCACCGACATGATTGCCGACAAGGCGCTGGCGATGCTGGAGGTGGATAAGTGCGGCCTGGATAAAACCGACCGCAATATGCTGCTGGCAATCATCCAGAAGTTTAATGGCGGTCCGGTTGGCGTAGAGACGCTGGCGGCGGCAATTAGTGAAGAAACCGATACCATTGAGGATGTTTATGAGCCGTTTTTGCTGCAAATGGGCTTTATTAACCGTACCGCCCGCGGCAGGGTCGCCACTTTGGCCGCTTATCAGCATCTGGAAATTCCGGTAAAACCGGCAGGACAGTCCGGCCAAGGTACTTTATATTAAAGACAGGTGAAGTAGATGAAAGTGCTGCTGCACGTTTGTTGCGGCCCTTGCGCCGTTTATCCTCTCCAGCGGCTGTGTGAGGACGGGCATGAGGTTGTTGGCTTTTTTTATAATCCCAATATTCATCCATATAAAGAGTTTTCCCGCAGGCTGGAAACTGCCAGGGAGTTTGCCGGAAAACGCCAGCTGAACCTGCTGGTTGACGACCGGTATCAGCTGGAGGAGTTTTTGCGCGGTGCGCTGAATGCCGAAAACGGCCGCTGCAGCATGTGTTATGAAATCAGACTGCGGGAAGCCGCCAGGATGGCCAAACGTCAGCAGTGCGATTGTTTCAGTACGTCTTTACTGGTCAGTCCTTTCCAGAAACATGAATTAATTCGGACAATCGGCGAGCAGATTGCGCTGACCGAGCAGATTCCGTTTTTGTACATTGATTTCCGGTCAGGCTGGAACGAAGGGGTAAGGATCAGCAAAGAGCTGGAATTGTACCGGCAGCCGTATTGTGGTTGCATTTTTAGTGAACAAGAGCGTTATTACAAAGGATGCAAGGAGCAAAAGCAATGTTTTCAGGCGGATTTGAATCCATCGGCAAAAGTCTGATTTACCTTGGCGTCATGATAGCGATCATTGGCGTGATCATTCACTTTGGCGGCAAAGCCGTTAATTTTGGACGGCTGCCTGGGGATATCAGGATTGAGAGAGAAAATTTCAGCTTTTATTTTCCTATTGTCAGTTCAATTGTGTTAAGTATTATTCTTACGATCATCTTAAATTTCTTTACCAGACGGTAATGCTGAGAGGAGAATTTGCTTGTCAAACCGACTGATTTTTTTGCTGGGGCTGCTCATCGCAAGCTTTCTGTGGCCGGCAATGACCGGCTATGCCGAAGCAGCTTCCAAGAATCATTTTTCAATAGCCAGACAGCCTGAGATCAGGGTCGGAATCTGGTCCGATCAAGTCAGCATCATGGTTTCGGCGGACAGTGACTTTGCGCTGACTGACGCTAAAACCAACCGCCGGCTGGGCGGGTTTTCAGCTAAAGAAAAAGTAAATGTTACCGCTAAGAACGGCCGGATATTGCTTAACGGCAAGCCGGTTGCAGCCGAAGCCGTCAAAGTATTGTTGAGCGCCAAAACCGGCGAGCATTATATTGAGATCAACAGGAAGCGGTACCGGGGCGCTGTCGGTATTCACCGGACAGCTGAAAAGCAAGGCCTGACAGTGGTCAATACCTTGCCGTTGGAGCAATATTTGAATGGCGTTGTTCCGGAGGAGATGCCTGCTGAATGGCCGATGGAAGCGGTAAAAGCCCAGGCGGTGGCGGCCAGGACCTTTGCCCTTCATCACTTGAATAAGCACAGTGAAGATGGTTATGATGTTTGCGCCACAACGCATTGTCAGGTATATGGCGGACAAAACAGTGAAACCGTGCAAACGACCAAAGCTGTTGCCGATACTTACGGTCAGGTGCTTTTAGCTAACGGTAAGCCGATTGAAGCAATTTTCCATAGCAGCGCAGGCGGTACCTTTACCGAGGACAGTGAAAATGTCTGGGGAACAAGCATGCCCTATTTACGGTCGGTTGCCGATTATGACCAACAGTCGCCGTACGTACACTGGCAAAAAGAAATAACGCCGCAGGATCTGGATCAGGCCCTGACCAGGGCAGGCTATGCCATTGGCCCGGTGATCGCAATTGAACTGTCGCCGCTGGGCAAGGCTCCGGTTAAGGCCAAGGACCGGGGCGTGTCAGGACGGGTAAAAACCATTGGTTTTATCGGAACAAAGGGCCGGGCCGAGCTTAGCGGGAACCAGGCCAGAGCAATACTGGCATTAAGCAGTACCCTGTTTGACATTAAATCAATCGTTCCGGGACCCAAGGGCATTGATGTTAAAATTACCGACCGCTATGGCGACCGTGAAACGAAAGTGATTGATGTGAATGTGCCGCCGCGCAAAGAGAAAGGTTTGCTGACCGATAAGGAAAATATCATCCGGATATCCGGCCGCAAAAATGAAGTATGGCTGTTTAGCGGCGCAGGCTCCGGGCATGGGGTGGGTTTGTCGCAATGGGGCGCAAAAAGTATGGCTGAGCAGGCTCCTAAAGAGGATGTCACATACTTTCAGCAGATATTGAAACACTATTATCAATCTACCGAAGTAAAAAAAGTGTACTAGTACCTTGACTGGGTTGGATTGGAGGTTAGGTTGGGGGAGATTCTAATCCGGTCAAGGTACTAGGATTCGTTTAAGGAGCTTGTTATGCTGTTAGCCGATTTTGATTATGAACTGCCGGAAGAGTTAATTGCCCAGAGGCCGCATGAACCACGCGACGGTTCGCGGCTGATTGTACTGAATAAGGAAACCGGAAAGCTCGCGCACCGTCATTTTTATGATGTGCCGGGTTTTTTGGAATCAGGCGATACGCTGATCTTTAATGATACAAAAGTTTTGCCGGCCAGACTGATTGGAATAAAGCGGGAAACCGGGGCCAAAATTGAAGTGTTTTTACTTAACCGGAAGAATGGCGATGACTGGGAAGTGCTGGTTAAACCCGGCAAACGGGTCCGGCCGGGGGCAGTCATCCGTTTTAGTGATGAGCTGTCCTGCGAAATCATTGCCGCTACCGATTTTGGCGGAAGAATTGCAAGGTTCAGTTATCAGGGGATTTTCGAAGAACTGCTGGACCGGTTGGGAGATACTCCTTTACCGCCGTATATCAAAGAAAAACTGGCCGATAAGGACCGTTATCAGACGGTCTATGCCCGGTTTAGCGGATCGGCGGCCGCGCCGACAGCCGGATTGCATTTTACGCCTGAATTAATGCAGGAAATCGCAGACAAGGGCGTTCATTTAGGATATGTCACCCTTCATGTCGGCTTAGGAACTTTCCGGCCGGTCAATGTTGAGCAGATTACGGAGCATGTCATGCACAGCGAGTATTACTCGGTGCCGGAGGCAACGGCGCAATTGATCAATCGTACCAGGGAGCGGGGAAAACGGGTAATCGCCGTTGGCACTACGGCCATCCGGACGTTGGAAACGGCCGGCGCCGGCGGCAAAGTGGCGGCCGGCAGCGGCTGGACCAATATTTTTATTTATCCCGGCTATCAATTTAATATGATTGACGGGCTGATTACGAATTTTCATTTGCCAAAATCTACTTTGCTGATGCTGGTAAGCGCCTTTGCCGGACGGGATGCGGTGATGGACGCCTACCGGGAAGCGATTGAACGGCGCTACCGCTTTTTTAGCTTCGGCGATGCAATGCTAATTATTTGAAGAAATATTTATCTAATATTTACCGAAGTAGGAGGAAGCAAGTTGGCGGTAACTTATGAATTAATTAAACGCTGCCCGCAGACCGGGGCAAGGGCTGGCCGGCTCCATACGCCGCACGGCGTTTTCGATACACCGATGTTTATGCCTGTCGGTACCCAGGCCACAGTAAAGGCAATGTCGCCGGACGAACTCAAAGCAATGGGCGCCGGGATCATTCTTAGCAATACCTATCATTTGTATCTGCGGCCAGGCGCTGACCTGGTTGCCGAAGCTGGCGGGTTGCATCGGTTTATGAACTGGGACCGGGGAATTTTAACCGACAGCGGGGGATTTCAGGTATTTAGTTTGGGTCCCCTGCGCAAAATTACCGAGGATGGCGTTAACTTCCGTTCGCATATTGATGGTTCAAAGCATTTTTTATCACCGGAAAAAGCGACTGAAATACAAATGGCGCTTGGCGCTGATATTATTATGGCTTTTGATGAATGTGTGCCCTACCCGGCTGAACACGATTACGCCAGACTGTCAACAGAACGTACTACCCGGTGGGCCGAACGCTGTAAACAAGCGCATACCAGAAAAGATCAGGCGCTGTTTGGTATTGTGCAGGGAGGCATGTATAAGGATTTGCGGTCGCAAAGCGTCAGAGATTTGATTGCTCTGGACTTCCCCGGTTATGCGGTCGGAGGGTTAAGCGTCGGCGAGCCAAAGCCGCTGATGTATGAGTTGCTGGAACATACGGCGCCGCAGCTGCCGGAAAACAAGCCGCGTTATTTAATGGGCGTGGGCACGCCGGATTGCCTGGTGGAAGGGGTAATGCACGGCATTGATATGTTTGACTGTGTGTTTCCGACCAGGGTTGCCCGTAACGGTACGGCAATGACCAGCCGGGGGCGGCTTGTGGTAAAAAATGCCGAGTTTGCCCGTGATTTTACACCGGTTGATACGGAATGCGGGTGTTATACCTGCCGAAACTTTTCCCGGGCTTATGTCCGGCATCTGCTAAAGACCGAGGAGATCTTCGGCTTGCGGCTGACAACAATTCATAACCTGCATTTCCTGTTGGATTTTATGAAAAAAATGCGTCAGGCAATTATTGAAAACCGGTTTGTGGCTTTTCGCGAGGAATTCCTGGCGAATTATCGCCTTAGCTGACAGGATTATCAGGCAGTCAGGCGGAATATAGGTAGTATTATGATGATGGAGGGATTTAAACGTGAATTTATCACCGGAAATGATGCAAATGTTAGCCTCGTACGGCCCGATTCTCTTTATGGGGTTTGTATTCTATTTTTTACTGTACAGGCCGCAGAAGAAGGAACAACAACGCCGTACCAATATGCTCGATAGTCTGAAAAAAGGCGACCGGGTAATCACTGCCGGCGGAATTCATGGGGCAATTACCGCCCTTACGGAGAAACTTGTAACAATTAAAATTGCTGATAAAGTGGAAATCAACGTCTCCCGTACGGCAATCAGTGTGAATGAGAGTGACACAAAAAATAACCCTAAAAAATAGTGGATGAGGCTGTTTTATGGAATCAATACAGGCTGAAAAAAGCAAGCTGCGTACGATGATGCTGCTGGAGCGGCGTAAATTGAGTCCGGCGGCGATTGTCGCCGAAAGCGCCTTAATTGCCCAAAAACTGCTTGCCTGCCAGCCTTATGCCGCTGCCGGAGTTGTGCTGGCTTTCGCGGCAATGCCTGATGAGCCGCAGACGGAATTGATTATGCAGGATGTTCTGCAGCAGGGGAAAAAACTTTGTCTGCCCCGAATTGACGGTCCTTATGGCAGCATGGCTGCGGCTGAGGTAAACAGCCTGGCCGAGCTGGTGGAGGGAAAGTACGGAATACTGGCGCCGCCGCCGGAAAAAGCGGTGATTGACCCCGGGTGCATTGAGTTGATTATCGTGCCGGGCGTTGCATTTACCTTAACCGGGCAGCGGCTGGGGATGGGCGCCGGGTTTTATGACCGCTTTCTGGCGCAGTCCGGCCAGGCGGTACGGATAGGACTGGCGCTGCAGTGCCAAATAGCCGCCAGCATCCCTTGTGAGGATCATGATTATTTGGTTGACCATTTGGCCACACACGCTGGCATCATCAATTGTCAAACAGGCAAAATGTAGCTTCGGCGGCATTTTGCCTGTTTCGTGATAGGAGTATAAAGTGGAAATTAAGATTGGCATGGCAAAAATCAATAAATACGCCGTTTCGCACAGTGGTGACAGCGTTGAAGTCGCCGAGCGTCCGCAAGGCGGCATTACCGCCATCCTGGCGGATGGACAGGGCAGCGGCAGGGCGGCCAGAAATACCAGCAGCCTGGTGGTCAATAAAGCGGCTGCGCTGATTGCCGATGGGGCCCGGGATGGCGCTGTCGCCAGGGCTGTTCACGATTATCTTTATGCGCTCAAGGATGGTAAAGTATCTTCTACCCTTACATTAATCAGCGCCGATTTGGATGCCGGTACAGTGGTCATCAGCCGGAATTCCAATTGTCCGGTCATTGTTAAGGATGCTTATGGACTAACGATTTACGACGAAGAGGTAAATTCAATTGGGGTGCACAAGCGGACAAAACCGTTAATGTACCAGGTTCCGCTGGAAGCCGGTATGATTTTCATAGCGTATACTGATGGCATTCAGGCAGCCGGCCGCAAAAAAAGCAAAGAAATTGACTTTGCCAAAATTTTGGCAATTATTGAGGAAAATGGCGCTGCCGATGTTGCCTTTATCGCCGACAGTATTCTGGAATACGCCCTAAAAGTCGATGAATACCGTCCCGGTGATGATATGACAGTGGTGGTACTGTCGATATGTGAAAGCGAGAATCCGGATAAAATCAGACGGATGAGCGTGTCTTTTCCGTGTTAGAGGTGGTTTTTTGTTGATTGCAGTTGTTGGTGTTTGTGTTGCAGGCAAAACTACGCTGGTCAAACGGTTGCGGGAATTGGGCTTTGAAGCCTATAATGTCGCCCAGGAGCATTCCGGGATTAAAAAGCTATGGAAACGCAGAGAACCGGATATACTAGTGATGCTGGATGCAACACTGCCGGCCATTCGCAAGCGGCGGGATGTGCCGTGGGGCGAAGAACGGCTGGCGCTGCAGCGCGAGCGGTTAATGGATGCAAGACAACATGCCGACCTGTTTATCCAAACTGACTTGTTATCGAAAGAAGATGTGGCGCAAACTGTACTGGACTACATACGGAGGGACTTTCACTATGGCCAGGATAACCGTAGAGGATCTGAAGAAGGATCATGAAATTACAGTATATCTCAAATGCAGTACCGAATATCTCAGCCGTTTAGGCTTTACCGAGCATGGTCAGCGCCATGCCGGCATTGTGTCGACCAGAGCCTACCGGGTGCTGGCTGATTTGGGGTATGGCCAGCGTGACTGTGAAATGGCGGCGGTTGCCGGCTATATGCATGATATCGCCAATATGGTCAACCGCTATAATCATGGCGGTAACGGCGCTGTCATGGCGCATCAAATACTGTCGCGCCTGGGAATGCCGCCGGAAGAAATTGCCCTGGTGGTTTCAGCCATCGGCAATCATGAGGAGGAACGGGGCAATGCGGTCAACCATGTGGCTGCGGCGCTCATTTTGGCTGATAAGTCGGATGTATACCGCACCCGGGTGACCAGCAAGGATTTTGCTAAGTTTGAAATTCACGACCGGGTGAATTATGCGGCTGAAAGCAGCCTGCTTACGGTCAATAAAGAATTAAACACGGTTACGTTAGAGGTTAAAATTGACACTTCAATCTGCCCGGTCATGGAATATTTTGAGATATTCCTGGCCCGGATGGTTATGTGCCGCCGGGCGGCGCAGTTTTTGGACTGTCGTTTTGGTTTAATTATCAATGATTATCAGTTGCTTTAAGACAGGCGCTTTCGTTGACATTGTCATAACATTCCAGCTATAATTAAATGCGAATGACCAATGGTCGACGAACAGAAATGGGGGAGAAGTAGTTGAGATGGGGTAATCTTACCAAGTTTTTGGTAATTGTAGTGGCAATAGTAGCTGTGTTTGGTTACTATATAGCACCCCTGGCCGGATCGATTAAACAGGGTCTGGATTTACAGGGCGGAACGCATATTGTGCTTGAGGCTGTGGATACTCCGGAAGCTAAGGTTGATGATGATGCTGTTCAGCGGGTTGTCAAGATCATGGAGCGGCGCATCAATGAGCTGGGGCTGACTGAACCGATTATTCAACGGCAGGGTGACCGGCGGGTTATTGTAGAATTGCCGGGGATCAAAGAACCGGAAAAAGCAATAGAACTGATTGGCAAGACGGCGCTGCTTGAATTTCAGGATGAAAGCGGCGCTACAGTCATGACCGGCACAGACTTAAAAGATGCCAAAGCCCAAATTGATCAAGGCAACCGTAATTTGGTTTCATTGGAATTTTCCGATGAGGGTGCGAAAAAATTCGCCAATCTGACCGCCCAAAACATTGGGAAGCATATCTCTATTTTGTTGGATAAGCAGGTATTGACCAGCCCGGTGGTGGAAGAGGCGATTCCCGGCGGGAAAGCGGTCATTACCGGCAATCGTACGATTGAGGAAGCGCAGCAATTGGCCATTCTGCTTCGTTCAGGTTCCCTGCCGGTAAAGGTTGAGGTTATGGAAACCAGGACGGTGGGGCCGACACTGGGCCAGGATTCAAAACAGAAAAGTATACTGGCGTTTACGATCGGCGTTTCGGCAATTATTTTATTTATGCTGGCGTTTTATCGTTTGTCCGGCTTTGTGGCCAATATTGCGCTGCTGGTCTATGTGCTGCTGCTGCTAGTGGCCCTGAAAATGCTGAATGCTACGCTGACTTTACCGGGAATTGCCGGGATTATTTTGTCGGTAGGCATGGCTGTTGACGCCAATGTTTTGATCTTTGAACGGTTTAAGGAAGAGTTTCGCAGCGGCAAAACCTTGCGGGCCGCCATGGATGCCGGGTTTAGCCGGGCGTTCAATACCATTTTGGATGCCAATGTGACAACTTTGATTGTGGCCGCCGTCCTGTTTTATTTAGGTACAGGCGCAATCAAAGGGTTTGCGGTAACTTTGATTCTGGGGACAATTTTAAGCATGTTTACTGCTATTACCGTGACCAGGTGGCTGTTAAGAACGCTCATTTATGCCAATGCGGTGAAAAACAGCAAAATGTTTGGGGCGTAGGAGGGAAAACGATGAACTTTGATTTTATTGGCAAACGCAAATGGTGGTTTTCGTTCTCTGCGCTCATCATCATCACCGGTTTTATTTCGATGGCAGTACAGGGATTTAATCTGGGCATTGATTTTACCGGGGGCAATTTGCTGGACTTGCGGTTTACGCGGCCGGTTACGGTAACTGAGGTGCGCGAAGCGTTAAAAGAGCATCATTTTGAGCGAAGTACCATTCAACTGGCGGCTGAGGGACAGACCGATGCAGCGCCAAATGTGTTTATCCGTACAACAATGTTAAGTGAGGAAGACCGGCTGGCTGTTTTGGCTGATTTGAAACAGAAGGTTGGCGATTTTGAAGTACTCAGAATAGAGCAGGTCGGCGCAACGATTGGTTCCGAACTGACCAGACAGGCGATTTTGGCGCTGGTCCTCTCCTGGGCATTAATGATTGCTTATATTTCTTACCGGTTTGAATTTAAATTTGCAATTGCCGGTATCATTGGTTTGGTCCATGTCGTTTTGGTTGTGCTGGGAGCATTTTCCCTGCTGCAGAAAGAAATCGACGCCTCCTTTGTGGCGGCCTTGCTAACCATCGTCGGCTATTCAATTAATGATACCATCGTCATTTTTGACCGTATCCGGGAGAATTTAAAGGCTTACCGGAAAAGCGAAGGCTTGGAGCATCTGGTGAATAAAAGTATTCTCCAGACCATGACCCGCTCCATCTATACGGTGCTGACGGTATTGTTCGCCGCAGGCTCACTGTACTTCTTTGGCGGGGATACGACCAGAGATTTTTCCCTGGCTTTATTGATCGGGTTTACCGTGGGCGCTTATTCCTCCATTTTTATTGCCAGCCCGGTCTGGGTTATGCTGAGGCAGGCGGAAGAACGCAAACGGCTGGCCGGGAAGACTAATCCGGCGAAATAAAAAAATGCTTATTCGGCAATCATCAAGGGTGTCTGAAAATGCAGCAGCATTGACAGGCGCCCTGTTTTATTTTGGCTACTATTGAAAGTATAATTCACCAAAAGCTTCTGATGTTAATATCATGTAGCACAGAGAGGGCAGGTGAAAACGATGTGGATTTTGTTGCCATCCATATGTTTAGCTCTGGCTCACATTGCCGGCAATAATGTCGCGGTAGTGCCGGATATGGCGGTTATGCTGGGAAAAGATATTTATATTGTAACAATACTGGCCTACATCATTTTTGGTTCCCTCATGGCCGGCTTGACGGCCTGGATCGGTGTAAAGACCGGGAATGAACTGGTATTTGTTGTGCATAAGCTCTTTGGCTGCCAAGGGAAAAAAATTGCTGCAGCGGTTATTTTATCCATCTGCCTGCCGGCCAGTGTGATTACCGGCGGTTTTTATTCGGGCTGGATTACCAACACTTCCCTGGGTATACCCCTGGGAGCCGCCATTCCTGCCTGTATTCTGCTGTTCTCCTTATTGGCGGCCGGCTATGCGGATGAATTGCTGAAACTTTCCAATTATGCCGCGTTTTTATTGGTGCCGGTAATCATTGCAATTTTTGGCGTTTCCGGATTTTCATTTCCGGCCGGTGAACTGGATATCGGCGAAGTTAACTGGTTATTGGTTTCAGCCTTGGTTGGTTATAATGCGGGTGGCATGAAATCAGCGCTGATCGTAGAAATAGCCGCTCATCTGTCCCGCCGGGGCTGTAAAACGATTGCCCTGGTTATTTTGGCTAAAGTGGTTGAAGGGCTGATTACTTTGGGGATTGTTCACTTAATACTGACCGCCGGGCTGCATGGACCGCTGGCGATTAGTATGATTGCCGGTCATATTGCCGGTCCGGCCGGCTTTTATCTGTTTAATTTGATTTTATTTTGCACCTTTATGAGCGCTATGGTTCCCGCAATGAATGTTAATGCCCGGCAAATGCGGATACTAACTGGTTTATCATTCAACTATTCTTTGCTTATTTCCGGCTTGCTGGTCTATCTGGGCAGTTTATTAAATTTAACCACGATTATTACGGTAATGGGATTAAGCGGAATGGTTACCGGAGCCTTTATTCTTTATACTGCCTATACCTTACATAAATACGGGCTAAATCACTCATAATGATAGTAAATTGATGCCAAAAAGAGGATGAAAATGCTGGTACTGAAGCTTGGAGTTATGATCATTATGGTGATTGGCTTATATTGTACAGTGTTTCCCCGCATTCCGGGAACTCTGATCATATTTACCGGGGCAGCTGCTTACTGGTGGTTTACCGGTTTTGTTACCTACCAGCCGTGGCTGGCTTATGTACTGATCGCGGCGGTGGCGGTAGCTGAAGCAGGCTTAAGAGCGCTCAGAGCATATGTAACAGGGCGGGAAGACGTTACCAGAACGTTTAGTACGGATACCACCGTGGGAAATATGGCCGGATTAATTGTCAGCGAAGCAATCTTAGGCCCGTCGGCCGGGACAATCCTGTGGGAATTATTGGCCGGCAAGGCTTTGTTTTCCCGCTGGACAAGCGTTGCCAAAATTCTTAAAAGGCTAATCCTGGTGGCGGTTATCCGGTTTTGTTTCGGACTTGTCATGATCTACTTGATCATTGAGTATGTATTTCTTTAATGTGGCTGACAGTTTAAACTATGATGTCTGCGAAATGAGACGGTTGGGGGTGGTATTGAAGTTTTTAGGACGGGCAAAATATGAGTACGGCTAAAAAGCAGTTATGGCAAAAGAATGCCGGATAGCAATGGACCCAATCATCATGTTGCCGAGTTTCAACATCAGGGAGGGGTTTGGTTGAAATCTTACTACCAATTGGTTCGACATGACGGGAACCGAGAATTATTTCGCGCTGTGGAAATGTCAATCATTGCATTGAATGACTCGCATCCCTTCCATGTTCATGCCGAAGGACTGCGCGGAACCGGCAAGACCAGTATTATACGGGCAGCAAAAGAAATTTTGCCGCCCATTGTCAGAATTAAAAACTGTATCTACAATTGTCATCCGGCCAGGCCGCATTGTCCTGAGCACCGGACGCTATCGTCCGCGGAAATTGCGGCGATCGGCACTGAGCTAATTCCCTGCCCGTTTTTGGAAATATCGCAATCGGCCAAAATAGGCACTGTCGTCGGCAGTATTGACTTAAGAAAGCTAACCGATAAGAAAAAGCCAACCGCAGCTTTGCTGCCCGGAACGATACCGCAGGCTCACCGGGGCATCATTTTTATTGATGAAATCAACCGTTTGGCCGATACTTCACCGGAATTGGCTGATGTATTACTTGATGTAATGGGCACAAAACCGGGGCGCATTCAAGTGGAAGAAACCGGACTGCCAAAAGTTGAATTGCCGGTTAACGTAACCGTATGGGCTGCATCCAATCCGGATGAAGATCCGGGTCCGTTGTCGTACGTCCGCAAGCAGCTGTCTGACCGGTTTGATTTGGCGGTAAGCATGGGGCGTCCCAGCGCCTATCGGGATATAGTGGCCATTCTGGAGCAGCAGGGGCTGCCGGTTGACGCGGCTAAACAGCTGCTCGCTATTCCCGGCAGCATCCACAAGGTAGTGACAGAGGCCAAAATTAAGCAGGCGCTGGCGAATATTTATGTGGATTATGGCTTGGAAAGTATTCGGGCAGTTGAGGGCATGGAAACGGCCGCCGGCTTAACCGCTCTCATGAAGGGCCGTAATGATGTTGCAGTCGAAGATTTAATTGCGGCAGTTCCACTGGTGTTGGGGCACCGGGCGGACCGGTCGACCATTGCCGGTATATTGCGGTACTTAGAACGGTTGAGTGAGTTTCAGCCCGCAGGCTCCAGCACAGCCGCCGGTCCGGAAGAAAGCCTGGATGAGGCGGAAACTAGCGGACAGCCGCCTTACGGCTGGGCCCGGCTTAAACAATTTTTGACCAGCCTGCTTAACCGCTTTAAGGTGAAACCAAAGCAGCGCCGGGAAAGCAATGCCGGTCCAAGCAATACCGCGGGGCGCAGCGCAAAGTCGTCCGGCAACGCCGGTAACGGCCGTCCGCAGGAAAACTCTTCCAGGCCGTCGGCGAACGGTCCGGCGCGAGGGTGTCCGGCCGGCAGCGCCGCAGGCCGGGCGGCAAACAAACCGCCGGCCCCAGCCAATTCTTCCGTTATCATGGCGCCGCCACAGACGGCATTGCCCTTGATGGAGCATACGTTGGAGCAATTTGTCAGCGGTGAGGATAAAAAATAGGATGAAAGCGCAAAACTGGGATAAACAGGACGTTCAATTTTTAGCCAATTTAGCGCTGCCGGTACGAAAGCTGGCTGCTGCGATGAAACAGGGCAAAGGGGCAAGAATCGGACAAAGTACAGTGGTCAGCCAAAAAGTTCACACCTTCAATCCATTGACGCCGCAATTTATCCATATTCTGCAGGATGTCGACGCCGGGCAGACGTTTTATCAACAAACAGCCGCCGGCAGGGTATATCATATGGATATCTTTCATCAGCAGGGCTTGATTGACCATCACCTGGTGGCGGCAGCCTTAAAAAGGGCAGCGGATGTTTATCAGTTTCAATTTTCGTTAAGCAGTATTGTTTTTGCTGAAAATGGCAGCCGCGGAGTGAACACCGACTATATTGACATCCAAACCGGTACCGGCGGCGGGCGGGTTACCGGCGCTTTAACCTACGGTAAAAAATTATCGCTGCGCAAGGCTCATGAAAATCATGTTCATTTTGCCGCTATGTTCGAGGCGCAGCACCAGGCATTTTTATTTTATGCCGTGTTGGCGATAGAGGCTGTTATTCTGTCCAATCATTTAGAGCTGCGCCGCAACGAGCGGCTGATTCATATTAAAGGAAAGCAGGAGAAGCCGGAGATGGCGGACTATACGGATGAAACCGATTCCTTTATGCAGCGCAACAGCAGTGGGTTTGGACAAAAGCTGTCCCCAGCGGTAAAACAGCACAAATTGGTTCAGGATGCACTCGAATTGGCCGATCATTTTGACACTATTCAGGATGCGCAGCAGTTTATGAATAAACTACATTCGCCCAATAAGAGCAAATTCATGCAAGATCTGGAGGATGACGGTGAAAGGCAGCGCTTACTGGACCGGCTGACCGGTATGGGAATTGTCAAAGCGGGTCAAAGATCACTGGAACTTACCGTTTATGGCCAAGAATTAGAACAGTACCTAAAGGAGCATTTTCTTGAAATTGAAGCTCATCTACGAAAATCTTTCCGGGCGATTAAACCGCTGTCCAGGCAGGCGGGAAAAAATAAAATTCAGTGTTGCCGCTATGAATGGAATACCGGCGTTGCCGCCTGGCAGAAGAATAATGACCAAAAAGACGGGGAACTGGCTGTCGCCGATACCGTTGCCCTTGCCGCCCGGCGGATGGTGATTGACCAACAGCCTGAATTTCAGATTAATGATGAGGACATAAGCTATTTTGCCCGGGAGAAGGTCAGCAAAGCTGAATTATGCGTACTGATAGATACCAGCGCCAGCATGACGGGAGCAAGATGGAGAGCGGCCAAGTTTCTAGTCAGATATTTGCTGTTATCAACACCTGACCGGGTCGGTGTTATTACGTTTCAGGAGAACTATGCCAATATTACCGTTCCGCTGACCCGTGATTACCGGGAAGTTGAGAACTGCCTGCGGACAATAAAACCTGCCGGGGCAACCCCGTTGGCCCTGGGGATCAAGACCTGCCTGGACTATTTAACCAATACCAGAACGCACAATCCGCTGCTGTTGTTAATCAGCGACGGCCTGCCGACTTTGGCCGACCAATCCCGTGATCCGGTCGCCGATGCTTTGGCGGCGGCGCGGGCAATAAAACAACAGGGGTATGGCTTTACCTGTATTGGGTTGAAACCTCATCACAGCTATCTTACCCAGCTGGCCGAGCTGGCCGGGGGAAGCGCCTATATGCTGGAGGAGCTGGAAAAACAACTGCTGGTGCAGGCGGCCTGGGAGCAGCGGCTGAAACTGGTTTGACCCGAAGGTCTGCTTGCTCTAAAGCCTGCCGGCGGCGGGCTTGATTTACGGTTCTGCTGCGGAGCTATGTTGTTGAAAAAGAATACCGTCTGTCCGGCGCTATTTCCGTGAACGGAGCAGCGCCTGTTTTATTTTATCAAGTGAAAAGGATTATTGTATTCTTTCCGAGAATATTACATGATTATGTAACAATTTAGCCTACATAAGAAAAGCAAATAGAGTATTTAACCGATAGATAAGCGATGTTTTAGCACCGATGGAGGTATTATGGCCAAACTACCTAAGGCATGGCGTTTTTTTCCGGTTAAACCGGACCTGAATGAAAAAATTGCCAGTTCGTTTGCTGTTTCAAAGGTGATCGCGCAGTTGCTGATTAACCGCGGTCAGATTGAGGACGAGACGGTGCAGGCCTTTTTGCACGGCACAGCCGATAGTCTGGGCAGTCCAGGGCAGTTAAAAGATTGCGACAAAGCCGTTAGGCGGATCATAAAAGCAATTGACAGTCAGGAAAAAATAATGATCTATGGCGATTATGATGTGGACGGGATAACGGCCACGGCGGTTATGTTAAAAGTACTCCAGCAGCTTGGCGCCAAGGCTGACTATTATATTCCCGACCGCCAAAGTGAGGGTTACGGACTGAATGCCCAGGCTTTGGAGCAGTTTATTCAGGCCGGAACCGGTCTGATCATTTCAGTAGATTGCGGAATAAGCGCTGTCGAGGCTGTGGCGCAGGTAAATCGCAGACTGGATATCATTATTACCGATCATCACCAGCCTCCGGCGGTGCTGCCTGAGGCTGCAGCAATCGTTAATCCCAAGCAGGAGGACTGTTTATACCCGGAAAAAAACCTGGCGGGAGTCGGCGTGGCGTTTAAGGTTTGCCAGGCGTTGTGGCGCAAAGTGAAGAACCAGGAGTTGATGGATTTTTTCGATATTGTGGCAGTTGGCACCATTGCCGATATCGTGCCGTTGGTGGGTGAAAACCGCATTTTGGTTAAACTGGGACTGAAGCGGCTGGCAGCAACGGACAATACCGGATTACAGGCATTAATCAAGGTTTGCGGCCTGACGCCTGATCAATTGGATGCCGGCAAGATCGGTTATGTTGTGGCGCCCCGTCTAAACGCAGCCGGGCGTTTGGGGCAGGCGGCAGGCGGTGTGGAGCTGTTGCTGACAGACGATCAAAGTAGAGCGGCTGAACTGGCAAGCCAGCTGGATCACAGCAATGCCCAACGACAGCTGGTGGAAAAAGAGATTCTGGCCAAAGCGGAAGAACAACTGCAAGACCTTGACCTTGCGACGGCCAAGGTGCTCGTACTGGCGGGGGATAACTGGCATTCCGGCGTAATTGGCATTGTCGCATCGCGTCTGGTTGACCGTTATTACCGTCCTACCATTATTATTGGCGTTCAGGATGGGATCGGCAAAGGCTCAGGCCGCAGTATCGCCGGTTTTGATCTTTATCAGGCGCTGGCAAAGTGCGAGGACCTTTTGATACAGTATGGCGGCCATCGTCAGGCCGCCGGCTTAAGTATTGCCGCCGCTGATATTGACAAATTGCGAAACAGGCTGAATAATATAGCTGCAGAGTTGTTATCCGAAACAGATTATATTCCGGTGTTAAATATTGATGCCGAAGTGGCCCTGGAGGAAATCAATGCCGGGCTGGTGGAAGAGCTGGCCTGTCTGGAGCCTTTTGGCATGGGCAATCCAAGTCCGGTTTTTGCCTGTAGAAATGTTATTCTGTCTGATCTCCGGGCGATTGGGCAGGAAGGGCGCCATCTTAAATTCCGGGTGCGGCGAAAGAATGTCAGCGGTGATGGTATTGCCTGGGAAATGGGTGAATTAACTGCGCAGTTGCAGTGCAATGCTGTAGTTGATGTTGCTTTTCAGCCGGAAATAAACCATTGGAACGGTCGCAGCAACATTCAATTAAAAACCCGCGATATCCGGGGGAATGATCAGCAATTGAGTGAACTTGATCAATTATATTCAGCCGATCATTCGTTTAATCAATATAAAAACCTGATAGATTCCGAACAGTTTTTTACGAAAATCGTCGGGGTGACTTTTGACAATCGCCAGGCTGTCATCGCCGGGCTGCAGCCCGGCCAGCCTTTAACCCTGCAGCGCGAGCCATTAAATTGTTATGACGGCAATGCAATCAAAGTACTGGACGAGAGTGGCCGAATGGTTGGCTATTTGAAGGCCGCTCTGGCGAAGGAAATGGCCGGCGCAATGGATGCAGGCCGTCTGTTCAGTTGTGTGATAACTGCACTTACCGGCGGCAGCGACTGTCAGCTGGGGGTAAATGTTCTGATTTTTAGGGACTGCCTTGCCGGCAGCCGGATACTTTCCAAGCCGGCTGATCATGAAACCATCCGTATGGCGCTGCTGGGAGACCGGACGTATCATGACAGTCAGCGGCTGGTGCTGGGAAGACTGTCAGCCAGGCAAAATACATTGGCAATTATGGGAACAGGCCGGGGGAAATCGGCAATTTTTCAAGCTCACGCCGCCGCTTTGGCCCTTAGCGCCCGGCAGATGACGATTGTTGTCTATCCTTTGCGGGCCTTGGTCAATGATCAATTCATTCATCTCAGCAGAAAGATGGACAAGTTGGGTTTACGGGTGTTGAAGGGCAACGGGACGTTAAGCACCGACGAACGGGCGGCGCTGCTTGCCGCGCTGCATGAAGGCAGTGTCGACATACTGCTGACGACACCGGAGTTTGCCGAAGCTCATTTGGGTTTATTGACCGCGCAAATTGACCGCATTGGATTTTTCGTTATTGATGAATGCCATCATATCAGCCATAGCGCCAAGCAGCGTCCTGTTTATCGCAGGCTGGACAGTATGATCGGAAAATTGGGCCGTCCCCTGGTGCTGGGCGTAACAGCGACAGCGGACAGGGAGACCGCGGCCGGGATACAGCAAATGCTCAATATTGATCAAATCATTGTTGATAAAACGATCCGCAATAATCTGTCACTGGCCGACAGGCGGAATATTGTCGATAAATTAAGTTATATTATACATGTTGTCAAACAGCAGGAGAAAACCCTTGTTTTTGTCAACAGCCGGAAAAAAGCAGTTGAACTGGCCGGTCAGTTGCGGGAAAAACTGCCTGAACTGGACCAGCAAATCGCCTTTTATCATGCCGGTTTAACGAATGAATGGCGCAATAAGGTTGAAGAATGGTACAGACAGGGAACGATAAAGGTAGTGGTGGCCACAAGCGCTTTTGGTGAAGGGATTGACTTCCCTGACATCCGTCATGTGATTCAGTATCACCTGGCCTTTAATTTAACCACGTTTAATCAGCAATGCGGGCGGGCCGGACGGGATGGCGGAGCCGCTACCATTCATCTCTTGTTTGGCCAGGAGGATATCCGTCTTAATGAGTTGATTTTGCAGGATACAGCACCGGAGCGGGAAACGATTGCCAATATTTACATAGTGCTAAAAGCAGAATATAAACAGCATCAGCAAGTAAACTTAACCAATCGGGAGATTGCCGAGCAAGTACGGCTGCGAGGCCGTGGTTCCGTTCAGGAGCGCGGCGTTGGCGTTGCGCTGCGCATATTGGAAGACTTGCAGTTAATCTGGCGGGAAACTTCCGGCGGCAGGCGGACAATTTTTCTTCAGCCGCAGCCTGACCATAAACGTAATTTAGAGCAATCGGCGACCTATTATGAAGGCCTGCTTGAGAAAACCGAATTTTCTTTGTTTGCTCACCGCTTGATGAACGCAGATCAGGACGAAATTTTAGCGTGGATCAACAGCCCATTATATCCGCAGGATGCATAAGGGAGGTCAAATCGGTGAAGTTTAAGGAAAAGATTAGAGAAATCCAGGATTTTCCTGAAAAGGGAATCCAGTTTAAAGATATTACCACACTGCTCAAAGACGGCAAAGCGTTTCATGCTGCCATCAACCAATTGGCCCAGCCGTTTCGCCATCAGGACATTGATCTGGTCGTCGGGCCGGAGGCCAGGGGATTTGTTGTTGGAGCTCCGGTGGCCTATGCCTTGGGTGTGGGCTTCGTGCCGGTAAGAAAATCCGGCAAACTGCCGGGTGAGACGCTCAGCTACCGGTATACACTGGAATATGGCGAGAATGTGCTGGAGGTTCACCGGGATGCGGTTAAGCCGGGCCAGAAAGTGTTAATTGCCGATGATCTGCTGGCAACCGGCGGAACAACCCGGGCGGTTGTCCAAATGGTGGAGCAGCTGGGGGGCGAGGTTGTCGGCTTGACGTTTATGATTGAACTGCTATATTTAAAAGGCCGGCAATTATTAGGGCATGATAATATTACTTCACTGCTTAAATATAAGCAGTGAGATGGAATTTGACGGGGTTGAAAAATCTAGATGGGCAATGAAGCGATAGCGCCAATAGAGGATATCATTAAACAAATACAAGCATATCAGCCGGACGCGCCAGTCGAGCTGGTCAGAAAAGCGTATGCCTTTGCTTATGATGCGCATGAGGGTCAATTGCGCGTTTCCGGGGAAGAATATATCATTCATCCGTTAGGCGTTGCCCAGATTCTGGCGGACTTGAAAATTGATGCTGTTACCATTAGCGCTTCCCTGCTGCATGATGTTGTGGAGGATACCGGCTACTCCCTGGTGGAACTGGAAAAGCACTTCAGTAAGGAAATCGCCTTGCTGGTTGATGGGGTAACAAAGCTGAACCGCATTGAATACAAATCGAAGGAAGAACAGCAACTGGAAAACTACCGGAAAATGTTTCTCGCAATGGCGAAAGACATCCGGGTGGTACTGATCAAGCTGGCTGACCGACTTCACAATATGCGAACCTTAAAACACATGCCGGAAGCCAAGCAACGGAAAATAGCCGGAGAAACTTTGGAAATTTTTGCTCCCCTGGCGCACCGTCTGGGTATGTCCAATATTAAATGGGAGCTTGAGGATTTAGCGTTACGTTATCTGGAACCGGAAAAGTATTATGAACTGGTGGAAAAAGTCAAACAAAAACGCAAAGAACGGGAAGAACTGGTAAATGCCTCAATTCAAATTTTAATTGAGCGGCTGGGAACGGTCGGAATTATCGCTGATATTCAGGGGCGTCCCAAACATTTTTACAGTATTTATAAAAAAATGCAGAAAGGCAATAAAGATTTAAGTGAAATCTATGATCTTTCAGCAATCAGAATTTTAGTGGACAGCGTGAAAGACTGTTACGGCGCTCTGGGCATTGTTCACACTTTATGGAAACCGCTTCCGGGCCGCTTTAAGGACTATATTGCAATGCCGAAGTCCAATATGTATCAGTCTTTGCATACCACCGTAATCGGTACCCGGGGACAGCCGCTGGAAATCCAAATACGAACCTGGACGATGCATCAGGTTTCGGAATATGGCATTGCCGCACACTGGCGCTATAAAGAAGGCGGTAAGGGCGCTGATAAGGAATTTGATCAAAAATTGTCCTGGCTCCGGCAATTGCTGGAATGGCAGCAGGAACTCCGTGATCCCCGTGAATTCATGGAGGCTCTGACACTGGATGTTTTTTCCGATGAAGTGTTTGTATTTACGCCGAAAGGCGATGTGATTGATTTGCCGGCCGGATCAATACCGATTGATTTTGCTTATCGCATTCATACCGATGTCGGCCACCGGTGCGTAGGAGCCAAGGTCAATGGTAAAATTGTTCCGCTTGAATACAAATTGATCAATGGCGATATTGTTGAAATTATTACCAGCAAGCAGAATAACGGCCCCAGCCGAGACTGGCTGAATATTGTCGGTTCCTCCGAAACGCGCAATAAAATTCGTCAATGGTATAAAAAGGAAAAACGCGAGGAAAACGTAGCCAAAGGCCGGGAACTGATTGAAAAAGAAAGTAAAAAACTGGGGTATGACTGGAAAGCATTGTCCAAGGGCGATCGCTTAATTGAGGTGGCCAAAAAGTTTAATATTCTTAATGAAGAAGATCTTCTGGCAGCGCTGGGTTTTGGCGGTGTAACCATTCATGGCGTTATGACCAAGCTGATTGAATTACATAAAAAAGAATTACGCAGCACTACACCGCCGGATATTTCTCAGATTTTAGCCGGACTAAAACCGAAAAATACCAAACGCAAATCCAGCCACGGGGTGCTGGTTGAAGGCGAGGCCGGCTTGATGGTGCGGCTGGCGCGCTGCTGCAATCCGATTCCCGGCGACGGCATTGTGGGGTATATTACCAGAGGCCGGGGCGTTTCCGTTCACCGGTCCGACTGCCCGAATATTTTAAATCAGCCGGACGAGTATGAACGGATGATCGAGGTAAACTGGGATATTCATACCGACAATACGTATAAGGTTACCATTGAGGTTACCTGCAGCGACCGGGCGGGCATACTATCGGAGTTAATGATGATTCCCGCTGAGAGTAAGACCAACATTAGCTCGGTCAATACCAGAACCCACAAAAATAAAACCGTCACAATCATCCTAACGCTGGATATCAGCAATGCAAGTCAGGTCGAAACCATTATGACCAAATTGCGCCGGGTTAAAGAGGTGTACAGCGTATACCGCAGTATACCCAATATGGGAATGTCCGGCAGTAATTAGCAGTGAACAGCTGCATTGGAGGATGCGTATGATCAAATTTGTCAAACTGGCCGTAGGAGCACTGGGAACGAATTGTTATATTGTCCATTGTAGTGAAACAAAGCAGGCGGCAGTCATTGATCCCGGCGGCAATGCCGAAGAAATCATTGCTTATTTGCGTGGTGAGCAGCTTGAGACAGTAGCGATTATCAATACGCACGGTCATGCTGACCACATTGCGGCTAATGGCAAGGTCCAGCAGGCTACCGGGGCGCCGGTTCTGATTCATGAAGCCGATGCCGGCATGCTGATAAGCGCAAGTCTCAATTTGTCGAGCTATATTGGGGGCGGTTTAGTATTGCCGCCGGCCGACCGTTTACTCAAGGACGGTGATATGATTCAGGTCGGCAATATTCAGTTTAAGGTACTCCATACTCCCGGACACACGCCGGGCGGGATTTGTTTAAGTTACGATAAAGTTCTGTTTTGCGGCGATACATTATTTTACCAATCTGTGGGAAGGACCGATTTACCAGGCGGTTCAATGGGTAAACTAATGGCAAGCGTTAAAGAAAAATTATTTGTTTTGCCGGCAGAGACCAAAGTATTTCCCGGCCATGGGCCGGAAACCACGATTGGCTGGGAAATTGCCAATAATCCGTTTGTTTAACCAGGACCAACAGATTTAATCCAGCGCCGAACGGACAGTGAGGCAAACTTTTGGCGGTTTGGATTGGGGAGGACATCAATGGCTAAGTCAACAGAATTTTGGTTGAAGCTGGCAGTTATTTTGGCCGGTATTTATCTGTTAAGTCAGGTGACTTCCATCTATTTACCGGTCATTTTATCCATTATACTGACGTTTATTTTGAATCCGCTGGTCAATGTTTTGTCCCGGCAGCGATTGTGGCCTTTGAGAAGGGATCTGGGCCGAGGTCCGGCGGTTTTTTTTGCTTTTTGCCTGACACTGCTTATTATCGCCATTGTCCTGTCCTTCATTTTGGCGCCGTTCTTTAATGAATTCAATAAATTGGTCAACAACCTGCCTTACCTAATGAAACAAATTCAGACATTAACCATTGAGGTTCAAAAACAGATTAATTATATTGCAATTGCCGGGCATCTGCCTACGGCGGTGGAACAGGCCATGTCCAGTGCCGCCGCTTACTCCCTGGGGCTGGTACGGAGAATTGTCAATTCCATTTTCAACCTTGCTTCGGGTATAATAGAATTAATTATTGTTCCGGTGCTCACTTACTACTTGCTGAAGGACTGGCAATTGATAAAAGAGAATGTCATCCTGTTATTCTCACCCGGAACCAGAGGCAAGGCCGGCCTGATCATTGACGAAATGGGGACGGCAGTGAGCGGCTATATCCGCGGGCAATTTATAGTAAGCATTATTGTGGGACTATTGGTGTTTGGCGGTATGTACGGCTTTGGCGTAGAATATCCGCTGGTGCTGGGGCTGTTGGCAACGATTACGGAAACCATCCCGATTATCGGACCAATCATCGGGGCCGTACCGGCAGTAGTCCTGGCGTATTTAGCCGCTCCGGCGCTGGCGGTAAAAGTAATCATCTTTTATTTAGTGGTGCAGCAATTTGAAAATCAGATTATTGTGCCGAAAATTATGGGGCATGTGATTGACTTGCATCCGATTGCTGTCATCATCAGCCTGCTGATCGGCGGCCAGTTATTCGGTGTTGCCGGGATGATGCTGGCGGTGCCGGTGGCGGCGATAGTGAAAGTATTGCTCAATCATTTATGGATAAAAGAGGAAAGATAGGTGATTTGTATGGCTACAATTAATATGGGTGATCTTAAGCAACGCTTCCAGGAACGGCAGTATAAGCTGACCCCGCAGCGCCAGATCGTGCTGCAGGCTTTTGTTGACAACCCGGGCAAGCATTTGAGCGCCGAAGACGTTCACAACATTGTGCGCAAGCAGTCGGCCGAAATTGGACTGGCAACCGTTTATCGCACCTTAGAGCTGTTAAGTGATATGGATGTGTTGCAAAAAATGGATTTTGGCGACGGACGCAGCCGTTATGAAATTAACGAAGACTCATCTGAGCATCATCATCATCATCTAATTTGTCTTAGCTGCGGAACAGTAAAAGAATTTGAGGATGATTTGCTGGAAACACTGGAAACGGTGATTGCCCGCAAGAGTAATTTTAAAATCGTGGATCATCAGGTGAAATTCTACGGCTACTGCGACAAGTGCCAAAGCAGTCGTGAAGATTGACTGGTTTTGTCTGGCTGATCAGGATGTGATACTGACTGGCGCGATTCATGAGGTCATGGAGTTATTTGGCGTACAGCCAGCCGCAGCGCCGGCTGGCTGTACGGTCAGTCTTGGCAAACATACCGTTTTCTTAGAAAACTGCCTGGCTGTGGATTCTGATCTCGTGACTGTAACAACGACAATGTACTACCATTCCAAAACAGACGATGGTGTTGACAAGCTTGTGGTCAGTAACTGCGATCGCCTGGCGAACAATCAGCCTGCGGCGGTAAAAAGAATCGTCAAACTGAATATTCTGGCCGCCATGCGTCAGCTGACCGGCAGGGGCGCGGTTCCCTGGGGGATTTTGCGAGGCATCCGGCCCGGTAAAATTGTTCACCGGCTGCTTGATCAGGCGTTAAGCCGTACGGAGACGGTCAATACACTAAATGCTCATTATGGCATCGAGCAGGATAAAGCTGAGCTGATTACGGATATTGCTTTCCGGCAGCGCCGCTTTTTGCTGCTGCCGGAGAAGGCAAGCCGGTTGGTCAGTATTTATATTGGCATTCCTTTCTGCCCGTCCCGCTGTCTGTACTGTTCTTTTCCAGCTTATGTTTTGCCGGGCGTGCAGCAGACGGGCCGTTTTTTACAGGGGTTGGCCAAGGAAATCAAACTGGTGCGGGCGTTAATGCAGCGGTATGGTTTCAGCGCTCAGACAGTCTATATCGGCGGCGGTACACCGACCAGCCTGAACAGCGGACAGTTCGCCGAGATGCTTGAAGGGGTACGGTCGGCTTTTGTCACTGCTGAAACCATGGAGTTTACGGTTGAGGCCGGCCGGCCCGACAGTATTGATGACAGGAAAATTGACGCAATGCGCCGAATGGGCGTTACCCGCGTTAGTGTCAATCCGCAAACAATGCAGGAAAAAACGTTAAAACAAATTGGACGAAAGCATACTGTCCGCGATATAATAAGCTTATTCCAAAAAATCCGGCAGTCAGGCGTTCCGGTCATTAATATGGACGTGATTGCCGGCCTGCCGGGTGAAAATGAACTTGATATCACTGATACGATGGAACAAATTTGCCATTTAGCGCCGGATAATCTAACTTTACATACATTGGCCCTAAAAAGAGGTTCTTTGCTGAAAGCCAGCTTGGCGGAGCATATTTTGCCCAGTCCTGAGACAACGCAAAATATGCATAAAATAGCGGCGGCTTATGCCGGGAAACTGCAAATGCAGCCCTACTATTTATACCGCCAGAAGCACATAAGCGGTAACCTGGAGAATATCGGTTATGCCAAACCAGGCGCAGAGTGTGTGTATAACATTCAAATCATGGAAGAACGCCAGACCATATTTGGCCTTGGGCCGGCAGCTACCACCAAGATCGTCAACCCGGCCGGCTGGTCGCTGGAAAACCGGTTTAACGCCAAAGATCCGGCCACATATGTGAATAAAATTGATGATGCTCATTTCGAACGTTGTCAGTTGCTGGCTCAGGCGTTTGCTCACTAGGAAGGAGTTTTCTTATGTTAATTTCAGGTCCGCGCGGGACCAAAGATATATTGCCTGAGGCCAGCGCCTATTGGCAGTATATAGAAAAAGCAGCCCGGGATGTTTGCTCTCTTTATGGCTATCGGGAAATCCGCACGCCGGTATTTGAGCATACCGAATTATTTTTGCGCGGTATTGGTGAAACTACTGATATTGTCGAGAAAGAGATGTATACCTTTAACGACCGGGGCGGCCGCAGCATTACCCTGCGCCCCGAAAATACCGCCGCAGTGGTCAGGGCTTTTTTGGAGCATAAACTGTATGCTGAGACGCCGCCGGCCAAGCTGTACTATATCGGACCGATGTTTCGCTATGATCGCCCTCAGGCCGGCCGTTTCCGCCAGTTTCATCAATTTGGCATTGAAGCCGCCGGGGCCAAAGGTCCGGCAATTGATGCCGAAGTTATCCGCCTGGCTGTGCATTTTTTGCAGAAGCTGGGGCTGAATGAGCTGGTGCTCCAGCTCAATTCGGTGGGCTGTCCGGAGTGCCGTCCTCAATACCGTAAAGCCCTGCAGGATTTTTTACGGGAAAAATTAGCGGATTTATGTTTCGACTGTCAGTCGCGATTTGAGCGAAATCCGCTGCGGATACTGGACTGCAAGGAAGAAAAATGCACCGGCTTGTCGCAGGGAGCTCCACAAATGGTGGACTGCCTTTGTGATGACTGCAGCCGTCATTTTACCCAGTTAAAACTGCTTTTAACCGCTGCCGGGCTGGAGTTTACGTTTAACCCCCGCCTGGTTCGCGGACTGGATTACTATACCAAGACGGCTTTTGAAATCCAGTATGCGCCGCTGGGAGCGCAAAGCGCAGTATGCGGCGGCGGCCGATATGACGGTTTGATTGAGGAATGCGGCGGTCAGCCTACACCTGGCATTGGTTTTGCCATCGGTTTGGAGCGGGTGTTGCTGGCTTTGGAAAAACAAGCATTGCTGCCAGCCGTAACCGGATCGCTGGATGTGTTTGTCCTGCCGCTGGGTGAGCAGGCGCAGGCGGCGGCGTTTAAATTATTATGTGATTTGCGGCAGGCCGGATTTACTGCCGATATGGATTTTATGGGACGGAGCGTAAAAGCGCAAATGAAACTGGCCAATAAATTTTCGGCTAAATTTGCTGCTGTTATTGGCGACAATGAAGTGCAAACCGGCCAGGTCAATGTAAAAAATATGGAAACCGGCGAGCAACAGCAGATAAGAATAGCGGATTTACTGAACAAGTTGAATACTGAGGTGAAAGATTAGTCATGGATACATTGGCAGGATTTGAACGAACTCACTCATGTGGTACGATATCAGAACAACAGGCGGATCAGGCGGTTGTACTGTGCGGCTGGGTAGCCAGACGCCGGGACCATGGAGGATTAATCTTTGTTGATTTGCGGGACCGGTCCGGTATTGTGCAAGTAGTGTTTTCTTCGGCAATGGCTGAGCAGGCATTTATCAAGGCCGAATCGCTGCGAACAGAATTTGTCATTGCAGTAAAGGGAACGGTTAGATTACGAGCAGCCGACACGGTCAATGCAAACATGCCAACCGGTCATGTTGAGGTGTATTGCCAGGAATTAAGAATATTGAATAAGGCTAAAACGCCGCCGTTTTATATTCAGGACAATATTGACGTAGATGAGACCTTGCGGCTGAAATATCGCTATCTGGACTTGCGCCGGCCCGAGATGCAGCGCAATCTGATGCTGCGTCATCGTGTAACCAAAGTGATGCGGGATTTTTTTGACCGGAACGGCTTTATTGAAATTGAAACGCCGATGCTGACCAAAAGCAGCCCGGAAGGCGCCAGAGATTATCTTGTGCCAAGCAGGGTTAACCCCGGGAAATTTTTTGCTCTGCCCCAGTCGCCGCAGCTATTCAAACAAATTTTAATGGTTGCCGGAATGGAAAGGTATTTTCAGATCGTCAGATGTTTCCGGGATGAAGACCTGCGGGCTGACCGCCAGCCGGAGTTTACTCAGCTTGATATTGAAATGTCTTTTATTGACCGTGAGGAAATTCTCGGAATGATGGAAGCACTGGCGGCTCAAATGTTTAAAGAATCCATCGGCGCCGATATAGCGCTGCCGTTCAAGCGGTTAAGCTATGATGAAGCGATGGATACATACGGCTCGGATAAACCGGATATCAGGTTTGGCCTGGAACTGGTCGATATTTCTTCGGTAGTCAAGGGGTCAGATTTTAAAGTCTTTGAAACCGTTTTACAAAACGGCGGTCAGGTCAAAGCCATTAATGTCAAAGGCTATGCCGCCATTCCCCGGCGTGAGCTGGATGGTCTGGTTGATTATGTTTCCACTTACGGCGCAAAGGGTCTGGCCTGGATTTGCCATACTGACGAGGGGATAAAATCACCCATCGCCAAGTTCTTCTCAGATGACATTCTCAAGGCTGTTACGGCTGCCACGAAAGCGGAAACCGGCGACTTGCTGCTGATCATTGCCGATCAGCCGAAGGTAGTGGCTCAGGCCTTGGGGCAGCTCCGGCTGGAAATGGGACGAAGGCTGAAATTAATTGATCCTGATAAGCTGGCTTTCTTGTGGATTGTTGATTTTCCGATGTTCGAATATGACGACGCCGAACAGCGGTGGGTAGCCATGCATCATCCGTTTACCTCTCCCCGGGATGAAGACATTGCGTACCTGGACAGTGATCCCGGCCGGATCAAAGCCAAAGCCTACGATATGGTTTTAAACGGAACGGAAATTGGCGGCGGCAGTATTAGAATTTACAACCGTCAATTACAGGAAAAGGTTTTCCAGGCCATTGGTCTTTCTCCCGAAGAAGCCAAAGCTAAGTTTGGCTATCTGCTGGACGCCTTTGAATATGGAACGCCACCGCACGGCGGCATTGCTTTCGGTTTGGACAGACTGATTATGCTGATGGCCAAGCGGAGTTCCATTCGTGATGTGATTGCTTTTCCCAAAACACAGAGTGCAACCGATATCATGACCCAGGCTCCTTCAGAGGTTGCCGCCGAGCAGTTGAAAGAATTGCATATACGGGCAACTGGGGCGGGCAAGAAAATCTGACCAGCAATTGGCACAATGTTCCAAGCGGGCGGCGCTTGCAATTGAGTGAGTTATCTGATAATATAAGCATGTAGAAAATATTAGATTTGATCCTGCTGTGTACGCGTAATGCCGATATGTTTTGATCCAACACTTTAACATTGGGAGTTTTATCTCTGTTTATGGCGTGTAGGCCCAATTGAGGGAAACCCAGGAATAAACAGGCGGACACCCACCTGCTCAGGCAGGTTCAAAACAGCGGCAGTGCGGCATGGTGGGCCGGGTGAATATTTTTAATTTAAAAAAAACACTAACTTTTGGAGTTAGTGTTTTTTATTTGCCAGGAATTCGGTATAATGTCACGAAAAGCATTATATTATACTTACTATCAACCTAAGGAGTTTACCGAATGCCAATGATCGATTTACGCAGCGATACAGTAACCCAGCCGACGGAAGCGATGCGCCGAGCCATGTATACAGCCGAAGTCGGGGATGATGTTTATGGAGAAGATCCTACGGTTAACAGACTGGAACAACTGGGAGCTGAACTAACCGGAAAGGAAGCGGCTCTGTTTGTCGCCAGCGGCACGATGGGCAATCAGCTGGCCGTTATGACGCACAGCCCAAAAGGCGATGAAATTATTTGTGAGGCGGAGTCTCATCTTTTTTACTACGAGGTTGGCGGCCTGGCCTATCTGGCCGGAGTTCAGGCCCGGCCGCTGACTGGCGATAAAGGAATACTTCCCGCCGCCGCCATTGATGCCGCGGTACGCCCGGCTGATATCCACCAGCCGCATACCAGTCTGATTTGCCTGGAAAATACGCATAACCGCGCCGGCGGCACTTATTACAGTATTGACCAACTCAAGGAAATCAGCCGGTTGGCTGCAGAGCGGGAAATAGCTGTCCATACCGATGGCGCGAGGCTGTTTAACGCGGCTGTGGCCCAACAAACGACAATTGCCGAACTGACCCAATACAGCGATACCGTCAGCATCTGTCTGTCTAAGGGCCTGGGCGCTCCGGCAGGCTCATTGCTGGTTGGCTCCGCTGCGTTTATCGTCCGGGCGCGGCGATTCCGGAAAATGCTGGGGGGCGGAATGCGCCAGGCCGGCATTCTCGCCGCCGCGGCGCTGGTCGGCCTAACCAGTATGGTTGAACGGCTGGCTGATGATCATCACCATGCCCGGCAATTGGGCGAGGCTGCTGCTCATTTGGGCTTGGAAGTTGATCTGGCGACAGTCAAAACCAATATTGTTATTTTTGACGTGGAAAAAACGGGGAAAAATGCCCGGCAAGTGATTGAATTGCTCCAACAGGCAGGTGTAAAAGCCAATGCTTTTGGTGAATATAAAGTACGGTTTGTTACGCATTATGGCGTGACCGGAGCCGATGTTGAAAATACGATCAGGGCATTGGCCCAAATTGTCAAAGGGTGATCATATGGATTTGTTTTCTTATGCCAGCCAGTCGCTGCTGGAAAGCAATGCGCCACTGGCGACTAAAATGCGTCCGCAGGTACTTGAAGACTATGTTGGCCAGGAGGAAATCACCGGCAGCGGCAAGTTTTTACGGCGTATGATTGACACTGATAAAGTACCTTCAATGATTTTATTTGGTCCGCCAGGCACCGGAAAAACAACCTTAGCCGAAATTATCGCCAATGCCACCAACAGCCAGTTTGAAAAATTAAACGCAGTGGCTGCCGGTATTGGCGATGTCCGGAAAATTGTTGAAGCCGCCAAGGAGCGGCTGAAGCTGGAGCGGCGCAGGACCATTCTGTTTATTGATGAAATTCATCGCTTCAACAAGAGCCAGCAGGATGTATTGCTGCCCTATGTGGAGGACGGCCGTCTTATCCTAATCGGTGCAACCACGGAAAACCCCTATTTTTCGGTAAATTCACCGCTTTTGTCCCGGATGAGGGTGGTGCGCCTTAAAGCGCTGGACTTAACGGCCATTACCAAGATCTTAAAGCGGGCAATCGCTGATTGCGAGAAAGGCTTGGGCAATCAGCAAATAACTTATGAGGAAGCTATTTTTGAAACAATTTATCTTGTTTCCAACGGGGATGCCCGGGTGGCCTTAAATATTCTGGAACAATGCGCGGCCATGCTGGAAGGAACCGGAAAAATAACCAGCCAAACCATTCAGGCTATTGTCGGCGAGAAAATGCAGCGCTATGACAAGCAGGGCGATAACCACTATGACGTTGTCTCGGCCTTCATCAAAAGCATGCGCGGCTCAGATCCCGATGCCGCCTTGCATTATCTGGCCAGAATGTTGTCAGCCGGTGAAGATTTGAATTTTATTGCCAGGCGGGTGGTTATTTGTGCGGCCGAGGATGTAGGAAATGCCGATCCGCAGGCGCTGGTGGTGGCTATGGCGGCGGCCAATGCCGCTCAGTTTACCGGAATGCCTGAAGCCAGAATACCTTTGGCTCAGGCGGTTGCCTATATTGCTTCAGCGCCAAAAAGCAATGCGGCGTACAGGGGGATCAACGCTGCTTTGGCTGATCTGCAAACCAAAGACAGCGGCTTGGTGCCGGGGCACTTGCGTGATGCCAGTTATCAGGGCGCGGAAAAACTTGGCCATGGAAGTGGTTACCAGTATCCGCATGATTTTGCCGGCAATTTTGTTCAGCAGGCTTATTTGCCGGACACCCTGCGCGCAGCCAGTTACTATCAGCCAACCGATCATGGCGCTGAGGCCGGGATGAAAGCGAGGCTGCGCAAAATTTGGGGCAACCGCTATTAGGTGGCTCCGGGCGGCTGATTTTCTTGGTCACTTAAAGTTTTAGGACTGTACCTGCGGTTTTTTCGTATAGATTTTAAGCATAATAGAATAGAAATGAATCAGAAAAAACGATATTTTAGTTTTGACAAGGGAGATTTTTTCTGGTATATTTATACTCAATAAAACCTATCGATTTACTCGGGATAAACGGGAGAGATTTTTTTGAAATTATCAACCAAAGGACGATATGGTGTTTCAGCAATGTATGATTTAGCCATGCATTATGGACAAGGTCCGATATCCTTAAAAAGCGTAGCTCAGCGGCAGGGAATTTCAGAACATTATCTGGAGCAACTGATGGGAACGCTGCGCAAGGCGGGGTATGTGAAAAGCCTGCGGGGGGCGCAGGGTGGCTACACCTTGACGAAAGACCCGTCCCGGATCACTGTCGGTGATATCATCACGATTATGGAAGGTCCGATCGCCCCTGTTGACTGTTTGCTGACCGATGATGTTGTCAATGCTTACTGCGATCGAGCCGGCCAATGTGTAACCAGAGGGGTGTGGGCTAAAGTACGTGATAGTATAAATGATGTTTTACATTCCATTTCTCTCGCAGATCTATGTCGTGATGATAAAGTACAAGGAGATGAATAGTTCATGAAACGTATTTATTTTGATCACTCGGCTACTACGCCTGTTGACGAAGAAGTAGCAAAATTAATGCTGGAATACATGACGGAAAAATTTGGCAATCCTTCCAGTATCCATTCTTTTGGCCGTGAAGTGCATAAGGCGGTGGATGAAGCCCGCAATCACGTCGCAGCATTAATTGGCGCCAATGCCAATGAGATATTTTTTACCAGCGGCGGAACCGAGGCCGATAATCTGGCGTTAAAGGGTGTAGCCCTGGCCAACCGTAAAAAAGGCAACCATATTATTACGACGGCAATCGAGCATCATGCTATTTTGCATACCTGTGAATATTTGGAGAAGCAGGGTTTTTCGATTACTTATTTGCCGGTCGATGAACACGCCAGGGTAAAAATTGAAGATGTTCGCAACGCAGTTACCGATCAGACAATTTTGATTAGCGTAATGTTTGCCAATAATGAAGTTGGAACGATTCAGCCGATTACAGAAATCAGCGAAATTGCCAAAGAAAAAGGGATTTACTTCCATACGGACGCGGTACAGGCGGTGGGCAATTATCCCATTGATGTTAAGGAGTTAAATCTGGATCTGCTTACGCTTTCCGGTCATAAGTTCCATGGGCCGAAGGGAGTTGGCGCGCTGTATGTCCGGCGTGGCGTAAGAATTGAATCCGTCCAGCAGGGTGGCGGCCAGGAACGCAGCATCCGGCCAGGCACTGAAAATGTACCGGGTATAATTGGTTTAGGTAAAGCGGCCGAAATTGCCAAGCGTGATATGGAGAAGAAAATTGCCCATATAACCGCCTTGCGGGATAAGCTGACCACAGGCATCCGGGAGAGAATTTCCGATATCAAACTGAACGGCCATCCAACCATTCGTATGCCTGGCAATGTTAACTTTAGCTTTAGTTATGTTGAAGGTGAATCTTTGCTGCTGAATCTGGATCTTAAAGGAATTGCCGCGTCCAGCGGTTCGGCCTGTACCTCCGGCTCGCTTGATCCGTCCCATGTTCTACTGGCAATGGGCTTAACCCACGAGGTTGCCCATGGCTCGCTGCGGATCAGTCTGGGCCGTGGCAACACTGCCGAGGATATTGATTACTGCCTTACGGTATTGCCGGAAATCATAGAACGCCTGCGCAGCATGTCGCCACTCAGCAGTACGAGTACAATGGCTGAAAACAATCCGTGCAGCAGCTGTCATAAGCATTAATTGAAGAGAGGTATGAACGATGTATACAGAAAAAGTGATGGATCATTTCACCAACCCCCGTAATGTTGGTGAACTGAAAGAAGCCAATGGCGTAGGTGAGGTCGGCAATGCCAAATGCGGCGATATTATGCGAATTTATCTGCAGGTTGAGGATAATATCATTAAAGATGTGAAATTTAAAACCTTTGGCTGTGGCGCCGCCATCGCAACCAGCAGTATGGTAACAGAAATGGTAAAAGGCAAAAGCCTGGAAGAGGCTTTAAAGATATCCAATCAGGCTGTGGCCGAGGCTCTGGACGGCTTGCCGCCGGCGAAAATGCACTGTTCGAATCTGGCTGCGGATGCGCTGCATGAAGCCATTAAAGATTATATTAACAAAAAAGAAGGAAAGTGATTTGATCATGGGGGCTAAACCCAGAGTGGTGGTAGCCATGAGCGGAGGGGTGGACAGTTCTTTAACTGCCGCCCTTCTTGTGCGTCAGGGTTACGAGGTAATTGGGGTAACAATGCAGATATGGGACAATACCGGTGAACAGGATGATACCGAGGACCGGGGCTGCTGCTCGCTGTCGGCGGTCGATGACGCCAGACGGGTAGCAGATAAAATCGGTATTCCTTATTATGTTTTAAATTTCCGGCAGATGTTCAATGAAACCGTTGTCGACTATTTTATTGATGAGTATTCCAAAGGACAGACGCCCAATCCCTGTATTGCCTGCAACCGCTATGTTAAGTTTGAGGGGTTGCTGCAAAAATCATTAGGGCTGGGAGCTCAATTTGTGGCTACCGGACATTATGCGCGGATTGAGCGGGACGGCGCCTCCGGGCGCTATTTATTGCGCAAAGGACTGGATGCGGCCAAAGACCAGTCGTATGCCTTGTATCATTTAAATCAAACAACACTGCGACATTTCATGATGCCGCTGGGCATTTATACCAAAGTTCAAACCAGGGCAATGGCGGCTGAGTTTGGTCTGGCAGTGGCCAATAAACCGGATAGTCAGGAAATTTGTTTTGTACCTGACGATGATTACAAAGGTTTTCTGGAAGGAAGAGCGCCTCAGGCGCTGAAACCGGGCAATATTGTTGACCTGGCGGGCAATGTGCTGGGCCGTCATCAAGGCTTGCCGCTGTATACGGTGGGACAACGCAAAGGCCTGGGAATTGCCGCCGGCAAACCTCTGTATGTGGTTGCGCTGGATAGTGCCGAAAACAAGGTCATTGTCGGTGCGAATGAGGATGTGTTCGGCCGCGAGCTGCTGGCCGGAGATCTGAATTTTATTACGATTGATCAACTGGACTGGCCGATGACGGTTGCAGCCAAAATTCGCTATAGCGCGCAGGAAGCCGAGGCGTTGGTCAGCCCTGCGGCCAGCGGCGAGGTTCATGTCAGCTTTACACAGCCCCAGCGTGCGATTACCCCGGGCCAGTCGGTTGTGTTTTATGACGGGGATATTGTTGTGGGCGGCGGAATTATCAGAAAAAAGCTGAAATGACCGGTGATACAAGATAATAAAAAATTTTGCGGAAGTTATACTTATAAAATCGCCTTGACCAGGGCATAAATAATACTACAATCTGTTGGAGGCCTTCTATGCAAAAAATCAAAGATTTACTTGGCTTGCCGGTATTGGAAACGGAAAACGGCACTCAGATTGGCGAGGTACAAGAAGTGATCATTGATATTGATCAGGCGATGGTGCGCGGTATTATTATTGCTAACGCCAATTGGTTTACGAGCGAGCAGGGCATTGCATTTGGCGATTTATCCAGTATCGGCCGGGATGCGGTAATGGTGCGCAGCGAAACTGTTGTACAAGCCGTTGACGTATTTATTTCAGCAACTGACAAGGTTTATCGTCTGAAGGAATTATTGGATAAGCATATTTACACCGAAAGCGGTTTACAACTGGGTATGCTCGTTGATCTGGGCTTCGAACCGGCTACCGGCGAGATAAAAGCGTATCGCGTATCAGATGGCGTTATTACCGATTTGCTTTATGGGCGTATGAGTCTGCCGCTGCCGCAAGCCCAAATTGTAGGACAGGATAAAGTCATCGTTCCTGAATCAATGGCTAAACTTCTTCATACCGAAGCAGAGTTATCTTAGGTGAGGTGGAGCAGATGTTGACTTGTCCCGTATGCGGTGAACGCGGTATAGGCAAAGTGGGTGTTGAGCAATATTATTGCTGGGAATGTTGCGTGGAATTTGTAATGAAGGGTTCGGAAGTAAAGGTGTATAATGTCTTGGATGACGGCACCTTGATCCAGTATTCCGAGCTGTCGCCGACGGCTCAGACTTAAGCTGAACCCGCCGGTTTAAAAAATAAAAAAGGGGTGACGTGATGCGCAGCTTTTTGCAAGGGTTACTATGGGGTGGAATGGTAGGGACTGTAGTAGGTGCTATCATCGGCCCAATGAACAAAACTCAGCAAAAGCCGGTAAAAAAGCTTTTGAAGGAGCGTAGCGCCGAGGCCGTGGTAGCCACGACTGAAAGACTGATTAAACAAGCGCGGCGGGCGCGCCGGCGGTTGGTAAAAAAACTGGATGCATAGATTGTGAGACCGGCAAGGTCTCTTTTTTTCACCACCGGAAAAAACGGCTGATGCGGAGGCGGTTAAGTGATCATAAGCAAGCAACAGGTTCGTTTATCCATTATTTTGCTGGTGGCGCTTGCCGCCGTGTATTTTCTGTGGCTGGTGCGCAGCGGCTTGTATCCGTTTATCATTGGCCTGTTTTTGGCTTATTTGCTTAACCCGGCCGTCTGTTACCTGGAAACCAAAGGGTTCAAGCGGCTGTGGGCTATTCTTTTGCTCTACATCCTTTTATTCAGTATCCTGCTTGGCGGTGGAAGCCAGCTTATTCCTCTATTGGTACGGGAATTGGAAGACTTCGGCGCTGAACTGCCGCAAATGGCCGCTAAGGTTGCCGAGCTTATTCAAATGATTCAAAATCAGTATCAAAATGCCGGTTTGCCGTTTTCCATGCGGACAGCCCTCGATCAGGCTGTACTCAGAATGGAAACGGAAACCCAAATGTTTGTCTCGGCGGTAGCCCAGGGAATCGTAAATATGCTGAGTCATGCCATCGGGCTGGTCGTCAGCCCGGTGTTGGCGTTTTATTTGCTGCATGACTGGTATTTGATCAAGGAGGAGCTGCTGTCACTGCTGCCGGGCCGCTGGCGGACGGAGATACTCTCGATATTTAAGGATATTAATAAAGTATTGAACGGCGTTATTCGCGGACAAATTATCATTGCTGTGTTTGTAGGAATGCTGATTAGTACCGGCTTATATTTTCTGAATCTGAAATATGCCCTGTTAATTGGCATTTTAGCCGGAGTTCTGGATGTTATTCCTTATTTTGGGGCGATTATCGGGGCTGCGCCGGCAGTGGCAATGGCGCTTTTGTTTTCCCCGGTGCTGGCCTTGAAGGTTGCCCTGTTATTTTTTGTGGTTCATCAATTGGAAGGGGCGGTCATTCAGCCGAAAATCATGGGTGAAAGCGTCGGACTTCATCCGCTGTCGGTCATTTTTTTTGTTTTCATTGGCGGGGAAGTGGGCGGCTTGGCCGGTATGCTGCTTGGTGTTCCGCTCGCCGCAATTGGCAAAGTGTTCATTCGTCACTTCATCAAATTACTGGTATAACCAAAAGTGATCAACGCCAATTATTGACATTTAAAGATAATTTATGTATAATGCCAAAAGAATGGCCTAACCCATATGGAGGTTGATAATTTTGAATTATATGTCTGGAAACATGCTACGCCAAAAGTTTTTGCAATTTTTTGCCAGTAAAGACCACTTAGTTTTACCAAGCTATTCTCTTATTCCGGAAAACGATCCTACCTTGCTGATGATTGGTGCTGGTATGGCTCCATTCAAGCCCTTTTTTACCGGTAAACTTCAGCCGCCCAAAGCGCGGATTGCGACCAGCCAGAAATGTGTCAGGACCGGCGACATCGAAAACGTCGGCCGGACTGCCCGCCACCATACCTTTTTCGAAATGCTGGGCAATTTTTCTTTTGGCGATTATTTTAAACGCGAGGCAATTGCCTGGGCCTGGGAGTTTCTTACCGAGCATTTGGAAATCCCTGCTGAGCAATTATGGATTACCATTCATCCGACTGATGATGAAGCCTATGAAATATGGGAAAAAGAAATAGGAATATCGCCTGACAGGATTATTAAACTGGCTGATAACTTTTGGGAAATAGGCCCGGGACCATGTGGTCCCTGTTCGGAAATATACGTAGATTTAGGTGAGGAGCGGGGCTGCGGGTCGCCGGAATGTGCAATTGGCTGTGACTGTGACCGCTATTTAGAGATTTGGAATCTGGTATTCACCCAGTTTGACCGAGATGAGCAAGGCAATTACCAGCCGCTGGCGAAAAAAAATATTGATACTGGCGCCGGTCTGGAACGGATTGCCTCAGTGTTGCAAAACAAACGGTCTAACTTTGAGACTGATTTGCTGTTTCCCATTATCGAATATGCCGCCCAGGTGGCAGGCGTCAGTTATGGGCAAGCGGCGCATACCGATGTATCGTTAAAGGTGATTGCGGATCATGCCAGAAGCATGACCGTGATGATTGCAGACGGGATTTTGCCGTCAAATGAAGGGCGCGGCTATGTGCTCCGCAGGATTATTCGCCGTGCTGTGCGCCATGGCCGGCTCATGGGCATTGAAAAAACTTTTCTGGTTCAGGCCGTGGATGCCGCTGTGGCTATTTTCGCCGAACCATATCCGGATTTACTGGATAAGCAGGAGTACATAAAAAAAGTTGTGCAGCAGGAGGAAGAAAGGTTCCAGGCTACCTTAGCCCAGGGAATTGAACTCCTGAATAAGCAAATTGCGGCACTTGAAGAAAATAAGCAAACCGTGCTGTCCGGTTCAGCGGCTTTCAAGCTATATGATACTTTTGGCTTTCCCTGGGAATTAACGGCGGAAATTTTAGCTGAGCATAATATGGAACTTGATCAAGCGGCGTTTGACCGGGAGATGGATGAGCAACGGGACCGGGCCAGGGCGGCAAGACAGGAAAATCAGCGGGTTGCCTTGCCGGATCTGACCGGTTTGGCTGTTGAGCAGCTCAGCTATAATGAGAATGCCGGGCAAGCCACTATTGTGCGGATGTGGAAAGACGGTAAGCTGACAGAGGCAGTGCGGGACGGAGAGGAGGCTGCCGTCATTTTGGATGTGACTTCCTTCTATGCTGAAGGCGGCGGACAGGTTGGCGACAGCGGCTGGCTGGACGGACCTCTGGGCAAGATGGCGGTCACCACTGCCCGCAAACTGCCGAATGGGGCAATTTATCACCTCGGGTTTATTCATGAAGGGGTGTTAAAGGTCGGTGAAACAGTCAAGCTGGCCGCCGATGCCGGCAGGCGGTTGGCCACCGCCCGTAATCATACCGCCACGCATTTATTGCAGGCTGCACTGAAACATATTTTAGGCGTTCATGTTAATCAGGCCGGATCTTCGGTCGGGCCGGACCGGCTGCGGTTTGACTTTTCTCATTTTTCGGCGGTTACTGCTGAAGAATTGGCTGGGATAGAACAATATGTCAATGCTGTCATTTTACAAAGCATACCGGTGAAGGCGATAGAAACCAGCCAGGATCAGGCTAAGGAAATGGGGGCAATGGCGCTGTTCGGCGAAAAATATGGCGATATTGTCCGGGTGATTTGTATTGACGAATGGAGTAAGGAGCTGTGCGGCGGAACCCATGTCGAGAATACAGCACAAATCGGTTTATTTAAAATTCTCAGCGAATCCGGGGTAGCTTCAGGCGTAAGGCGGATTGAAGCGGTAACCGGCAGTGGTGCAATCCGCTATTTAAATGACCAGGATAAAATTCTGTCAGCGGCTGCAGTCTTGCTTAAAACCCGTCCGGAAGAACTGGTCAACCGTTTGGAAAGCCTGATGAGCCACATGAAAGAGCTGGAGGCCGGTTTACAGGCCGCCAATACCAGGCTGGCAAAGCTGGAAGTACAAAAACTGTTTGATTCCCTGCAGGAAGTAAACGGAATTCAGGTGGTAACCGGGGTAGTCAATTCCGCTGATATTGACGGTTTGCGATCGGCGGCCGATATCGTACGGGCCAAGCTGATGTGCGGGGTTGTAGTTCTGGCGTCCATTGTCGGCAGCGATAAGGTCAATTTCGTGGCTATGGCGACAAAAGACGCTGTGGCAAGAGGGATTCATGCCGGCAACATTGTAAAGGAAGCCGCTAAAATAGCCGGCGGCGGCGGCGGCGGCCGGCCCGATATGGCTCAGGCCGGCGGAAAACTGCCGGAGATGGTAACACCGGCCCTAAATGCCGCATTTACCGTTATTACCCGTCAGGCAAAGTAATACGCTGAAGAATAAGTACCAGGGTGGGCAAAGTGTCTGCCCTGGGATATTTATTATTTTTCAGATTACAGGAAAAATATAGGCCAGGTAGAATATAATTGGTAGTAAAGCGTTAATAATATTGTGGGAGGAGGATGCTCAATGCCCAACTTGGAAGAAACCATGATGTTCAAGGTGGATAATGAAGAAACTACCGAGGCGGCAGTGATTATCGGCAATGTTTGCCAGTCGCTTCGCGATAAAGGCTACAATCCGATAAATCAGTTGGTTGGTTATCTTTTATCCGGTGATCCTACCTATATTACCAGTCATAATAATGCCCGCAGCCTGATCCGTAAGCTGGAACGAGACGAACTTTTGGAAGAATTGGTACGGTCGTACTTAAAAAATAAATAAGCAGGTATATTTTGGAGGAATCATGCGCATACTAGCACTTGACGTCGGGGATAAAACGATCGGAGTAGCGGTCAGTGACGAGCTGTTATTTACCGCCCAGGGCGTGGAAGTTATCAGGCGGACCAGCTTGGCTAAGGATTTTGCCAGGTTAAAGCAATTAATTGACCAATACGAAGTAACGACGGTAGTGGTGGGTTTGCCCAAAAATATGAATGGGACAATTGGTCCGCGCGGTGAACTGATGCAGCAATTTACAGCTCAGTTGGCAGAGGCAATGCCTGCGCTCAAGCTTCATTATTGGGATGAGCGATTATCAACCGTGGCGGCGGAGAAATCGTTAATTGCAGCCGATGTTAGCCGGGCCAAGCGCCGCAAGGTAATAGATAAAATGGCTGCAGTTTTTATTCTGCAAGGATATCTCGATAGTCTGCCGCACCAACAACTTCCTTGACAGGTAAAGTTTTCTAAGATAAAATTACAAGTACAATGATTATGAGGTGAAAAGAATGGCTGATAATGAAAAAGATAACATTGAGGAACTGGATGAAGACCTTGTTGTTGTCATGACCGACGAAGAAGGCAACGAGTATTATTACCGTGAAGAGTTAATCATTCCGATCGGCGAAAAACGTTATGCCATACTGGTGTCCATTGATGATGCCGACTGCGATTGCGGTTGTGAAGCCAGCCATGAAGAGGATGTGTACATAGCCCGGATTGACGTCGACGAAAGCGGCGAGGAAGTTTATGTAGATCCTACGGACGAGGAATTTGAGCAGGTTCGTGAAGCTTATGAAGAATTAATTGAAGAGGAAGACGAAGCCGAATAGGCTTCGTTTTTTTATAGTGAAATGTCCAACGATGCCAATGCAGCGTCCGGCGTTAAGACGGGGCAGTAATAGCACTGTTTACTTCTCCGGCAGGAAACGCGGCTAACAGAGTGCAATGGCGGCTGTGAGGAGGTTTTTTTTATGAAGCAGAATATTTATGATAATGCGTCTTTTTACCACGGTTATATGCATTTGCGTCAGACCAACGCCGGGTTAAACGATGTTTTGGAGATACCGGCTTTTCGCGGTCTATTGCCCGATTTGTCTGAAAAAAAGGTACTGGATTTAGGCTGCGGTTTTGGTGAGAGTTGTCATTGGTATCGCCGGCAGGGTGCTCAATCTGTGGTCGGCGTAGATATTTCGAGTAAAATGATTCATTTGGCGCAAACTGTCAACGGCCACCCTGGAATAGAATATAGATGCACTCCGATGGAAGATTTGGCTTTGCCCGGACAAGTATTCGATGTAGTGACCAGTTCGCTGGCGTTTCATTATATTAAAGATTTTGCCGGCGTTATTGGTAAAGTCTATCAATGGTTAGCTCCGGGCGGTATCCTGTTGTTTTCCCAGGAGCATCCGGTGGTTACTGCTGAAGGATCAGGCCGGTGGGCGAAAGATGCCGCAGGCCGGAAGCTGCACTGGATTTTAGATCATTATGGACAGGAAGGCATCAGAAGACAACATTGGTTTGTTGATGGGGTAATTAAATACCATCGTACCATTTCCACGACCCTAAATGGGCTGATTGATGCCGGATTTATCATTAAAAGAGTTGTTGAGCCGCTGGCGGACGATGAAGCCGAAGCGTTAAATCAGCAGTTGCAGGAGCAACGGCGCAGGCCTTCTTTCCTTATTGTTAAAGTCCAAAAACCAAAGCATGATTTGACGGGGTGAGAGTAGCAGCGGGCTGCTGGAAGAAGGTGCATAAAATGGCCGTAAAATCAAATATTATAACAATGCAGCCGGGAAAATGCGAGGATTGTTGAAGGGTGTCAATAAATCGTGTATAATAGAGAAACGAAATTAGATTATTACCATATTGGTTAACACCGAAGTGAGGTGAGCAAATGCTGCAGTATAAGTTCAGTATGCGCCGGGTGTTGATGACAGGAGTTTTGGCGGTACTATTGGGCAGTTTTGTCTATGGATTAGCCAAGCCGGTAAATTCCACGGCTAAAGATATTGCTTATGTTTCTATTCAGCCAGGCATGACGGCCGACAATATCGGCAATCAATTGTACGAGCAGGGGCTGATTAAAAATGTTTTAGCTTTTCGGGTGATTGCGAAATTTAACGGTTTGGACAACACGCTCAAAGCCGGGGACTATAGTTTTACTACCGATATGTCGGTGACGCAGATTGTGGACAGACTGGCGCGCGGGGCAACTGCCCAGCAGCTGATAACCATTCCTGAGGGTTATACGGTAAATCAAATTGCTGCGCTCATCCAGGAAAAGCAAATCGGCGATGCGGAGAAATTCAAGGCTGCGGCGCGGAACTACCGGCCTCATTCTTATATGGCAGGCAGCGATGCGGCCAGTTATCAAGTGGAAGGTTATCTTTTTCCTGATACGTATCAATTTGACAAGGGTGTAACGGAAGAAAAGTTGTTAACAATGATGGTTGGTGAATTTGATCAGCGTTTTACTCCGGAAATGAGGAACCGGGCGGATGAGCTGGGCTTGTCCATCCCTCAGGTGGTTATACTGGCTTCGTTAGTTGAAAAAGAAGCCAAACTTGACAGTGACCGCCCGGTCATTGCGGGCGTTTTTCTCAATCGCCTGCAATACCATATGCCGCTGCAATCATGCGCCACCATTCAGTACATCCTGGGATACGCCAAGCCGGAGCTGACCATTCAGGATACGGAAATTGATTCTCCTTATAATACCTATCAGCATCACGGATTACCGCCGGGGCCCATTGCCAATCCGGGCATGGCGGCAATCAATGCCGTACTGTATCCGGCTGCAACCGAGTATTTATATTTTGTGGCTGATAAGCAAGGTCAACATCACTTCAGTACAAATTATGAGGAACATTTGGCGGCAATTGAACGGGTACAGCAATAATGCAAATTAGTCAATCGTTGTTTCGTGTAATGGAAGCCTATGCTGAGGAATACAAGGTGCCAATCATTCGTAAGGCCGGGGCCAAAGTGCTTACCGGCTTAATTGCCGGCTGCAAGCCGCTGGCTGTTTTGGAAATTGGCGCAGCCATTGGTTATTCTGCCTTAAAAATGCTTGAAAATATGCCTGCTGACGGTAAAATTACCGCAATTGAGCTTGATCCGGAGCGAATTGCCGTGGCCCGCCAATTTGTCGCCAAGGCCGGAGCTGCCGCCAGGCTTGAACTCATTGCCGGCGATGCCGGCAAAATCATTACTGAATTGCGCGGACCATATGATTTCATTTTCATTGATGCCGCCAAGGGCCAGTATCTTGATTATTTTCGCAAGCTGGAAGGTAAGCTGGCCGTTGGAGCTGTCATTGCCGCTGATAACATTTTATTTCGCGGTTTTGTGGAAAGCGGACAGGCGCCGCCCCGCCGCTACCGGACAATTGTTATGCGATTGCGCCAATATCTCGAATATGTGAATACGCATCCTGCTTTTTCGACAACAGTACGGCAAGACGGGGATGGGATAGCGATTTCTTACTATAGGGGGACAACGTGTGAATAAACCAGAATTGTTAGCTCCTGCGGGCAATCTGGAGAAGCTGAAGATGGCATTGCTATATGGGGCCGATGCTGTGTTTATGGGTGGCAAAGCTTTCGGGCTGAGAGCATTTAGCGCTAATTTTACCGATGCTGAACTTAGGGAAGGGATCGCCTTTGCACATCGGCTGCAGAAAAAAGCTTATATTACGGTCAATGTTTTTCCGCATAATGCCGACCTGGAAGAATTGCCTGCGTATCTGGCGTTTTTACGCGATGCCGGCGCCGACGGGCTGATCGTTGCCGATCCGGGCGTGTATCGGCTGGCCAGAACTACAGTACCGGAAATTCCTTTGCATATTAGTACGCAGGCCAATACTACCAATTGGGCTGCGGTGTTGTTTTGGCAGGAGCTGGGAGCACGCCGGGTGGTTCTGGCCCGGGAGCTTTCCCTTGAAGATATCGGCATCATCAGGCAAAAGGCCGGGGTGGAGCTGGAAGCTTTTGTGCACGGCGCAATGTGCATATCTTATTCCGGCCGCTGTCTGATGAGCAATTACTTTACGGGCCGGGACTCTAACCGGGGAGAATGCGCCCAACCCTGCCGCTGGAAATATTATCTTGTCGAAGAAAAGCGTCCCAATCAGTATATTCCGGTGCTGGAGGATGAGCGGGGCACTTATATTTTTAATTCCAAGGATTTATGTCTGCTGCCTCATTTGCCGCAGTTGATCGAAAGCGGTATCAGCAGTTTCAAAATTGAAGGCCGGATGAAAAGCGTGCATTATGTGGCAACCGTAGTGAAAACCTACCGTCAGGCGATTGACGAATATTTTGCCGATCCCCAAAGCTTTACGGTGCGTCCGGAATGGCTGGAGGAATTAAATAAGGTATCGCACCGGGACTATACAACCGGCTTTTATTTTGACAAGACTACTGCCGGCGATCAAATCTACGGTTCTTCATCCTATCACCAAACCCATGACTTCATTGGTGTGGTCAGGCGCTATGATGCAGCCGCTCAAACCGCCATTGTTGAGCAACGGAACCATATGCGGCTGGGGCAGGAAATTGAAATTGTTCAGCCTGACGGCCCGACATTTAGGCAGCAGATTACAGCAATGTCGGATGCGGACGGCAATCCCATTGAGGCTGCGCCTCATCCTCAGCAAATAGTTGCACTGCCGGTGCGGCTGCCGGTAACGCCTTATTCCATGGTGCGCAGAAAGGCGGATGCAGAATGAATAATGCCCTGTATTTACGAATTGATCCACAGCATGTAAACTATCTTAACCGGATCATGGAAGGCTATGAATATCTGGGGACTGTAAGTACGGTTGACCGCAAGGCCGGCATTGTGGTCATCAGAGCGACCGCGGATACTGTTGCCGAAGTCCGGACAATCATTGAAAATTTGACGATTCCTTTTGCCTATGTGGAAAAAGAGCTTACCGGCGGTAAGTAAAACCTGCCTATTCATGCCATACTATACCGAGAGGTGATCGTATGGCATTTCCTATTGGGCGTATTTACAGGTTAATGATATTCCTGATGCTCCTGGGCTGCTTGCTGGCAGGACGGTTGTTTTTTCTGCAAATCATCGCCGGTCCCAAGCTTACTGTCCAAAGTCTGGGAAGCAGGGTGCAGGAGGTGCCAATGGAAATTTCACGGGGTGAAATTGTCGATTGCAATGGAATACCTTTTACCAATACGGCCCGGCACTTCAGCGTAATTGTCTTTCCCGGCCAGCTCACCGATATACCGTCGGTCGCCGATAAAATCGCCGCTATTACCGGCGTACCGGCCGATAAGATTGCGGCCAGAATCAGGAGGGATGAACGCCCGTTTAAATTGAAGACCGATTTGGATGCCCTGACCGCACAAAGAATTAATTCACTCAATATGCCGGGGATACTGGCGACAGATGAAAAGGTCCGCTATGGCTACAGCTCGCTGGCGGCTCATGTTACAGGCTATATTAATTTAGCCGATAACCATGGCGTCAGCGGTATTGAAGGGATGTTTGACGAACTGTTGCGCGGCAATCAGCCGGAATATGCGGCGGCATTGGTGGATGCCGCGCAGCAGGTGATTCCAGGACTGGGCTATAAGCGGATCAGGCTGGATAATGGCAGCGGGCCAAACAATGTCGTTCTGACCCTTGACAGCCGCATTCAAAAAATTGCCGAAACAGTACTGGATAAATATTCCGCCAAAGGGGCGGTCATTGTGATGAGACCGTCGACCGGAGCAATCCTGGCAATGGCTTCCCGGCCCAATTTTGACGCTAACCGGCTGGATGAATATCTAACAAGCGATTCTGCGCCGCTGTTGAACCGGGCAATTGCCGCTTATCAGCCCGGATCGGTATTTAAGCTGGTTGTGGCGGCTGCTGCTTTGGAAAACCAGCAGGTCAGACCTGATGATCTGTTTTTTGATCCCGGCTATATTGACGTTAACGGCATCCGGTTTAAAGGCTGGGATTATGAACGGGGACCGCGCGGCCGGATTACGTTTAGTGAGGCTATGGCCTACTCCAGCAATCCGGTATTCATTGAAGTCGGGCAGAAACTAGGCGCCGAGCAGCTGGTAGCCTATGCCAGAAAACTGGGCTTTGGCAGCAGGACCGGACTGGATTTTGCCGGTGAGGCGGCGGGAAATTTACCGGCAACAGATAATATCTATCCTGGCGAACTGGCCAATCTGTCGATCGGCCAGGGGGAGTTTGAGGCGACACCCCTTCAAATTGCTGTGCTGGTGTCGACGATTGTAAATGACGGCATCAAGGTTGAACCTTATATTGTCAGCAAATTAACGGATCATAGCGGCGGTATCATCAAAAGTTATCCTTCGTCCCGGGGCAGCCGGGTTTTATCAAAGCAGACGGCGGCGCAGATGCGTGATATGATGGCCGGAGTTGCCAGGTTCGGGACCGGTCAGGCTGCTTATGTTGAAGCCGGCGGCTCGGCCGGTAAAACCGGATCGGCCGAGACCGGCCGCCAAAGCAAGTCCGGCAAAGGGATTAATCACGCCTGGTTCGGCGGGTATGCGCCATTGGAACAGCCCCGGTATGCAGTCGTTGTGTTTATTGAGGATGGCATGTCAGGCGGTGATGTGGCAGCGCCTGTCTTTCGCGAAATCGTGACTGAAATGATGCGCAATGGCCAATAATCAGCTGTTTCTCGGCGTACTTGCGGTACGGCAGAGCATTCCTCCGCCTTGCTGGATGAACAATCACGCGCAATTCATCCTATCGCTCTAGACTTGGCGGGCTACTAGGCAAATAATAGAACTTGTGGTAAAATATTTAAGCTATTACTTTTTATAAGGTTGTGGTTTGTCTTGGATAAAAATCGGGGAGACATTTTAATTATTCATGGTCCCAACCTTAATCTGTTGGGAAAACGGGAGCCGCATATTTATGGTTCACTGACTTTGGTTGAAATCAACGAACGGCTGATTAATCATGCGCGACGGCTAAAACTTGAACTGGATATTATGCAGACAAATCATGAAGGGGTAATCATTGACGCCATTCAACAGGCGGAAAGTCAGTTTGCCTGCATAATTATCAATGCCGGCGCCTTTACCCATTATAGCCTGGCGATCAGGGATGCCCTGGCTGCTGTTTCCATACCGGCTATTGAGGTGCATCTTTCCAATATACACAAGCGCGATGAGTTCCGGCATAAATCGGTGATTGCGCCGGTGGTTGCCGGGCAGATTTGCGGTTTTGGCGCAGACAGCTATATTCTGGCATTAGACGCAGCAGCCCGGCTGGTGCGGCAGAAGGAGCAAGCATAAGATGAATGATCGATTGGGTAAATTGCGTGATTTTTTAAATGATAAAAAGCTTGATGCCGTACTTGTAAGCACACCGGAGAATCGCCGTTATTTAAGCGGGTTCACCGGCAGCTCGGGCTACTTGCTTATCACCCGTACCGACGCCAAGCTGATCACTGATTTTCGCTATATTGAACAGGCAGGCAATCAGGCGAAACAGTTTGAAATTATCCGCCATGGCAATAAGCCTCTGGAGACGGTGGCAAAATCAGTAAGTTCAACCCTGCGCCGGATTGGCTTTGAAAGCGATCATTTAACTTTTGGAGTATATGATTCATTGCACACACTGTTGAAAAATATTGAATTACAGCCAGTCCAGCTGGATGGTTTACGGATGAGCAAGGATGCCGGTGAAATTGCCCTGATCAGAACGGCTGTGGAAATTGCCGACGCTGCTTTTTCCCATATTCTAACCTGGCTGCGCCCGGGACTGACTGAATTTACCGTTGCCGCCGAATTGGAGTTTGCGATGCGCAAACAAGGGGCTGAAAAGCCGGCGTTTGATACGATTGTGGCTTCAGGAGCCAGAGGCGCCTTACCGCATGGGATCGCCTCGGACAAAGTAATTGCCGATGGCGATCTGATAACGATGGATTTTGGCGCTGTTTATCAGGGCTATCATTCGGATATTACCCGGACTGTCTGTGTAGGCAAGGCTTCAGCCAGGCAACGGGAGATCTACGATATTGTATTGGCAGCGCAATTGGCCGGACTAAAAGCCGTACAGGCCGGAAAAATCGGCAAAGACGTTGACGCTGTTGCCCGGCGGGTAATTGCCGCAGCCGGTTATGGCGAGTATTTCGGCCATAGTCTGGGGCATGGCGTGGGCCTGGCCATTCATGAAGCGCCGGCCCTGTCACCGGGGAATACCGCGATTGCTCTGGCTGAAAATATGCTGGTGACGGTAGAGCCTGGCATTTACCTGCCGGAGTGGGGCGGTGTGCGGATTGAGGATACGGTTGTAGTGACTGCTGGCGGGTGCGACATTCTGACTGCCAGCAGCAAACAATTCATCGAAATTGGGTAACCCCTTCATGGGATATAAATTGGAGGTATAAATAAATGATTTCTAGTAGCGATTTTCGTACAGGCCTGACTATTGAAATTGATAATGACGTATGGCAAATAGTGGACTTTCAGCATGTTAAGCCAGGCAAGGGCGCTGCCTTTGTAAGAACTAAAATGAAAAATGTCCGTACCGGCGCGGTGGTTGAACGTACCTTTAATCCAGGCGAAAAATTGCCCAAAGCCCATGTTGATAACCGTCAAATGCAATATTTGTATGCAAATGACGGCCTGTATGTATTTATGGATAATGAAACCTATGAGCAGAGTGAACTGACTTCAGCGCAGCTTGGCGATGCCAAAAAGTTTTTGAAAGAGAATATGAATATTTCCATTATGCTGTTTCAGGGAACGATCATCGGCGTTGAACTGCCAAATTCCGTCGATTTGGAAGTCATTGAATGTGACCCCGGCGTGCGGGGCGATACGGCAACCGGCGCCACCAAACAGGCGAAGCTGGAAACCGGCTATTCGGTCCGGGTGCCGCTGTTTATCAATCAGGGCGATGTATTAAGAATAGACACCCGTTCCGGCGATTATATCGAAAGAGCCAGAAATTAAAACCGCACACTGAAATTTTCATCATTTAATACCATGCCCGCTCTGGCGTATTCCAGGGCGGGCAATTTTTTTGCGCCCAGAGGGACTGAGAAACAGGAACAGGAACTATTTCAAAGACAGGGGACCTGCTTACAAGTAGGTCCGGAAGCTCTGACTGCGGGAACCTGTCGGGGGACGCCGTTTAACTTTTTAGTTTTTCAAAGGTTACATCGATAAAGGCCTGCAGCGCCGGAGAAATCCATTTATCTTTGTGGTAGATAAGTTGTGCCTTGATATCAAAAGCAGGTCCTGTCCAAGGCAGCGCTATTAACTGATCCGCCGCTATTTCCTGATGAACCGCGACAAGCGGTAAAAGGCTGATACCCCAGCCATCGCAAATGAACTTTTTAATCACTTCAATACTGCTTACCTCCAATATGGATGACGGCTTTACACCTGCTTGCGTGAGCATACTTTCAAAAAGCTGGCGATAATTACAGCCCGCTCCTGTTAGTATAAGCGCTTGACCACTTATATCATGAGGTGTAACTTGATCCTTTTCCGTTAAGGGATGGCCGGGAGCGGCTACAACTGCCATCGGCTCTTCAAAGAGCACATGATTGATAAGATCGGTTTCACTGCATGTCACGCCAAGGAAAAGCAGGATATCAATGGTATTTTTCCGGAGATGCGCCTGGTAGTCATTATAGGTGTCAAAGCGAAGGTTGATTTTGACGTTGGGATAACGCGTACGGTAGGTTTGGAAAACTTCAGGCAACCGGTGTGTACAAAGAGATTCTGCTGTTCCGATCGTTAGAGAACTCCTGGCTAGTGGTGAACTGGTAAGCTGGTCTTTGGCTTCAGCGGTTAGTTTAAGAATCTGGCTGGCATATATGTATAACTGTTCGCCGTCATTCGTCAGCTTTATTTGCTTGTTTAAACGCTCAAATAACATTGTGCCCAGTTCTGCTTCAAGTGTTTGAATTTGATTGGTAATGGTAGACTGAGCATAACCAAGAGCATTGGCGGCTTTTGTAAAGCTTAGTAATTTTGCCGTTGTAACGAAAGTTTTCAGTTGACGAAGTTCCATTTTATTTTACCACCCATCAGTTTTCATGAGGTATTTAATCGATATTATCAATTTTACCTATCGTTAACTCTATGATAGTATAATTTCTAAAAGAGATCCAGCGAATGTGAATTATACTTAAGGGAGTGGTTTAATGAAATATCAAGCAATGTTCGATATTCACCCCGGCAGTGATTTCTGGAACCATAACTATTATGAAACAAGGGAAGGGGCGAGACTTCATTATGTCCGCACCGGCAGGGGAATTCCGGTAGTGCTGCTGCATGGCTGGCCAGGATTCTGGTATGACTGGAGACATGTTATTCCGGTTATTGCAAAAGAGGTTGAGGTTATTGCGCCGGATCTACTTGGTTTTGGTTATTCGGCTAAACCCAATTCCCCCAATTCAGAACTATATGAGCCGGATGCCCAGGCGGCGCGTATTCTTGAATTGCTGGATGAACTTGAATTTGACCGGTTTGTAGCCGTTGGGTACGATATCGGGGCAAGGGTAGCGCAAAGTCTGGCCCGAATGGTCCCCGGACGAGTGCGTTCGCTTATATTAGGCAATCCTGCGTATCCGGGTATTGGCGACAGGCGTTTTTCTTATCCGGCGCAAAAAGAATTCTGGTACCAGCATTTCCACAATATTTCCGGAATAGAAAATTTAGTCGGATATAATCGCGATACTGTCAGGCTATATCTTGGATATTTCTACCAGCATTGGTCCGGGCGCAAGGATAAGGTTCGCGAGCAGGAGTTTGAAGGGATCGTGGATGTCTATTCGCAGCCTGACGCTTTCGGGGCCAGTATTGGCTGGTACCGCTCCGGCGCGGGAACCGGTCTGGCGTCGAAGCTGAACCAAGATGGTCTTGCGAGTCCTATGCTGCCCATTGTACAACCGACTTATATCTTATGGGGAGAGCTTGATCCTATCTTTCCCAAAGAATGGTCTGATCATTTAACCGCATTTTTTCCGCAGGTAAATATTAAATATTTACCTGATGTAGGACATTTTATCCCATTTGAAGCTCCTGAAGAAATGATTGAAACTATTAAAAACGTAATTTAATACGGCAGGGGCTGTTAAAAAACGTTTTTAAGAGTGTCAGGTAGAAGCCCGGAGCGGGAGAGCATTTAAGTCCTGCTGCGCCGCTGTTGCTTCACCTCGCCACTGTATGCCCGTGACGGCATCAGCACTAGGCCCTTTCTGGGCCGTCGTTATGCATAACGATTTCCCGCTCCACGGTGATACTTAGGGGTTAACAAAAACCAAGGGTGGCCGGTTCCTTGGTTGCCGTCTCTTTATTTTAAAAGGCTTTTCGGCCATATAGCCGAAAAGCCTTTTAAAGCTTAGTAGTGTAATTCTCTTTCGATGATATCACCGCTTTCAGGGTTGATATCCATTTCTCCGCGGACATTGCCGGCGGTAAACTTGACTTCGTAGTGTTGATACCCGTCATCAGTTTCCAGCTTGATCTTTTGAATGGCTGCATCCGGAAATTCGCTGAGGACAATGTTTTTGACCTCGTCTTCGCTCAGGGTGATGATTTGGCTGCCGCGGTTGCTTTGCAGTTTTGTCTTCACCTCGGTTACCTTTTCGGTTAATTTGTTAATTTCAATTTCGTATTTTACCGCGGTTGCTTTATTGAAAAAAACAACTTCGTATTCAAGCTGATCACTTTTTGTCGACACGTGGCTTGCTTGTTCAGGAACCCACTTTGCGGCAAGTTCCCGCGCTGAAGTCTCATTAAGCGCTGCAAAGGCAGTAGCTGAAATGGTAAAGGCAGTGACTGACGCAACGACAGCTCCCAATAACTTTTTTCTATCCATGTTTATCCCTCCGTAGATTTCATTTATTTGCCTGACTTTATTGTAGCCTGAAAAGATTAAACTAAGATTAAGATTCTACTGCTTTTCAAAAATAGCAGTAAAAAACTGTGCTATAATTTTAGCAAGGAAATTTAGGGAGATGCTGTGATGCGCATTTTAATAGTAGAAGATGAGAAAAACCTGCAGCAGCTGCTGAAAAAAAGACTAACGCAATCCGGTTATGGTGTGGACGCCGTTGCCGACGGCCTGGAGGCGGAGCTTTATCTGGAAGCCGCTCCGTATGATCTGGTTGTTCTGGATTGGATGCTGCCCGGTCTGGATGGTATTTCACTGCTCAAACGGCTTCGTCAAAAAAAACAGAACATCCCGGTGCTGTTGCTGACAGCCAAGGACAGTATTGAAAATCGGGTGGAAGGGCTGGATGCCGGCGCTGACGATTATTTGGTCAAACCATTTGCGTTTGATGAGCTTCTGGCGCGCATTAGGGTATTGATGCGCCGCCAGACCAATATTCGGTTTGATACGGTAGCGGTTGCTGATCTGACGGTGAACTTCAGCACCCGTACCGTAGCCAGAGGAAATAAAAATATCGTCTTATCCAGCAAGGAGTTTTCCATTTTGGAATATCTGATCCGCAATCAGGGTATTGTTTTATCCAGAGAGAAGATTGAGCAACACATTTGGAATTATGATTTCGAAAGCGGTTCGAATGTAGTCAATGTATATATTCGTTATCTGCGTAAAAAAATTGATGATGATTTTGAACAAAAATTAATTCATACGGTACGCGGAGCCGGGTATGTTTTGCAGGAGAGCATATGAAGCCTTTGTCGATAAAAATAAAAATTACTTTTTGGTATACCGGATTAATTGTATTTATTCTCTGTATTATCCTGGGAAGTATTGTGTTCAGCACAGATAAAATTCTTGTGCTGGGATTGCAGCGGGAACTGGAAGATGAAGTTTACGATGCGGTGGAGGATATCCAATATAACAACGGTTCAATGCTTGTTGATCAGATCAATTTTTTTGATGACGGAATTCATATCTCTCTTTATTCGAAGGATCAAAGGCAATTCGCCGGGCAATTGCCGTCCGGCTTTCCTGCGGCAGTGCCTTTTCACCCGGAACAGGTGCAGACGATTCAGGCGGGCGCCAATAGCTGGCTTGTGTACGATATGTATACGACGGCCAAGGGGACTGAGCCTTTATGGATTCGCGGGGTGATATCGCTGAATTCCAGCTATGAAACGCGCAATCAAATATTGTTTGTCTGTGTGATATTGTTTCCTTTTCTGGTGCTGCTCGCCGGTTATGGAGGCTGGCTAATCACCAAAAGTGCGTTTCAGCCGGTCACTCTGATCAGAAGAATAGCGGCGGAGATTGAAAGCAGCGGGGACTTAAGTAAACGGATTCATTTAACCGGGAGTAAAGATGAAATCTATGATCTTGCCCAAACCTTCGACTATATGCTCGATCAATTGGAAACAGCGTTTAAAACCGAACGCCAGTTTACGTCTGACGCTTCACATGAACTTCGCACACCGGTTTCGGTCATTTTGGCGCATGCGGAATACAGCCTTACCCAAAAAGATAATCCGGTGGAAATGGCGGAGTCCCTGGCGGTGATACGGCAGCAGGCCGAAAAAATGAATGCATTAATTTCCTCGCTGCTTTTGCTGGCGCGAGCTGACCATCATGCGGAAAGGCTGGAATTTGAAGTGGTTAATCTCAGTGAAATTGCTGAGATGGTTGTTGAGGAAATTGGCGCTGCCGCTGAAGCCAGAGCTATTACGGTTTATGCTGAGATTGCCCCAAGCCTCAGTCTTTTTGCCGATCAGACTTCGCTGATGCGTTTATTATTGAATTTGCTGCAAAACGCCGTCTGCTATGGCCGGGAAAACGGCTGGGTAAAGCTCAGTCTCCGGCCTGTTGAAGGAGGCGTGAGCGGAACTGTTGAAGACAATGGCATTGGCATAGCGCCGGAACATAAAGCCCAGATATGGAAAAGGTTTTACCAGGTTGATCCTGCTAGAAAGACTATGGAAAACTGCGGTACAGGTCTGGGACTGCCTATTGTAAAATGGATTATTGAACGCCATGGCGGCGAAATAACCGTAGAGAGCCAGCTGGGCCGAGGAACAATCTTCCGCTTCTTTTTGCCGTCCAGGCGAGCAGACTTAGGCCGAGGCTGAAAATGCTCCCTTCGGACGGAAACGCCGGGAACGGTCAATCCCAAATCGCGCGACTTAATTTTTCGAATTATCGGCATAGGAAAATAACTTTCGTGGGCATAATATCATTAGCTTGCAGATAATGAAAAAAGGGGTTGATGATTCTTATGACTAATCTTAAAGAGAGAGTGGCCTATTTACAGGGCTTGACCAAAGGCTTGAATGTCAGTGACCAGTCAGCAGAAGGTAAAATTCTCGCAAACATTATCGATGTACTTGATGATATGGCCAATGATTTCCATAACATTTATGTTGCACATCAGGATTTAGAGACTTATGTCGAGACAATTGACGAGGATTTAACTGACCTGGAAGAAGAAATATATGAAGATACCTATTTGGAAGATGCGGAAGACGAGGAGTTTGTGGAAGTTCAATGTCCCGCCTGTCATGAAGCGGTTACGTTTGAATCGGATATTCTTTCAGAAGCTGATGCGATTGAAGTAACTTGTCCGTATTGCGGCGGAATTGTCTATGATAATACGCAGGAGTTTGATGATGACATTGAAATTGAAGGGACCCGCATGGATTTACCGTTAGGCAATGCTATCCATCCGGGAATTTAACGCTAAAGCAGTAACCGTGGTGTTTGAACCGAGAACCGGTTGCTGAAGCTAATGGCTTAGCCGTTCAAGACTGCCGCCGGATGTGCGGGTTAAGAACGGCTAAGTTTATTTTATTTGCACTGAACCCCGTTGCGGCAGGCAGGTGCGGATAGGCCGCCGCGTTCCATATTCTCAAAGCCGCATAAGCCGGCTTTTGTTCTTGCCTAAAAAAATCCTCATAATTGAGGTTTTTTTTATGGTATTCTTGCATAAAGCAACTTGAACTCCCATATCTATGTAAAGAAAGGTGGCGGGACAGTGAACCAGGTTAGTTATGCCTTGGAACATCATATCTATCCGGTGTTGGCGCCGGCGCTGAAGGGAATTCTGCGGGCTTTGCCAGCGGCTCAGAAAAATGAGCTGACGGAGATCAGGCTGCGGGTTGGGCAACCGTTACTATTGATTACCGGCGTCACTGATTTGATGGTTGGTTTAAACGGGCAAAGTGTTGTTGAGGCGGCGCAGGCTTATGTCTGCAGCCGGGAGGATGTCAGCCGGACTTTACAGGCAATCAGCCGCAATTCATTGTATGCTTTTGAGCAGGAGCTTAAGCAAGGCTATATTACAATCAGCGGCGGTCACCGGGTGGGTCTGGCCGGTCAGGCGATTGTCGAAGGCGGTGAATTGAAGGCATTAAAGAATATCAGCTTTCTCAATATCCGGATAGCCAGAGAGGTTACTGGCTGCGCCGATAGGCTAATCCCCTATCTGATAGGGCCTGACCGGCAGGTGCTCAGTACGTTGATTATCGCTCCGCCACGGTGCGGCAAAACAACGCTTTTACGTGATATTGTCCGCCAACTGAGCAGTGGCGATAAACGGGGCGGTTTTCCCGGCATGCAGGTGGGGGTTGTTGACGAGCGGTCGGAAATTGCCGCCTGCCGGGATGGAATTCCCACGGTTCAACTGGGCCCAAGGGTTGATGTGCTGGACTGTTGCCCTAAAGCCGGCGGTATTCTGATGCTGATCAGGTCAATGTCGCCGCAGGTAGTGGTAACCGATGAGCTGGGCCGGAACGAGGATGTCACAGCAGTCCGGGAAGCGCTCAATGCGGGTATCAGGGTAATTGCCTCGATTCACGGCCATGACGCCGGCGAAGTGCTGCACCGGCCTTATATCTGCGAATTAATCGAGCATAGATATTTTGACCGCTATGTGGTGTTGAGCAACCAACCCGGCGTGGGAACCATCACGGAGATTATTGCGGTGAAGCAGAATGAGATTTTATATAGCCTGAACAAAGGGGTAAAAATATGTGGCTAAAACTGATTGGCAGTATATTGGTGGTGACGGCGGCAACCTATTGCGGATTTAGCTTGTCGCGGCGCTGCAGTGAGCGGCCGCAACAGCTCCGGCAAATGATCAGCTGTATTGTTTCCCTAAAGTCTTATATCAACTATGTATCGCTGCCGCTGCCGGAAGCTTTGATAAAGTCGACGGCAGGCACGGACGGGGCGGTGGCGGCGCTGTTTACCGAAACAGCCGCCGTGCTGGAGAACAATGTCTGGATGAAGCCGCAGCAGGCTATTGCTCAGGCGCTGTCAAGCCTGGAACCCCGGCTGGCTTTAGACAAGCCTGAGCGGGAAATTCTTGCTATGCTCGGAGCTAACCTGGGCTCGCTGAACCGGGAGGAGCAGAGCAATTATTTGGATATGATTCAGGAACAACTGGAAAAGCTGGAGCAGGAAGCGGTAAGAAGCCGGGATCTTAATACCAAAATGTACCGTTACTTGGGTATTTGCAGCGGGTTAGTGATTGTGATATTGCTGGTGTAACGTAGAGCGGAAGGAGTGGGACCGTGGGGCTGGATATTTTGTTTAAGATTGCCGGCGTGGGGATATTGGTATCAGTGTTTCATACCGCCTTGAAACAGGCGGGGAAAGAAGATATGGCGCACCTATGCACCCTGGCGGGATTTACGCTGGTTTTATTATGGGTGGTTCAATTGTTAGGACGGCTGTTTAGTACTGTACAGGATGTTTTCAAGTTGTTGTGAGAGGTGTACGGCATGGAGATTATCCAAATTATCGGGCTTGGTTTTGTAGTGACGCTGTTAATTTTAATTATCAGGCGAGAACGGCCCGAGCTTGCTGTACAGCTAAGTTTGACTCTGGCAACCATTATTTTTCTGCTGATCTTAAACAAAATCAGTGTGGTTTTGGATTTATTCCGGGATTTGGCGGAAAAAGCCAGTATAAGCCAGCTGTACCTGAATACCTTGTTAAAAATTATCGGTATTGCCTATATTACTGAGTTTGGCGCTCAGGTTTGCCGTGATGCCGGTGAAGGAGCGATAGCCGGAAAAATCGAATTTGCCGGCAAAGTACTGGTGATGGTTATGGCGATCCCCATTATTGCTCTGGTACTTGATACAATCGTCAGATTGATTCCATAAGGTGGAAAAATGATGAGAATATTAATAATTGCCGTCCTTGCGCTGGTCCTGGCCGCAGGCGGTGCAGCGGCTAATCCGCTGGAGAGTGACGAAATCAATAAGCAGTTGTTTGATCAGCTGTCTACGGATCAGGTCAATCAATTTATTACTGCCATTAACCGGGAACTTAATGAAGATATTCCACTGTTAAACAGTGATACCGTCAAGGAGATTGCCACCCGGGGAGTGGCGCTGGACTGGGACAGTCTGTGGCGAAGCGCCGCCGCTAAGTTTTTTAAAGAAATGGCGGTTAATATGCATTTGATGGGCAAACTGCTGTTTCTGGCGGTATTGTGTGTGCTGCTGCAGAACCTGCAAAGTTCATTTGAACAGTCCGGCATATCAGTTCTGGCCTATAGTGTATGCTTTATTTTTTTATCCGTGATTGCGCTAACTGCTTTTTATCATGCCATTACGCTGGCCAGGGACACGATAGGACATATGGTTAGTTTCATGGAGGCGCTGCTGCCTTTAATGATTTCATTGCTGGCGGGTGTGGGCGCACTGACTTCGGCAGCGCTGCTTACGCCGCTGATGTTGTTTGTTATCAGCGCGGTCAGCGTTGTAGTGAAAAATGTCATTCTGCCGTTGTTATTGATTACTTCAGTACTGGATTGCGTTAATTATTTATCCGATAAGTATCGGCTGGGGAATTTGACCAGTTTGTTTAAGCAAACCGGAATGATGATTTTGGGATTTACTATGGTTGTTTTTATCGGTATTATTACCGTTCAGGGAGTTGCCGGCGGGGTTGCCGACGGGATAACACTCCGCACAGCGAAATATGCCACGACTACCTTTATTCCGGTTGTCGGAAAAATGTTCGCTGATACGGTTGAGCTGGTGATGGGAGCGTCTCTGCTGTTAAAAAATGCGGTCGGTATTTTTGGGGTGATTGTCGTTGCCGCCATTTGCGCCCTGCCGTTGATTAAACTGCTGTCGCTGGTGGCAATTGTAAAAGTTACCGGCGCTCTGGTGCAGCCCATGGGCGACGACCGGATGGGCAGATGCCTTGATGCTATGGGCAATAACCTGTTGTTGGTTTTTGGCGCATTACTGACGGTGGTGTTAATGTTTTTTCTGGCAATTACGATGATTATTGGCGCCGGCAGCGCTGCAATGATGCTGCGCTAGTACCTCATCCGCATTGATGAGGAGACTACAAAGGCGGGGAAGGTGAGCGTATGATTGAGGCGGTCTCAGCCTGGATTAAACAGATTATTTTACTGGTGTTATTTGCTTCGTTTCTTGAATTGCTGCTGCCGAGCAGCGGCATGCAGCGGTTTATCAGAGTAATCGTCGGTTTGCTGATTACCCTGGCAATTCTAAATCCGGTGCTGGACGTAGTGCAGAATAACTGGAGCGCCCAGCAGGTGCCGGCGCTGAGTACAAATAGCACCAGTTCGCAAAGTGTGATCAGCCAGGCCAATAAAATAGCCGGCGAGCGGGAGCAGCTGGCTGTGGAAACCTATAAAAAAGAACTGGGCAGGCAGATCAAAGCTACGGTCAGTGCGCTGGGCGGGGTGGCTGACGTACAGGTGGCAGTGAGTCTGGCGGATAGGAAAAACAGTAAGTTCGACGGCAGGATCGACAGGGTCACACTGTATATTAAACCCGGGGTAAGCGGCGAAACCAGCAGGATTGAGCCGGTTACGGCCGGTCCGGCTGATTCGGGAAAAAGCGGTGAACTGTCAGAGCAATTGAAAACTAAAATCAGCAAAACGGTAGGCGAACTGTATCAAGTATCGCCGCAGCAACTGGAAATAAAGCACTTACATTAACGAAGGAGGCGTTCAGGCAATGAGCGGGTTGGAAGCTATGCTGGCCAATGCCAAAAAGCTGTGGCCAAACCAATTGGTTAAGAGTGGCGTGTTAAACAGCAGAATGATTTGGCTGGGGGTGTTAGGGGTAATTTTACTGTTGCTGGGGGGGATTTTGGATTACCGGGGTTCGGATGTCTCTACCGAGGTTCCGGCCGAACCGCTTAAGGCTACTCAGGTGATGAACCGGACATACGAGGAGGATCTGGAAGCAAAGCTTGCCAATATCCTGTCCAGGGTTAAAGGCGCGGGAACGGTAGCGGTCAGTGTGACTCTGGATAACGGCAGCATTCAGGAACATGCCAAGAACATCACTAAGGAGACCCGTACCGTCCAGGAAAAAGATACTGCCGGCGGTATTCGTACAACTACCGAAACGAAAGAAAGCCAGCAAATATTGCTAAGCAAGGCAAATGGCGCCGATCATCCGGTCATGGTCCGGGAAATCAAACCAAGTGTCAAAGGCGTTCTGGTGATTGCCGAGGGCGCGGCCGATTCGAATGTGAAAGCAAATTTAATGAGGGCGGTGGAAGCCGGGCTGGGGCTGCCGTCTTACAAAATAACGGTACTTCCACAAGGAAAGTGAGGCTAAATCAATGATGGTAATCGTTTTGCGGGAACACAAAAAGTCGCTGCTGCTTGTCACCGCTTTACTGGTAGCGGTAGTGGCGGGAGCAGGTATATGGCTGAGCCGGGGGGATGATCAGCAGGCAAAAGCAGACCGGTCGAATGCAATGCAGGTGACCGGGACGGTGTTGAGTGAACAGGCTTCGCAGGTTATGAGTACTGATTTTTTTACTGAGTACCGGCTGGAACGGGATAAAATGAGGAGCGAAAAGTCTGATTTACTGCGGGAAGCGATGAAAAGCGCCCAAACTGAGGACAGCCGGCAAAAAGCTCAGGAAAGTGTGCTGAAGATGGTTCAGGAAAAACAGCGTGAGGCTGAGATGGAAAACCTGATTAAGGCCAGGGGGTTTGCCGATGCTCTGGTTTTTTACCGGGATCAGTCGGTAAGCGCTATTGTCAAAACTTCAACTTTATCGCGTGATGAGGTGATTCAGGTCGCTGACGTCATCAGCCGGGTATCCGGGGTTAAGCCCGAAGATATAACGATTAGCGCCAAGCCTTAATCTTTAAGTACGCGAGCTGCAGCCACAGCACAGATCGAAAATTGCCGCTGTGGCCTTTGGCTGATTGTCATTTGTATAAATGGAAATTGTTTGATATAATAATTGAAGTATAAATAGTCAGGTGAAATAATAAGATAAGTTAAAGCGGGTAATGTCAAAGGAGGGGTGTGCTTGGATAAAAGTATAGAAAGAGCAGAACATAATGATGTTGGTACAATTCGCATTGCGGATGAAGTGGTGGGCATTATTGCAGGTTTAGCGGCAACAGAGATCGCCGGCGTGGCCGGCATGAGCGCAGGCCTGGTTGGCGGTATTGCCGAAATGCTGGGCAAGAAGAACTTATCCAAAGGCGTCAAGGTAGAAGTTGGCGAACGGGAAGCGGCTGTTGATTTATTTATTATTGTTGAATATGGCGTTCGTATCCCGGATGTGGCCTTAACCGTACAGGAAAATGTTAAGCGGGCTATCGAATCAATGACGGGCTTGGACGTTGTTGAAGTGAATATACATGTACAAGGCGTTGGCTTTGGTAGTGAAGTAAAGGATGAAGATATCCGCGTACGTTAGGAAGGGATAATGATGGGTATTATTGATCGGGTAATATTGTCAATCTATACATTGCTGCTGATATTTTTATCTTTAGGCGTTATTTTGTTGTCTTTACGCCTTATTTCTTTGGATATCATGTGGACAAGTTTCTCCTATATTTACGGTCAGTGGGAAGCCGGCGTGGTCAGCCTGGTGTTTTTACTGGTCAGTTTGCGCCTGCTTTTGGCCGGACTGAGGCCTTCACGCCGCAAGGATACCATTGTGCATCATACCGGCATGGGGGATATCCACATTTCACTTCACGCCGTTGAGAACCTAGTGGAAAAAGTAGCCCGGCATACCAGAGGCGTCCGGGGCGCAAAAATTGCTGTCGACTATGGTGAACAAACCGGTCTTAAAATCAGTATCAGGGCCGCCGTTAGTCCGGAAAGCAATGTTCCCGGTGTGTCAACTGAAATTCAGCAGCGGGTAAAAGAGTACGTCAAAAACACCGTTGGCATTGACCTGGTGGATATTGATATCCTTGTCGAGAATATATCCAATGATTTTAAAATAAAACAACGTGTTAAATAATGCATGAAATTACCGCTGTTCAGCGCAAAATAATGAGGTGAAGCAAAATGAATGTTAAGCTGTTGGCAGAAGTATGGCAGCAACATAGCGGAAAAATATCAGGAGCCGTTATCGGACTTAGCATAGGTATTTTAATTATTGTTTTTGGATTTTTCCGGACCTTTTTTATTTTGGGCTGCGCCGCTATTGGCTATGTGATTGGCCAGCGCATTGATGAAAAAGAAGATATTATGGATGTTATTGATAAATTATTGCCGCCGGGTTATCGTCGATAACCCAAAGAATTGACACTTTTTTAGGTAAGTAAGGGAGCGAAAGCATGAGTCGTAGAAAAGCCAGGGAAATGGCCTTGCAGGCTTTATTTCAATTGGATTATAATCAAACCGATAGCAATGAGGCGCTGGGTACCGTATTTAATGAGCGGGCCGGGGTTGCCGAGCAGACCAAACAGTATTCACAGGAACTGGTTAGCGGAACGCAGAGCCATCTTGGAGAAATTGATGAAATTATTGCCAGCAATTCAACGGAATGGAAGTTGGGACGGATGGCAGGGGTTGACCGGAATATTACCCGGCTGGCCATTTACGAACTGAAATTTGCCAAAGAGCAGCTTACGCCCAATATCATTATCAATGAGGCGGTTGAACTGGCCAAGACCTTTGGCAGCGATGAATCCGGCCGCTTTATCAACGGTATTTTGGGCGCGCTGGTAAAAAATAAAGGCTAAAATGATGAAGTGTTTCCTTGGCATTGATACCAGCTGTTATACTACATCGCTGGCGGTATTGGACGACACCGGGCGGTTAATTGCCGATAAGCGCAGGCTTCTTGCCGTGAAAAGCGGAGCCAAGGGGTTAGCTCAGTCGGAAATGGTGTTTCAGCATACCCGCAATCTGCCCGTACTGTTTGAAGAGCTTTCGGCCAAAATGAACAGCCCGCTTAAACCGGCTGCTATCGGCGTGTCGGCCTGGCCCCGGGCATTGCCGGATTCGTATATGCCGGCTTTTGTGGCCGGTGAGGGCTGCGCAAGGGTGCTGGCCGCGGTGCAGGGCGTCCAATTATGGCGGCTGAGTCATCAGGAAGGGCATATTTTAGCCGGCGTCTGGTCAGCCGGCGGCCCGGATACAGAACAATTTCTGGCTGTCCATGCCTCAGGCGGTACTACCGAAATTGTATTGGTGACCGGACCGGATCGTCAGGCCGGCCGTATTACGCTGCTGGGCGGCAGTAATGATTTGCAGGCCGGACAATTTGTTGACCGGATTGGCGTGGCTTTGCAGCTTCCCTTTCCGGCCGGGCGGCATCTGGAGCAGCTTGCCCGGGGCTATCATGCTGCTGCTGCGCCGGTGCCGGTAGCGGCAGACGGCCTCCAGGTCAGTTTTTCCGGCCCGGCCAGCCATTGCCTGCGCCTGCTGGACAAGGGGGCTGATCCGCCGGCCGTTGCCGCCGGAGTGGAGCTTTGTATTGCAGGGACACTGAGCCAAATGGTGATTGCAGCGATGCGGCAAACCGGGGTCCTGGAGGTTCTGCTGGTTGGCGGAGTAATGTCCAATCTGTTTATCCGGGAGACAATTGTCGGCAAATTAAGGGATTTTTCCGGCCAGGTGAAGGTCTACCTGCCGGAACCGGCGTATAGTCCTGACAATGCGGTTGGGGCAGCCTTCTTTGCCTTGCAGCAAAGCACATAATCCGCTCTCCGGGCATATGATACATAAATTCATATGCACATGCGGAGGTGAAATGGAATGGTGACCTATATTTTGATCGGCGCGCTGATTGGCGTTATTGTGGGCCACATTATTCCGCCGGGTCATTTTTTCTGGTTTATTATTGGAGGTATCGGCGGTTATATCGGGCAGTGTTATATCAGTCGTAAGTACAAAAACTTTTAACCAGACTTTTGTCTGGTTTTTTCGTTATGATTAGTATATCATTAGATAAGAATTTGTTATTATTTAGAAAGAGCATATCATTATGTAGCTAAGGGTGAGCCAATTGAGTATTTATAGTGTAACTGAGATTACCAGATACATAAAAGAGCTTTTTGACGGCAGCAGAACGTTAAGAGCGGTTTTCGTCCGCGGTGAAATATCTAATTTTAAGCGTCACTATTCCGGACACTGCTACTTTACGCTGAAGGATAATGGCGCGACGATCAGAGCGGTTATGTTTAAAAGCAAAGCGCAGTTTGTAAAATTTACTCCTGTCGATGGGTTAAAAGTGGTGGCAGGCGGTTATATTACGGTATTTGAACGTGACGGGCAATACCAGCTTTATGTGGAGCAGCTTCTGCCGGAAGGGGTTGGCGAGCTCAGTCTGGCTTTTGCCCAGCTTAAGGACAAGCTGGCGGACGAAGGCCTGTTTGATGAAAACCGCAAGCAGCGTTTGCCGCTCCTGCCCCGGGTAGTGGGCGTTATTACCTCACCGGCCGGTGCAGCGCTGCGGGATATTGTCACCGTTGCCAAAAGACGTCACGCCGGCGTGCGGTTATGCCTGCTGCCTGTGCTGGTGCAGGGTCCCGAAGCGCCCAGGCAAATTGTGAACGCACTGAATTTCTTTAATGAAAGCTACCCTGTTGACGTTATTATTGCCGGACGCGGCGGGGGATCAATTGAGGAATTATGGGCATTCAATGATGAAGCGGTTGTCCGGAGGATCGCCGCATCAAAAATTCCGGTGGTTTCGGCGGTTGGCCATCAGACTGATTATACACTGGCTGATTTCGCCGCCGATGTGCGCGCCGCAACGCCGTCACAGGCGGCTGAACTTGTTGTGCCTGATGCCAGGGAGCTATTCCGGTACGTAGGATCGCTAGGCAGCGCGCTGGAAACCGGTATCCGCAATACCATTCAGAATAAAAGAAACCGTCTGGAGCAGAGCCTGCAGAGCCGGGGCCTTACGCAGCCGCTGACGGCCATTGACGTCAAACGGCAGCTGGTGGATGCCGCAGTGCAGCGACTGGAAGAAGTTTTTACCAAAGGCTTTACCAGTAAACAACACCAGTTTAAGGTTGAGACCCAAAAGCTGGCCATGCTCAATCCCCTGGCGGTACTGGGGCGGGGGTATGGGATTATCCGCAGCCGGCAAGGGCGCATTATTCACAGGGTAACGGAAACAGCACCCGGCCAGCAGCTGGAGGCAGTTTTGCGGGATGGAATAATTCAGGTGGAAGTAGTTGGCGTTAAGGAGGACTTACAATGAAAAAAACGGTTCATGAACAGGCGGAAGTGTCGTTTGAAGAAGCATTAAGTAAATTAGAGCAGATTGTCAAGCATTTAGAAAAAGGAGATGCTTCGCTGGAGGATTTGTTAGCCAAATTTTCCGAAGGCGTAAACTTATCACAGCTATGCCTGGCCAAATTAAATTCAGCCGAGCAAGCGGTAAATACAATATTACAGCAAGAGCAGGGCAAGCTAATTGAGAAGCCTTTGGCGCTGCAGGAGGAAGAATGATGCTGAAAGCCTATTGTAAAGAAAAAGCGGCGCTTATTGACCAAACGCTGGCCGAACTGATGCCGGCCGGGGCTGCAATAGCGCCGGTTGTTATTGAGGCTATGCGCTATAGCCTGTTTGCCGGCGGAAAGCGGCTGCGCCCGGTATTGTTAATGGCGGCGGCCGATGCCGTGGGCGGACGGGGCGATCGTTATCTTAACGTGGCCTGCGGCATTGAAATGATTCATACCTATTCGCTCATCCATGATGATTTGCCGGCCATGGACAATGATGATTACCGGCGCGGCAAACCCACGAATCATAAAGTATATGGCGAAGGCCTGGCTATTTTGGCTGGAGATGCACTGCTTACAGCTGCTTTCGAAATTATGCTGCGGCAGGAGAATGCACCGCCGGAAACAGTGATACGGGTTGTCCATGAAATTGGTTTTGCCGCCGGTCCACACGGTATGGTCGGTGGGCAGGCTATAGATTTGGCTTCGGAGGGTAAAACTATCAATATAGATACCATTGCGTTGATGCATCAGGCGAAAACCGGCGCCTTATTTAAAGCCGCGATCAGAGCAGGCGCAATGCTGGCTAACGCTACAGCCGGACAAGTGGCGGCTCTCACCAAGTATGCCGAGCATTTTGGTCTGGCGTTCCAAATTACGGATGACATCCTGGACGTTGTCGGCAGCCAGGATAAAATTGGCAAGCCGGTTGGCAGCGATGTAAGAAATCAGAAAGCTACCTATGTAAGTATCTATTCGTTGGAGACGGCCCGTCAGATGGCTGAACAGGCTGTTGGACAGGCAATGGAGGCTTTGCGGGAATTTGGCGAGGAAGCCCGGGTACTGAGGGAAATGGTAACCTATTTAATTACACGCGACAGTTGAGGTGGCAAGATGGCAAATGTTTTTGTGGCCCTAGGACAAAATGTGGTGTTTATGTCGGCTGTTACTGCCTGGTTTTTGGCGCAAGTGCTTAAGACCCTGACGTCTTATTGGAAACACGGGGAATTTAATGCCGAACGCCTGGTCGGAGCAGGCGGTATGCCCAGTTCACATACGGCGCTGGTCGTTGGTTTGGCTTCGGCAGTAGGGCTGCATGAGGGTCTGCAATCATCGCTGTTCGGCATTGCTGTTATTCTGGCCGGCATTGTTATGTATGACGCGGCCGGAGTCAGACAGGCCGCCGGCAAGCAGGCCAAGGTCATCAATAAGCTGGTCCGCCAGCTCAGGGTAGAACACACAATCAATGATATCAGGCTGAAAGAACTGCTGGGACATACGCCGCTTGAGGTTATGGCCGGGGCCTTATTGGGTTTTGCAGTGGCTTACGGACTGAATAAATTGATGCTTCTTTCCTGATTTTTTGTTATAATAATTTGGTAATATTTAAGATAGATGCAGTTCTGAAAGAAGGGACTCCGGTTGAATGATTTACTTGATATGATTGACAATCCGCAGCAATTGAAGAAATTGTCGGTTGTGCAGTTGGAAAAGCTCGCTGGAGAAATCCGCGGGCTTCTTGTACATACGGTTGCCAAAACAGGCGGACATCTCGCTCCTAATCTGGGAGTGGTGGAATTAACCATTGCCCTGCACCGGGTGTTTAACAGCCCCAGCGATAAATTTGTCTGGGATGTCGGCCACCAGGCCTATGTGCATAAAATTTTGTCAGGCCGGCGAGAATATTTCAATACTTTGCGGCAAGCGGGCGGTATGAGCGGCTTTCCCAAAATCAGTGAAAGTGTGCATGATGCCTTTGGGACCGGTCATTCCAGCACCTCGATATCGGCGGCGCTGGGGCTGGCTCTGGCCCGTGATATGTCAGGCGGGCGAAACCATGTTGTCGCAATTATCGGCGATGGCTCCCTCACAGGCGGGCAGGCTTATGAAGCCCTGAACCATGCCGGTGATCTTGGTGCCAACCTGATTGTTGTTTTAAATGATAATGAAATGTCCATTGCCAAAAATGTCGGCGCGATGTCCGACTATTTATCCAAGCTGAGGACAGCGCCGACCTATAACCGGGTGAAGCATGATATTGAGTTTTTGCTCAGGCGCATTCCGGCGATCGGCGACAGTGTAGCCAAAACCGTGGAAAGGGTCAAAGACAGCCTGCGCTATTTGCTTGTTCCGGGAATGTTGTTTGAAGAACTGGGCTTTACCTATATCGGACCGATTGACGGACATAATATTGAACTAATCAGCCATATGCTGGAAAAAGCCAAAACTATGCAGGGACCGGTATTAATTCATACTTTGACCCAGAAGGGCCGGGGCTATCAACCGGCTGAGTGCAAGGCCGATAAATTTCATGGTGTTGGACCATTCTGTATAGACTCGGGAGAAGTGATCAAAAACGGCAGCAAGCCGACCTACACGGCGGTCTTCGGTGAAACCCTGATTGATTTGGCCGCAAAAGACGCCGATATTGTGGCAATCACGGCAGCCATGCCTGAGGGTACCGGTTTAAAAAATTTTGCCGGGTTGTATCCGGAGCGGTTTTTTGATGTGGGAATTGCTGAACAGCACGCCGTTACGGTTGCCGCTGGCCTGGCAGTCGCCGGCAAGAAGCCGGTGGTTGCTGTTTACTCTACGTTTGGGCAGCGGGCCTATGACCAGATTTTACATGATGTCTGCCTGCAGAATCTGCCGGTGGTGTTTGCGCTGGACCGGGCGGGAATTGTCGGTGAAGACGGTCCTACTCATCACGGGGTTTTTGATTTCAGTTATCTGCGGCATATCCCGAATCTGGTACTAATGGCTCCCAAAGATGAAAATGAGCTGCGGCATATGCTGCATACGGCGCTGGAGTTAAACTGCCCGGCAGTCATCCGCTATCCCCGGGGCAGTGGTCTGGGCGTACCGCTTGATGAAGAATTAACTGTCTTTCACCCCGGGCAGGCTGAGCAGCTTCAGCACGGCAGGGACCTGGTGTTTCTGGCGGTGGGACCGATGGTTGAACAATGCCGGGCGGCCGCTGGAATTTTAGCAGCAACCGGTATTCAGGCCGGAGTTGTCAATGCCCGCTTTATTAAACCGCTGGATGAACGGCTGTTTAGTTCACTGGCGCGCGAGACGGGAGTATTCGTTACTGTTGAAGACAATGTGCTGGCCGGCGGTTTTGGTTCAGCCGTTTTGGAATACCTAAATTTGCAAAACTGCCATTGGCTGAAATTACTAAGACTGGGCCTGCCGGATCAGTTTATCGAGCATGGCGCCAGGGAACAGCTGCTTAGCCGGTATGGACTGGATGGCGACGGGATCGCCAGGCAGTCACTGCTGTTTTTAAAGCAGTGCGGGGTGCGGTGATAGAGTGAAAAAAGAACGTTTAGATGTGATGCTTGTTGAACAGAACCTGGCAAGCAGCCGGGAACGGGCCAAAGCCTGCATTATGGCCGGGCTGGTATTTGTCAATGGTCAGAGAATTGATAAAGCAGGCGCGCTGGTGCCTGCGGGCGCCAGTATAACGGTAACCGGCGACAGTATCGGGTATGTCAGCCGGGGCGGGTTAAAGCTAGCCAAGGCGCTGGACTGTTTTGAACTGGAGCTTAGGGATAAAGTGGTGGCCGATATCGGGGCTTCTACCGGCGGCTTTACAGACTGCGCTCTGCAAAACGGGGCTTTGCGGGTTTATGCTGTGGATGTGGGTTACGGCCAGTTGGCCTGGTCTCTGCGTACCGACAGCCGGGTAATTAATATGGAACGGACCAACATCCGGAATGTTACCCCGGCTGATATCGGCGAGAGCATTGATTTTGCCTGTATTGATGTGGCCTTTATTTCTTTGGCTAAGGTTTTGCCGGCAGTAAAAGGTTTACTGGCGCCGCAGGGCGGGATTGTGGCGCTCATTAAACCGCAATTCGAGGCCGGGCGGGATAAGGTAGGCAAAAAAGGCGTTGTGAAAGATCCGCTGGTGCATCAGGAAGTGATTGCAAATGTCCTGGCAAGCAGCCGCGCGCTGGGCCTCCTTCCCAGTAAGCTTAGTTATTCCCCGGTCAAAGGGCCTGAAGGCAATATTGAATATCTGGCATATTTAGTCAATGTAACCGATGCAATTGTAACAGATGAAATAGATGAGCGAATGATTGAACATGTTGTCAATGAAGCTCATACCAGCTTGTAATGCCTGAGCGTTGTACTGAACAGGGCGTAAAATCGGGCGGATATGGAGGATAAGGCCGTGCTGACAATTGGGCTATTTCCCAATACCTGTAAACCCAATATTCGGGTTGTTTTAACTGAGCTAGTCAATTATTGCCAAACCAAGCAAGTGAGAATTTTACTGCCTGAAGAGTCAGCCGTTAGTATGGGTTATGCCCAGTTTGCCGCTCCGGCGGATGTGTTGAACAGTACGATTGATGTTGCCGTTACTTTAGGCGGAGATGGAACGCTGCTGAGCGTTACCCGTAAGCTTGCGGCGCAAGGTGTGCCGGTTTGCGGAATTAATCTGGGGCGGCTGGGGTTTCTGGCTGAGGTGGAAGTGCCGGAGCTAACGGCAATGGTTGATCAACTGCTTTGCGGTGAATATACGGTGCAAGAACGCCTGATGCTGGAAGCCTTTGTAATGAGGCAAGGCAGCTTATTGAAAGTTTCCCCGGCGTTAAACGATATTGTGATTACCAAAGGTATATTTTCGCGCATGCTGCGTCTTGAACTATATATTCAGGATACCTTTACCGCCAATTATCAGGCCGACGGGTTGATTTTCGCCACAGCAACCGGATCGACGGCTTATTCGCTGTCAGCCGGAGGGCCGATCATCAACCCAAGCTTACAGGTTGTTCTGGTCACGCCGATTTGTCCGCACACGCTTAGTTCCAGATCATTGATTATTTCCGGTGAGGAAGAGGTCAGGGTGAATACCCAGACCTCAAATAACGATGTCGTATTGACGGTTGACGGGCAAATCGCGCAGCAGCTTAAGCCCGGGGATGAGATCATCATTAAACGGGCGCCGTTTAATGCAAAATTTATTAAGCTTGCCGGAAAAAGTTATTATGAAACATTGCGGACTAAGCTATGGCGGGGCGATTGAATTGCAAAGTTTTAATGCAGTAAGTGTTGCTCACCAATTGACTGTCCTCAAGCTGGCCACCGCCCGCAATATTGTTGACGCAACTGCCGGCAATGGCAGGGATACACTGTTTTTGGCGCAAAATTCCGGCGCGCAGGCAATGATTACGGCTTTTGACATTCAGAAAACGGCATTAAATAAGACCAGGCAGCTGTTGACCGAACATCGTCTGATGGAAAAAGTCCGTCTAATTGCGGACAGTCACGCCAATGTTGCCCGGCATGTAACAGAAGCGGTCGATCTTGCCGTGTTTAATCTGGGTTACTTGCCGGGCGGCAGTCACGAAATTTCGACCAATGCAGACTCGACTCTGGCTGCCGTTCAGCAGTTAATTGCGTTGCTGGGCGCAGGCGGGTTAATTTCTTTAATTGCTTATCCAGGATATCCGGCCGGTCATGCTGAACATAGTGTATTGCAACAGTATTTTTTGCAGCTGCAGCCGAAAATTTTTACGGTAAGTTGCTGGCAAATGATCAACCATACCGGAAAAGCTCCGGTGTTTTATCTAATTGAAAAAGTAAGGAGCTGAAATTGAGTGAAGGCTATCCGTCATGCTAATATTAAGGAAATCATTGAACACAGTGTGATTGAAACGCAGGAGGATCTGGCCGAGGCATTGCGCAAAAAGAGCATTGAAGTTACCCAGGCCACTGTATCCCGGGATATCAAAGAGTTAATGCTGATTAAGGTACCGACCGGCGATGGACGGTATCGTTATGCTTTCCCTATGGAAAAAAACGTTGTTTTTTCTCAATCCCGGATGGACCGCATGTTTAGGGATTCGGTCATCGGCCTGGATTCGAGTGAAAATATCGTGGTGATTAAAACACTGCCCGGTACGGCCCAGGCGGTGGCTTCCACCATTGATTACGCCAAATGGCCTGAAATTATCGGTACTGTCGCCGGTGATGATAACATTTTAGTGGTGGTAAAACCAACCGAGGCCGCCCCGCGGATTATAGCGAAGTTTCAGGCGCTAATTCAGTAAGCTGGGAGCGAATATTGTGCTAAAAACGCTAACTGTTTTGAACTTTGCATTGATAGAACAGGCTATCGTTGATTTTACCGCAGGACTCAATATTCTTACAGGCGAAACCGGCGCCGGAAAATCGATATTAATCGATGCGTTCGGTGTCATTTTGGGCAACAGGGCATCTACTGATCACATCAGGAAAGGCGCTGAAGCTTTGCGGGTCGAAGCCGTTTTCGACACTGCCGGCAATACCGCTGTGAGCGAGCTGTTAGAAGGGCAGGCAATCGCCGCGGAAGAGGACGGCACATTAATCATCAGCCGCAGATTTACACGTAACGGCAAGAATGCCATTACCGTCAATGGCTGCCATGTAACCCTGGGGTTTTTGCGCCTGTTAGGTCAAAGGCTTGTCGATATGCACGGGCAGCATGAGAACCAGTCCCTGCTGCGGCCGGAAACCCAGCGGCTGCTTTTGGACTCCTTCAGTACGGAGCTGAAGGCTAAGCTAGAGCTTTACCGGTCGGTCTACGACAAGTGGCTGGCAATCAGCCGTGAGCTGACCGCCAGTGAGAGTAAGTCGCGGGAGCGGGCGCAGCGGCTGGACATGCTCAAATGGCAAACGGACGAAATAGCGGCAGCCAGCCTTAAGCCTGGTGAAGACAGCGAACTGGCGGCCCAGATCAAAGTGCTGGCCAATGCTGAAAAAATAACAGCTTCCCTGCATCAAGCCTATTCCATTTTGAATGACGGCGGCAAAGGCCACGGGGCTGTGATCGGCGGTCTGGCCCAGATAAAGCGCGAACTGGAAACTGTTGTGCGCTATAACAGCAAATTTGAAGCGCAGCTGACGGTGATTACCGACGCCTTGTATCAGCTCGAAGACTGCAGCCGTGAATTGCGCAATGATTATGAGAGTCTGGAGTTTAATCCACAGCGGCTGGCCAGCTTGCAGGCGCGGCTGGAGCTTATTGATAAACTGGCGAAAAAATACGGCCCCTCTACGCAGGATATATTGGACTATTATCAGCAAGCTCAGCAAGAATTGATTAGTATGGCCGGATACGATGACCTGCTCGACGCCCTGGGCAGGCAGAAGGATGAACTTGAGCGGAATTTAAGTGGCCTGGCCCGGGAGCTTACTCTGTTGCGGACAACGAATGCCGCTTTACTGGCTGAGGAAATTGAACAGCATTTAATCCATCTGGGCATGCCCAAGGCGAAATTGCAGATTGCCGTAACAGAAACCGGCCATTTTACGGCTGCCGGCTGCAATGAGATCAGCTTTTTGTTCTCGGCCAATGCCGGTGAAGAGCCGCAGGCTGTTCATAAAGTGGCGTCAGGCGGTGAACTGTCCCGCCTGGCGTTAGCCATAAAAACTGTTTGTGCGGCCAGGGATAATGTCGGCACAATGGTTTTTGATGAAATTGACAGTGGAATTGGCGGCCAGACAGCTCAAATGGTTGCGGAACGAATCGCGATGGTTGCTGCAGCCAAGCAAGTATTATGCATCACGCATTTACCGCAAATTGCGGCTATGGCCGATGCTCATATTTATCTAGAGAAACAGGCGGATGATGAACGAACAATTACCAAAATCCGCTGCCTGACTAAAGCTGAACAATTGACTGAATTAGCCCGGATGCTATCCGGCACAGTGACCGATTTAGCTCTTGACAATGCCGCTCAGATGCTTCAGTTTGCATTAAATAAAAAAGAAAAATGGAAAAATAAAGCGTAAGCGAGAGCTTGCGCTTTATTTTTGCTTAAAATCGTCTTTAATAAACTTCCAAGGCAATAAATGCATCTAATTCCGGAATAATCCCCAAAAAAATCGGGAAATCTTTATTTTGAGATCAAAAAATATTTCGCACTGTCCAGTACTGCGCCAATCTTGAAACGGCAAGATAATGGCGAGACGGATTTTTGTGAGACAAGGCGGAATGAGGCATACCAAACGTATGCCGATTGACGACAACGCAGTATTACGGAAATTCGTCCGTCAGTTGCTGCTATTCAGGGGTGGTGCAGTACTAGGTTGGCACAAATGGTACAGGGAGTGATGGCACACTATGCTGGGTACTAAATGGCGTTCCGTTGTGGGAATGTGTATTGCCGTACTGATTATCGCTTTTTCGTCTTCGCCTCAGTTCCGTAACATTTACGGTCTTCCGCTCCAAATGAGAATCATTCAGGGAGAGACAGCTTTTTTTAATGTAAACTATCCGCTCACAGTTACGGTAAGTCAGGATTTGGATGACAGTTTAAGAATCAAAACCCAGCCTTCAGGTTATGCCATTTCCCGGCCGGTCTTTTTGGAACCGGTAAAATTGGGGCGGGCGACTGTTGAGTTTAAACTGTTAGGCTTAATCCCCATTCGCACCGTCCAGGTCGATGTACTGCCTCAGTTGAAACTCGTTCCCGGCGGCCATTCCATTGGTGTGGTAATGCAGTCCCACGGTGTTATTGTCGTCGGAAATTCACCTGTTCAGGTAAATGAAGGTCAATATGTGACGCCGGCTAAAGATTCCGGGATTCAGGTGGGAGATGTAATTCTGGGTATTAATGATACTCCGGTGCACAGCGACAGCCAGGTTGCTGAAATGATCGACGGCAGCGGCCGGGAGCAGGTGCTGCAGTTTCTTATTAAGAGAGGTGATGAACAGCTGACAATCAGTGTAAAAACAGTTTTGTGCAATGATACCAAACGCTACCGGATTGGCTTGTTTGTCCGGGACAGCGCGGCTGGCGTGGGTACGCTGACTTTTTACGAGCCAGGTTCGCAAGCTTATGGTGCATTAGGTCATGTGATTACCGACAATGATACCAATCAGCCGATTGATTGTGAACAGGGCAAAATTGTACCGGCAAGCGTGTCCGGCATTCAGCAGGGCAAACGTGGCCAGCCCGGCGAAAAGATCGGCGTATTTATTGAAGAGGATCAATTGCTGGGCAATATTCAAAAAAATACAAAGTTTGGAATTTACGGAAAGCTTAACCAAGCGATGGACAATGCGGTTTATTCCGAAGCATTGCCGGTGGCATCAATGAATCAAGTGCAAACAGGCGCTGCGGAAATGCTGACTGTGGTTGAAGGCCAGACCATTGAACGGTTTGCCATTGAAATCCAGCGGATTAACTTACAAAACTTTCCGGAAAGCAAGGGTTTGGTCATTAAAGTGGTCGATTCACGCTTATTAGAGCGTACCGGGGGCATTGTCCAGGGAATGAGCGGCAGCCCTATCATTCAAAATGGCAAAATCGTCGGGGCTGTTACCCATGTTTTTGTTCATGATCCAACCAAAGGATATGGCTGTTTTATTGATTGGATGTTAATGGAAAGCGGGATCATACCGCCCAAAGAACAGCAAACAAGCAAGCGTTTATTCACCTATGGCAGCCGTTTAAACAAAAGCGCTTAAATTCAGGCGGAGTTGAACTGCAGGAAATATGCAGTTCAACTCCGCTTTTTCTGATAATTTTAATAAATTAACAAAATGTTGGGTTTTTTTTCCATACAAGGAAGGAAATGACGGGGATTTGTCGAAATCTATTTTCAGAAGATCATAAAGCGCAAGGAGAGGATATAACGGTGGTTAAAGAAAGAATTAGAGTAGCTATTGCTGATGATAACCGGGAATTTGTAGGCATTATTCAGGAGTATTTAAGTCAGCAGCCGGACATTGATTTGATTGGTGTAGCGTACAATGGCGAGGAAATTTTAACAATCATTGAAGAAAAGAAACCGGATGTCGTAATTTTAGATATCATTATGCCTCATCTTGATGGCATTGGTGTCTTGGAACGGATTAATGAGTTTAACGGCAGACGTCCCAAAATTATTATGCTGACCGCTTTCGGGCAGGAGAGCATTACCCAGCGGGTTGTGGAGCTGGGGGCTGATTATTATATTTTAAAGCCTTTTAACATGGAAGTGATTAGTAACCGGATCCGTCAGCTGGCCAGCACAATTACGTCTCAGCGGCCAGTGATCGCCCAGGCGCTGAAAGCCCGGCCAATGGATCTGGAGGTAACCAATATTATCAGGGAAATTGGCATTCCGGCGCATATTAAAGGCTATCAATACTTACGGGATGCAATTATGATGATTATTACGGAAATAGAATTGTTAGGAGCTGTGACCAAAGTTCTGTATCCAATGATTGCCGAAAAATATTCCACAACGCCCAGCCGGGTTGAACGGGCCATCAGGCATGCCATCGAAGTGGCCTGGGGCAGGGGCAACATGGATATGATTAACCGGATATTCGGTTATACCATAAAACTGGAAAAAGGCAAACCTACCAATTCCGAGTTCATGGCAATGATTGCCGATAAACTGCGCATGGAAATGCGCGCCTGATAAGATCAGAGACATAAAGCCCGTTCAGCGAATACAGGAAGCTGAAACGGGCTTTTGTTATGCAGTGCGGTATGGTATGATAGTTTAGGCTAATGCAGTTTACTTTCAATGAGTTCTTTGACTGTTGTATAGATTTGTCCGGCTTCCCGCAGGAAGCGGCGAAGGTCTTTGATTTTGCCGGACATATACAGGCCATGGTACATCGTAATGATTTGCATGGACAATCCCTCCCTTAAGCAATATATATGAAAGGTTTTAAATAATATGCCAGGAGGCTATAAAATGATGGATCATCTCACTGAAAAATTTATTAAATCTGAAGTGGTTTTTAACGGCAGCCTGTTAACCGTTCGTCGTGATACCGTAGAGCTGCCCAATGGCAAGCCGGCCACCAGGGAGTTGGTTGAACACCCCGGGGCGGTGGCCGTAGTGCCGGTGCGTTCCGACGGTAAGGTATTACTGGTACGGCAGTATCGCTATCCGGTAGGCCGGTTAACCCTGGAAATTCCAGCCGGTAAGCTGGATCAGGGAGAGAAGCCGGAGGATTGCGCCAAACGGGAACTGGAGGAGGAGACCGGTTATCAGGCCGGCAAACTCCGGCGGCTGTCGGCAGTCCTGACAACGCCCGGTTTCACCAATGAACTGATTCATCTTTACGTTGCCGAAGAATTGGTATTGAAAGAGCGCCATCCGGACGAAGATGAGTTTATTGATGTTGAAGTTTTCTCGCCGGATGAAATCAGGACAATGATTGAAAACGGCGCGCTTTGTGATGCCAAAACATTGTTGGGGCTGTTGTTGGCAGGTTTGTAAATGAAGAATTTTTTTGCGGATTTACATATTCATGTCGGTATGAGCGAGCAGGGCCAATGGGTCAAAATTCCCACATCACGCCGGCTAACCATCCACAATATTTTAGCAGAGGCAGCCGAACGCAAGGGACTGGCGCTAATTGGCGTTATTGACGCCTTGTCGCCATTGGTCTTAAATGATTTATCCGACTTGGTTAACCGTGGTTTGCTTACTTTATGCAGCGGCGGCGGCTATCGCTATCTGGATAAAATCACCCTGCTGTTAGGTGCGGAAATTGAAACCGTTGAGGCCCGGGGCGGACAGTCGCATACCCTGATTTTCCTGCCCGATATTGCTGAGATGACCCGGTTTTCCCAGCGGATGGCCAATCATATCCGCAATATCAACCTGAGTTCGCAAAATGCTCATATCCCTTTGGGCAGGTTAATTGAAATAGCTGGCGAGCATGATGCGGTCATTATTCCAGCCCATGTGTTTACCCCCCATAAAAGCCTGTTTGGCGTGTGCTGCCATCGCCTGGACTCCATTCTTACCGACCGGCAAATAGCCCGGATTGGAGCCATTGAGCTGGGCCTAAGCGCTGACAGCGTGATGGCTGACCGGATACCGGAATTGGCGCAATTTAGTTTTTTGTCTAATTCTGATGCTCATTCGCTGGATAAAATTGCGCGGGAGTACAATGTTTTGATGATGGCTGCGCCCAGCTTTACGGAGTTTGCCAAGGTCTGCCGCCGCCAGGAAGGGCGCCGGGTCGCGGCCAATTATGGACTGGATCCCCGGCTAGGTAAATATCACCGTTCCTGTTGCCCCTCCTGCGGGACGGCAGTCGCAGCAACTGTTTTACCCGGTCAATGTTCCGTCTGCGGCGGCAATCAACTGATCCAGGGTGTATTTGACAGGATTGAACAAATTGCTTCTTACCGGCTGCCGCAGCATCCCGGCCATCGGTCGCCCTATATTTATCAGATTCCGCTGGAATTCATTCCTGGTATTGGCAAGAGAGCCATGGCCAAATTGCTAGCCGACTTCGGCACGGAGATGAATGTCCTGAACAAGGCCGGTTATGCCGAACTAGTGAGCAGCGTCGGTGAGCGGCTGGCCGGCTGCATTGCCGAAACGCGTTCCGGCCAGGCCCGGATCGTCAATGGCGGCGGCGGCGTTTACGGCCGGGTGAAAAGGCACTAGCACCTAGGACAAATAGGTATAAACAGGGCGGCCCCTGCATAGTTTGTAAAAGGTAACTAAGCAGGGAGGAGCAGGCTATGCTGGGCTATTTTCGCCAGAATCTGGCTGAATATCTAAAATCCAATATTGTGGCTTATTTTTTTATTATCCTGATCTTTATTGTGGGGATCGTCGTTGGGGCACTGGCAGTGAAAACCCTGCCGGATGAACAGAAAACCGAATTAATCAGCTATCTGCGGATATTTTTTACCGGCCTGGTCAAAGGGGCCGATGGTATTGGCGATACTTCCGGCCTGTTAGGAAGCGCTGTCCTGAACAACATAAAAACGGTCAGTTTAATGTGGGTTTTAGGGTTTACCATTGTAGGCATCCCGTTCGTACTGTTTATGATATTTACCCGGGGCTTTATTATCGGCTTTACCGTTGGTTTTTTGGTTAACGAATATGTAATGAAAGGAATGCTGTTTGCTCTTGCAGCGGTATTGCCTCATAATTTTCTAGCGATACCGGCCATTGTGGTTACCGGTGTGGCCTCAGTTTCGTTCTCTCTCCGGCTGCTTCGCCGCAAAGCGCGGACCCGTCCGGGCATAGTGGCGGAATCGATCAATTATACCGGTATTTGTTTGGTCATGCTGCTGCTGATTGTCGTTGCAGCCTTTATTGAGGTGTATGTTTCTCCGGTGTTTATGAAACTGGTGGCAGGTCTTTTATTAAAATAACAGGTTGACAAAGAGCTATGACTATATAGCTCTTTTTTTGTTGTCAAAGATCGGGGGATAATAGATTAAACAGTCTTTCCCGTTTTTGCTGTTCGGTTGTCGTTGATATACAGCAAGCAAAGCTTAATTACAGCTTGGACAGGAGGAAACTTCAGTTAAAAATAAGTATTGCGCGTTATAACGCATAGGTATATAATTGGAATTGAACGTTATAACGCACGAAATGGAGCGTATTAGAACAAGGTGCGGGAGGACTTAAAATGGCTTTACCTGTTGTAATGGCTTTACTGGCTGTATATATATTCTGGGGAGGGACTTATTTAGCGATGAAAGTTGCTATTGAAACATTACCTCCTTTTACAATGGCGGGAATACGATTTTTAATAGCCGGGGCCATTGTATATGCCTGGCAAGCGGGGCGAGGCGTGGAACAGCCAAAGCCGGTTCACATGAAGAACGCAGCTATTGTGGGCGTTACGATGCTGCTGGGGGGGAATGGCTTAATTGTGTGGGCTGAGCAATATGTATCAAGTGGTATTGCTGCTATTATTTTCGCTACGGTACCATGCTGGGTAGCTTTGCTTTCCTGGCTTTGGCAGGGGGGCGCGCGTCCTAATGTTATGGTTTTTGGAGGACTCATCCTGGGGATTATTGGAATTTTACTATTGGTGAATAATTCTGTTGGCGAACTTTCGAGCACTGCATCACAGTGGATTGGTTATATGGTATTAGTAATTTCATCTCTGTTCTGGGCGGTAGGTGCACTCTATTCCCGGGTAGCGAAACTGCCTGCATCGCCATTTATGGCTACGGCGCTGCAAATGCTTTTTGGCGGAGGAGCGTGTTTGTTATTTGGCTTGATGATCGGTGAATGGCCGCAACTAAATTTTGCTTTGGTATCAAACCGTTCGCTGTTTGCCTTAGGATATTTAATTGTATTTGGTTCTATTATTGGGTTTAGCGCCTATATCTGGTTATTAAAAGTAACCGATCCTACATTGGTGACAACTAATACTTATGTTAATCCGATTGTAGCGGTATTTCTCGGGTGGGTACTTGCCGGAGAACGAATGACCGGTAATGATGCGTTGGCCGCCATCATCATTGTATTGGCTGTTATTATGATCCATAAGGCCAATCATCGGAAAAAGGTGGTGATTCCTGCCCCAGAGCAAGTAGCATTGACTATGGGGCAGGAGGGGAAATGATTAACTCTTAAAGAGAGCGGTTTAGAAGAGTGTCTGTTATTCAAACGACAGCAGGCGTTCAATGATAAAATCAACTATTTAAAGGAAATCCGGCCACTTTATTCGAATCCCAAAAAGTATGTAGAAATATACTCAGGAGGGGAAGTTGATGACTGTAGTCTTTGCAGACCGTATGGAGTTTTTGAGAGCATCTGAAATTCGTGAAATTTTAAAAATTACTCAACGGCCGGAAGTCATTTCTTTTGCCGGAGGGCTTCCGGCTCCGGAACTATTCCCCGTGGAAGAAATGAAGTGTGTTGCTTTAAAGGTATTGGAAGAGTCAGGAAAACAGGCGCTTCAATACTCAACTACCGAAGGCTTTGAACCGCTTCGTAAACAAATTGAGGTCAGGCTTAATAAAAAATTCAAGGTAGATGTTAAATACACCAATATACTTATCACCAGCGGCTCACAACAGGCCTTGGATCTTACCGGAAAGCTATTTTTAAATCCACAGGATATCGTTCTTTGCGAAAGTCCGACTTATTTAGCAGCAATAAGCGCTTTTAAAGCCTACAAGCCTAATTTTATTGAAGTGCCTACGGATGATGATGGAATGATTATCGGAGAACTGGAAAAGATTTTACAAACTACTGTAAATATAAAGTTCATCTATATTATTCCGGATTTTCAAAATCCAACGGGCCGGACGTGGTCTTTAGACAGGCGTCGACAATTTATAGAAGTAATAAATCAATATGAAATCCCTGTAATTGAGGATAATGCTTATGGAGAATTACGATTTGAAGGTGAAGTTTTACCAGCTATTAAGTCCTTTGATTCCAAAGGTCTTGTCATTTTTGTAAGTACTTTTTCAAAAACTTTCTGTCCTGGGCTCAGGATAGGCTGGATAGCAGCTGATACTCAATTTATTGAAAAATATGTGCTGCTTAAGCAGGCGGCGGATCTCCATACCTCCTCTATAAGTCAAAGAGAAATATCCAGATATATAGAATTATATGATTTTGAAGCGCATATTAAAATGCTGGCTGAGGTATATAAAGGCCGCAGGGACGCTGTGGTAACTGCGATGCAAAAATTCTTTCCTCAAAACGTCAGGTTTACTTATCCCCAAGGCGGCTTATTCACCTGGGTGGAGCTGCCCAGGCACGTTAGCGCGAAAGCGTTATTAGAAAGATGCCTTAAACAAAATGTGGCTTTTGTCCCGGGAGATTCTTTCTTTCCGAATGGACGTATCGAAAATACCTTCAGGCTTAATTATTCCAACATGCCGGAGGAAAGAATTTACGAAGGTATAAGACGATTGTCAAAAGAAATTGAAAATTACTGAAAGCTTAATTTCGGCAGGCATAGATGCCTGCTTTTTTTGTCTGTTGGTCAACTTAATTATCACAAATGATTACCCGTAATCATTTGTGATAATTAAGTTGCATAAAAAAAGTAAAATGCCAGCATAAATGGCTATTGAAAGGCATAGATAATTACTAGCCATAAATTATGATATTAAGTTAAGCAATGGAAAGCGGGGTGAGTAAATGGTAGTCGTTTTTCCGTTAAACCATTGGCTGAAAAGGCTTAAAATTGGCGTACAGATCGTCATTTTAGCGGTTATTTTATTTTACATTTTACCCAAGCTTCTCAGCCAGCTCTGGTTCATGAATCAAGTTGAGGAAAGAATTAAGCCGGACTACCTGGAAAAACCGCTGCGCGTAATAAATACCTTCACGCGGAGCGGTTAATTACAAAAAACGTAAAATAGCAGCTTATTTTGACAGTAAAATAAAGGAAATCTAAGTTTTATGTGGAATAGCTTCAAAGTAAGTGCTTGGGCTGTAAGGATCGGAAACTGGGAAAAGGGTGGTAAAGAAATGGAAGGTTATGTTAATGAGTTTATTAACTATCTTGCTGTTGAGCGTGGTTTAGCGCAAAATACTCTGGAATCTTATGGAAGAGATTTACGTCAGTTCGAAACCTATTTGCAGAGCGGTAAAATGGAAATATTAAAAGACTCTAATCGCAATACCATCCTTGGCTATTTAAGCAATCTTCAATCTAAAGGCCGCGCTGTTTCAACAATCTCGCGTAATCTGGCGGCAATTAAGTCATTTTACCAGTATCTGGTGCGTGAGCGCTATATAGATAAAGATCCGGCAGCCAGTTTGGAGTCTCCCAAGCTGGAAAAAAAACTGCCTAAAATACTTTCCATCACTGAAGTGGAGGAACTGCTTAAACAGCCGAATACCCTGCTGCCAACCGGCTTACGTGACAAAGCTATGCTTGAGTTGCTTTATGCAACCGGCATTAGAGTATCAGAGTTGATTTCGTTGAATATCTCAGACGCCAATCTGGACATGGGCTATATTAAATGCTACGGCAAAGGCTCGAAAGAGCGTATTGTACCGCTTGGTTCAATTGCCGCCAAATGCGTTCAGGAATATATTGCCAAAGGCCGACCTAAACTGGTGCGTACCTATGAAGAGCCGTCACTATTTGTCAATCACCACGGCAACCGGCTGACCAGGCAGGGCTTTTGGAAAATCATCAAGAAATATGCCCAGGAAGCCAGTATTACCAAAGAAATTACCCCCCATACCTTAAGACATTCTTTTGCCACCCACTTGCTGGAAAACGGGGCTGATTTGCGTTCAGTCCAGGAAATGCTGGGTCATGCCGATATTTCCACAACGCAAATCTATACTCACGTGACGAAAAACCGCTTAAAAGAAGTGTATGATAAAACGCATCCCCGAGCATAATACATTTAATTTTATTCATTCAAAAAGGTGTATTTTGAACTGCATCAGGGATGCTTTCATTTGCCAGGGCTTGGTGCAAGCCGGATTTGCAAATTCTTTATAAGGAGTTAAAGAGCTTTGTTTAAACGAGTCATTATTTTAGTGTTAGACAGCGTTGGTATCGGTGCGGCTCCTGACGCGGCTGAATATGGAGACGGTAAAGTAAATACGCTGGCCAATATTGCTCGCTCACAAGGCGGGCTTTTTTTGCCTAATCTGGAAAAAATGGGTTTGGGCTGCATTGAAGACATCACCGGGGTTAAAAAAACTGCGGCGCCGCAGGCCAGTTACGGTAAAATGGCTGAAATATCCAAAGGAAAGGATACCACCAGCGGACATTGGGAATTGGCAGGCTGCCCGTTATTTGCGCCTTTTCCGGTATACCCGGACGGCTTTCCCCCAGTGATGATCGAGCAGTTCACGGCGCTTACGGGGCGTAAAATTTTGGGAAATAAAGTGGCTTCCGGAACGGAAATCATTGCCGAACTCGGGGCCGAGCATATGCGAACCGGTTATCCGATTGTATATACCTCGGCTGACAGTGTTTTTCAGATTGCCGCCCATGAAGAGGTGATACCGCTTGATCATTTATATGAGCTGTGTAAAATCGCCCGCGAACAGGTTTGTACCGGCGAGCATGCGGTTGGCCGGATTATAGCCAGACCGTTTACCGGCAGGCCGGGTGAATTTGTCCGGACCGCCAACCGGCATGATTATAGCCTTACCCCACCTGCGGATACAGTGCTTGATGTGATGAAAGCAGCCGGATATTCAGTTACCGGTATTGGCAAGATTGGCGATATTTTTGCGCACCGCGGCCTGACCCGTTCTGTTCCCAGCAAATCGAATGCCGATGGTATGGAAATATTAACTGCGCTGACCAGGGGAAATGCCGGGAATGGTCTGATTATGGTTAACTTGGTGGATTTTGACAGTAAATACGGTCATCGTAACGATGTTGCCGGTTATGCCGGCGCCCTGGAACAATTTGATGAAGCTTTGGGCCGCTTGCTGCCGGCAATAGCCGCCGGAGATTTATTGCTGATTACCGCTGATCATGGCTGTGACCCCACTGCCCCCGGAACGGATCATACCCGTGAATATGTGCCGCTTATGGCTTATGCTAAAGATGGCCGGGGTCAGCCGCTGGGAACACGCAGCACCTTTGCGGATGTGGCGGCAACCGTAGCCGCTAATTTCGGGTTGCCGCCATTTGCCTATGGAACCAGCTTTTTATCCGAACTATTATGAGAGGTACAGCCAAATGAGAATGCCTGATATTATTGCGAAAAAGCGTGATGGCGGCCAGCTTGATCAGCTTGAAATCCGGCAGCTGGTTACTGATTATACCAATGACCTTATTCCTGACTATCAAATGGCGGCGTTTTTGATGGCGGTTTTTTTGCAGGGAATGACGTATGAAGAGACGGCAGCAATGACCATGGCGATGGCCGAGTCAGGAAAGTGTGTTGATTTGAGCGCAATTTCCGGAATTAAAGTGGACAAACACAGTACCGGCGGCGTCGCTGATACGACTACGCTGATTTTGGCCCCTTTGGTTGCCGCCGCCGGTGTTCCGGTGGCCAAGATGTCGGGGCGGGGTCTAGGGTTTACCGGTGGTACAATTGATAAGCTGGAGTCAATTCCCGGCTTTCGTACAACCTTAACCCAGCGGGAATTTAGTGACAATCTAAAAAGATATGGGGTGGCTCTTACCGGTCAAAGCGCGGATGTAGCCCCGGCTGACGGTAAAATTTACGCCTTGCGCGACGTAACTGCTACTGTGGAGAGCATCCCGCTAATTGCTTCATCGGTGATGAGTAAAAAAATTGCGGCCGGGGCTGATAAAATACTGCTGGATGTAAAAGTTGGCAGCGGCGCGTTTATGAAGGATTTAGGCGCTGCGGTTGAACTGGCCGGGACAATGGTAAAGATTGGCGAAATCGTCGGCCGGGAAACAAAGGCTGTACTGACCAGTATGGAAGAACCGCTGGGCTTGAATATTGGCAATAGTCTGGAGGTTCTGGAAGCCATTGATGTTCTGTCCGGGCAGGGAAAAGAGGCCTTGCGGGAAGTGTCCCTGACCTTAGGCGCGCATATGCTTAACATGGCCGGCCGGGAAAAAAGTCAGGCGGCGGCCCGTAAGTTGCTGGAGAAGTATCTTGATGACGGAACAGCCTTAAGGAAATTTGCCGAGTTTATCAATGCCCAGCATGGTGACCCGGCGATTATTGAGCACCGGGAGCTGTTGCCTCAGGCAGTCTGTCAGCAGCAGGTATTCGGCGGGGCCAGCGGATTTATTGAAAAGATTGATGTGGCTAAACTTGGCTATAGTGCCGCCGTTTTGGGAGCAGGCCGGACTTATAAGGGACAACAAATTGATTTGGCGGCCGGCATTGTCATGCAATGCGGAATTGGCGATTATATTGAGCCGGGCCGGTCTATTGCCGTCCTCTACACAAATGACCCGATGAAACTTAGCGCCGCTGAGCAACTGCTGAGGCAGGCCTTAACAATCGGCAGGGCAAAAATTAAACGGCCGCAGCTTATTTTGGGCGTAGTGGATAAAGACGGTTATCATAATTTATAAAAATATTGGCAAAAAACAACAAAGGCCGGCAATCGCCGGTCTTTGTTGTTTTTTCCAGTGTACACTTTTTTCAAGTTGGTTAACCTAACACAAACGAATGAATGCAAAACGAAAGGAGTGTTGAAGTTTATGCATCAGATGCGTCCGAGCAGACTTATTGTAATGCTGATCGCAATTTTGCTGATTGTATCTATTGTGACCGCCGGTGCATGGGCGGCCGAACCGAAAAGGAGCGCAGCCCAACTGGAAACAATTGCCGAATCAGCAGTTTTAATGGATGGCAATGGAACGGTACTATTTGAAAAAGATTCACATAAACAATTACCGCCGGCCAGTGTGACCAAAGTGATGACCTTATTGCTGGCAATCGAGGCAGTAGAGCAGGGAAAGGTAAAATTGACCGATCCGGTGACAACCTCAGAAGGAGCCTGGCGGCAAGGCGGTTCGCAAATATGGCTGGAACCGGGCGAGAGTATGACTCTGCATGAAATGTTGATTGCGCTGGCTGTCGTAAGCGCCAATGATGCGGCGGTTTCTGTTATGGAGCATATATACGGCAGCCAGCAGGCGGCCGTAGACGCCATGAACAACCGGGCTCAGGCCTTAGGGTTGAAAGATACCAATTTTGCCAATGTTAACGGCCTGCCGATTCCCGGGCATTACATGAGTGCCTTTGATACGGCCTTAATTGTCAAAGAGGCAGTGCGCCATCCTCTTTATATGGAATTGTGCAGCATCAAAGAATATTGGCTGCGCGACGGAAAGAACTGGCTGGTCAATACCAATAAATTATTATGGTGGTATAAAGGAGCGGATGGCTTAAAAACCGGCTGGACGGAAGACGCTAAATATTGTTTTGCCGGAACGGCAAAACGGGATGGTCTGCGATTGATTTCGGTTGTTTTTGCAACACCTGAACCGCGTTCTCATTTAAGAGAAAGTATGCGCCTGATGGATTGGGGCTTTGCCAATTATGCAGCAGTGCCGATAATTGAAGCCGGCGCTCCGGTTGAGCGGCTTAAGGTAAGCAAAGGACAGGAAAAGGAAATTGCGCTGGTGGCTGCTGAAGATCTGAATTTATTGGTGGCCAAAGGTCAGGGGAAAAACCTGCAAAAGACAATAACGGCCGATCCGGTGGTTACTGCTCCGGTGGTTCAGGGGCAAAAATATGGTGAGCTGGTGATATTGCGGGATGGACAGGAGCTTGGCAAAGTAGATTTGGTTGCTGAACGCAGCATTGAAAAGGCCGGCTTCTTCAAAGTATTCCAGGATATGTTCAGCAATCTGTTTAGTATTGGTTAGTACTGTGTGTGCATTCTTGGAACTTTAGATTGTTTGCGCTAGCAGGCGGGACGTTATGTCCCGGCTTTTTTTTAAGCCAGGCAGGAAAAATTTTCCTTATAACGAATATAAGAATCCTAGATGCAATTTGAAGGAGGAATAGCATGAAGATAGTCACTTTGTTGAAGCAAGGTGTGTTAATAGTGCGGGTGGAAGGTGAGTTGGACATGCATGTGGCTGATGAATTCCGCAAGCTGGTCGATGATGCGATCGATTCCTATGGGGTGAAGAATGTAATTCTTAATTTGCAGGAGGTATCATTCATTGACAGTTCCGGTCTAGGCGTAATTCTAGGACGTTATAAGAGAATCAGTCATGGCGGCGGCAAGCTTGCAGCCACAAATGTTCAGCCCCAGGTCACGAAAATTTTCGAGTTATCAGGTTTATTAACAATCATAAAGCTGTATGAATCTGAAAACCAAGCTTTAACGCAGGCGTGAGGAGGAACATTTATGGCAATCAGAAATCAGGTAAAGATGTCTTTGCAAAGTTTAAGTGAAAATGTTGGTATTGCCAGAGTGACCGCCGCAGCTTTTGCGGCTCAACTTGATTTAACCTTAAACGAAATTGAGGAAATTAAGGTGGCGGTATCTGAGGCAATATCAAATTCGGTTATCCACGCCTATGGTAATGAGGACAACGGCATTATTGAATTTGTCATGAATCTTTATGATGAAAAAATTGAATATATTATTCGTGATTATGGAACGGGAATTGCCGATATTCATCTGGCCCGCCAGCCTTCTTATTCCAGTGATCCGGAACGAATGGGCCTGGGATTTGTATTCATGGAGTCCTTCATGGATGAATTGGATGTTAGTTCTGAACCTGATCAGGGCACAATAGTAAAAATGGCGAAAAAATTTCAGCCTGGCGCTGCACACTAGGTGGTATATGACCATGCTTGGAGATGAAGAATTAAGAGAACTGGTAACAAAAGCGCAGGCGGGCGATCAGCAGGCCAAGGAAGTTATTCTTAAACGGAATTTAAATCTGGTAAGAAGCATAGTGCACCGTTTTACCAACAGAGGTTATGAATGGGATGATTTATTTCAGATTGGCTGCATTGGCTTAATTAAGGCAATTGAGCGGTTTGACCTGAGTTTTAGCGTAAAGTTTTCAACTTATGCCGTGCCGATGATCATCGGCGAAATTCGCCGGTTTATGCGTGACGACAATCCGATTAAAGTCAGCAGACCGGTCAAGGAACTGGCCTATAAGGTTCATAAGACGCAGGAGAAGCTTCACGGGACTTTGGGACGGGAGCCGACCATCGGGGAGATATCTAAAGAACTGGCGCTGGCGCCGCAGGAAATAGTCTCTGCCTTGGAAGCCATGCAGCCGCCGGCTTCGCTTTACGATCAGGCTTTTCATGACAGCGGAGATCAGGTTCTATTGCTTGATCAGATTAAATGTAACGACGGACAGGATAATGCCTATTTTGAAAAACTGGCCCTGAAAGAGATCTTATCAAGGCTGCCGTTAAAAGAGCGAACGGTAATCACTCTGCGGTTTTTTGAAGATAAAACCCAGTCGGAGATTGCTCAGATTATCGGATTGTCCCAAGTTCAGGTTTCCAGGATTGAGAAAGCCGCTCTCAAATTAATTAAGCAATTTTTACAGACCTCTTAGTACGGGGTCTATTTTTTTGCCTGGTTTGGGAATACTAGTACTGTGCGTTATTTAAAACCTTTGCTTTTAGGGGTGACGTACGGTACTAAGCGCGAGGTGACGATATGAGGCGGAAATTAACCTTAATGATTATTATGCTTTGCCTGGCAGTAACCGGCAGCACGATGGCCTGGCTGTATTTTGGCTATGAATTTCCCAAGAAATCCCCGGTGCGGGCTAAGCAGGTTCATTATATTGACACAAGTTCCGGCTTCCGGATTTAAACGCCAGGACGGCATTCGTACCGTGAAGTACCAGGACCTTTAGTATAATTATTTCATTTTTTCGCAAACTAACTATGAATTTGCTAAATATAAGGAGGAGTTAAGGATGGTTGTAAAAGTGATTGAGCTTGTGGGAACTTCGCGCCACAATTGGACTGATGCAGTTGACAATGCCGTCACCGAAGCGGCAAAAACCCTTGATGATATTATGGGGGTAGAAGTGACGAACTTTACCGCCAATATTGACAATGGACGTATTGCCGAATATAAGGCCGATGTGAAAGTAGCATTTCACGTTCATTAAATTTTAGTATCCGCATTATACCCTGTTGGATTGAACTTTGCAAGACTGTCAGTCCAACAGGGTTTTTTGTATGGTAAGAGAAAAGCAGTCATCCGGCTAAGTCACAAGTGAAAGGAATTAGCTGGCTAATAACACCTATTTCTTAGGCTTGGATTCTTCTTTCTGCTCCTTGGCGTCTTTGGTCTTTCTGGCTTTTTGGAGACTTTTGAACTGATCGTACGTTTTACCGCCCATGGACGTTTACCCTCCTTGATAAAAATTTTATTGCATACTATTTAGCTAGTGTGCCTAATAATGATAGAACTATGATTGGGGATAGTTGCCTATTGTCAGCCAAGAAGTTTTTATAAAAAAAGTCTACTGAATTACTCAGGAGATTTGCTATATATTATTCTTTTTACGTTGTTGTAAATGCTGCTAAATATTCGGGGAATTGTTATTTATTCACTTATTTAATGCACTAACCGGGCGGTTGGTGCATTAAATCTGTCAAGCCGGGGAAAAAATATAGCTGGAGGTGAAAAAATGCCAGGTAATGACGTAAAGCAGGACAAGGAGCAGCAAGAATTTGAACAACGGGTCAATAAAATAATGCCTAAACCGCCGCTGTTAAAAAATGTGCTTTGGGCTTTTGTTGTTGGCGGGCTTATTTGTGTGGTGGGCCAGGTTGTTCAGGATTATTTTGTTTCCCTGGGTATGCCTAAGAAAGAAGCGGCAGGGCCTACGTCGGCGGTAATGATCTTTTTAGGGGCATTTTTTACCGGTTTGGGAATCTATGATGAGTTAGGGAAAAGAGCGGGGGCCGGCTCGGCCGTTCCCATTACCGGTTTTGCAAATTCAATTGTAGCTCCGGCGATGGAGTTTAAGCGCGAAGGGTATATATTTGGCATTGGCGCCAAGATGTTTGTTATTGCCGGGCCGGTATTGGTGTACGGAATGCTGACTTCCTTCATCATCGGCTTGATTTACTGGTGGCGTCAATGAATTGAGTGATTGAAAGGAGCACGATGATGCAGAAAAAACAAGGTAAGCAAAGTATTGTTTTTGCTTGTCCACCGGTGATTACAAGTACTGCTAATATCGGCGGTCCAATGGAGGGACAGGGTCTGCTGGGGGATTATTTTGATCACCTGATGGAAGACAATTTAAACAACTTAAGCAGTTGGGAAAAATGCGAGTCGTATATGCTGGAGCGGGTCATAAAAACAGCGATTGAGAAGGAAAATAACGAACTGTCGGCAATTGAATGTGTCTTTGCCGGTGATTTACTTAATCAGCTGATGAGTACGCATTTTGCTTTAAGGGCCTTGTCCCGCCCGTTTTTAGGGTTATACGGAGCCTGCTCAACGATGGCTCTCAGTATGCTGGCCGGAGCAATGGCGGTGGACGGCGGTTTTTTTCAAAAAGTAGCCGGAGCTGCATCCAGCCATCATGACGCTGCCGAGCGCCAGTATCGCTTTCCCACTGAACTGGGCGTGCAGCGGCCGCCGATTGCTCAATGGACGGTTACCGGCGCCGGGGCGGCCATTCTGTCGGCAACCGGGAACGGTCCAGGGATAACTGCGGCAACGGTTGGTAAAATCGTGGATTTGGGGATTAAAGATACCAACTCCCTGGGGCCGGCAATGGCTCCTGCCGCTGCGGATACGTTATGGCAGCATATTCAGGATACCGGTCGGCAGCCGGCTTACTATGATATGATTTTTACCGGTGACCTGGGCAGCGTTGGTAAAGCTCTGGTGATTGAGGTGATGCGGGAAAAGGGTCTGGATATTGCGGACAACTTTGAGGACTGCGGTTGCATGATTTACCGTGAAGAGCAGGATGCGCATGCCGGAGCAAGCGGCTGCGCCAGCTCGGCTGTAGTATTCTGCGGCTATATTTATCAAATGTTATTGCAGCGTAAATGGCGCAAAATTTTACTTATTGGCACCGGTAGCCTGCATAGTCCGACGTCTTATCAGCAGAAAGAATCAATACCTTGTATTGCCCATGCGGTAGCGGTGGAAATGTGAACTAGGAGGAATAAACGTGGCAGCATATCTTATGGCATTTCTAATTGGCGGGCTGATTTGCGTTATTGGTCAGTTTTTAATGGATTTAACGCCACTTACGCCAGCCCACATATTGGTGCTCTTTGTCGTACTGGGGGCGGTGTTAAGCGGTTTTGGGCTGTACCAGCCGCTGATCGATATGGCTGGAGCCGGAGCCAGCGTTCCTTTGACCGGGTTTGGCCATGCTTTGGTTACCGGCACCATTGAAGATGTTGACAAGCACGGTTTCTGGGGAATATTCAGCGGCGGCTTACGGGCTTCAGCGACCGGTGTAATGGCTGCGGTAATTTTTGGTTTTACCATGTCGGTATTGTTTAATCCTAAAGGATAGAGAGGTGTATGATGGTTAGCATTGACCTGATCGGCCTGGCGGTAACACTGAGCATCATCGGTTTAAGATATCCGCCGTATGCTTTGGCGGCGGCAGCCATCCATGAGTTTGGCCGTCTGGCAATGACTGTTTTTCTCAGTGAACAGGTGGAAGCGGTGGTTGCCGCCGGTGCTTTCAGCACGACCACAGTAAGCGATACCGATCTGATTACCGCTGCTTTGATTGCCTTTGGCGGGCCACTGGCAAACTTTATTATTGGGGCTACTTCCGGCGGGTTATTGTCAGAACGCACAGAGCACGTTATCGACCCGCGGTCCACGCTGCGTAATCCCTTTGCAGTGGTGAATTTTCGTTTGGCGTTGTTTTCTTGTTTATTTAATATCGGGCAATTTTGGTGAGAAGGTGAGAGTATGAACAGACGTTTGCAGCGAAGAAAATTTCATTTGCGGGAACAGGGCTGCGCCCCGGATGATCAGCATTTGGCCCCAAAAGACCGGCAGCAGGAGGAAAATGAGAAAGCTTGCCAAAACCTTTCAGCCGATGATGACAGTGAGGCCGGCGCAGAGCTGACCATCATGAACCAGTCAAACGAAATTGTCAGCATGTTGCAAAGGATTAACAATCAATTGGAAAAAATGCAGCAGTCCGAAAGCCGCAATGATCAAACCAACCAGGCAGGAGGCGGCCAGCAAGCCGGCTCCGGGAACGGCGATAATAGCCAGCAGCAAAACTCTGCCCCGCAAGGGCAGCAGGGGACGGCGCCTGCCGTCGACCGTCAGATGACCCGGGAGTTAGAAGCAATGCTTAGTCAGCTGCTGCAAAGCAATGATAATGATCTACAGTCGTCGGCAACCCAGCCTAACCCCAATTCAGCAAGTAGCAATCAAGCCGGCGAAAGCAGCCCAAATAAACAGCCGAACTCAAAGCTGGCGCAAACGGCTGCACAGGTTTTGGCCAAGGCGCAGTATGAGTTGGCAAATGAACTGGAAGCAAGTCTAAAAAAACTTAAACAGGTCATTAGCGAGAGCGAAAAAATTGCTAATAGAATTAGTAATTTACTGGGTGAAGAAAATAGTTCAAATAAATCATGAGGTGATGATTTTGCCGGATAAAGTAAGGGTTATCCTAGTAACTGACGGTGACCGGGTAGCCCAACAGGCGGTTGAAGATATTGCAACTTCTCTGGGCCTTAGATGTATATCGGCTTCAGCAGGCAACCCCACGCCGATTAGTGGTGAAGAAATCATCAAACTATTGAAAGAAGTTCACCATGATCCGGTATTGGTCATGTTCGACGACCGGGGACGCCGGGATAAAGGCAAGGGAGAGGCTGCTCTCGAATATGTGGCGAGTCATCCCGATATAACGGTGCTGGGTGCGGTGGCAGTAGCTTCCAATACGACCGGAATAAGGGGGGTGCCGGTGGATGCCTGCATTGCCTGCAGCGGGGATGTCGTCGATGTACCTGTTGATAAACGCGGCGGGATGAGAAATGGCAATGAAGAAGACAAGCCGGTGATTAAAGGCGATACGGTCGATGTATTAAATAATGTTGAGATTCCGGTAATCATCGGTGTTGGCGATATTGGCAAAATGAATAAGGCTGATGATATCCACCTTGGGGCTCCGGTAACCCGCCGGGCAATTGAAGAGATATTGAAACGGAGTGGCGTTAGTTATGGATGAAGATCGTAAAGTAGCCAAAGATATTGATGTCAATATTAATTATTTGAAAGATTCGTTGGGTGTAGGCGAAAGTTTTGATATTGTTTTTCGCGAATATAAAATCGGGAGAAAGCGGGCGGCGTCTTTCTCGATCAACGGTATGACGAATGATGTGCTGCTGACCAATGTTTTTCAGGACATGCTGACTTTGAATCCTGATGAGCTGTCGATGAATACGCTGCAAAAAGTATTTTATACCAGAGCAACGCACTCCCAGGTCAAGATGCTGGATAATCTGCAGGATGCGCAAAACAGTGTGTTATCAGGCGAAATGCTGTTTTTTATTGACGGCGAAACTCAGGTCATTGTTTTTGATGCCAGGGCCTATCCTGCGAGAATGCCGTCCGAATCTAATATTGAAAAAGTTACCCGGGGCTCCCGCGATTCTTTTGTGGAAACAATGCCGTTTAATACCGCTTTGATCAGGCGCAGGCTGCGGGACCCTAATCTGCGGTTCGAGATTGTCAAGATTGGCGTTAGATCACAGGCTGATGTGGCGATTGCCTATATCAAAGATATCACTAATCCTGATTTGGTGAAAACAATCAAGCAGCGCTTGAACGCCATTGAGATTGACGGCGTGCCAATGGCCGAGAAGGCCATTGAAGAGTATATCGCCGGCGGCAGTAAGTGGAATATCCTGCCGAAAGTACGCTATACGGAGCGGCCTGATGTTGCCGCTGTTCATCTGCTGGAAGGCCATATTTGCCTGATTGTTGATACTTCGCCCAATATTATGATTCTGCCGACAACAATTTGGCATCATGTGCAGCATGTGGAGGAATTTCATCAAAATGTAGTTGTGGGATCGTTTATGAGGCTGGTGAGGTTGATTGGCATTGTGTTTTCCCTGTTGCTCCCGCCATTATGGCTTGCTTTGGTTTTGCAGCGGCATGTTCTGCCCGAGTCGCTCGCCTTTTTAGGTCCGCGCGATCCTGGAATCATTCCCATTGGATTTCAGTTTTTGCTGGCGGAACTGGGCCTGGAGCTGGTCCGCATGGCGACGGTGCATGTACCTTCAGCTCAATCGACGGCATTAGGCTTTATCGGCGCTTTTATGCTGGGCGAATTTGCAACCAAGGTAGGACTGTTTGGCAATGAGACGATTTTCTATGTTGCGGTTGCAGCAGTGGGGGCTTTCGCAACCCCAAGCATGGAATTTGCGATGGCGACGAGGGTATTCAGAGTACTGCTGATATTGGTGGTAATGTTCTTTAAGATCCCGGGGCTTTTCATCGGCCTGCTGGCTATACTGATTCTGATGGCGACCACAAAATCCTTCGGTGTGCCGTACCTGTGGCCGGCGGTGCCTTTTAACTACAGCGCGTTAAAAGATGTGCTGTTCAGGCTGCCTATCCCCAGCAAAACATTACGGCCGTCTGTGTTGAAGCCACAGGATACAGACAGGGTTGAAACCGATCAGGAGGACAGCGGGAAAAAATCATGAAACCGTCTTTCCGGCAAAACGGCTGCGTTTGTATGATTAATCAATACAAACGCAGCCGTTGCTTAACTAAATGCAATTTGCGATTAACGACAGTTCGCGCGATGGTCAGTGGCCGTGAAAGAAGTCGCGAATCCGTCCCAAGCTTTCATTGAGGTTGGCCAGGTTTTCTTCAAACGCCCCCTGGTTTTCGGCATTTACGGCATCCTTAATCTGGGTGACATTGGAATGGGCAATGGTAAGCTGGTCGAGAATACCGATTTGCTCCATTGCCGGTTTTACCTGATTCCAGGTGTTTTCCAGCTCTTGTACTTTAGCGGCGGCTTTGCCCCAGTCTTTATCCTCGACATAGAAGCTGACATTGCGTACGGAATTGCCTACAGAGATAATATCGGCGAGCGGCGAAAGCTTATAAGATTTTGCGACATCGCTCACTGAGCTCATAAACTGGTTAAGATTTTCGTAAGAGTTAGTCAGTTTCCGGTCGGCGATTGAGCCGGACAGTTTGCTTAATGCTTCATCCGCTTCTTTTACGCCTTTCTTTTCCCCAACCAGTGGTTTAGCTTGTTCCCAGATTGTCTGAAGATTGTCGAGCCCGGTTTGCGCCTGCGGCCAGATATCTTTGGTTAAGCCTTCAAAAATCACTCCGGCGGTTGCTTCTAAGTCATATAACTGACTGGGAGGAGACCAGAAGCGTTGGGTAACCGGCGGGTTATCTTTACTCTCCGGCGGTTTTCCCGCAGGTCCTATTTCAGGTTTTTTAGCAGGCTCTAACATGTTGCAGCCACTGAACAGTACGGCCAGCACCAGAACCGGCACGACGAAAAAAACTAATTTCTTATTTTGTTTAGACAATAAAATCTCCTCCTTTTATTGATAGCTTTCGCGCTAAGTGCTCCGTTTATTCGAAGTCTTTTACTTTAGACGGTATTGACAGTTAATTACTGTTTATAATAAACTATAAAGTAAGGAATCGAATTCTTTTGTCCATAACGGTTGTGAGAGTGTGCTCGCAGCCGTTTATTGTTTACCTGGTACCGCAGTTAAGAGGAAAACTGTACCAGGCAGAGGAAACTTCGAAAGGGGCAGATGATGAAACTATACGGGTCAATGAAAAGCAATCCCGCCGGTCATTTGGAAATAGGCGGTTGTGATGCCGTTACGCTTGCCGCAGAATTTGGCACACCATTATACGTGATGGATGAAGAGCAAATTCGCGCTAACTGCCGGGCGTATGTTCATTCGTTCGCCAGGCATTATCCCAATTCCGAGGTTGTTTACGCCAGCAAGGTTTTCAGCACTGTGGCCATGTGCCGGCTGGCGGAGGAAGAAAACATGGGACTGGATGTTGTATCGGGCGGTGAATTATATACCGCGCTTCAGGCCGGGTTCCCGGCTGACCGCATCTATTTCCACGGCAATAATAAAACTGCCCCGGAGCTGTTGATGGCCATTGACGCCAAAGTAGGGCGGATTGTTGTTGATAATCTGCATGAGCTGGAATTGCTGAATGAACTGGCGGCGGCGCGCAAAACGGCGGTCAGTATTATGCTGAGGGTTTCTCCCGGTATTGATGCTCATACCCACCATTATATTAAGACCGGCATGATTGATTCAAAGTTTGGCTTGGCTATTGCCAACGGTCAGGCCCTGGCCGCAGTCCGGGCGGCTTTAGCCAGGGAAAATCTTGCTGTTCACGGATTTCATTGCCACATTGGTTCACAGATATTTGATTTAAAATCTTATACTGAAGCCGCTGAAAGCATGATGTCGTTTGTTCGTGAAGCAAGCGTGCAGACCGGATTTATCGCAAAAGAGCTGAATTTGGGCGGCGGATTAGGGATTTTCTATACGGAAGGCGATACACCGCAGCCGATTGAACGTTTCGTGCAGGAAATTGTCAAAGCCGTAACTGTCGCGGCCGGCCGCTATGATTTGCCGCGGCCCAAAATTATTGTGGAACCGGGCCGTTCCATTGTGGGAGAAGCCGGCGTTACATTGTATACTGTCGGCTCTATCAAGGAAATTCCCGGTGTTCGCAAATATGTGGCGGTAGACGGCGGTATGACGGATAACCCGCGTCCGGCGTTATATCAGGCCCAATATGAGGCCGCATTAGCCAATAAGATCAATCATGTTTCTGTGCAAACGGTTTCTATTGCGGGGAAATGCTGCGAATCGGGCGATATGTTAATCTGGGATATTGAGCTGCCGGTGGTGGAGCCGGGCGATATTCTGGTAGTAGCGGCTACCGGTGCGTATAACTATTCAATGGCCAGTAATTATAACCGCAACCTGCGTCCGGCGGTTGTGTTTGTGCAAAACGGCAAAGCCGACTTGATCGTAAGGCGGGAAACCTACGAGGCAATCATTCAAAACGACGTGCTGCCCGAGAGAATGCGCAAACTGCCGGCCCAGTATTAGTACTGCACAAACCCTGAAATCTGCAGCTGCTGACGGATGATTTTCCGTAATACTGCATTGCCGTCAAGTGGCATACGCTGGGTAGGCCTCCTTCGCCTTGTCTTATGAAAATCATCGCGCCATTCACTTGCAGTTTCAAGTTGGTGCAGTGCTAGGCTTGATTGCAGAATCAAGCTTTTTTGCTTGTGCAATTGCTTTTCAGGATTTTTCTAGTATAATTTTACTAGTACCTTGTCAGCCTTACAACGGTAGAATAATGGCGAGCTATTTTTCGCAAGACAAGGCGGAGAAGGAAGGCATACCGGGCGTATGCCGACTGACGATAAAGAAAACACGGTTTATACCGAGCGTAGCGAAGGCAAAAACCGATGTTGCCCTTATGCCGTTACGGCCAACGCAGCAATGCGAAAAAAGATACGCTGTCTAAGCTAAGATTTAAATTTGTCAAGACGCTAGCACCGTGCGTCGCTTGAATTTTGCGATTAGTATGCGAGGATTTTTTGAGAGCTGGTGCGCCGGGCTTAAGGAGCAAGACTTGCGAATCGATTGGCAATGTGTAACAATGGTATAGACAAATTACGGGGAAGGTGATAGTAAATGTTTGGCTTTGATCAGGATATGATTTTTCGTATTCCCGCGTTGTTGATAGCCTTAACGGTTCATGAATATGCTCATGCCCGGGCTGCGGTGTGGCTGGGCGATCCGACGCCCCGTTTTGAGGGCCGGCTGACGCTCAATCCTATTGCCCATTTGGACCCGCTGGGATTGATTATGCTGTGGCTGTTTAAATTTGGCTGGGCCAAGCCGGTGAATGTAAATCCGGCAAATTTTAAAGACTGGCGTAAAGGGATGATTATGGTTTCCTTTGCCGGCCCGGCCTCCAATATAATTATGGCCGTCATTGCCGCAATCGTGATTACGCTGCTGGCTAAGCTGCATATTCTGACCGGCTGGGTGGCAGCCATATTACAGCTGACTTATACCTATAATGTTATTTTGGCCATTTTTAACCTTATACCGATACCGCCGCTGGATGGATCGAAAATTGTGGCCAGCTTATTGCCTGGGCGCATTGCCTATCAGTATGAGAGTATTGGCCGGTACGGGCCGTTTATTCTTATCGGTTTGATTTATCTGGGCGTCATTGGCGCAATTATGTATCCATTGCAGTTCATCCTGTCGGTGATGATCAACACAATTGTCAATGTTATTTTTTAGCTGGAGGAGATTGTCATGAGTAAAGGGCGCATTTTTAGCGGAATGCAGCCTTCCGGTAAATTTCATCTGGGAAATTATTTGGGAGCGCTTGAAAACTGGGTTCGCCTGCAAAACGATTACGAATGTTTTTTTAGTATTGTCGATTTGCACGCGTTAACTTCGAAATTTGAAGATACCGGCTCTTTGCCGGAAAATATTCATCATATGGCGCTGGATTGGCTGAGCGCCGGGCTTGATCCCGAACGAAACATTATTTTTATTCAGTCCCAGGTCAAGGAGCATCATGAGCTGCATTTGCTGTTGTCCATGATGACGCCGCTATCCTGGCTGGAACGGGTGCCCACCTATAAGGATAAATTGCAGCAGCTTGGCGCCCAGGGGAAAGATATTAACACCTACGGTTTTCTCGGTTATCCGGTACTTATGACTGCTGATATCGTTTTATATAAGGCGGATACCGTACCGGTGGGCGAAGACCAGATACCGCATCTGGAACTGGCCCGGGAAATTGTAAGGCGGTTTAATCATTTGTACAGGCCCGTTTTTCCTGAACCACTGGCGCAATTAAGCAAAGCGCCGCTGTTGCCGGGGATTGACGGACGCAAAATGAGCAAATCGTACGGCAATGAAATACCATACGCGGCAAGTCCTGACGAAATACGGGGGCGGGTTCGGTTAATCGTGACCGACCCGCAGCGGGTGAAAAAGTCTGATCCGGGCAACCCGGCGGTCTGTACAGCCTATAAATTCCACGAAATTTTCAATGCAAGCCAACTCGACGCTATTAACGCCGGCTGCCGGCAGGCGAATATCGGCTGTGTAGACTGTAAAAAGAACCTGGCGGAGCAAATGGTCGTTCACCTGGCGGATATCCATGTCCGCCGGGATAAGTATGCCGCCAACCCGGCCCGGGTAAAAGAAATTTTGTTCTATGGCGCTGAGCGGGCTCGCAAGGTTGCCGCCGCGACAATGGAGGAAGTGCGGCAAGCCATGCATTTGTGACATGTCTGATTATAAGATCAAACTGGAAATATTTGAGGGACCGGTCGCCTTATTGATGCATTTGATCGAAAAAAACCAACTTGATATTTACGATATACCAATTGCCGTGATTACTGAACAATATTTGGACTACCTTAAGACCCTGGCCGAATTTAATATTGAAGTGGCCAGCGAATTTGTGGTTATGGCTGCGACTTTATTGCAGATCAAATCGCGGATGCTACTGCCGCGTCCCGCGCCTGCCAGCGAGCCTGAGGATGGTGAATGCGATCCCCGCCAGGAATTGGTGGACAGGCTTATCGAGTACCGGAAATTTAAGCAATTGAGCGAATTACTGGCTGATATGGCTGAACAGCGTTCTCGTTTTGTTACCCGTCTGCCGCAGGAGTTTACCGCTAAACGGTTATTGCCGGAAGGCCTGAGTATTGATCAATTGCTGTTGGCATTTGCCGCCGTATGGGAGAGTGCGATTGATGATTACGCACTGGTATCCCGCGAAGAGATCAGTGTGCAGGATAAACTGCAGGATATTATGCAGTTGCTCTACCGGCATAAAGGACAGCTGGAGTTCGGCGCTATTTTGACCCGCGGGGGTACGCGCACCGAGGCTGTTGCCGCATTCTTGGCCTTGTTGGAGTTAATTAAGCTAAACCGGATTACCATCCGGCAAGAACAGAGCTTTGCGCCAATTTATATTATGTTAAGGGAGAGTGACGGGGCAAATGTCTGGTGTTGAACTACAAGGGCAGATCGAGGCGTTGCTGTTTGCGAGCGGAGACCCATTGCCGGCAGTTAAGCTGGCTGACATTTTGGCTGTGCCGGCCGACAAAGTGATTGCACTAATTGCTGAAATGGCGACAGCCATGGAGGCGTCTGACCGTGGTTTAACCATAGTTGAAGTTGCCGGTGGTTATCAATTGTGCACAAAACCTCAGTTAATCAATACGGTTGAACAATTGGCCGGCGTCCATGAAAGCAGGTTGTCGGCGGCGGCCATGGAGACGCTGGCCATTGTCGCTTTCCGTCAGCCGGTGACCAGACTGGAAATTGAAACTCTGCGGGGCGTTAAGGCCGACCGGGCGGTTGCGACCTTAATGGAGCGCGGCCTTATCCGGGAAGTGGGACGCAAAGAGGCGCTGGGCCGGCCAATCCTGTATGGTACCACCGACGAATTTCTCAAGTGTTTTGGTTTAAAGCATTTAGAGGAATTACCCAATTTGACAGAGTTTGAGTTTCCCGGGCAGTCCTGTTAAAGGCTGCTTTTTTTATAGGAATAGAATAAATTTACGGATTAGGCTAAGACTAATTCTAACAATAGAACTGTCGGATGTTGGGCCGCTCAAAGGTGGATGAACATGATTGACTGGCTGATGGTTGCTGTCACCGGGGTTGGCGTGGCTTATGTAATTAGCAGGATAAGTATTTATATCCATGTACAGCTTTTTCGCAGCAGCAATGACGATTTTGTCATGGTGGACGTTTATTTGCCGCACGGCGTGCATTTATATAACATGAAGGTACCGATCCTTGAGCTGGTTACCCGCAACAATATTCCCTGGCTGGAGTCGGAAGTTGAGACAAAGCAGGGAGAAACAGAGACGGACAGCGGGCGTGAACAGCGTTTTATCAAGGGCTTGGTTCAGATCTTCGTTTACCAGCCGCGCAAGCTGCGTCGCCTGCTCAGGGTTTATCGCTATTACCGGCGGATGTACCGCCGGTTTATGCATCGGGTGATAGAGACCGTCTGTTGTGAAAAATTCTATTGGACGACATCTTTTGGTTCTGACGACGCGGCGGTAACGGCGGTACTCAACGGCCTGTTATGGTCAGCCAAAGCAATGATCCTGACTTTTTTGCAGAAACGGACGAATTTTACGGCCAAGCCTGTCGTTAAAGTCCAGCCGTTGTTCGGCCAGCAGAAAATTGAAATAGAGTTCCGGTGCATATTCAGTCTAAAACTTGGCAATCTTATAAATGCGTTAAAGAGTGTTGTTTATTCTAAAGCTAAGGGGGTACGGAGTAATGTCTGAGCATCCGATTCAGGGCTTGATGAAGACGGCAATGGCCAGCATTAAGGATATGGTTGATGTAAATACAATTGTCGGTGATGCTGTTGAAACACCTGATGGCACCGTAATTATTCCGATTTCGCGGGTAACTTTTGGATTTGCAGCCGGTGGCGGAGATTATGACCCGGAGGAAACTGCCGCCGAACAGGTCGCCAATTCCTTTGGCGGCGGCAGTGGTGCAGGCGTCAGTGTCCGGCCGGTAGGTTTTTTGGTTTGTTCGCCGGCAAACGGGGTGCGGTTTATGCCGGTAGAGGGTAATGTCATGTACGACCGCCTGCTTGATCTTGTGCCGCAAACCCTGGCTAAAATTCAGGAAATGATGAAAGGCAAAGAGCCTGATGAGCAGCTGAGTGGGCTTGCTGAAACCGCTGAAACCAGCCAGCTTCATTCGTAACAATACATCGCAGCCGCCCGGTTCGAGGTAATATTTGGCCCCATTGTAACCAAAGCTGAGGTTTGAACATAGGATACCGTGCATCACAACTATAACCTCAAGGGAGGAATAATAATGGGCTTTGGTGGTTTTGGCGGCTGCGGCGGCGGACGAGGTGGAAATTGGTGGATTATCATCATCATAATTATCCTGTTGGCGTTTTTCTGCAGCAATGATGACTTTACCTCCGACTGCTGACAAAAGCATGCCGTGACTTTCTAAAGGGCGCTTTCTGAAGCGCGCCTAGCAAGGCTGTTGCAAAACAGCCTCTAAAAAAGAGGAAATGCCGGTACCGCGAGGTATGGGCATTTCCTCTTTTGTTGTATAAGGCAGCAGCTTTATCCGGCCTTGTTCAGTTAGCTTCGGGCAGGTAGGCGTCCATTTGGTGCAGCTTAATCTTACTTCACTTCGCACTGAGAACGGCAAATCAGTGCGGCTTTTTATCGTCAGGAGGAAGAGGATTGCAGCGTTTAATCGACCGGTTGAATTGGGGAAAAACGCTTATTGTCGCCTGAATTTCAGTTTCTTGCTTTTTAAGGCTTTGATTTTCTCGCGGTAGGCGGCAAAGTTTAAGAGGGGTTAAAGCCATAGAATTCAAGCATTGATGCACTCCCTACGGACAATAAGTCGAGTTTGGGAAAGTATTTTTTAATTAAATAAATTTTTTTGTTTCTAATTTTTAGAATTTTTGCTATAATTAAGACGATAAGTAAAATATTCCATTAAATTGGATGATTTTACTATGCTATATTCGAGCCCACAATATTATAATCGAGGGGGTATATTCATTTATGAAAGTGACTAACGCTGAAGAATTGTTGGAAAGTTTAAGGGGGCTAAGAGAGGCTCAGAAAGAATTCAGCACATTTACGCAAGCCCAGGTTGATGAAATTTTCCGGCAGGCTGCTCTGGCGGCCAATGACGCGAGAATTGAGCTGGCCAAAATGGCGGTCGAGGAAAGCGGCATGGGAATTGTTGAGGACAAAGTAATCAAGAATCATTTTGCCTCAGAGTTTCTTTATAACAAATTCAAAGATGAGAAAACCTGTGATGTGATTGAACGCGACACTTCCTTCGGACTAGCCAAGGTGGCGGAGCCGCTGGGGGTTATTGCAGCGGTTATCCCGACCACCAATCCCACCTCAACCGCAATCTTTAAGTCGCTGATTGCCCTTAAGACCAGAAACGGCATTATCTTTTCCCCTCATCCCCGCGCGAAACAGTGCACAATAGCCGCCGCTAAAGTGGTGCTGGATGCGGCTGTAAAAGCCGGTGCACCCAAAGGAATTATTGGCTGGATTGATGAACCTTCGATTGAACTGACGAATATTGTGATGAAAGAATGTGACGTTATTCTGGCCACCGGCGGGCCGGGCATGGTGCAGGCCGCCTATTCGTCCGGTAAACCGGCCATCGGCGTCGGGCCTGGCAATTCACCGGCCATCATTGATGATACCGCTGATATTCAGATGGCTGTCAGTTCGCTGTTGCTGTCAAAAACCTTTGATAATGGCATGATCTGCGCGTCTGAACAATCCATCGTTGTCATGGATAAGGTTTACAATGCCGTAAAGGCGGAATTGGAAGCCCGGGGAGCATACATCCTTAAAAAGGACGAAGTACCCAAGGTCGGCTCGGTCATTTTGAAAAACGGCCGCCTGAATGCCGAGATTGTCGGGCAAAGTGCGCATACGATCGCCGGGCTGGCCGGGGTAACCGTGCCGGAAAAGGCCAAGGTGCTGATCGGCGAGGTGGAATCGGTAGAGCTGGAAGAGCCGTTCTCGCATGAAAAGCTGTCGCCGGTGCTGGGGATGTACAGGGCCAGTACATTTGACGAGGCTGTGACGAAAGCGGCAAGACTGGTGGAATTAGGCGGCTATGGGCACACGTCCATCCTTTATACCAATCCTGATCTTTCCAAGGACCGGATTGAAAAAATGAGCACAGCACTGAAAACCTGCCGTATTCTCATTAATATGCCTTCCTCTCAAGGAGCAATCGGTGATATCTATAACTTTAAGCTGGAACCATCGCTCACGCTGGGTTGCGGTTCGTGGGGCGGAAATTCAGTGTCGACAAACGTTGGTCCCCGCCATTTGCTCAATGTTAAGAGTGTAGCCGAGAGGAGAGAAAATATGCTTTGGTTCAGGGTACCGGAAAAGATTTACTTTAAATATGGCTGCATTCCCGTTGCTTTAAGGGAACTTAAAGTACTGGGTAAGAAGAAAGTTTTTATCGTCACTGATGAAGTGTTGTATGGGCTGGGCTTCCTAACGAAAATTGAAGAACTTCTCAAAGGCATGGACATTGATTATAAGGTGTTCAGCGATGTACAGCCTGATCCCACTCTGGCGACAGCCCGTAAAGGCGCTGCGGAAATGCTGTCCTATAAGCCGGATACCATCATTTCGGTGGGCGGCGGTTCAGCGATGGATGCGGCGAAAATCATGTGGGTTCTGTACGAGCATCCTGAATCGCGGTTTGAAGACCTGGCTTTGCGCTTTATGGATATCAGAAAGAGAATCTACACTTTCCCGACCATGGGGCAAAAAGCAATGATGATTGCCATACCGACCTCATCAGGCACCGGTTCCGAGGTAACGCCGTTTACGGTTATCACTGATGAAACCACCGGCAATAAGTATCCGCTGGCCGATTATGCAGTGACTCCGAATATGGCGATCATTGACGCTGAAATGATGATGAAAATGCCGAAAGGCCTGACGGCAGCTTCCGGCGTGGATGCTTTGACACACGCCCTGGAAGCCAGAGTTTCAGGCATGGCCACAGAGTATACCAACGGTATATGTATGGAAGCAATTAAACTTATTTTTAAATATCTGCCGATTGCTTACAATGAAGGCCAAACGAATGTTGAAGCCAGAGAGAAGATGGCTCACGCGTCTACTATGGCCGGCATGGCTTTCGCCAACGCTTTCCTGGGCGTATGTCACTCCATGGCCCATAAGCTTGGCGCGCAGCATCATGTCCCGCACGGGGTTGCCAATGCCTTACTGATTAATCAGACAATCCGGTTTAATGCTCAGGACAATCCGGTGAAACAAATGACCTTCCCGCAATACAAATATCCAAACGCCAGAGCAGCTTATGCTGAAATAGCCGATGGTCTGGGGCTTGGCGGAAGAAATGCCGATGAGAAAGTTGAGCGTCTAATCAAGGCAATTGATGAGCTGAAAGAAAAAATCAATCTGCCGAAAACGATTAAAGAGGCTAAAGTAACCGAAAAAAGCTTTTATGCAACGCTTGATCAAATGTCGGAACGGGCGTTTGATGACCAATGCACCGGACCAAATCCGAGATATCCGCTTATTAGCGAAATCAAGCAGATGTATATCAATGCATTTGAAGGCACTGAAGTTAAAGTATAACCAACATAAAAAGCGCCGGCTTCCGCCGGTGCTTTTTATTGCTTAAAACCGGATGTAATACTTGTTGCAAGGGGATAAGTATGATACTATATTTACATGGTTAAAAAAGGGAATTGAGGTTTTTTTCGCTGCAAGGCACTTTATTGCAGCGGGACATAAGCGTTGAAAAGGGGAATGGATGCATGGAGTATCAGGAAGAGCACGGCCGCCATGGTCGCTGGCAGGAAAAATTATTAAAGACCAGGTCGTTGATTATTGCGGGAGAAATTACCCAGGCGTTAACGGAAAAGGTAACGGCTCAGCTGTTATTATTGCAGGAGATGGGCGATGCGCCTATTAAGCTGTTTATCAACAGTCAGGGCGGGCATGTGGAAGCAGGCGACACCATCCACGACGTAATCAAGTTCGTTAAGCCGCGGGTAATTGCCATTGGTACGGGCTGGGTAGCCAGCGCCGGTATTACCATCTATCTTGCCGCCGATAAACAAGACCGCTATTCGCTGCCGAATACCCGGTATATGATTCACCAGCCGTTGGGCGGCGTGCGCGGCCAGGCGGCGGACATTAAAATCGAGGCCGACGAAATTGTTAAAATGCGCAGCAGAATTAACAAGTTAATCAGCGCCGGCACCGGTCAGCCTTTGGAGAAGGTCGAAAAAGATACGCAAAGAAATTATTGGCTGGATGCTGAAGAAGCTAAAGGGTATGGCATTGTGAATAAAATTATTACCCAGTACAGTGAACTGGACAATTTATAAGACTGCCTGATCAGCAGCTGGGCAAAAAGGCTGTCACAGTAAGACCGCCCGCAAGCAATCCAAAGACAGACGGCAATCGGCAGAGCAGCCGGAAGCCGTATTCAACCAAGAACAGGTCCCTCGTTTGCTTTTGCAAACGAGGGACCTGTTCTTGGTTGTTATGTTCACAAACCGACTAAGGCTGCTTTTTTTCTCAACCGCTTTTTTGCTCATATTTCTTCAAGAAGGCGTGTCGCCGTGCTTTTTTCTAAAAACCGTTCGGCGATACGCCTTCTAACTCTGGCTATTTAACTGATTAGCCGAAATAATTCTGGTTGGGGTTTAAGTTTTGTACATTTTACGTTTGTTTTTTACATATAGATGGTACTAGCTTAGTTTGGCAAGCTGATCTTTAATTTGCGTAGCGTGCAAAGCTTCGGCTTCAGCAAAATGGCGGTACATTTTGGAAACATCGGCATTGTTAATTTGTTCGGCAAATGTCTGATAGTCGCGAACCAATTCCTGTTTTTGCGTTAACGTTGTCCGCAATGAAGTTTTTATATCCAATACTTCCATAGCGTAAATCACCTCCTTATCGCTAACTTTATCCGGAGACTAACCTGTCTGAGAACGCCTCTGAGCGGCTGAGTCCCGGATAAGGGCGACTAAATGTCAGGTAGGCTAAAAACCCAACGAAGTCTTTGTTATTATTTCCTTTAAAAACTGTATTGATGTATGGCGGTTTTGACGGTTGGGCAAAACATATATATAATAGTTATGTCATTTAAAAAATGATGATAGTGCTCTGCCGCTTAAAACTGCAGGAGGATTGCGCGGGATTATGGCGCAGCAAGCCTTAGGAGCCACACCTGTTAGCACATGGGTAAGGCGGCAAACTCAAAAGTTCAGGGAGTACTGCACCAACCCTGAATGCTGCAGTTACTGACGGACGGTTTTCCTTAATATTGCGTTGCCGTCAATCGGCATACGCCCGGTAGGCTTCATCCTCCGCCTTGTCTTACGAAAAATCGCCGCGCACTTGCAGTTTCAGGATTGGCGCAGTATTAGGAAGAAAGGATTTCTTTACGATGATGCGACAGTGTGTTATTTTGTTATGCCTGGGACTGTTTCTGCTGGAGCCGTCCGGCAGTCTGGCGTCTCCTTTGGAAATAACAGCAAAATCGGCTATTGTAATGGATGCTAGTACGGGAAAAATTTTATATGAGAAAGCGGCTCAGGAACAGCGCTACCCGGCCAGCACCACTAAGATAATGACCTTAATTGTGGCGCTGGAACATGGGAACTTAGAGGATATGGTGACCGCCAGTCCCAAGGCCGCCAGTACCGAAGGGTCATCGTTATGGCTGGAGCCTGGTGAGAAATTACAATTGCTTGATCTGTTGTATGGGATTATGCTGGTTTCCGGTAATGACGCCACAGTGGCGGTAGCCGAACATATTTCCGGTTCGATGGACAATTTTGCTAAGCTCATGACGGAAAAAGCCCATGCCATTGGAGCGAAAAACACCAATTTTGTAAATTCCAGCGGATTGCCTGATCCAAAACATGTTACCACCGCCCATGATTTGGCTAAAATCGCCGCCTATGGTTATAAAAACCCGCTGTTTACTCAAATTGTCAGTACCAAAGAAAAAGTTATTCCCTGGCCAGGTAAGGCCCATGACCGTGAGTTGTATAATGAGAATAAAATGCTGTGGCTGTTTGACGGCGGTAATGGCGTGAAAACCGGCTATACAGAAGATGCCGGGCGCTGCCTGGTTTCGGCGGCCAGGCGTAATGATATCCAACTGGTGGCTGTGGTGTTAGATAGCGAGTATATGTGGGATGATTCCATGGCTCTTTTGGACTATGGTTTTAAGCAGCTGCGGCCGGTCACTCTCTTTGCTAAGGGTGATATTCTCAAAACAGTAAAAATAAAGGACGGGAAAGCCAGGACGGTAGCTTTGGTCACCAGCAGCGACATGGTTGTACCGGTTTCCGGGGCTGATCAGGAAGAATTTAAAACAATTATTGATGCTCCCGGCAACATAGCGGCGCCGGTAAACGCCGGCGAAAAAATCGGAGTTGCCCGGGTAATGTACAAAGATACCGAAATTGCGGCAGTCGATTTGCTGGCCACAGAGACGGTAGAGCGTAAGTCGTTTTTCGGTTTGATCTGGGGTTCGGTCTGGAATTTCTTTACTTTCGTGATTAAAAATTTTGCTTAACAGACCGGGCGCCGGACGGTACCTGGTGAGTTCTAGCCAAATAACATTGATCATACTCTCTACGGGGGGAGTATTTATGATCAATGTTATTTGGCTGTTGTTTCTGGTCATTGGCATTATCTACGCAGGCTGGCAGGGAAGAATTGAAATTGTTACCCAGACTGCGATTAGCGCAGCAGAAGGGGCGGTTGTCTTGTCCTTCAAGCTGATTGGCGTGATGTGTTTGTGGCTGGGGATTATGAAGATTGCGGAAGCGGCCGGCATGATCCGACTGTTTGCCAGGCTCCTCAGCCCGGTAACCGGACTGCTGTTTCCCGGCGTTCCAAAGCAGCATCCGGCGATGGGCGCAATTGTGATGACAATCAGCGCCAATATGCTGGGTTTAGGCAATGCCGCCACGCCGCTGGGGATAAAAGCAATGCAGGAATTGCAAAAGTTAAATTTGAAGAAGGATACCGCGTCTGACGGTATGTGCACTTTACTGGCCCTGTGCACCACCGGATTCACCCTTGTTCCGGCCACGATTATTGCTTTGCGTTCGGCGGCCGGTTCCGCTAATCCGGCTGAAATTGTCGGCGCCACCATCATGGTTAGCCTGGCCGCCACAGCAGTGGCTCTTCTGGCCGACCGGATCTGCCGAACAGTATATTCGGTACGGGGCAGGAGGTAGCGCGATGTTGGCTGAATTAAGCAGCGCTTTATCGGTTTGGGCTATTCCGGCAATTTTGCTCACGATTCCTTTGCTGGGTTATTTTCGCAAGGTCAATGTTTACGAAGCTTTTGTCGATGGCGCCGGGGAAGGATTCCAGACGGCAATTAGAATTATGCCGTTTTTGGTGGCGATGATGGTATCCATTAATGTCTTCAGAGCTTCCGGCGCAATGGAAGCCTTTGTCGGTTTTCTGGCCCCGGCGCTAAATTTGCTGGGCGTACCGGCTGATTTGGTGCCGCTGGCGATTATGCGCCCGCTTTCCGGTACCGGGGCATTGGGCCTGGCAACGGAAATCATCAACACTTTCGGTCCTGATTCATTATGCGGCCGGATTGCTTCCACTGTGCTGGGCAGTACGGATACGACTTTTTATGTTTTGACCGTATATTTTGGGGCGGTTGGTATCCGCAAACCCCGCTATTCGGTTTTTGTCGGTTTATTGGGGGATATAACCGGTTTTTTTATGTCAATATATATCTGCCGGAAGTTATTCGGCTTTTGATACGACGCCTTAAGGACGGCGCAGGGACTTGGTTTAAGCCAAGTCTCATTTTTTTTAGCCGTTAGTGGCACTTCATACAGGGGGGAATAGACTGTAATGTGACATTGAGGAGAATGGAGGGACGTCCATGATAAAGGTTGTAGTGGTCGGCGGAGGTTGGTCCGGCTGTGCTGCTGCGCTGTCAGCGGCCAAGGCCGGCGCTCAAGTGTTGTTATTTGAACGGACCGACTTGCTGTTGGGCACAGGACTTGTTGGGGGTATCTTTCGCAATAACGGCCGGTATACGGCAGCCGAAGAAGCAATTGCAATGGGGGGCGGCGATCTGTTTGTGGCCATGGATGCCAATAGCAGGCACCGGGGCGTAAGTTTTCCCGGGCATCAGCATGCTTCTTTTTATGATGTGGCCACAATGGAACCGCTGGTCAAAAAGATACTGCAAAACTACGGCGTGGAAATAAAAACAAAAACCCGCATTGTTGATGTCGTTAAATATGGTAAAAAGCTGCAAGGACTAATGCTTGATGGCGGTGAAGTAGTAAAAGCCGACGCGTTTGTGGATAGCACAGGTACTGCCGGTCCAATGGGGAACTGCCTGACATATGGCAATGGCTGCGCCATGTGCATTATCCGTTGTCCTTCGTTTGGACCACGGGTCAGTGTAACTGCCAAGGCTGATATTAAAGAAATCATGGGACGTAAGGATGATGGTTCGATTGGCGCGATGAGCGGCTCTTGTAAATTGAATAAAGATTCACTCAGCAAAGAGCTTAAAGATAAACTGGACAGCGATGGTGTTGTGGTTTTGGAAATACCGGAAAGTATCCGCAAAAGCGGTGTCCTGGGGAAAAAAGCCTGCACTCAGTATGCCTTGGCGGAGTATGCCAGAAACCTGATTCTCCTGGATACAGGACATGCCAAAATGATGACGCCGTTTTTTCCCCTGGAAGATTTGCGAACCATTCCAGGATTGGAAAGAGCGCGGTACGAGGATCCATACGCCGGCGGAATAGGCAACTCCATGCGTTACCTGGGCATTGCTCCCTGTGATCAAACGCTTAAGGTCGACGGTGTTGATAACTTGTTTTGCGCCGGTGAAAAATCAGCGGTTTTGGTTGGTCATACGGAAGCGGTGGCAACGGGCTTATTGAGTGGTCACAATGCTGTTCGCTATTGCCTGGATATGCAGTACTTAACGCTGCCGAATACTTTGGCCACGGGTGATTTTATTGAATTTGTCCAGGCCAAAATGCAGACTGAGGACGGGATGCGGGTGCGCTATACGTTCTCCGGGTCAATTTATTTTGAACGCATGAAGGAATTGGCGTTATATTCGACCAGCCGCTCTGAAGTTAAAGACCGTGTGGCGCAAACCGGACTGACTGATGTCTATAACGGATGTCTGGTTTAAGGGGGGAGACGTGATGAAAAAATTAACTGCAAAATGTGTTGATATCAATTCGCGCTATTGCCCTTGTCTGCTGGCCAAGACCAATCATTGCGAATTCTGCAGCCATCTGCGGGGCGGAACGGTCTGCGATTGCAACTGGTCGGGGGTTTGCATATTGTATGAGCATTACTGGCAAAATAAAAGCGGCGGCAGGCCGGTCAAGGAGGATATTCCGGCGAGATTGGAGACTGTAACCAGCTTTACCGCTACTGAACAAATCAGCGCCAATACCTACCTGCTGGAATTCTCCGTTGAAGACGGCCTGGCCCGGCAACTGGAACGTACCGGCTCTTTTGTCTTTCTGCGCCGGGCGTCCGATCCTAAGTTTTATCATTTTCCGGTTGGTGTTATGCAGGTTACCGGCAATACCGTCGCCGTCGTTATTGAGGCAATCGGTCCCAAATCAGTCCGGCTGATGGCGGACGCCAGCCAGCAAATCCTGGTCAACGGACCCTATTATAATGGCGTACTGGGTCAGCCATGGATTGACAATATCAGGGATGGTAAGATATTATTGGTAGCTGGGGGGATTGGTCAGGCGCCGGCGTTGCCGCTAGTTAAAAAATTGCGGCAAAACGGCAATGAAGTATTGGCCATACTGGCGCCCGGCCAGGTACAAAAAATATTTATCGGCCAGCAGCTTGCCGAGTGGGGCGTACAGGTACATACGGTTGATTCGATGCGGCAAGCCGGTATTCCCCTGCTAAAGAATTTGTTTGAATTAAAACCGGAATTAGTGGTCAGTTCCGGGCCGGATAATCAGCATTATGCAGTCATTGCGGCGATGCAGGAGGCGGGTATTAACCTGCCGATGGCAGCAACAAATAATGTAACCATGTGCTGCGGCGAAGGGGTTTGCGGCAGCTGCCATAAAGTCACTCAGGATAATAAGAGTGTAAAATTGTGTAAAGTCCAACTGGATTTTGCCCAGTTACTGCAGGAATAGCACATCGGTATAGAAGCTGCGGTTAAAATGAAGGAGATACGATGTTGGAACGTTTGCAAAAAGTAATTAGTCAGGCCGGCATAGCTTCCCGCAGAGAAGCTGAAGAGTTGATAAAGGCTGGCCGGGTGACGGTTAATGGTGCTGTTGTAACCGAACTTGGCACAAAGGTTTTTCCTGGCAAGGACCGGGTGGCTGTTGACGGAAAGCGCTTAACAACTGAAGAACATGTTTATCTGATGCTAAATAAGCCCAAAGGAGTGATTACCACCGTCAAAGATCCCGGCAAGCGGCAGACGGTGATAGATTATCTAAAAGATATCCCCCAGCGGATTTATCCGGTGGGCAGGCTCGATTTTAATACGGAAGGTTTGCTGCTGCTGACCAATGACGGGGCTCTTACCAATTCACTGATTCATCCCAGCCATAAAGTTTTTAAAACGTATTTGGCTAAGGTCAAAGGAATACCGCCTGAGGAGAAACTGGACTTATTAAGAATCGGCATAAAATTAGAAGACGGAATTACCGCCCCGGCGCAGCTTTATATTGTGGCTGTCGATCAGGTGAAAAATTCGGCAACTCTGGAAATTACCATTCATGAAGGTAAAAACCGGCAAATAAGAAGAATGTGCGAAGCAATTGGCTATCCGATCCGGCAGTTAAAGCGAACGAAATTTGCCGGTTTGACGTTAAACGGATTGAGGCGGGGCCAATACCGCCATTTGTCGGAGGACGAAGTGGAATTGCTGCAAAACCTGGCGGTAAAAAAATAATTAAATTGCCCTTATTTCACGGATAAGGGTATTTTTTGTTTATCATAATAAGACAAGCCGCAAAAAATTGTAATCATAGGGTGATCAAATGAAAAATGTAATTATTGTGGGCGGCGGCGCCGCCGGCCTGATGGCTGCGGTCAGTGCGGCCGAGCAGGGCGCAAGGGTGACGGTTTTAGAAAAAATGCCGGCGATCGGCCGCAAATTATTAATTACCGGCAAGGGACGCTGCAATATTACCAACGCCGGTGACCGGCAGACGTTTATTCAGCATATGCCTGGCAATGGGGCTTTTTTGTATAGTGCTTACCATCACTTTGACAATCAGAGTATGATGGATTTTATGGCTCGCTGGGGTGTAGAGACTAAAGTTGAGCGGGGCGGCCGGGTTTTTCCGGTAAGTGATCAGGCGCGGGATGTTGTCAGGGCTTTTACCCGGGCGCTGACCCGCCTTAAGGTCGAAGTGCTTACCAGTCAGCCGGTGGCCGAGATCATGGCTGAGGACCGACAGGTGACAGGCGTGATCAGCGGCAGCGGCGTTTTTTACCCGGCGGAGGCGGTTATACTCACGACAGGAGGCGCTTCTTACCCCGGTACCGGTTCGGCGGGAGACGGTTATCGTATGGCACAAAAGCTTGGTCATACGATTGTGCCGATTAAGCCGTCACTGGTGCCGTTAGAGGTGGCGGAAGAATGGATAACCGAGCTGCAAGGATTGTCATTAAAAAATGTTTCAGCAAGTATTTGGTCCGGCGGAAGTAAACAAGCCGAAGAATTTGGTGAAATGCTGTTTACCCACTATGGGGTATCGGGGCCAATTATTTTATCCTTAAGTAAAAAAGTGGCCGAATTGTTACCCGGCAAGCAGGAAGTAAGTATTGTCATCAATTTAAAACCGGCTTTGTCCCAGGAAGTGCTTGATAAAAGGCTGCAGCGCGATTTTGAAAAATTTGCCCGCAAGCAAATCAAGAACTCCCTGCATGAACTATTGCCGGCGAAGCTCATTGATGTGGTGATTGATCTGGCCTATTTGGATCCCGACAAGCCTGTGCATCAGATTACCAAGGCGGAGCGGGCCCGACTGCAGGAGGTCATTACCGGTCTTCCTTTGACGGTTACCGGAACCAGGCCGGTCAGTGAGGCGATTGTCACGGCCGGAGGAGTCAGTATAAAAGAAATTGATCCTAAAACGATGGGCTCAAAGTTGATCGGCAGCTTATATTTCGCCGGGGAAGTCATCGATATTGACGGCTATACCGGCGGCTTTAACCTGCAGGCGGCTTTTTCCACAGGCTATGTTGCCGGATGGCAGGCTGCACTGAGAGATTGACGAGTACCGAACGGAGGCTTGTAATGCGAAAATCGGCGTGGCGCAGGATTCAATACGGTGAAGTTATTTTATTTAAGCTGGCAATATTTTTTATTGGTTTACTGGTACTTACCCAAGCTTTGTTATTCGGGGATCATGTACGGCCGTATTTGTCGCGGGTCGATCAGTTTGAAGGAACGCAGATTTCGTTTCAGTTGCCGCTATATGCGGCAAAGCCGCTGCAAATCAGTGATACGGCTGAGGCTGGCCGGCTGCAGTCGCTGCGTAACAGCAAAGTAATCATTATCCGAATGATTAGCCCGGCGAATAATCATCAGGTTTTTGTAACGGTAAACGGCAAGGTCATTGATGATTTTCGCAAAGGCTCCGTGAAGCTCACTGTTTATGACGGGGATTATGTGGAAATAGACGCCAGACGGCAATCCGCGGCCGCGCAATTAGTAGTTAATGTCCCGGGCGCTTCCCTGCTTGCTCCGCCGGATGGCCTGGCGCTGGAAGGCGGTGGCGCAATGATTCCGGTTGGCAGGGTTAAATTTAAAAACTGACCGGACGTTGTTGGAGGATATTGGTGTTTTTCGCGGAATAAATTAAATTAACCCATTTTTAAATTGGAACTGAATATTAGTCTAAAGGTGGTTGATTATGGGAGCTGTGATAAGAATAGAACCAGCGGCAGGCTTGACTGGCAATATTGTTGTACCGGGGGATAAATCGATATCGCATCGGAGCATTATGCTGGCTGGTCTGGCAAAAACGCCGGTGTTGGTTAAGAATTTTTTATTTGCCCAGGATTGTCTGTCAACGGTCAGCTGTATGCAGGCGCTGGGGGTAAAGGTTGAACAGAAGGCCGGCCATGAACTGGTGGTAACCGGTAATGGCCTGCGTGGGCTGGTTGAGCCGGATAATATTCTTGATGCCGGAAATTCCGGGACGACTTTACGGTTGCTGCTGGGGATTCTGGCTGCTCAACCGTTTTTTAGCGCATTTACCGGTGATGCATCTCTGCGCAGCCGGCCAATGGGACGGGTGATTAAACCCCTGGCTGACATGGGAGCGGTCATTGCAGCCCGGCGGAAAGGTCGTCTGCTGCCTTTGTCGATAGCGCCGGCGGCCGGGCGGTTAACAGGAATCGACTACCATATGCCTATGGCTAGCGCCCAGGTTAAGTCGGCCGTTTTACTGGCAGGAATGTTTGCCGATGGAACGACTACGGTAACTGAACCCTATGCTTCCCGTGATCATACGGAAAGAATGCTGGAGACCTTTGGCGCAGGTCTTGAAAAAAACGGTACGGCGGTCAGGCTCCGCGGGGTGGCTGAGCTTTCAGCCCCGGCGGCGATAGAGGTGCCGGGCGATATCAGTTCCGCTGCATTCTGGCTGGTAGCTGCTTCTATCATCCCCGGCAGTAAGGTAACGCTTAGCAATGTTGGCATTAATCCGACCCGTACCGGTATTTTGGATGTACTGGGGCAAATGGGAGCGGATATCCAGTTGACCAATGAACGCTGGAGCGGCCGCGAGCCGGTTGCCGACATTACCGTTAAGCATGCCCGGCTGCAGGGCGTTTCCATTGATGGAGCAATCATTCCCCGGCTGGTTGATGAAATTCCGGTTCTGGCGGTCGCCGCTATGTTTGCCGCAGGGCGTACGATCATTTCCGGGGCGGAGGAATTGCGGGTAAAGGAAACTGACCGTTTAAAAGCAGTGGCAACAGAATTTACAAAGTTAGGCGGATTAATCACTGAGACTAAGGACGGCTTATTGATTGATCCTTCGCCAAATCTCAGATCTGCCGTCTGCTATTCTTACCATGATCACCGGATTGCTATGGCGCTGGCCGTTGCCGGCGCTGCAGCCCAAGGCGTGGAAATCGAGCAGCCCGATTGTGTAGCGATTTCCTATCCCGGCTTTTATGCACAGCTCAACCGGTTTAATGGGTAGGCAGTATGGAGGAAAGTATGAAAAAATTAGTTATAGCAATAGATGGTCCGGCCGGAGCCGGAAAAAGCACTGTTGCCCGGATTGTAGCGCAGTGCCTGGGATATGTTTATATTGACACCGGGGCTATGTACCGGGCCGTTGCCTGGCAGGCCCTGCAATCAGCAAAGCCAACTGCGGAAACAATTGCGGAAATTGCCGCCGCCGGGAATATTGAATTAACTTATGCCGATGGGAAAACCAGTGTTAGAATAGCCGGGAAAGACGTATCTGAGGCTATACGGACTCCCCGGGTAAGCAATATGGTTTCCGAGGTAGCCCAGATACCGGCGGTAAGACAGCATCTGCTGGCATTGCAGCGCCGGATGGCGGAGTCAGGCGGGGTTGTGATGGATGGACGTGATATTGGCAGTCATGTTTTGCCGAATGCCGATCTTAAAATATTTTTAACGGCGTCAATTGATGAACGGGCCCGGCGAAGGTGGCTGGAACTGACCGCCAAAGGTTATCAGATTGACTTAGGGCAGCTTAAAACCGACATTGCCTGTCGTGATAAAAAAGATTGTGAACGCAAGACCGCTCCCCTGATTCAGGCGGAGGATGCCGTGTTAATTGACACTACCCAATTGTCCATCAATGGCGCGGTTGAAGCAATTCTGAAGTTATGTGAGCAGAGATCCGCCCATGTATAAGCTGCTTAAACTATTTCTGTTTATTTTATTTAAACTGGTTTTTCGCTGCAGGGTAACCGGACAGGAAAATATTCCGCAAGCAGGCGGGGTGATTATTGCCGCTAATCATTTGAGTTTATGGGACCCTCCGTTCCTCGCCACTTTCGTTCCCCGGCCGATTCATTATATGGCCAAAGAAGAACTGTTTGCAATACCAGGGTTAGGTTGGATAATCCGGCGTCTTAATGCCTTTCCTGTCCGGCGCGGTGCGGCGGACAGGACGGCTATTCGTACTGCCATTGCCATCCTGGAAGGCGGTGAATGCCTCGGCTTATTTCCTGAAGGCACCCGCAGTAAGGACGGCTCGTTGGGCCCGGCTGAGCAAGGGGTGGCATTGATTGCGGCCAAAGCCGGGGCAATCATTGTTCCGGCGGCGATTATTGGGACCAACAAAGGCTTTGGCGACTGGTGTTTACCCCGCTTTGAACTGCGTTTCGGCAGTCCGGTTGTTTTGCCTAAGGGAAAGGCCGACAAAGAACGCCTGGATAAAATTTCAAATCAGGTCATGACTGAAATTGGCTGCCTGCTTACTGATCAAGCTGCTAAAAAAATAACAGGGGGATGAGCTGATCTGACCGGCTCACCCCCCTGTTACTGCTTGCCTTGGGATTAGTTGCCTGAAGGATCTTCGGTTTCCGGGCTGCGGGAGGCAGAAGCACTGGCATCAAGGGCGGTTGCGGCGTTTGGATCAGCACTGCCGGTTTCGCTTAACTGACTGGCAGCCGCATCGTTCGAAACAGCGCTTGCTTCAAATTCAGCCCGCATCGCCATTGCTGCCAGCTCGGCATCGGAAATCGCTGAAAACAATCCGTTAACAAGATTTTTGCCCATTGTTTACCTCCTTAAATTCAACTATAGTTTTTTAAGTGCGATGCGGTATTAGTTTGCAGCAACTTTAGTTGATAATATTCAGCCTGTAAGCAGAGATTATTTGGTTGATATAAGTTGCGCCCGCCAAAGGCGTTTAAGAGCGGCAAATGAAACCAAAACCGGTAATTATTTTTGCGTTATCTGTGTTAGGAAAGGATTTATCAGGCAAAATAGTGAATAAAAGCAAAGGTAATGGAAAAACAGGGTGATAGGAGGATTCCATGAAAACAATTGTCGCCCAGCACCGTGGATTCTGTTATGGGGTAAAACGGGCCGTAGAAATGGCGCAGGGCTGTATTCACTGTGCCGTACCAACTTATACGCTTGGCCCGATCATTCATAATCCTCAAATGGTTGGCCGTTTGGCTGCCAAGGGGATTGGCATGGCGAATACGCTGGAAGAAATTGCCCGGGGAACGGTAATTATCCGCTCCCACGGTGTTGGCCCGGACATTTATCAGGCGGCGCAGGCCAGAGGTCTGCAAATTGTGGACGCCACCTGCCCGCATGTGCAGAAGGCCCAACAGGCTGCTAAAAAGTTGGCTGGGCAAGGCTATCATGTCGTCATTATCGGTGAGAAGCGGCATCCTGAGGTGAAAAGCATTTTTGAATGGTCAGGCAATAAAGCTCAAATCATCGAAACTGTTGATGAAGCCCGCGAGCTGCCGTTTCAGGAGCGGTTAGGGGCCGTGGCGCAAACGACGTTTGCCGGGGATGCTTTCCAGGCAATTGTTGAAGTGCTTGCCACTAAAACGAATGATTTCAAAATTGAACGGACGATTTGCACCGCTACTGATTTACGGCAGCAGGCGGCGCTTGCATTGGCCGCCAAAGTTGATATCATGCTGGTCATTGGCGGCAGAAACAGCGCCAATACCACTCATCTTGCAGATTTATGCCTGCAGGCAGGCTGTAAGACGTACCATATTGAAACAGCAGAAGAATTGCAGCAGGAATGGTTTGCAGACGTTGAGGCGGTTGGTATAACTGCCGGGGCGTCTACGCCGGATTGGCTGATTGAGGAGGTTTATGACAAAATGCAGGAAATGAATCAATTCATGGGTGACGGTGTAAAAGAAATCAATGTAGGCGACATACTTCAGGGGAAGGTAGTAAGTATCAGGCCGGATGAGGTATTTGTCGATATTGGCTATAAAGCGGAAGGCGTTGTGCCAATTGGCGAACTCGCTTATCCTGTTCCGGAAGACACTGCCGACGTTGTAGCGGAAGGCGATCTGATCGAGGTGTATGTGAATGAAATTGATGGTAAAAACGGTTTAATCCTATCAAAAATTAAAGCCGACAGGATTGTCGCCTGGGATAAACTGGAGACAGCTTTGGCGCAAAATGCCGTGGTCGAAGGTAAAGTCACTGAGGCGGTAAAAGGCGGCTTGCGTGTTGCCGTCTACGGCGTCCGCGGCTTCATCCCGGCATCGCACATCGAACTTAGGTATACTGAAGATTTGGCGCAGTTTGTTGGTCAGAATTTTTTATTGACGCCAATTGAGGTTGACCGGGTGAAACAGCGGGCGGTATTATCCCGCAAGCTGGTGCTGGAAGCCGAACAGCGGCAAAAGGAACAGGAAATTTTTGCAAGGCTGGCTGTTGATGATGTGCTGAGCGGTACGGTTACCAGAATTGCCGACTATGGGGCATTTATTGATATTGGCGGCATTGATGGCCTGGCTCATATTTCGGATCTGGCGTGGGAAAGAGTGAAAACGCCTCATGATGTGGTAAGTGTCGGTGATGAAGTTAAAGTGGTCGTGACCAAAGTTGATCCTCAGGCCCGGCGAATTTCTCTCAGTTTAAAGCAGGCAACCCGCGATCCCTGGCTGGACCGGGTGGACCAGTTTACAACCGGCAGCATTGTCAAGGGCAAGGTAACGAAAATAACCAATTTCGGCGCCTTTGTGGAATTGGCCAAAGGAATTGAGGGGTTAGTCAGGCTGGCGGAGCTGGCTGAAAAAAGAGTAAGCAAAGCTGAGGAAATTGTGAGCGTTGGCCAACAGGTGAATGTTAAAATTATGGAAATTGATAAAGCGGCCAAACGGATTGCTTTAAGTATGATCAAAGCCAGCCAGGATGCCGAGCGGGCTGAATATCAGGAATTTTTGACAAAAAATACGGAAGTTGGCCTGACTTTGGGCGATCAGTTCGGCCATTTGTTTAAGCGTGAGGATTAACTGTGCGTCAGTCCAGGAAACTTGATCATATCAAATATTCACTGCAAATTGACGATGGACCAATTGCCAACAGCTTTGCCGATTTTAAGCTCATTCATCATTGCCTGCCGGATTTAGTCTGGGATGAACTGGATTTAACCTCCGCTGTTGCCGGTATTGCGCTTGCCAATCCCGTGATTATCAATGCGATTACCGGCGGGGCTGAAGATGTTGGTGCTATTAATGCGCGGCTGGCCGAGTTTGCTAAATTTACCGGCTGTACGATGGCCGTCGGCTCGCAGTTTGCGGCGATCGAAAATCAGTCGGTAGAACCGTCTTATCGAATTATCAGGCAGATCAATCCGCAAGGAACCGTTTTCGCAAATTTAGGCGCTTATGCCAAACCGGAACATGCCCAAAGGGCGGTTGACATGATTGAGGCCAGCGCCATTCAAATTCATCTGAATCCGGCCCAGGAAATGATGATGACTGAGGGAGACCGGGATTTTTCCGGGTATTTGCGAAATATAGCCCATATAGTTAAAACCGTTGAGGTACCGGTTATTGTTAAAGAAGTTGGCTGCGGTATTGCTCGGGAACAGGCGCAAAGTCTGGTTGATGCCGGCGTCAGGGCAATTGATGTCGGCGGGACCGGCGGAGCGAATTTTGTGGCGATTGAAGCAGCCCGGAAAAATTTCCGGCCGGAGCCGGAACTGCTGGAGTGGGGTATTCCAACGGCGATCAGCTCGGTAGAAGTGGATCAGGTATTGCCGGACAATGTTGATTTAATTGTGTCCGGCGGTATACGAACTTCACTGGATGTTGTAAAGGCCTTGGCCTTGAATGGTAAAGCTGTTGGTTTGGCTACCCCCATTTTAAAGATGATTCAGCAGTGCGGGGTAGAACAAGCCGTGAATTGGTTTAACGGTTTTATCGAGACCGTCCAAAAATATATGGTGCTGGTAGGTGCAAAGGATATTCCGGCTTTAACGGGAGTGCCGGTGGTCATTACCGGCTACAGCGCCCAATGGCTGACTAACCGTGGATTTAATTTAGAAAAATACGCCAACCGGTGTAAAGCATAGCTCCTGCAGCTATGTTTTTTTATCTGGCCAGACAACCTGACTGTGCACGGTTTGTTTTTCCGTATGCTGCGTTAAGCGTTGTTCCGGCTTTTCCTATTGACAGGTTCGCCTCAATATTTTTTTATGAATTTCAATTCAGCAATCCGGGCAAGCTAAATTAACGGTAAAAAATTATTGAGGCTAAGAGGTGAATTTAGTATGAACATGCCAATCGGAATGATTACACTATTGGTGATCGGCGTATTGGTTTATTTTGGTATTGCGCAGCGAATTCTGGATAGAATGCGTTTGACAGACAAGCAGGCTTTATTGTTCATCGTAGCAATCGTTCTTGGCAGCTTTGTTGATATTCCGGTTATGAGTGAGCCGGTTAGCCTGACGGTAAATTTAGGCGGAGCGGTATTACCTGCCCTGCTGGCCATATGGCTGATTTTCAGCGCCGATGAAACAGCGGAGCGAGTCAGAGCGGTAATGGCCTCTGTCTTAGTGGCGGCGGCCGTATATTTCGGCTCGCTGTATTTGCCTTATGAGCCGGAAAACATGTTTCTTGATCCTAAGTTAATATACGGCATTACCGCCGGCCTGATTGCCTACCTGGCCGGGCGGTCGCGCCGCAGTGCTTTTATCGGCGGAACTTTAGGGATTATCTTAAGTGATTTGGTGCATCTGGCAACCATTGTCCGCCTGGGTATACCGGGAACGACGGCAATTGGCGGCGCCGGCGCTTTTGACGTGGTAGTTATTGCCGGCATTGTGGCGGTAATGATTGCCGAACTTGTCGGTGAAACCAGGGAGAAATTGCAGGGCGGTCCGGTGCTGGGGCCAAACAGGCCGGAAGGTTTGTATGAATTCAGCAAGGAATTGTCCAATAACCCGGCGAAAAAACGCAATCTAAAAGCCGTCCGCCCTGCCAGAACTGATGCTGATGCCTCCGAAAACCAGCGTTCTGAAGGAAGAGGTGAAGACAGTGAATAAAATGATCCTGATACTGGCAGTCGTACTGTTTAGCCTCTCGCTGGCCAGCTCAGGCTATACCCATCAAAGCGATCATTATTTTAATATCGTGGATGAAGCCGGCAATATTGTTTATATAACGGCGTGGGAAATGCAGGTTGGCGATGAATGTCTGACCGCAGACAATAAGCGCTATCAGGTAACCGGCATCAGCGGCAATACTGCTCAGGCCAAATTTGTCGGTGAAATCAATTTATCGCAATATCTTGACGAAAACCAAAAAAGTTCTTTTTGGTGGGCGGCTTTAACGCCCAGTGTGGCCGAAGCGCAAAGCAGCGGCAAGGTGGCCGTATATCATACGCATTCCGATGAATCCTATGTTCCAACCGAGGGTGAGGAGAGTATTTTCGGCAACGGCGGAATCTATAAAGTCGGCGATGCTTTTAGCAAAGCTTTGCGGGCCAAAGGCCTTAAAACCGTTCATTCCACAGCCAAACATGATCCTCATGATAGTATGGCTTACGAACGGTCACGCCGGACAGCTTTGAATTTAATTAAAAAAGAGCAGCCTGAGGCGATCTTTGATGTTCACCGGGATGCCGTTCCGCCTGAAGTCTATAAAGGCGCAGTAAGCGGTCAGGAGGTCAGCAAGGTGCAGCTGGTTGTCGGCAAATACGGCCCGACCGGCAAGCAGATTGAAGATTACGCCTTGCAGATTAAGGCTGCTTCTGATAAACAGCATCCGGGTTTGGTAAAAGGAATTTTTTTCGCTAAGGGCGGTGATTATAATCAGGATTTGCATCCCCGCTCGATGTTAATCGAGGCTGGTTCCCATACCAATAGCCGGCAGTCTGCGGAAAAAGGCGTTACCCTGTTTGCCGACGTGATACCCGCTGTACTGGGTAAAACGGGCGCAAATCCGGCTAATCAGGCCGGGGCCGCCGGTATTGGAACAGCCGCCGCTGGAGCTTCCGGCGCTACTAAATCGATTGGCTGGATCATCGGGCTGCTGATCGTCGGCGGTGCTGCATTCTTATTGATCAGTACCGGAAGTATAAAGGAAGCAAAAGCAAAACTAAAACAATTTGCGACAACTGAGTTTACCAATTTTTTTGCTCCCAGGCAAAGCCGGCGCAAAAAGTCAGGTGATGACCGGGAAGATAAAAAATAACCGAATAAGAAGCGGAGTGATGTTTTTATCATCACTCCTTTTTTTCGTTTGCAGGAAAACATAAGAGCTAAACGGAATAGTAAAGAGAGGTGAAAAGCTTGTCCTATTACGGCGTGGTAACAATGGTGGTTCCGGAGAGTATTGCAGACCAAACCGGTATTGAAGCTGGTGATAAGCTGCTGGCCGTTAACGGCCGGCAGTTGCGTGATATTATTGATTTGAGTTTTGCATTGGCCGATGATTACATAGAATTATTGATTGAAAAGACAGACGGCGAGCAGGAAATTATTGAAATTGAAAAAGAGTACGATGAAGATTTAGGCTTACACTTTGAAAGTGCGGTGTTTGATGGTATCCGGCGCTGTGCCAATCAATGTATTTTTTGCTTTGTTGATCAGATGGCGCCTAATATGCGCGCCAGCTTGTATGTTAAGGATGACGATTATCGCATGTCCTTTTTATACGGTAATTTTGTTACCCTTACCAATCTTGGCGAGCGGGATTTTACCAGGATCAAAAAGCTGCATTTGTCGCCTTTGTATATTTCCGTTCATACGACAAACGGTCCGCTGCGGGCGAAAATGCTGCACAATAAAAATGCCGGAAATATTATGCAGCACATTAACAAACTGATTGAAAGCGGTATTGAACTGCATACCCAGGTTGTGCTGTGCCCGGAGATTAATGATGGCGTAATTCTGGAGAAAACAATCGCCGATTTGTATCAATTGCATCCCGGTGTGCAGTCGCTCGCGATTGTACCGGTAGGTCTGAGCCGTTATCGCGAGCATTGTCATCCACTCAAAGGCTTTACAGCAGCGCAGGCGTGCCATATAATTAGCATGGTGGCTCAATGGCAAAAAAAATCCCGCTCTGAAACCGGCAGTTCTTTTGTGTATCTGTCCGACGAGTTTTATATCGCCGCCGCCAAACCAATTCCCAGTGATGAGTTTTATGACGGATTTCCCCAACTGGAAAATGGGATTGGCCTGGTCAGAAATTTTCTTACCGAATGGGAAACGGCTAAAACGGCGTCCAGCGTTTATACAGCGCCAATTCATCTGGATATTGTTTGCGGAAAGTCCGCGGAAAAAATTCTCAGCCCGCTCATACGGCAATTAACCATACCGAATTTACATATCAGGCTGGTGCCGGTGGAAAATCATTTCTTTGGTTCTGATATTACCGTAACCGGCCTTTTAACCGGCCGTGATATTGTCAAAGGCCTAAGCTGCTTAACCGGTGAGCGTGATGGTGTAATTATTCCGGGAATTGCCCTGCGGACCGGCGAGAACGTTTTTTTGGATGATTCAACCTTGCAGGAGGTTGAACAGCAGCTCAACATTCCGGTCCGGGTTGCTTACGGAGGGGCCGATTTAAGGGAACTGCTGTATGGCTGGACGCGCTGACTTGCTTAGCGGCCCGGATGACAATTGCAATTGCCGGTATACGCGCTTAATTACGGGAAAAACTAATACTCAGTAATAAATAAAATAGAAAAAGATGAAACTTGGGTGATGTGAATGAGTAAACCAATCGTGGCTATCGTAGGCCGTCCCAATGTTGGCAAGTCTACGCTGTTTAATCAGATAGGTAAAAAACGTGTTTCTATTGTTGAGGATATGCCGGGGGTAACCAGGGACCGGATCTATCTTGACGCCGAGTGGCTTAATCATGAGTTTACAATGATTGATACCGGCGGTATTCAAATTGAAACGGATGACCGGATGTTAACCGCCATCCGTCACCAAGCCCAGCTGGCAATCGAGGAAGCGGATGTTATTCTGTTTATTGTGGACGGTAAAACCGGCTTAACTTCAGCTGATGAAGAAGTGGGCGGCATATTGCGCAATACCCGCAAGCCGGTGGTTCTGACAGTGAATAAGGTAGACAGCGCCAAAGCAATGGATGAAATTTATGAGTTTTACAACCTGGGCTTAGGCGAGCCGATTCCAATTTCCGCTTCCAATGCGCTTAATCTCGGTGATTTACTGGATAAGGTTGTAGAAAGCCTGCCGAAGGAACATGAGTCTGATGGAGAAATCGATCAAATCAGAGTAGCGGTCATTGGTCGTCCCAATGTCGGTAAATCTTCCCTGGTCAATGCGCTGATCGGCCAGGAACGGGTAATTGTCAGCGATATACCAGGTACTACCCGTGATGCGATTGACACTCATTTTTCCAAGGAAGGAACCAATTTTGTTCTGATCGATACTGCCGGTATGCGGCGCAAAGCGAAAATTGATTTACCGGTCGAGCGTTATAGCGTGATTCGCTCCTTGCGTTCTGTTGACCGTTCTGATGTTGTTTTAATCGTCATTGATGCTGTTGACGGGGTGACGGAACAAGATAAAAAAATTGCCGGCTATGCGCATGAGGCGGGGAAAGGCATTGTAATTATCGTAAATAAGTGGGATTTGGTGGAAAAAGACAGCAAAACCTCATTGCGCTTTACCGAAACAATTCGCAATGAGTTAGGCTTTATGCAATATGCACCGGTCTTATTTACTTCGGCCTTAACCAAACAGCGGATACACCGGGTAATCGAGCTGATTAAGTTTGCGGCGGAACAGCATGCAATGCGGATTTCAACAAGCGTGCTTAACCAGGTAATCAGTGATGCCACTGCAATCAACCCGCCGCCGTCGGAAAATGGCCGTCGGCTGAAGATTTATTTTACCACGCAGGCTGATGTAAAACCGCCGACCTTTATCTTTTTTGTCAATGATCCGGAAATCATGCATTTTTCTTATTTGCGTTTTCTGGAGAACAGGCTGCGGGAAAGCTTTGGATTTGAAGGAACTCCATTAAAACTGGTTGTCCGCGGGCGTAAAGAGGAAGATGATTGATGGTAAGCAAATAAGGGAGGAGGGAATCTATGGACTTTTCAGTGCTGGCGGTAATTGCCGGCGCTAGCTATTTGATTGGTTCAATTCCCAATGGTTTGCTGCTGGGCCGCTGGTTGTGGAGGATTGATCTGCGCCAGTTCGGCAGCAAAAATATTGGCGCAACCAACGCTTTCCGCGTGCTCGGCCCCTGGCCGGCGCTAGGCGTTTTTTTTACTGACGCCGCCAAAGGCGTAGCCGGTGTGTTTTTAGGTCAGTGGCTGGCGGGAACGCCGCTGGGCATGCTTGTCGGCGGGATCGCGGCAATCGCCGGTCATAATTGGTCGGTATTTTTGAAATTCAAAGGCGGCCGTGGCGTGGCTACCGGGTTGGGCGTGATTGCCGTTCTGGTTCCTAAGGTTACGCTGATTGTATTTGCCGTATGGTGTGTTATTGTTTATTTCAGCAGATATGTATCCCTGGCCTCAATCATTGCGGCAGCTCTGGTACCGATGCTCATGCGGCTGTTTAATGAAAGAATGGAATTTTATTATTTTGGGTTATTGGCGGCTGCTTTTGTCATTATCAGGCATAAACCCAATATTGAGAGGCTGTTGAAGGGCAAGGAGCTGAAAATTAAAGCAGGCCAAGCCGGTAAGGAGAAATGACGATGAAGATTGCTGTTATTGGCGCTGGCAGTTGGGGGACAGCTATGGCGGTCATGCTGGGGCAAAAACATGATTCGGTAGCTTTATGGGCCCGCAATGAGGCGTTGGCAGAACAAATGAATGACAACAGGTGCAATGAGCGGTATTTACCCGGAGTCAGCATTCCGCCGGGCGTTATGACTACCAGCCAATTGCCGGCTGCACTGCTGGGTGCAGAACTGGTGGTTCTGGCGACGCCATCACAGGCTGTGCGGGAGACGGTAAACCGGATAAGTTCCTATGTAAGCGACACTGCCATTATTGTTACTGCAACCAAAGGTTTTGAACTAAGCTCCGGCCTCCGGATGTCCGAGGTTATTGCCGAAGCGGCGCCCCGGCTGAAAAACCGAATTGCCGTTTTATCGGGGCCTAATCATGCCGAAGAGGTTGGCAGGGCTCAGCCCAGCGCTACGGTAGTTGCGTCAAATCATCCGCCGGTTGCCGAACAAGTTCAGGATGCTTTTATGCTGCCGTATTTTCGGGTGTATACCAATCCGGATATGATTGGGGTGGAGTTAGGCGGGGCTTTAAAAAACATCATTGCTTTAGGGGCCGGCATTGCCGAGGGGTTGGAGTTTGGCGATAACACCAAGGCTGCTCTGATGACCCGAGGTTTAGCGGAGATAGCCCGCCTGGGCGTGGCAATGGGCGCCGATCCCCTGACTTTTGCCGGTTTGTCGGGAATTGGCGATTTGATGGTTACCTGTACCAGCCGCCACAGCCGTAACCGGCGGGCCGGAATTCTGCTGGCTCAGGGTCAGGCGGCAGACCAAATTGCCCTGGGAACCAATATGGTGGTGGAAGGAATAAGGACTACGGCTGCAGCGTACGGTTTAGCAGAGAAGTATCGGGTTGAAATGCCGATAACCGAGCAAATCTACCAGGTGATTTACGCCGAAAAATCACCGCGGGAAGCAGTTCTGGATTTAATGACCAGAGGGCGGACCCAGGAAGCGGAAGAAGTGGTTAATGATCAAGCGATTTGGAAATCACCGGGAAATAAATAATTTGATCAGGTCGTAGGGGCTGCCTCAAAAATGAGGCAGTTTCTTTTTTGCTTTTCGATAAAGCGGCATATCCTTTTTTCTGGTTATGGCAGCGCAGTTTAAATAACCATAAAAAGACAAAGCCGGGGATTAATTTAGTAATATTATCGGCGGCATGTCATATATTTATTATTGATTATAAACCTTGCTATAATACTAACTTATCGGACACTACTCCTTCTCGCAGGTGCGTTACTTTGGTTAAGGGAGGGATGAACACGGGTTTAGTGGGCGGTATGCTCAAATGTATTATATAGAATTAGTCATGGGGAGGGAAATGACCATATGGAGAAATTTGATTTATTCAGAGATATCGCCGAACGTACTGGCGGTGATATTTATATTGGCGTTGTCGGGCCGGTACGTACTGGAAAATCCACCTTTATCAAGAAATTTATGGATACAATGGTTTTACCAAATATTGCTGATCCATATGAAAAAGAGCGTGCCAAAGACGAGTTGCCGCAAAGTGCGGCCGGCAAGACGATTATGACCACTGAGCCCAAATTTATTCCCAATGAAGCGGTGGAAATCAATATTAAGGATAATGTGGCAATCAGGGTTAGGGTTGTTGATTGCGTTGGCTATTCAGTGGAAGGCGCTCTGGGGTATGAAGAGCAAGACGGACCGCGAATGGTGCTTACTCCCTGGTTTGAAGAAGAAATACCTTTTCAGGAAGCCGCCGAAATCGGTACCAGGAAAGTAATTGCCGAGCATTCGACCATTGGGCTGGTCGTAACCACCGACGGTACTGTAACCGACTTGTCGCGGGACAGCTATCTTTCGGCTGAAGAACGGGTGATTAATGAGCTGAAAGAGCTGCAAAAACCTTTTTTGGTTATTTTAAACACCAATCAGCCTACAGCCAAGGAAACCAGGGAACTTGTCGCTAAATTGGAAAGCAATTATGATGTGCCGGTCATTCCTGTAGATTGCGCTCAATTAAACTATGATGATATTTATGCTATTTTACAGGAAGTTTTATATGAATTCCCGGTTAAGGAAGTTAATATTTCACTGCCGAAATGGATTGAGGAACTCAATACCGAACACTGGCTGAGAGAGAAGTTTGACGGAGCTGTGCGTGAAGTAGTGCAATATGTGCGCAGGCTGCGGGATATAGATTGCGCTATTGATGATTTGGCAAGCCATGAATTTATTGCCGATGTAATTTTGCACGATATGGACTTAGGCAGCGGTATTGCGGTAATTGAAATTACTTCCCGGCCGGATTTATTCTATCAGGTGTTGGAAGAATTAACCGGCTTTACAATTTCCGGTGAGCATCATTTGTTCAGACTGATGCAGGATTTGGCGGTGGCTAAGCGGGAGTATGATAAACTGGCTGACGCGCTGGAGCAGGTAGAACAGTCCGGCTATGGAATCGTAACCCCGCAACTGGATGAAATGGTACTGGAGGAACCGGAAATTATCAGAAACGGCAACCGGTTTGGCGTTCGCTTGCGAGCTTCAGCGCCATCGCTGCACATTATCAGAACTGATGTACAGGCTGAAATATCGCCAATACTGGGTACTGAGAAGCAAAGCGAAGAACTTATTCAATATTTGATGCGTGAATTTGAAGGCGAACCGGACAAAATATGGCGGACAAATTTATTCGGTAAATCACTAAACTCGCTGGTACGGGAAGGAATTCAAAATAAACTTTCCGGTATGCCGGAAACAGCTCAGTTCAAATTGCGCGACACTTTGCAGAAAATCGTTAATGATGGGAGCGGCGGTTTGATTTGTATTATTTTTTAAAAAAAAGTCAGTCTTTACAGACTGACTTTTTTTTTAATTGCCCTTGTAATCCCTAGGAAAAGGATGTTATAATGTCTACTATGAATAGATTATTATCCTTTGCAGACATACGGGGAGGTACAAGAGTGAACAGACAGCAATCCGGGTTTTATCTGGTTCGTGAAGAAATATTACCTGAAGCAATTAAAAAAACGATTAAAGTGAAAGACATGCTCAAACGCGGTGAAGCCCGTACAATAAATGAAGCTGTGGAGCGAATGGAACTAAGCCGCAGTGCTTATTATAAATATAAGGACTATGTTTTTCCATTTTATGAAGCCAGTAAGGAAAAAATTGTTACTCTGGCCTTATTGCTTGAACATAAATCGGGAGTTTTATCGCGGGTGTTAAATACCATCGCCGGCGATCATGGCAGCGTACTGACCATAAATCAGGGTATTCCGCTGCAGGGAGTGGCAAATGCCACGATTTCTATTGAAACGGCGGAGCTGGTGATTGACCTGGAAGCCTTACTCGATAAATTAAGAATGGTTGAAGGTGTAAAAAGGCTTGAGGTATTGGGACAACAAGCATAAACGGAGGAATAATGATGAAGGATTCTGTTAACATCGGCCTGCTGGGTTTAGGCACTGTGGGAACAGGCGTAGTTAATGTATTAACCGCCAATGCTCATGAAATCTCGCAAAAAACCGGCGTGCCGGTAAACATAAAAAAGATATTGGTGCGTAATCTGAATAAAGTCAGGAATATAGCGGCAGGTGCAGTGCTAACAACCAATGCCGATGACATTCTTAATGATAACGACATTGATATTATCGTCGAAGTTATGGGTGGGGAGCAGCCAGCCAAGGATTATATGCTGCGAGCTTTAAATGCGGGCAAGAATGTCGTCACTGCCAACAAAGACGTGGTAGCTAAATTTGGCCGTGAATTGTTTAGCGCCGCGGAGGCCAACCATGTTGATTTTATGTTTGAAGCCAGCGTTGGCGGCGGTATTCCGATCATCAGGCCGCTTAAACAGTGCTTGGCTGCCAATAAACTTTCAGAAGTCATGGGGATAGTAAATGGCACCACCAATTATATGTTAACTAAGATGACCAACGAAAAACTTGATTATGAAACTGTACTGGCTGAAGCGCAGGCCAAGGGCTATGCTGAAGCTGATCCCACAGCTGATGTAGGCGGATTTGATGCTGCCCGAAAAATAGCAATTTTAGCTTCCATTGCTTTTAATGCCAGGGTTTCGCTGGAGGATGTCGATGTAGAGGGTATTACTAATATTTCTCCTGTCGACATAGAATATGCACGGGAACTGGGCTATGTAATTAAGCTGCTGGCAATTGCCAAGGAAAGCGAAGCATGCGGTATTAATGCGCGGGTTCATCCGGCTTTTATTCCGCTTAATCATCCGCTGGCTGCAGTAGGCGATGTATTTAATGCCATCTTTGTCCGGGGCGATGCGGTAGGAGAAACTATGTTTTACGGCCGGGGAGCCGGTGCGCTGCCAACGGCCAGCGCAGTTGCCGGCGACATTGTTGATGTAGCCCGCAACCTGCGGCATAATGTTAACGGCAGAATTCTTTGCACCTGCTTTGACCAGAAACCATTTTGCCCGGTCGAAAATACCAGTTCATCTTATTATGTCCGGCTGCTGGTTGAAGACCAGCCGGGCGTACTGGCAGCGATTGCCGGAGCCTTTGGCGCTCATAATGTAAGTCTTAACTCGGTAATTCAAAAACGCAAGGTGAATAATTGCGCTGAACTTGTCCTGATCACCTATCATGTTTCCGACGCTAATATTAGAAAGGCGCTGACAACGATTAAAGACATGTCTGTTTTAACAACAGTTCAGAATGTAATCCGGGTTGAAGCGCAGCAAATCGATTAATTGGATCAGGAGAGAGCAATATGCCGAAGACGGTAAAGGTATGTGTACCGGGGACTACTGCGAACTGTGGCCCCGGTTTCGATGCAGTTGGCATTGCCTGCACGATTTATAATGAATTAGAATTGACACTTAATCGCTCTGACAAGCTCAATATTGAGATTTTAGGCGAAGGCCGGGGCATTATTCCAAGCGATGAACAAAATATTGTCTGGCAGGCTGTTCAGGCAGTTTTAGCGCGGACCGGGAAAAGCTATCGTGGCGCGCATATTAAAATGACGAACAATGTGCCTCTGGCCCGTGGTTTGGGCAGCAGCGCGGCGGCCATTGTAGCCGGCCTTGTAGCCGCTAATGCCGCAGTCGGCGGTCCGCTGAGCAAACAGCAGTTATTTGAACTGGCTACTGAGTTCGAAGGCCATCCGGATAATGTTGCACCTGCCATATTTGGCGGGATAACATTGAGCGCCGTCTATCAGGAAAAAGCACACTGCCTGCGGTTTTTACCGCCCGGAGTACTGGAAATGGTGGTGGCAATTCCGGCGTTTAATTTATCAACCAAAGCAGCGCGGCAGGTATTGCCGGAAACCGTTGCCTATCAGGACGCTGTATTTAATATCAGCCGGACGGCTTTATTAATCGGGGCTCTCAGCCAGGGGGCGTTTGGTCATTTGCAATGCGCGCTTGAAGATCGGCTCCATCAGCCATATCGTGAAGCGCTGATTCCGGGAATGCGGGATGTCTTTCAGGCGGCTAACAAGCAAGGCGCTTATGGTTCGGCGATCAGTGGCGCCGGTCCATGCCTGATTGCTTTTACGCAACAAAATGCCGCGCCGATTGGGGAAGCTATGGTGGCTGCATTTAAAGCAAATAATATTGATGCGACCTATGTAATACTGCATATTGATCAGGCTGGCGCAAGGCTGATCGACGCTTAAAGGCCCAAGTTACCGGGATTATCGCACTAGCGGGATTAAGAAGCTAACAGCCGGAGGATTGAAAAGGAGGTTAGCTTTTTTCTTCGTCTGCAATCTAGCTGCTTTGGTATTTTTTACATAATGAACTTTGACTCATTTTACGTTAGGACTGCAGAAATCGCTGTATGGGCCGCCGGGGAATTTCCGGCGGCTGATATTTTGTTTCGGGCGAACTTGTGTGGGCCGCTCGAATATATTATTGATTTGGCCCGGTGTAGCCTGATACCATCGGCGCTCATAAGATGGATTATAGACGCTGAATTGACAGCAAAAGCGGCTTGGCGCCGGTACAGAGCACCGGCGTGCGAGAGGTCTTATGATTGGAGTGATGATGAATGGCTAAGTATTTTACGTCGGAGGAATTTGCCTGCAAGCATTGCGGGATAGAGCCGGGGATCGATGTTCGCCTTCAACATATTCTTGATGCAATGCGGGAGGCTGTCGGCGGTCCGCTGTATTTATCCAGCGTGTACCGCTGTCCTGAGCATAACGCTGCAGTCGGCGGCGTGCCGAACAGTTACCACGTCCAGGGGATGGCCGCTGATATTTTAGTGCCTGACGGCCTTACGGTTAATGCATTAGCTGAAATTGCCGAGCAATGCGGTGCAGATGGGATCGGGCGGTATTATTCACAGGGTTTCGTCCATGTGGATACCCGCGGCTACACTGCCCGGTGGGAGGAATGACGCGGCGATTGGACGGCTAATTCGGTTAAACCTGGGCAGGTCATTAAACTTCGGAGATTTACCAGTCGACTTATTTCGGGTACAAAATAGATCTCTGGCAATTGAAATCGCTTCGACGATTTTATGCTAGGGATCTTGATTTGACTGGCATGTATATTCGGGTAGACGTAGTATAGATGTGCGCCGGGCTGAATTATTAACGCACGCGGCTGTGGATAAGCTATATTTGCCGGTACCTGGCAGGCGAATTTGTTTGATGAGGAAGGGTTTATAAGGGGGAAGTTTACGGCTGGCTGGGATTTTATAGTTGTCTGTTGACAGAATGTGACATTATTTATTATCTAATCGGGTATACAATCGAATTAAAACGAATTGAGAGGGAAACGCTGTGAAACTGACAAAATCAATTATACTAGCCTTAATGCTATTATATTTGATGGGGCTTGCCGGTTGCGGAACGAAAGAAACGCCGGCAACTGTTGCCGAAAAGTATCCGGACAGGCCGATTACATTGATTGTGCCGTTTGCGGCTGGCGGCACTACCGATATGGTGGCTAGAGCAATGGAAAGAGTAGCCTATAAGCATCTTGGGCAAAATTTAATGATCAAAAATGTAACTGGCGCTGGCGGCAGCTTGGGCTGGAATGAATTAGTGGAATCAAACGATGACGGCTATACCCTGGGGATTGTTGTTACTAGTGTCTTACTACAATCATTATACGAACAAAGCCGCTATCATTATACATCAGCCTTAGATCCCTTAGTACAAATTATGGATGTCCCGCCGGTTGTTGTTGTTCGAGCAGATAAATCCTGGAAGGATATGACCGAGTTAATTAAGCACGCCAAGGAACACCCAAGCGATATAAAACTGGGTCATCAAGGATTGGGAACGGGAAACCATGTTGCCGGAGAGAGAATTAATAGGAAAGTCGGCATAAATGTACCGCAGGTTCCCTTTAAAGGTGATTCGGAGGTTGTAGCCGCATTATTAGGCGATCATGTACAGTATATCATTGTTCCGCCGCCTGTAATAAAAGAATATGTAAAGAGCGGCATGGTTAAAGTGTTAGGAACTACTGCTATGAAGCGCATGACTGATCCGGTATTCAGCAATGCGCCTACGTTACAGGAGCAAGGAATAGATGTTGTTTTCAGCTCATGGTACGGTATTGCTGTTCACAAAGGCCTGCCGCCGGAAATAAAAGCTAAGCTGTTAGCTGGACTTGAAAAAACAGTGAATGATCCTGAGTACATAGAAAACATGAAAAAGCTAGGCATGGAAGTAGATTATTTAGGACATGAAGAATTTTTTAAAAAGTGGCTTGTTGATGCTAGGCAGCTTAAGGAAGTAGTCAAAGAATCCGGCATTACTGAAAAAATAGCGGCGCAGAAAAAGTAAGGCGGATTTATCATTCCCGGTTTAGCTTATTGCTGGCCGATTTTCTCCTTTCCATAAGACCGTAAAAAAGTACCAGTCCCGAACCACGGACTGATTATATATTTTATTCGATGATTTCTATGATGATTTCTATATAGTGTGATAAGAACTACATGTAAGAGATAACATTCTCCAGACGGGACACTCAAACCGCTCAATATCCGTTAGACTGACGGAAAGGCATATTCGGTAGACCTATTTTCGTGCGCCAGGCTGCCTTACTCAAAGCAGGCGGCTGTGGCATAAGATATACTTGCCGGATACATGGCAAGCAGGTGTATTTGTTTGACGAGGAAGGGAAATGGTTTATAGAGTGTGACGGAGGAATTCGGCGAAACATATTGAAATCTTTTAGTATGTAAATAACGAGCGAGGTTTACCTATGAAAAGAGTCAGTTTAATATTTATTGCTATTTTATTTCTTATCAGTAGTATGGCATCTGTTTTTGCTAAAGATATTACTCGTCCTCCCGTTGTCTTAAAAAAAGTAGAGACTGTATATCCTATAGAAGCTCAAAAGCAAGGGATAGAGGGAAGAGTAGTTTTAAAAGTCTTTGTATCCGAAAAAGGAGAAGTCCGAAATATTGAAATTGTTGAAAGCTCTGGTCATGATAGTCTTGACCAAGCTGCCATTGACTCTGTTAAGCGATGGAGATTTATTCCTGCGGACGTTAACGGAAAGAAGTGTGCATCTGATACGGAGATAACTGTTGTATTTATGCTGAAGTCATAACATAAAACTCCCTATCCGGAATGCGGATGCAGGGAGTTTTTTTACATTATAATAAATTTCGTTGCCTAATCCAGCCTAGTCAGCCGAAAAACTGGAAGATTCTAATGGGTTTGACATTGAATCCATTGGCAAATCAAATATCCAAGTTGAAATTGAAGAAAAGCGGAAATGACATTACTTTTTATGTTTTTCTACTAAACCATCAGTAGGTGATGTTGTTACAATCAAAATCAATAATCGGGTTTTTAAGTACAGCTGATTAAAAAGCCATTGGTTACTGTTTTTTTTCTTTTTCGTCCAAATGCTTATTGGCCGATGGCTGTAATGCAGGTGTGCATTTTATTGCCATATCGCTTTCCTGCCAACATTGATAAGCATACAGGAAAAAAGCAATTATGGTAGATAAAAGCAGCATTTGCAGGTCGGATATATGAATATCGACAATGCCTCGCCGGGAGAACCAACTTAGGATAAAAAAAGACAGTACTAAATCTATAAGTACATTAGCGGCGAGGTATTTTAGAAAGTTGCCATAAGTGAACTTGAAAATCCAAATAATACCTACTAAATAAGCACTATATGAGATCGGTGGCATATTGATTAACGGAAATATATTTTCATGAGGTACCCACCAACCCAAAGATATACCGATTTCCATAAAAAATGTAGTAATAAGGCTGCCGAATAATGCAACCGGCATGTAGCGTTTTAAATCTTCTTTCTTAAGAAAAAAGATAGATAACCAAGGTAGGATAACACTTGCCCACAATATTGTTTGATTGCTCAATTGTATCAACTCCAAAACTAAGTTTTAACATAAGTATTTCTTTATTTTTAGCAATTATGTGAAATCGGAGATGAGATTTTGTGCCATAAAAATATTGTAGCGTGGGTGATGAGGAAGGTAAGTGGTTTATAGAGTAAATTGTCCCGGTTGGCATTTTTGGGCTGACCGGCTTTATTTTTTCTCCTGACAAAATATGACAATCTTTTTTATGTAATCGGGTATAAAATCGAATTAAAACGAAATAAGGGAGGAAATGCTGTGAAAAATAGAAAATCAATTGCGTTGTCCTTACTGCTGTTATGTTCGATGGGGCTGGCTGCTGGCTGCGGAACGAAAGAGACGCCGGCAACTGCTGCCGAGAAGTATCCTGATAAGGCGATTACGTTGATTGTTCCATTTGCGGCTGGCGGAAGTGCAGATATGATGGCCAGGGCAATGGGAAAATCGGCTTACAAACATCTTGGTCAGAATGTCGTCATAAAAAATGTGCCTGGCGCGGGCGGGATTTTAGGCTGGAATGAGTTGGTTGAATCGGGGGAGGACGGCTATACGTTGGGAACCGTGGATACAAGTGCGTTGTTGCAGCCACTCTATGGGACAACCCCGTATCACTATTCATCAGCTTTAGATCCATTAGTGCAGATTATGGAACTGCCGGCTATTGCGGCTGTTCGCTCCGATTGCCCCTGGAACAGTCTGGCCGAGTTAGTGGATTATGCTAAACAGCATCCCCACGCTGTTAAATTTGGACATAGCGGGTTAGGGAGCGGAAATCATCTTGCAGGCGAAATGATTGTGCTAAATGCCGGAGTTGCCTTGGATCAAGTACCTTTTAAAGGTGCCGCGGAATCATTGGCTGCTCTATTGGGAGGACATGTTCAGTTAATGTTTTCTGCTGCTCCCGGAATACAAGAACATGTGAAAAGCGGTGCAGTAAAAGTCATTGGTGTTGGATCCACAAAACGAATGAGCGATCCTCTTTACAGCAACGTTCCTACTTTTCAGGAACAGGGAATCGATGTGGTATTCAGCTTCTTCTTTGGCATTGCTGCCCACAAAGGCATGCCAAAAGAAGTAAAAACCAAATTATTAGAGGGTCTTGAAAAAACAGTGAATGATCCTGAGTACATAGAAAACATGAGAAAGCTAGGCATGGAAGTTAATTACTTAGGGCATGAAGAATTTTTTCAAAAATGGCTTAAAGAAACAAGAAGACTTACGCAAGTAGTAAAAGAATCCGGTATTGCTGAAAAAATAGCAGAGCAGAGAAAGTGATATATTCAATAAAAAGTCCGGTCGCGACATCACTCACTGGCCGGTTTTTTTATTGAGGAGTACGAAGCAGCTATATAGACGCTCTTGGTACTAAATAATCTTAAAATCGGATTGCAGTACGGTTGCAGTACAGAAGCAAAAAGACCATCCTAAAAGGATGGTCTGACTCTTGTATAATCTGGTCGGAGCGACACGACTTGAACGTGCGGCCTCTACCACCCCAAGGTAGCGCTCTACCAAGCTGAGCTACGCCCCGACTAGCGACGATTAATATCTTATCGTCTTTTGGCTGATTTGTCAAGGAAAAGAAATATTTAGTTCAGCTTATATTCCCGACTCTGTTTGGCAATTCTGTTACATTGGCCGATGCTTTTTTCTGGCTCCGAACTGACATATGATTTAATTCTTATTATGTTGGCGATAGGTTGGACTGTACAAGGTTATTTAACGATTAATACCGGTATAGGCGATTGTCCCATCACGTGATTGCTGACACTGCCCATAAATAATCCCTTTACCGGGCCGAGGCCGCGGCTTCCCATAACAATCAAATGGGCTTTGCACTTGTCGGCGCAATCAATAATGATTTGCCCGGGCGCCCCCATTTCCAGGGAGATGCTGTGTTTAACGGGGGCCGGTATTTTTGCCGCCGCTTCGTTCAGCACCTTATTTCCTGTTTCCGTAAGAGCACTCTGTACTTCCTTAAGAAGTGAATAGTGCCCCTGGTCATAACCGGATAATGACAGAGCGGCAGCCAAATTAACAACATGCAATAGGTGCAGCGCCGCATTGCATTGTTTGGCCAGATAAATAGCGTGAGCTAAAGCGCTTTGGGAATTCTCCGAACCGTCTACAGGGACAAGAATGGTTTGATAAGGTTTGATAATAATCATGTGAACCCCCTCTCTTTTGTTCCATATCTTTCTAGTTCGATAATGATAAAAACGAATCCTTCACAAGGCGCTACACTGTTCCACAATCATTTGTTTAAAAAGGAGAGAACGCTCATTTTTAGCGGTTTAATTTCAACATTTCAGTAAGTGATTGCCTGTAGAATGCTTTTATTGGCAAATCAATGTAAATATTAGCAGGCTGGCCAGTAAATACTTGTTATAGAAGAAACTTATTAAATTTCATTGTCCTGGAGGTAGCTGATTAAGATGACATTGACCTTTCTTGATGGCAGTAAAGAGATGTATATATCCATAATAAGCGTAGTTTTTTCATTGATTGGCAGTTTCTTCATTTTACGGCTGGACTGGCGGCGATATGGTTTATTATATCTAATTGCCGGAGTACTCGGTAATGTACTTTGTTATATTTTTGTAGAAGTTGGCTTCTATTCATTTCCTTACATCTTTATGCCTGTAATAAAAACACCAGTAACTGCTGTTTTAACTGCTTTCTCTTTTTACGTTTTGGTCGGCGTTCGATACAGCCCGGTAAGCTGGACTTATAAAATAGCATTTTACGGCGTTATCGTTAATCTTGGTGCGCTAATGGAGACCATATTTAAAAATACTACCAGGCTGATACAATACGGTTATGAGTGGGATTTCTGGGACTCTTATACATCGTGGTGGGCCTTCTTTATCTTAATGGAATGGATTGGGGGCAAGATCATACCGCCGCATTTACGGGCGCCGATAAAAATAGAGGCCTTCCGGTTTGACAACTGGTTCTGGTTTGTTATTCATATTGTCGGGATGTTTACAATATTTCTGGCCGGATTATATTTGGGACTATCGATAACCGCAGAGTAAGCGTCCGGAGCAATGTCGGCCAGGCCGGCAGCTCCCGCTTGTTCTCCCGCTGTTCCGTAACGGCTGGGCATTATGACAAGAGCTGCCCTAAATGACATTAGTGATTTACAGTAGCAGTTCAGATGTGTTATAGTAAAGAAAATTCTGATCATTCCATAGAGGTATGAATGACAGTGCAAACCTACATATTTTGACCTCGTTATTGTCATGATAAAATATAGAAAATGAATCTGTCCAGAGGGGAGGGTCTTTCATTTTAGATCAAATGAAGGTTTGTAGCCAATAACGGCAAATGGTCGAAATGAATGGGGATTATCCGGAAAAAGGGACAAGTTTCTCGTGGAAATCAGGAGGAAAAGGAGCGATGTGTATATGACGACGCAATGTGCAGTTTTTAAGGGAACATCAGACTATATCAGTACGCAGGATTTACAAAACATAGTAAATATAGCCGTTACTTTGGGACGGCCGCTATTGATTAAAGGTGAACCAGGCACCGGAAAAACCATGTTGGCCAAAAGCGTTGCTGACGGCCTTGGCCTGAAGCTGCTCATCTGGAATATTAAATCCACCACCAAAGCCCAGGAAGGCCTTTATGTATATGACACCGTACAAAGGCTTTATGACAGCCAGTTTGGCGACCGGGACGTATCGGATATCAAACAATATATTAAGCTTGGCAAGCTGGGCGAGGCTTTTACTTCAGAAGAACAGGTAGTGTTATTAATTGATGAAATAGATAAAGCGGATATTGAATTTCCCAATGATCTGCTCTGGGAACTGGATATTATGGATTTTTACATTCCCGAAACACAAGAAACAATTAAGGCTAAGCACCGGCCAATTGTCATTATTACCAGCAATGCGGAAAAAGAATTGCCGGATGCATTTCTGAGACGCTGCATTTTCCATTATATTGCGTTCCCTGATAAAGAAATGATGAAAAAAATTATTGCGGTGCATCATCCTGATTTGGAAGAGAGCTTATTGGAGCAAGCCCTGCAAGCGTTTTACCAACTGCGTTTGATTAAAGACATCCAAAAGAAACCAAGCACAAGCGAACTTATTGACTGGGTACAAGCGCTTGCTTTGGGCGGAATAAGCCCGGACGCAATCTGCCAGTGCCTGCCCTTCATGGGTACACTGATTAAAAAAGAGCAGGATATTGACAGCGCAATTAAACAACTGCCATTCAAGGGCAACCCGGACCTTTAATGAAGAAGGGAGGTGTTCGCTTTGTTTGTCAACTTTTATTTCCAGCTCAAGAGTGAAGGGATTCCGGTTTCTTTAAACGAGTGGATGATGCTGATGGAAGCGCTGGCAAAAGGCCTTGCTTTTTCCAGCCTAACTGGCTTTTATTACTTGGCGCGCGCGATACTGGTCAAGAATGAAAGGCACTTCGACCGTTATGATGTGGCATTTGCCAAGCATTTTGAAGGGATAGAAGCTTCGCCGGATCTTATCGAGCAGGCGTTGCGCTGGCTGGAAAACGCTCAGGAAGCTAAAATTATTCCTTTTGATCAACGAACGCCGATGCTTGACTGGAGCCTGGAGGAATTAAGGCAGCAATTGGCGGAACGGCTGAAGGAGCAAAACGAGGAGCACTACGGCGGTACAAAATGGATTAGCTCTGGCGCCGGATCTCCTTTTGGCCATTCCGGCTATCACCCGGCAGGCGTACGCATTGGCGGCTCATCCAATAATCAGTCTGCCGTTCAGGTCGCCGCCGCCAGGCAATACCGTGATCTTCGTGACGATAAAATCACCAGTGTCCGGCAATTTGAGGTGGCGCTCAGGAAGCTGCGGCAGCTGAGCAGCAGAATGGAAGGACCCAAAGATGAGCTGGATATTGACGAAACAATTAACGATACCTGTAAGCATGCCGGTATGCTGCGTTTAGTCTGGGAGCGTCCCCGCCGTAACAAGATGAAGCTAATTATCCTTATGGATTCAGGCGGTTCCATGGATCCCTACCGGCAAATATGCAGCCGTCTGTTTACAGCAGCTAATCGTACCACGCATTTCAAAGACATGCGTTTTTACTACTTTCACAACTGTGTTTATGACCGAATCTACACCAACTTCGATTTGAAGGACTGGATTACCCTGGATGAACTGTTCAAAATTTTGAACGCGGATTACCGGCTGCTGATTGTAGGCGACGCCAGTATGGCGCGGAGTGAATTAACAAGAATCGGCGGCTCTGTTGACTGGGCATTGAGCAATGAACATACCGGCCTTTACTGGTTGAAACGTTTGGCCGGACACTTTCCTTATGCCGTGTGGCTCAATCCGCTGCCGGTTAATGTATGGCCATTCCATTCAACGGTTCCGATGGTGAAGGAAGTTTTCCCCATGTATCATCTATCACCTGAAGGTCTGGAACAAGCAGTACAAAAGTTAAAAACGAAAAACTAATAGACGCAGACTCAGCTGCGTCCAATTCTTATCCCAGGAGTACTTAGGCCTTTTCTGCCGGAGGTCATAATGTTGTTTTCTGTATCTTAGCCGAAGAGTGTGTTATATACCCGTACTGCCAATAACTATTTGTTGGCAGTTTTGCTTGTGGTCCCGATTTTACCATGTTTTGCACAGGGCGTGTCTATTTCGGATGCTTTGCATCGTAAAGACACGCCCTGTTTACGTTAAGGCTGTCTAATCCTCATCCCAAAACAGAGCGGCAATCATCGCTTGTATTGTAATCCGTCCACGAAAGCATGCGTATTGATAATATTTCTATATTTCGGCTGTTCAAAAAATTTCATGGTTGAAGCAAGCGTGTTGCTGCTTAGACTTTCCAGAGAATCTTCTAAAACCATGTACCGTTTAATTAAAAAATCGTCTAATGCGTTTTGCGTAGAATTCATAGGAAGCTGCAGCTCTTGAATAAAATCCAGACAGTGCTCTAACTGATCCAGCAAGTCAGGCTGCAGAAGTTCAAGAACTAACATTACTTTTCCGGCAGACAGTGGCGCTAAAAGCTCGGGTAGTGCTGTGGCTCTTTTTTGCATATCTTTCCCCTTAGAATTTTTTTGCAAGTGGTTTTTTGCCAACACTTTTGCAGTAATCCCGCTCTTTATTATAACCACATATATCTTTAACCCATACGCGAATTGAACAGCCTAGATTTTCCTAAAGGAATTATCCTTTGAGTGCCGGAATTTCGATCAGGCGAAAGGAATTTTTTAGTTAAAAATAGAAATAATACCAAATACAATGAAAGCAACGGAGGCTTTATATGAATAAAGAATTGCTTGTAAACGAAACAATTGAAAAGTATGAACAGTATGTTAACCCGGCAATGGCCAAGCTGTTTAGGTTTATGGGGCTTGCGACCATTGAATGGGAAGCGGAAGGAAGTATATTAAGAGATATCAGCGGCAAGGAATATATTGACTGTCTGGGCGGATACGGCGTTTTCAGTCTTGGTCACCGCCATCCCCAAGTGGTGGCCGCCGTTAAAAAGCAGCTTGATTTCATGCCGTTATCAAGCAAGGTGCTGTTCAATAAGCAGATGGCTGATCTTGCGGAACTGCTGGCCCAAATAACGCCCGGCGATTTGCAATACAGCTTTATCGCCAATAGCGGCACTGAAGCGGTCGAAGGGGCAATTAAGCTGGCCAAAGTGCATACCGGCAGAGAAAAAATCATTTCAACGCTTAATGCTTTTCATGGTAAAACGCTGGGGGCGTTGAGCGCCACCGGCCGGGACGTCTTTTGCGATCCTTTTAAACCGTTGCTTACCAACTTTAGTCATGTCGCTTTTGGCCGTATCGAGGCTATTGAGCAAGTGCTTGATGAGAAAACGGCGGCTGTAATTTTGGAACCCATTCAGGGGGAAGGCGGCATTGTTGTGCCGACTGATGAATATCTGCCCCAGGTACGGAAATTATGTGATCAGTTTGGCGCGTTGCTCATTTGCGATGAGGTGCAGACCGGTCTGGGACGGACCGGGAAGATGTTTGCTGTAGATTATTGCGGTGTGGTGCCGGATATTATTACTACCGCCAAAGCATTGGGCGGTGGTGTTATGCCGGTGGGCGCCTTTACTGCGAGGCCTAAGCTTTGGGATAAATATATCACAAGCCCGTTTTTGCATACGTCCACTTTCGGCGGCAATCCTCTGGCCTGTGCGGCCGCGATAGCCGCAATCAATGTTTTGCTGACAGATCGTTTACCGGAGAAAGCAGCGCAAAGCGGCGTTTATTTTATCGGTGAACTGCAGAAACTGCAACAGGCTTTTCCGGCGGTTATTCAAGAAGTTCGCGGCCGGGGCCTGATGATTGGCATTGAAATGACCAAAGAAGGGATTGGCGGTTTTTTAATGTCCGAATTAATTAATTGCGGTGTGCTGGCTGCCTATACCCTAAACAACCCAAAAGTGATCCGGATTGAACCGCCACTGATCATCAGCAGGGAGCTGATTGACAAGGTAATCGCTGTTTTGGCGGAAGCGATGGAGAAAGCCAATGATATGATTGAGGATTTCTAAGGAGGATTAGCAATTATGCCTTTTGTTGAAGTAACTATGCCGGTGCTATGCGATCGACGGGAGATCTATCCAATCTTGAAGCGAATGGATAAGTATCCCGAGTTTATGGAAGATCTGGTCAGTGTTGCGGTATTGGAACGAAAAGATAACACCACGGTTACCAGCTGGGTGTCAAATGTGGATGGCCGTACGATAAAATGGACCGAACTGGATACTTTTGATGATGACAAACTGTTCATCACTTACCGGCAGCTGGACGGGGACCTGAAGAAGATGGAGGGAGCGTGGGAATTGACTGAAATCGCCGGCGGTACAGAGGTAAAACTAACGGTAGACTTTGAATTCGGTATTCCAATGATTGCCGGTTTGCTCAATCCGATTTTAAAGAAAAAAGTACGTGACAACAGTATGAATATGCTCAGGGCAATCAAACAAAAAATAGAGAACGGCTGAAGGCTGTCAAAGGACTGCGCCGCTTTATCCAGATTGCATATAAAACGCTAAATTCTGTAGACTATAGTTGATAGAAGGGGGATTGATGATGGATAAAACGTTGCAATGGCTGAAAGAAATAACCGAAGCACCTGGCATTTCCGGTTTCGAGCAAAAAATTAAAGAACTGTTAATTGCCAAAATTGGCGATCAGGCAGAATTATCCTATGACAAAATTGGCAGTGTGATATTTAAAAAGAGCGGCAGTTCGGCCGGTCCCAGAATCATGCTGGCAAGCCATATGGATGAGATCGGCTTTATGGTAAAAACAATTACCAAGGATGGATTTCTGAAGTTTTTAACCATTGGCGGCTGGTGGGAGCAGGTGATGCTGGGGCAGAGAGTAACTGTCATGACGGCTAAAGGCGCCATTCCCGGCGTTGTCGGCAGTAAGCCGCCGCATATCTTATCGCCGGACGAGCGCAAAAAGGTTGTGCAAAAGAAAGATATGTATATTGATATTGGGGCGGCTGATGAAAAAGAAGCCAAAGACAGCTTTGGCGTCCGCCCCGGCGACGCCATTATACCCTGCAGCGAATTTACCGTAATGGCCAATGAAAAGCTATTGATGGCTAAAGCCTGGGATAACCGGATTGGCTGCGCGATCGTGGCTGACGTCCTGGAGGCCGCTGGCGCCGAACTGCATCCCAATACCATCTATGGTGTAGGAACGGTTCAGGAGGAAGTTGGCCTGCGCGGCGCCGCAACCAGCGCCGGCGCAATCGACCCTGATATTGCGTTTGCCGTAGATACGTGTGTTGCCGGCGATACGCCGGGAGTGACCGAGGATCTGGCTCCGGCCAAGCTTGGCAAGGGTGTTGCCATTACGATTTATGATGCCAGCATGATTCCGCATATCAAGCTTCGTGATTATGTTATTACGATTGCCGAACAAAATAATATTCCTTATCAGCTGGCCTTTACCGAAGGCGGCGGCACTGACGCCGGCCGTATTCATGTCCACTCCCGGGGAGTGCCAAGTCTGGTTTTGAGTATTCCCACCCGTTATATTCACAGCCATAACAGTATTATTCACCGTGATGATTATGCTGCCGCCGTAAAACTGTTGGCGGCCATTGTGAAGAATCTAGACAGCAAACAGTACGAGGAGTTGTTGCGGTAAATGAACGACAACAGGATTGTCTATCAAGGCGTTAAGCCCAGCATCGCCGACGATGCATTTATTGCGCCCGGCGCTTTTGTCATCGGCCGGGTGAATATCGGGCAAGGCGCAAGTATCTGGTTTAACACAGTGCTTAGAGGTGATGTGGATGCTATTCATGTCGGCAGATATACCAATATTCAGGATAACTCTACGGTACATGTCATCTGTGGCTTAGCAGCCGTTATCGGGGATTATGTGACTGTGGGGCATGGCGCAATTATTCACGGCTGCACGGTCGGCAATCATTGCCTGATCGGCATGGGGGCAGTCATTCTCAATGCTGCGGAGATTGGCGACAACTGTATCATTGCCGCCGGTTCATTAATACCGGAGCGCAAAAAGATTCCGGCCAATTCATTGGTTATGGGTTCGCCGGGGAAAGTTGTCCGGCAGCTTACCGAAGAAGATATTAAGGGAATCAGGGCGTCGGCGTTAAGTTATCATGCCCTGGCGCAAAGTTATCTGCACGTGCAGGGTTAGCATGGAAAAGACGCTGATTTTAATTAAACCTGATGGTGTAGCGCGTTCTCTGACCGGGAAAATCATTCACCGTTTTGAGCAGCGCGGCCTTAACGTTGTGGCTTTAAAGCTGCTGACGGTATCTAAAGCGCAGGCGGCCGCTCATTATGATGAGCATAAAAATCAGCCTTTCTTCGAGAATCTGGTCGGGTTCATTACCTCCGGGCCGTTAGTGGCTATGGTAATCAAAGGCGAAAATGCCGTTAAAGTCAGCCGGGCAATGATTGGATCTGCCAATCCGGCAGAGGCGCAGCCGGGCACCATCCGGGGCGATTTTGCAACTGCCCTGCAATATAACGTAATTCATGGCTCGGATAGTGCAGCCAGCGCTGAGCGCGAAATAGCCAATTTGTTTAAACCACATGAATTGTTTGAGTGATTTTGTGAAAAAAGTATTTGGGGGAGGGCTGTTGGATGGGGGTATATACCAAGACCGGCGATAAAGGAACAACCGGATTATTTACCGGCGAGCGCGTGGACAAGGACAGCGCCCGAGTTGAGGCTTACGGTAATGTGGATGAAATTAATTCGGCTTTGGGACTGGCACGGGTGTGGTGCGAAAAGGCCGAAGTGCGCGAGGAATTGCTCGTCTTGCAAAAGCTTTTGATGCTGATTATGGCTGAACTGGCCAGTTTGAGTGACAGCGCCGCCTATATAACCGCCGAACATGTGCAGAAGCTGGAGGCTGTCATTGACAAGTTTGAGCAACAGCTGCCGCCGCTTAAAAATTTCTTGATACCTGGCGGCACGAAAGGCGGTGCGTTTCTGGATTTGGCCAGGACTACCACCCGGCGGGCCGAACGGCAGGTCTGGCGGTTAGTTAAACAAGAGCCGGTCAGTGAGCATTTAATTATCGCCTTGAACCGTCTTTCCGATTTGTGTTTTGTGTTGATGCGCTTTGAGGAACAGGAATTAAACTAACCTGACCGGTAGCAAACGTCACCCTTGCGTCATACAATATATCAAGTGTTGTATACAATAATAAGGGGGCGAGCGCGGTGAAAACGCTCAAAATTTATGTTGTTTCGGTGCCGAAACCACTGCGTAAAATTATGCAAGCTTTTTTGCAAAAATAAGTTAAAGTAAAAATAATAACCGTTCATAGAACGGTTATTATTTTTTATCTTACAGACGCATTTTCTCTATTTGCGGCCGATTCCGCAGATTGTGTGATATGTGGCGTATATTTGTCCGTGTTCGCGGAAGGTGTCTTCATAATGTCGTATCATTGCAAACATGAGTTGACGAGAGGTTGTGGAGCCATTGTGCTGGGAAGCGTTATTTGCGCCGATTTTTTTTACAGAGATGAGAAAGTCTTTTACAGTGGGGAAATATTCCCGGTATTTTTCTTCCGAATGTACGGCTTGGGTAAAGCCTGCTAGCTTCATGATATTCTGCAGACTGGGGATGGTTAGCAATGATTGGCCATGTTTGGCGTAAGAAGCAATTCCAAGCTGTTCCTGTGCGGCCTGGAAAGATGCGTGCAATTCCTGGAAGGTTTGTTTCCCGAAGGTTGTATAGATAAGCGCCCCGCCGGGCGTCAATCGGTCATAGAAGCCGTTAAATGCTCTGGGTGTTTGATTGAACCATTGAAAAGCGGCATTTGATACGATCAAATCGAAGGATTCTTGCGTTTTTAGGGATTCTCCGTCCTCTAGCGTGTAACGGATATGAGGATAGGAAGCCAGATTTTTTTTGGTAGCGTCCAGCATGCCGGGAGAAATGTCGCTGGCCAGGATATGAGCCTTTGGGAAGGTTTCGGCTAAGAGCCGGGTAAAATAACCGGTACCGCAGCCGATTTCGAGAATTCGTTCGTACGCGCCGGAACGCTGTACCTTATTGGCGAGAATGAGAGCCATATATTTTTGTACTCTGGCATATTTATCATAGGAGGAGGACATTTTTCCAAATCGGCGGGCGACTTGTTTTTTGCAGATCATTGCTTATCACACTCCTTGAGCAAAGTAGAAAAGGTATCAGGCTGAGTATAAAACGGAATATGCCCTGCACCGGGGAGCAGGTATAAGCCGGCGTTAGGGAGATTTTCCGCCAGATATGCGCTGCATCCACAGGACAGATAGTGTCAGCTGTTCCATGGATGATAGCACAAGGTGTCTGTAGTTTTGGCAGGATGCTGCGATAATCTGCTTCCAGCAAAAAATTAAGCCCTTTAGACAGGCTATGAGGATGGAGTGAGGCCATCCGTGGTGCAATATTCTGTAAGAACGGAATGATCCGATCCTGTTCTGATGAAGAAAACATAAGTGTATAGAAATTCCGTTGTGTTGCCCGTGGATCTTGATTCAACTGTTTAGCAAGGCGTTTTACGATGGCGGGAGATAATCCTGCGGTATAGCCCGGCTCATTGGTAAAACGCGCGGTAGAACTTACCAGGATGATCTTGTATATTCGGTTGGGATAGGCCGCTGCCAATTGCAATGCCAACAGCCCGCCCAAAGACCAGCCAATCACCGTTATTGGCTGCTTATGGTATTCCGTGAAAGTGAGAAAAGCAGCAGAGAGGCAATTGAAATCGGGGAAATTTGGGGCATCATAGCACTGGCTATGTTTCTGCCGCAGGCTGTCGGGCCAGATTGCTCCCGTTGAAGCCCAGCCGTGTATAAAAAAAAGCGGATGTGGCATAAGGAACCTTTCGTTAACTATTATTTTATTAATGGTTTACAATTGTATTATAATGGAATTATTTTCTGGAAGCAATATATTTTGGCGGGCGGAACAAGCAGATTTCGTCACTAATTTTGTTCTGTTATAACAGTCGCCGCCAAGTCCCTGATGTCTGCTGAATTAAGAAGTATTATCCGCAAAAAAATGTGAGGCTTTTTGCATTTGGGCAAGTAACTGCAGGAGGAAGTGGTAATTTGGCAGAGAATACAGAAAATAATGATAATTAACAGTGCTGTAACGCGGACAATGAAAGCTTGGGAGGGATATTATGAAAGAGTACAGAAGCAGCAACTTAAGAAATGTCGCAATTGCAGCCCATGGGGGCGCCGGTAAAACGTCACTGACGGAAGCACTTCTGTTTAACTCGGGAAATATCAATCGCTTGGGCAGGGTTGACGACGGTACTACCATTACAGATTTTGAACCGGAAGAAGTTCGGCGAAAAGTTACCATTAGCGCTGCACTGGCGCCTTGTGAATGGCGAGATCATAAACTGAACTTTGTTGATACGCCGGGTTACGCCGATTTCGTGGCTGAGGTCAAAGGCGTGCTGCGGGCAGTTGACAGTGTAATCATTACCGTATGTGCGGCGGCGGGAGTGGAGGTGGAAACGGAAAAGGTCTGGCGTTATTCTGAAGAACTGGCTTTGCCGCGGTTGGTATTTGTCAATAAAATGGACCGGGAAAATGCCGATTTTAGGGCAGTGCTTAAGCGTATGCGGACGATATTCGGGGCAGGCGTCATTCCTATTCAACTGCCGGTCGGAAGGGAAGCTGACTTTTGCGGCGTCGTTGATTTGATTGGTATGAGAGCGTTCATGGCGGGGCGGGGCAATCAGTTCACCGAGACGGAAATACCGGCGGAAATGTTGGAGGATGCTGTGTCTGCCCGGCAGCAATTGGTGGAAGCGGCCGCTGAAATGGATGATGATTTACTGATAAAATATCTGGACGGTGACGAACTGACAACTGCTGATATCGCCAACGGGTTGCGCAAGGGAATTGGTCTGGCCAAGATTTTTCCGGTTATGTGCGGCTCGGCCTATCGCAACTTAGGTATTACGCAGTTGCTGGATGCCGTTGTGGAATATCTGCCTGGACCTGAGACAAGGCAGATAAGCGCCAGGCAGGGGCAGAACGAGCTGCCGGTCACGGTCAAGAGCGCTGATCCTTTTTCGGCGGTCATTTTTAAAACTACCGCTGACCCTTTCGTCGGCAGGCTGAGCTATATCCGGCTGTTTTCCGGCTCGATTAAAGCAGACAGTATGATCTACAATGCATCGAAAGGAAAGCTTGAACGGGTTGGTAATATTTTTACTTTGCGCGGCAAACAGCAGGAGATGCTGCAGAATGCTTACGCCGGCGATATTATTGTGGTTGCCAAGCTGCAGGAAACAGGAACCGGTGATACGTTATGCGAAAAAAGCAATCCTGTCGTGTTCGAGCCCTTCTCATATCCTAAGGCCATGTTTACCATGTGCCTGGAGCCTAAACACAAAGGGGACGAAGATAAAATTGGGCCGGCCTTGAACCGGATGATGGATGAAGACCCGGTCCTTAAGGTCAAAAAAAATGTTGAAACAGGCCAATTGCTGGTTAGCGGCTTGGGCGAACTGCATTTGGACATTATGACGGAAAGAATTAGGAGAAAATTCGGAGTGGAGGTAGTACTAAAGCCGCCTAAAGTGCCTTATCGCGAGACCATTAGAGGCTCGGTCAAAATTGAAGGCAAGCATAAAAAACAAAGCGGCGGACACGGACAATACGGCCATGTCTGGCTGCAGCTGGATCCGTTGACGCCAGGCGCTAATTTTGAATTTGTTGATTCAATTTTTGGCGGTTCTGTGCCGAGGCAGTATATTCCCGCTGTCGAGAAAGGAGTCCGTGAGGCTCTAAACGGCGGTGTGGTAGCCGGCTTTCCCATGGTCGACGTTAAAGTCACCCTTTATGACGGATCCTATCATAATGTCGATTCTTCGGAGATGGCTTTCAAAATTGCCAGTTCACTAGCCTTGCGCAAAGGGGCAATGCAGGCCAAGCCGGTTCTGTTGGAGCCGATTTGCAATGTCGAGGTTGAGGTGCCCGAAGGTTTTATGGGCGATATTATTGGGGACTTAAACGGCAAACGGGGCCGCATCCAGGGAATGGAGCCAATGGGAAATGGCCTTGGCGTTGTTAAAGCCCAGGTGCCAATGTCGGAATTATTTAAATATCCTATTGATCTCCGGTCTATTACCCAAGGGCGCGGCAGTTTCGATATGAGTTTCTCTCATTATGAGGAAGTGCCTCAGCGGCTGGCGGAAAGCATCATTGCCGCCAACAGCAAAGAAAGCCTGATTGAGGCATGAAATTGAAACAAGCTATCACGTTTGTGATAGCTTGTAAATCATATCGAACTATTTAGTATATTTAAGCATAGCAGATGGCTGGGGCGGCTGGACTCGAACCAACGCGTGCGGGAGTCAAAGTCCCGTGCCTTACCAACTTGGCTACGCCCCAAAGTTATGGTCGGGATGACACGACTTGAACGTGCGACCCCTGCGTCCCGAACGCAGTACTCTACCAAACTGAGCTACATCCCGTTAATGCTACTAACCCATAATAAAGTAATATGTCCAAAATGTCAAGTGTTATGTATAAGAATTAATTAGAATTTATCACAGATAAAGTGATTTGGGGTTTCAGATAGAGTTCAAACGTCCGTTCCCAGGGTAAATGGGTTTGGAGCTTTAGTGCTGTGACCGTTAAGTTTACCGGGCCCTGGGGTGTATGAACGGTGAAGGGGGCCTGATAGGCTTTGCTGTGTAATAGCTGGCGGGATTTATTATGCATGATGCGTTGGAGGGTATTAGCCGTTGCAGCATAATGAACACCAAGATGATAAGGGTTGATTCCGGTTGCCTGCAACCTACTGTTGAACGCCGGCTGTACTTCTTTCAGATAGTACCAGTCGTCTAAAAAGCGGGCGGTTAAGAACTCTAAATTATCCTGGTATAATTGAAATAGCTCTCCGGTGTTTTTCGGAGCGGATAAGGCTGCTGTGAATATTGTGGCCTGGGTAACCGCGGTGCCGATGGCATTGCTGGCGGTATTCCAGCCGGCATAGGCGATAAGCCTGTTCAGTTCAGTATTTTTCTGCAGCAGTGCGAGGAATATTGTTTCTGAGGCTGAGAAATTTTCACTGAGATCAACGACGGCCACTGGATAGCCCTGCTGAATAAGATTTTTCACTGCTGCTGCTGCTGCCGGTACAGTGGTATGTTTATTTTTCTTTGTTCCAATATGGACGAAAAGTACAAAATCGGCATCGTCCAGCCTGTCAACCTGAATACCGCCGGCAAGCTGAATTTTTTCATTGACGGTGACGCCCACCGAATTGGGCATATAGGGCATGACTGTTTGTGCAGCTAAATCATCCGAATAGGCAACAAAAATTTTGGGATGGTAATTGTTTAGCCTTGCCGCAATTTGGCCGGCAATGGTAAGCGCCAGTTCATCAGCGCCTGTGGCAATGGACACTTTATCGCTCAGGCCGCTTTGCCGGCTGACAAAGTGACTGAGCTGTCTTCTGGCAATGTTTGGCAATCCAAAGGGCTGGCCATCGTCCTGTCCGAGGATGAGTCCGGTGAGTACATTTTTCTGCGCTAAATCAATCAGTAGTAAATTCAGGGCGGTGTTTTGCCGGAACAGGGACTGGTAATTCGTAATCAGTTCCCCCGGCAGCTGTTGTTCAAGAATTTCCATTTCCTGAATATCCACTGGATTTTCGAACGTATAAATCTGCTCTTTGAGTGTAGAATACTTTAGCATACTATGTTTATACGGGGCAGTATAAGGATGGTCAGCAATGAGCAGGCGCGGAATGATGCTAAATGCGTAAATGGGGAACTCCGGCCGGTCTTGCCGGATGGCTGTCAGCAAACTGACCACAGCCTGAATGTCTTCAGAATTGGCGGCAGACTCGCGCGAGGCCAGCAGGCCGCCATGGACCAGCATATCAATTGATACAATAGCAGCGTCTGCTGTTTTTATTGTTTGCTGCAGCCAATTGCGCAGTGCAAGTGTGTTGCCGGCTGTTTTATAACGATCTAATAAAGAAGTGGGCGGTGTAATAATTTCGATACCGGCTATATTGGCCAGTTCGACGACGAAGCTGGTACAGGGGGGACGGCTGTCCAGGGGGACAAGCACAATACGCTGCCGGTAGTCTGGTCTGGCCGGCAAATCAAGCGGCTGAACAGATGAATTTAAAGGATGATTGACGAATAGGGCAATGCTGACAGTGACTAATGCTAAGATTAAGATAGGATAAAGTTTGGGCATAATTCACCTGCTTTCATCATAAACAAAGGATACTTCGCTTATTTTAAATAAAATCCTGTTAAGGCGCCGGTTATTTTTGTGCGCAGCGGAACTATAGAGTAAATTGCCTTCACTTAAACAATATTTTAAGGGTTGTCTCTATATAACTTGAAAAGAATATGCTACAATATAAAATATTACCATAGGGGAATTTTATGAGAATAATTACTGGAAGCGCCAAAGGAGCCAAACTTAAAGCGCCGCATGGGCTGGATACCAGGCCGACTACTGACCGGGTCAAGGAATCATTGTTTAATATACTGGGCAATATTGTTGAGGATGCAACCGTTCTTGATTTATTTGCCGGAACGGGATCTTTAGGGCTGGAAGCTTTAAGCCGGGGGGCCAGGCGGGCGACGTTTATTGACCAAAGCGCTGTAAGCATCAGTGTAGTCAAAGCAAATGCCGTTCATACAAAATTGCTGGAATGTACGGAATTGATCAAGCTTGATGTGTTTAAGGCTTTAGCAATGCTTGAGGCTGGCGGCCGGCTGTTTGATATTGTTTTTTGCGACCCTCCATATAATCAAGGCTATATTACGAAAATTTTACATAAATTTGACAATGGTAAAATCATTGCCGGTCAGGGAATTTTAATATTGGAACATTCCCGTCATGAACCGCCTGCCAAGCAATGGCGGAATTTAAAATTGAGACGCAGCGAACGTTATGGGGAAACTATGGTTAGCTTTTTCTTAAATCATTTGCAGCAGTCAACAGAAGCGGAGGATTAATCAGTGCGTATTGCAGTATGCCCAGGAAGTTTTGACCCTGTTACCAATGGCCATATTGATATTTTTGAGCGGGCCAGCACAATGTTTGATTTAATCATTGTGGCGGTATTTCACAATCCCAATAAAAAACCGTTGTTTAGTATGGAAGAAAGAGCGGAACTGCTGTCAATTTCTACCCGGCATATTACCAATATCCGCATCGATGCATTTTCCGGACTATTAAATGAGTATGTTAAACAACAAAACAGCAACATTATCGTCCGGGGGTTACGGGCGTTAAGCGATTTTGAATATGAATTTCAGCGCGCGTTATTAATTAAAAAAATTGATCCGGTAATTGAAACGGTTTTTATGATGACAAGCAGTGAATATTCTTTTTTAAGCTCCAGCGGGATTAAAGAATTGGCTAAATTTGGCGGCCCAATTAAAGGACTTGTGCCATCCTGTGTAGAAACAAGGATACGTCAGCGAATGGCGGAAATGTGAGTTAAGCTGTCTTAGATTAGAGTGGGAGAGAGAATAATGGCCATAGAGGAAATACTTGATGAAATTGAAAACCTGATGGTTGATTCAACGCGCGTTCCATTTACCAATAAATTAGTGATTGAAGAAGATGATCTTATTCGTTTACTGGACGAGTTAAGAGAGCTGCTGCCGCAGGAAATAAAGGATGCAGCCAAAATTGTCAGCGACCGTCAGCGGATCATGGAGGAAGCGCACAAGGAAGCCCAGCATATCATTGATCAGGCTAAGATTTACGGAACAAAACTGACTGATGAAAGTACTATCTCCAAGCAGGCTCAGGAGCAGGCCAATGAACTGCTTAGCCAGGCTCAGAAAGCGGCTCAGGAGCTCCGAAATGATTCGATCATTTATGCCGAAGATGTGTTTAAGCATTTGGAAGGCAATCTGCAAAAGGCTCTGGAAGTAGTTCAGCAGGGGCACAGCAATCTACAGCAAAATAAACAAAACCAATAGTGTGCAGCATTGGCTTTCCAACAGACTGCGCTGTTCAAACAAAAAATTTGAACAGCAGATGTTGCAGGTTAGACGCTCTTATATGTAAAAAGATAAGGGAGCATTGCTCCCTTATCTTTTTACATATAAGTATAATCCTTTTATCATATGCAGTGTAACCGAAATTGATACAAGCAAGCTGAGCAATAGCAGCAGTTGATAGCCTGCTTGTTCCAGGCGCGCCCCCCAGAAAGCTATGGAGTTGGTGTTGCCGATGTTAATCATGGCCGGGGCGACAAATAATTTGGTCATTGGCTGACCGGCAGCCATCAGCCACATGGTCAGTATAGCGGCCAGTGTAGCGTGCAATACCCTGGCAACCATATAGGGCGCCATTCGGATACCGGACTCAATGACAATACTTGCCACTTGGCCGTGGACCGACAGGCCGCTCCAGGCGATAATCGCACTGGCAATGGTTACTTTCTCAATTAGCGGGGCATTGGCCTGACTGGCGGCAAGAGCGCCCAAGTCTATTTCGAACAGGCCGCTGACCAAAGCCGGGGCAAGGCTGGCGCTGAGGCCCAGCAGGCTGAGCAGCCCGGCAAAGACCGCATTCAGATGGTCGGTAATGCCAACCACCGACAGTATTCTTAAGAAGACTGAGAACAAGATAATAAAACCGCCGATGAGTAAAATTGTATTCATTGAACTTTTTACCGAGTCACCAAGCAACTGCCCAAAGGAGCGTTTGTCTTCCTGCCTGGCTTCAAGCATGGCTTCAAAGGCCCGGCCTACGATATTGCCGGCGGGCACTGTGGCTTTCTTGACCGGATGCATATCGCGGCTGCGTCCGTGAAACCTGAAGATGACGCCGACAAGCAAACTGGCGAGATAGTGGGCAATGGCGATGGTTGCGCCAAGTTCCGGCATGCCAAACATGCCCACTGCTACCGCCCCAAACATAAACAGAGGATCCGCGGTATTGGTAAAAGACAGCAGCCGCTCGGCTTCGACGGCGCTGCACAATTGATTTTTCCTGAATTTGCAGGTGATTACGGCGTCCATGGGATAGCCTGACGCTAAGCCCATGGACATGGCAAAAGCGCCTACTCCGGGAACGTTAAATACCGGGCGCATTAACGGCTCCAGCAAAACGCCAATAAAATGCACTACTCCGATTCCCATTAGGATTTCGGATAAAATAAAAAAAGGCAATAAGGCTGGAAAGACAACAGTCCACCATAAATTTAATCCAACAATGGCCGAGTCAAATGCATCTTTCGGATATTCTACCATGGCAATGGTGATAAAAACAGTGCCCAAGGCCAACAGATATGTTTGCAGGCGCGACTGGTAACGTCTGCCTCTGCTCCAAATCATCATCGTAATTCTCCTCCTCCATCCCCGGCGGTCTGATAATATATATTGAATTGGAGAAGGTATTATAACTAAAATACAAGATGTGAAAAAACCGGCTTGGCCCCGTTGAACGGCCAGGCTGCTGCAGTGAATATGCTGTAGTGTCGTCAAAACTATGTATGAGGTGACTTTATGCGGCCTAAGACTGGTTTGGTACTTGGTTCCGGCGGTTTACGAGGGCTAGCCCATGTCGGAGTATTAAAAGTATTGGAAAGAGAAAATATTCCGATTGATTATATTGCCGGCTGCAGCATTGGCGCTCTGATTGGCGCGCTTTATTGTTCGGGGCACAGCCCTGAGACTATTTTAAAACTGGCAAAGCATTTGAAGCGGCGGCACTGGCTCGATTTTGTTGTGCCTAAAATGGGGCTTTTTTCAGGAGACAAGGTCTTGGAAACTACCCGGCTGCTTACGCAGCAAAAGACTTTTTCCGATCTGAATATTCCGCTGGCAATTGTGGCTACCGAAATAAATCAGGGCCAGGAGGTGGTTTTTAATCAGGGCGATCTGGCTAAGGCCGTTCGAGCCAGCGTATCCGTACCGGGTGTTTTTGTGCCTTATCAATGGGATGACATGCTGTTGGTGGACGGGGCGGTCGTCAATCCAACGCCGATTGATGTAGTGAGAAACATGGGGGCCGACATTGTCATTGCGGTGGATTTAGCCCATGCCGGTACGGTATTTAAATTAACCAACATGTTTGATGTCATTATCCAGTCCATTGATATTATGGAACGACAACTGTTTAAACACCGGCAGCATCATTGCAGTGTACTGATCCGTCCCGAAATATCACATATTCCGCCGAGTGCCTTTGAGGCTGTCGAAGAATGCGCCGAGTTAGGAGAAAAAGCGGCTGCTGCAGCTGTTGCTGAAATAAAGCAATTACTAGCGGAGGGCTGTTAAGAGCATCATCCCTAATCCTGCCATACCGCCAGATTATTTTCCCTTGCCGTTATACACACTAGTTGAAGCACTTCCGGCGTCTGCCAGATAAAAAGGCGGCTGCCGGAAGTCCCAGCCGCCCGCAGTCCAGGGAGCCGAGGGCAGGCTTAGGCTGAAAATGTCTGTTGCCAGGGTATCCAGGGCCAGCAGTTGCTGAAGCATGCTAAGTGCAGGGCGATGGCGGGATGTGCTGTTTAAATGCCGGGTGGTTTTCGTAATTACCGGGAATGACGCATTCCGGCTGATTTTTTTCAGCAATTGGCGGCCATTATCGTTAAACGCCAATACTCTTGCATAAAGCGGGCCGGTCTGATCAAATTGAGCGATGGTGGATTTTGTCATGCCCAGCAGGGCATGAATCAGTATCCGCTGCAAACGGGTGGCCGGATAGCGCTTGCTTTTCATTGCCGCCAGCAGTTCCTGCTGATTGCCGGCCTCTAACGCCGCTGCCAGGATTTTGAACTGCAATCCCTCGGATACGTCAGGCAGTTGCTCAATATCAGCAGGCAGTGCTGTCCGTAATCTGCCCAGCAGCAGATTGTCCAGCCTGGCCCGGCAGGCCGGGCCTCGCTGCGTTGCCAGCAAATCCTCAACAATCCGGTAAGTGGCCGGCGGTACGGCTTGCTTTATGGCGGTAACAGAGCCGGCGGCCAGGACATTTCTGATTGCTTTGGCGCTGGACAGTGAACCGCTGATCAGGGCAGCGTGATGGCTGGCTGACTGCCTGCCGATGGCTAGCGGCAGCAGCTCGGGGGCAAATTTGCTGATTGCGCGTAAATACTCTATTGCTAAAATATTATTGGGCTGGTTAAGTACGGTCGGGGGAATATGCTGTGACGACTGGATGGCATTGCTTAGGGCGGCGGCATAAGGTTGGCCTGCTTTTAGATTGCTGTGGAAAACATTCATTGTCTGGCTGTCGTCAATGGCCCTGGCAACCGGCCATAGCACCGACAGATCGGCGTGTTCCGCGCCAAAGCAGACATGACTGACAATACCTAAAGCTTTCAGTAGTCTGATCCCGCCTGTTGCAAAGTACTGCGCACTTCTCACCGCCCATACGACCGGCAATTCAATAATCAAATCGGCTCCGCCTCTGACTGCCATCTCAGCCCGTTTCCATTTGTCGAAAACAGCCGGCTCTCCGCGCTGAACAAAGCTGCCGCTGATGACGCAAATGACATAATCGCAGCCGGACAGCTCACGGGCTTTCTTGATCTGCCATTGATGGCCGTTATGAAAAGGATTGTATTCTGCAATAATTCCTACGGTACGCATGCTTTCCCCTGCCTTATCAATCAAAGTATACTTGGACTATGCGGGATTTTATCGGGTCGTCCTGCAAATAATACCATTAATGATAAAAAGACGCCAGATGTTTATCATTCATAGTCTTATTTGCAGGGAAAACGGTACGAACAACGAATAATGAATAATGGATTTGTCCTTTTGTTTGCGCCAAAGGCAGTACAACCAAATATGTTAGGGGGATTTTAGGGTGAAAGTTTTGGTAGTAAATTGTGGTAGTTCTTCTTTAAAATATCAGTTGTTTGATATGACTGATGAGTCTGTATTGGCCAAAGGCCTGGTGGAACGTATTGGCATTGACGGCTCGGTGCTGACTCATCAACCGGCCGGCAAAGATAAAACAGTCATTAATGCCGACATTAAAAATCACAGTATTGCCATTAAATTAGTGGTAGAAGCTTTAATCAGCGCTGAACATGGTGTGATTGCCAGTATGCAGGAAATCTCGGCAGTTGGCCACCGGGTGGTGCACGGGGCCGAAAAATTCGCCAGCTCTGTTTTAATTACGCCAACTGTCATGCAAGCATTGGAAGAATGCATCGAAATGGCGCCATTGCATAATCCGCCCAATATTTTAGGAATTAACGCGTGTGCTGAATTAATGCCGGGAGTACCTCAGGTTAGCGTTTTCGATACTGCATTTCATCAGACGATGTCTAAGAAAGCCTACATATACGGTCTGCCTTACGAGGCTTATGAAAAGCACCGGATCAGGAGGTACGGCTTCCACGGAACCTCTCATCAATTTGTAGCGCAAAGTGTTGCTGAACTGATGGGCAAGGATATCACCGAACTCAAAACCATTACCTGCCATCTTGGCAATGGCTCCAGCATCGCCGCCGTACAGAACGGCAAGGTGGTTGATACCAGCATGGGCTTTACGCCGCTGGAAGGCCTGGTGATGGGAACGCGGTGCGGTGACGTCGATCCCGCAATCCTGCCTTTCTTAATGAAAAAAGAAGGCATGTCGGTTGAGGATATCGATAATTATATTAATAAAAAATCCGGTGTTCTTGGCATTTCCGGCGTATCCAGCGATTTTCGCGATATTGAAGGAGCGGCTGAGGACGGTAATGAACGCGCTCAGTTAGCCTTGGATATCTTTGCTTATAGAGTGCGTAAATATATTGGAAGTTATGTTGCTGCAATGGGCGGGGTTGATGCTATTGTATTTACCGCCGGACTGGGTGAAAACTCTGTCAGTATGCGAGCGTCGATTATGGAAGGTTTGGAGTTCCTGGGCGCTGAAATTTGCCCGGAACGCAATAATGTTCGCGGCAAAGCCCGCGAGATCAGCGTTGACGGCAGTAAGGTCAAAGTGTTTATCGTTCCCACCAACGAGGAGTTAATGATCGCGCGCGATACCAAACTGATTTGCGGCAAGTAAGCTGCTGTGAATTTTCTGGGCAGTGCCCGCGCTGTGCTTAAGTCACCGGGATTCGAGCGCTTCGTGCATAAGCTGCAGACCTAAAGCAGGGCGCTGACAGTGTCGCCCCTGCTTTTTGAATTCTTGACAAACATTATTGCGGTCGCTATAATAGATGAGGGTTGAGGTGGAAAATGATGAAAATTAATATCGCACAGGCGAAACAAGAAATAGGTAGCCATACCTGCTTTAAATTCGTCACTTCTCCTGAACATATTGGTATTGGCGATGAGCACCGATGGGCGAATCATGATATCGCTGTTGAGGGTGAGGTCATCAACACTGGCAGCTTGCTGGAAGTTGCAGGCACTATTCGCGCTACGGTATACGACCAGTGTGATCGCTGTCTGGATGAGTTTCATACTGAGCTTGAACTTCCGTTTTTTGAGCAGTTTAAGGAATATGAAAAATCGGATGCGGATAAAGAAGACGAGATCGTCTATTTTCATGGAGACGAAATTGACCTATCTGAGTTAGTGCGTGACAGTATATTGCTGGCTCGGCCGCTTAGCACTGTCTGCAGTGAAACTTGCCGCGGGTTATGTATGAAATGCGGTACGAATTTAAACCGGTCGGACTGTTCCTGTGACCGTCATATCATTGATCCCAGGCTAGCAGAATTGCAAAAGTTTTTTCATAAAGGCTGTTAAGGAGGTGTAATAAATGGCTGTTCCAAAGCGTAAAACATCCAAGGCCCGCCGTGATAAACGTCGCGCCAACTGGAAGTTAACTGTTCCTGGTCTTATTGCATGTCCGCAATGCCACGAACCTAAAATGCCGCATCGCGTATGTCCTGATTGCGGCCATTACAATGGGAAACAAGTAGTTAAAGCCGAATAATATTTGCAGGGGTGAGCAAGATAAGGGTTACGATGACGCTGTCTTGCTCACTGTTTTTTTGCTTGCATTCCGGTTGTTTCATCGTTTATAATGGATACTAACAACTGGTTCTAGTATCTACTGATAAAACTAGGTGATAGAATGGCGAGAATGCAAAAGAAGCAACGACAACAGCACTTAATCGAAAAAATTCAATCTAGCCCGTTTCTTACTGACGAGGAATTGGCTAGATTATTGGACGTTAGCATTCAGACCATTAGATTGGACAGGTTGGAGTTAGGAATCCCGGAGCTTAGGGAACGTACTAAGCAGATGGCTGAAGAGGCTCAAACCAAAATCAAAGCCATTGATAAAGCTGAAATTGTTGGCGAGTTAATTGATTTGGATTTGGGCAAATCAGGCATTTCCATGATGACGGTAACGCCGGATATGGTATTTGAACGAACCCGGGTAGCCCGGGCCTATTATGTTTTTTCTCAGGCCAATTCGTTAGCTCTCGCGATTATAGATGCGCCTGCCGCTGTAACCGGGGTTGCTAATATCAAATATAAAACGCCAATCCGCGTCGGCGAAAAATTAGTGGCTAAAGCGGAAGTAGTTAAGCAGCGGGGCAATAAATATTTCATTTGGGTGAAAACCAGAAATGAAAAACAGGAAGTTTTCCGCGCAAAGTTTATTATGGTTTCGCTGGATTAACGAAGGGAGATACTCAATGAGGATTGCAGTTGACGCCATGGGTAGCGATTATGCCCCCGAGCAGATCGTATTAGGGGCAATTGAGGCTGCCAGGGAGTATTGCTGTGAAATACTACTTGTGGGCGATCAGGAAGAAATTGAAAAAATTTTACATAAAAACGATATTCGTGGTTTGAATATTCGTGTCCAGCATGCCAGCGAAGTCATTGAAATGCATGAGCATCCGGGGGCCGCAGTCCGCAAGAAAAAGGACGCCTCGGTGGTGGTTGCGACGAAATTAGTGAAAGACCGGGAGTGCGCCGCCGTTATTTCCGCCGGCAGCACCGGAGCAGGCGTCGCCGCGGCCTTGTTTGGCCTGGGAAGAATTAAAGGCATTGACCGGCCGACGATTGCCACTCCGATTCCCAATATTAACGGCGCGACGGTATTGCTGGATTCAGGCGCCAATGTTGACAGCAAGCCCCGCCATTTAGTGCAAAGCGCCATCATGGGGTCGCTGTACGCCGAATATGTTTTAGGCATTAAAAATCCCCGGGTAGGTTTATTAAATATCGGAGAGGAAGAAACTAAAGGCAATGAACAGGCTTTAGCAACTTATCCTTTGCTCAAGCAGCTGAAGACCATTCATTTCATTGGCAATGCGGAGGGGCGCGACATTCCCCGGGGCACAGTGGATGTCGTAGTGTGTGATGGTTTTGTCGGCAATGTTGTGCTGAAATTCAGCGAAGGTCTGGCCGGTGCTATGCTGCAATTGCTTAAGGATACGATAAAGTCCAGCGGCCTGCTGACAAAATTGGCTTCACTTATGGTACTGCCGGCGCTAAAAACACTAAAGAAAAAGATTGACTATGCCGAATATGGCGGCGCACCTTTACTGGGCGTTGACGGTTGTTTTATCATCTGCCACGGCAGTTCCAAAGCAAAAGCCATTAAAAATGCCATCAGAGTGGCAATCGAGTTTACTGATAACAAAGTAGTGGAACATATTCGTGAAAATATCGCAAAGGAGGGATTGCTAACCAATGACAGTGAATAATCAAGCAGTAGGAATCATCGGTATAGGTTCTTATTTGCCGGAACGGATTGTCACCAATACCGAACTGGAAAAAACAGTGGATACTTCTGATGAATGGATTGTGGGCCGAACTGGCATTAAAGAACGCCGGGTGGCTGATTCGGCAACGGCCACCTCGGATCTGGCGACCGGCGCCGCACTGATTGCGCTGGCCGATGCCGGCGTCAGCGCCGGGGACCTTGACCTGATTATTGTCGCGACCGTCACGCCTGACATGAACTTTCCATCTGTTGCCTGTATCGTTCAGGAGAACATTAAAGCCAAAAATGCGGCAGCTTTTGATTTATCGGCTGCTTGCGCCGGTTTTGTCTACGGCCTGGCCATCGGCAGCCAGTTTATCAAAACCGGCGTTTATCGCAAAGTATTGGTCATAGGAGCAGAAACTTTATCGAAAATTCTGGACTGGAATGACCGCAATACCTGTATTTTATTTGGGGATGGAGCCGGCGCTGCGGTTTTAGGTCCGGTTGGCGACGGGTGTGGAATTTTGGGCGTGGAGCTGGGGGCGGATGGCGCCGGCGGGGATTTGTTAAAAGTTCCGGCAGGCGGTTCCCGGCAACCGTTTACGTCTGAAATCTGCAAAAATCGGTTGCACTTTATTCATATGAATGGTAATGAAGTGTTCAAGTTTGCAATTAAAATTATGGGTGAGGCGGCGGCAAAAGCATTAGCCGCTGCCGGGTTAAGCACAGAGGACATTGACTGTCTGATTCCTCATCAGGCAAATATTCGCATTATACAGTCGGCGGCCAAACGCCTTAAAGTACCAATGGACAAGGTGATGGTAAATGTTGATCGGTATGGGAATACTTCAGCCGCATCCATTCCGATTGCTTTAGATGAAGCCGTCAGAAGCGGCCGGGTAAAAAAAGACGACAAAATAGTCCTGGTTGGGTTTGGGGCAGGGCTTACCTGGGCGGCGTGCGTATTAAAATGGTGCAAGGAGGACTAAATGTTGAATAGTAATATTTGCCGATTGTTGAAGATCAAGTATCCGATATTACAAGGCGGAATGGCCTGGGTTGCAACCAGTGAGCTGGTCGCCGCCGTTTCCAATGCCGGAGGATTAGGTGTAATTGGCGCCGGGCATATGCCGCCGGACGCTCTTCGCAACGAAATTAAAAAGACCAAGGCTCTGACCAGTAAGCCTTTTGGTGTTAATATCATGCTGATGTCGCCATACGTAAAAGAAGTTATGCAGGTGGTGATTGACGAACAGGTGCCGGTAGTTACCACCGGTGCTGGAAATCCCGGCGAATATATTCCGGCATTAAAGGAAATTGGCAGCAAAGTTATTCCGGTGGTGGCTTCGGTGGCCTTAGCCAAACGGCTGGCCCGGACCGGGGTAGATGCACTAATCGCCGAGGGTATGGAGAGCGGCGGGCATGTCGGTGAAATTACCACCATGGCGCTGGTGCCGCAAATTGCAGATGCTGTCAGCATTCCGGTAATTGCAGCAGGCGGGATTGCTGATGCCCGCGGGGTAATAGCCGCTTTTGCCCTGGGCGCGCAGGGCGTGCAGATTGGTTCGCGCTTTGTTGCGTCCCAGGAATGTATTGCCCACGAAAAATATAAGCAGGCCATTCTGAAAGCCAAAGACCGTTCGACGATTGTCACTGGAATTTCCACCGGTCATCCGGTCAGAGTTATTGCCAATAAACTGACCAGGGAATATGCGGAAATGGAAAAACGGGGCGCCAGCCAGGAGGAACTCGAAAACCTTGGCGCCGGCAAACTGCGCATTGCCGCATATGAGGGTGAGATTGATCATGGCTCGGTAATGATTGGTCAAATTTCGGGAATGATTGACTGCGTCAAACCTGTAGAGAGTATTATTCAGGATTTAGTGCAGGGAATACCGGCAGTAATGACTGATATTAAAGATATTGTGGAATAATAAAGGAGGTGCGGTATGGGAAAAATTGCCTTTGTATTCCCGGGCCAGGGCTCACAAGTGGTCGGCATGGGAAGAGACCTTTATGAAAAGTACGATATTGCCAGAGCCTTGTTTAAACAGGCTGATCAGGCTTTAGGCTATTCCATCATGGAGTTGTGTTTCAACGGGCCGGAAGATGAATTACGCAAGACTTCCAATACCCAGCCGGCAATCCTGACAGTTAGTGTCATCTGCTATGAACTATTAAAACAGCAGGGCATTACTCCGGATATCGTGGCCGGTCACAGCTTAGGGGAATATTCGGCTTTGGTGGCGGCAGGCTCCCTGGAATTTAGCGATGCTGTGGCGTTGGTTAACAAACGGGGCCAGTTCATGCAGCAGGCTGTCCCTCTGGGTGAAGGCAGTATGGCCGCTATTTTGGGGCTGGACAGAGCTATTATTATTGATATTTGCGAAAAAACCCAGGCGGAGTTTGGCGCTGTTCAGGCCGTCAACTTTAACTGCCCCGGCCAGGTGGTGATTGCCGGCACGGTTGCAGCAGTGGAAAAGGCCGCAGAACGGTTAAAGGCGGCGGGCGCCAAACGGGCGGTAATGCTGCCGGTCAGCGCTCCTTTTCATAGTACGCTGATGCAGCCGGCTGCTGAACAATTGGCAGGCGAACTGGCCCGGATTACGGTCAGGGATGCTGCTGTGCCGGTTGTGGCCAATGTCCATGGGAAAACAGTGACAGCCGGGGATACGATTAAGCGCTTGCTGGTCGAACAGGCGGCAAGCCCGGTAAAATGGGAAGATTGCGTTGTTCAAATGGCTGCTTACGGAGCTGATCTGTTTATTGAGGTTGGTCCCGGGAAAGTGCTTACCGGCTTTACCAGAAAAATAGCGAAGGATATCCAGAATCTTAACGTGGAAGACGATGCTTCGTTAGAAAAAACCCTTGATTATTTTAGGGAGGTTCGCTAAAATGCATGTAGATGGCAAAGTGGCATTGATTACCGGAGGTTCCAGAGGGATTGGCCGGGCTGTGGCAATTAAGCTGGCCGGCGCGGGGGCCAAAGTAGTCATTAATTACGCCGGCAATCTGGCGGCCGCGCAGGAAGTTGAGCAGACGATCAAGGCCGCCGGCGGCGAGGCGGTCATTATCCAGGGCGATGTGGCCGATGCCGGAAGCGTTGAGCGGATGATCAACCAAATGATCGATACTTACGGCCGGATTGACATACTTGTGAATAATGCCGGAATTACCAGGGATGGTCTATTAATCCGCATGAAAGAGGAAGACTGGGATGCTGTGCTCAATACCAACTTAACAGGTGTTTTTCATTGCACCAAAGCGGTTGCACGTCTGATGACGAAACAAAGAAGCGGCAAGATTATTAATATTTCTTCCGTGGTCGGCGTGACCGGAAATATCGGGCAGGCAAATTATGCGGCTGCTAAAGCCGGCGTGATCGGCTTTACGAAAGCGATGGCTAAAGAACTGGCGTCCCGGGGCATTACGGTAAATGCAGTGGCGCCCGGTTTTATCGCCACCGACATGACAGCCGTGCTGCCGGAACAGATAAAAACTGAGCTGATTTCCAGAATTCCGTTAGGTAAATTAGGTTCACCAGAGGATATTTCCGCTGCCGTGTTGTTTTTGGCTTCAGAGGCAGCAAGCTATATTACCGGTCAGACCCTGAATGTAAATGGCGGTATGGCAATGTGAAAAATAACCCTTGGAAGGAGGTGAATATCATGACAACTTTTGACAAAGTAAAAGAAATCGTAGTTGAACAACTTGGCGTAGATGAAGCTGATGTTGCTGTGGATTCCACTTTTATCGATGATCTGGGTGCAGATTCTCTGGATATTGTTGAGTTGATTATGGCGTTTGAAGAGGAATTTAATATTGAGATTCCTGATGAAGTGGCAGAAAAGATTAAAACAGTAAAAGACGCTGTGACCTACATAGACCAGGAAAAGCAAGGCTAAAGATATTACCGTAATGGAGAGTCCCGTGAAAGTACTTTTACGGGACTTTCTTAAAGGTAATGCGTTACTTGAATGGAGGAGTTATTTCTTGAAACTTCCAGAGCTTAAAATTGGCCCTCATGTGGCTAAAATACCGATTATTCAAGGTGGAATGGCAATACGCATCTCTACTGCACGACTGGCGGCGGCTGTAGCCGAACAAGGCGGTATAGGGCTGATTGCCGCATCAGGTATGACTTTTGATGAATTACGCTATGAAATTCGCTTAGCCCGTTCTTTGACTAAGGGAATTGTTGGCATTAATATAATGGTCGCAGCCAGACAGTTTGCCGGTATTGTTAAAACTGCAATTGAAGAGGGCATTGATCTGGTAGTGGCTGGAGCCGGGTTTTCCCGGGATATGTTTGGTATAGGCAAAGAATCCGGTACGCCGATTGTGCCGATTGTCTCCTCAGTGAAACTGGCTAAAATCTCTCAGGCGTTAGGCGCTTCAGCAATCATTGTGGAAGGCAAAGAAGCAGGCGGACATTTAGGAACAGATCAGCCGATGAAAACACTGATCCCTGATATTAAGAAGGCTGTGAAAATTCCTGTCATCGGCGCCGGCGGCGTCATGTCAGGTCAAGACATTGTGGATGTGCTCAAACTGGGAGCCGATGGCGTTCAAATGGGGACCAGATTTGCAGCCAGTGAGGAATCGAATGCAGCACCGGCGTTAAAGGAATTCTATCTTAAGGCCAAGTCGGAGGATGTTGTTTTAATTAAAAGTCCGGTTGGGCTGCCAGGCCGTGCTGTGAGAAATCCATTTGCTGAGAAAATAATGGGAGGTGCTACCCCGATAGATGCCTGTGATGCCTGCTTAAAACATTGCGCAAAGAATTTTTGCATTATCAAAGCGCTGATTCGTGCGCAGCAGGGCGATGTTGAAACCGGGCTGGTGTTTACGGGAGAGTACATTCATAAAATAGAGGAAATACTTTCGGTAAAAGAAATATTTGCACGGCTTCTCAATGAAGTTGAAGCTATAAATTAGCGAGGTGATTTGTTTGAAAAAGCGCGTTGTAGTTACCGGATTGGGCGCTATTACCCCAATTGGCACAGGTAAAGATGAATTTTGGCAGGCTCTGTTGGCCGGAAAATCGGGGATTGGTTCAATCACCCGGTTTGACGCAAGCGAGTATAGAACCCGGGTTGCAGGAGAAGTAAAAGATTTTGAACCGGAAAAGTATATTGATAAAAAGGAAGCCAAACGGATGGATCGCTGCACTCAGTTTGCAGTAGCCGCCACCAGAATGGCGTTTGAAGATTCCGGTATGGATTTGGAACAGGTGGACCGCAGCCGGATTGGCCTTGTTATCGGTACCGGCATTGGCGGCATTGATACCCTGCATGATCAGTATAAGACGTTGTTTGACAAAGGCCCGGGCCGGATCAGTCCGTTTTTTGTGCCGATGATGATTGCCAATATGGCCGCAGGCCAGACTTCCATTGCTTTCGGACTGCAGGGTCCAAGCACTTGCGTGGTTACCGCCTGCGCCACCGGCACAAATGCGATTGGCGATGCCTTTAAGATTATTCAGCGCGGCGATGCTGACGCCATGGTGGCAGGCGGCACGGAAGCCTGCATTTCTCCGGCGGCAGTAGCCGGTTTTTGCGCGATGAAGGCCATGTCTACCCGTAATGATGAACCGGCCAAAGCTTCACGACCGTTTGAAAAAGAGCGCGATGGGTTCGTAATGGGGGAAGGCGCCGGAGTTGTTATTCTGGAAAGCCTGGAGCATGCGCTAGCCAGAGGAGCTCATATTTATGCCGAAATCGCCGGTTATGGCTTTAATGCCGATGCCTATCACATTACCGCACCGGCGCCCGAAGGCGTTCAGGCGGCCAAATGTATGCAAATGGCAATTAAGGATGCCGGACTTGTTCCGAACGATGTTAGCTATATCAATGCTCACGGCACATCGACCCCGCCCAATGACAAGAATGAGACGCTGGCAATAAAATCCCTGTTTGGTGAACATGCCTACAAGCTGACGGTTAGTTCGATTAAATCAATGACAGGCCATTTGCTGGGGGCAGCCGGCGGTATAGAGGCAATTGCTTCCGTATTGAGCGTGGCGAACGATATGGTTCCGCCAACCATTAATTATGAAAATCCCGATGATGAACTGGATTTGGATTATGTGCCGAATGAAGCCCGTCAGCAAGTGGTTGAGGTTGCGATATCCAATTCCTTTGGCTTTGGCGGGCATAATGCCACAATTCTGGTTAAAAAATATCGCCCATAACCAAAATGATGCATAATCAATTAGATCATCAACGGGTACTGGCGCTTACTGCGCTCTGTGAACATTTAGGGGTCGAAATTGCCGATTTGCATTTATTGCACCAGGCTTTGATTCACACCTCTTTTGCCAATGAGACGAAAGCATCCGGCCATAATGAGCGGCTGGAGTTTCTGGGGGATGCGGTGCTGGATTTGATTATCAGTGAGCATTTGTTCCGGCAGTTTCCCCATTTGCCGGAAGGCGAACTGACGAAAGCCAGGGCGGCAATTGTGTGTGAAGCTACCATTGCCAGCCGGGCGGCGGCTTTGGGGATTGGACAATACCTGCTGTTAGGCAAGGGTGAGCTGGTGTCGGGCGGCCGGGAGCGAATTTCCATTTTAGCGGACTCATTTGAAGCAATTATTGGTGCAATTTATTTGGACGGCGGTTTTGCAGCAGCAGCGTCCTTTGTGCTGACGCAGCTAAAAGAACATCTGGCTTTGGTAGAAAGCGGCGATTATGTAAAAGATTATAAAACGTTGCTGCAGGAAGTGGTGCAGCGCAATAATGACAGCCGCATCAGCTATGAAATTATCGCTGAGCGCGGCCCTGATCATGATAAAATCTTTGAGATTGCTGTTCTGATCAATGCCAGACGGTTGGGAACCGGTCACGGCAAAAGTAAAAAAGAGGCTGAACAGCAAGCTGCCAGGCAGGCCTTGGCAAAATTAAATCCGGCCGGCAATTAACGTATGGGTGACCGTGAGGTCGCCCATCTTTACTATGGAGGCAAGTATGAAGCGCTATATCATTCCGGTGTTTATCCCGCATTACGGCTGTACGCATCAATGCATTTTCTGTAATCAGCGCAAGATTACCGGTCTGGACAGGCCGGTTTCGCCGGAACAAGTCAGTGCGGCAATCGCCGAGCATCTGGCGATGATTACTGCGCCGAGGCTAATTGAAGTGGCTTTTTACGGCGGCAGCTTTACCGCTTTACCGGCCGATATTCAGCAGGCGTTGCTTGCCCCGGCTTACGCGGCCTTGCAGCAGGGGAAAATTCAGGCGATCCGGGTGTCGACCCGTCCGGACTGTATTAATGCTGAAATCGTAACTGCTGTATGCCGTTATGGCGTAACCACCATTGAGCTTGGCGTACAGTCCTTGGATGATGATGTTTTGCGGACCGCCGGCCGGGGGCATACCGCCAGGCAGGTTGCCGCTGCGGTGGCTGTTATCCGGGGGATGGGGGTTAAGTGCGGCATCCAGCTGATGCCGGGCTTACCGGGCGAAACTATGCTCAGTCTAATTGCCACTGCCTGCCGGACGGTAAAGCTTAAGCCGGATTTTGTTCGTATTTATCCGGCGGTTGTCATTGCCGGAACCCAGCTGGCCGTATTGTACAGCCGGGGCTTGTACCGTCCGCTGACCTTGCCGCAGGCCGTAAGGCAGGCGGGTTATTTAAAGCTGTTATTTGAACGCAACGGTATTAAAGTGATCCGGACAGGCCTGCAGGCTACAGCGGAATTAGCAGACCAGCAGGTGGTTTTAGCCGGGCCGTATCATCCGTCTTTTGGTGAAATGGCGGACAGTTTTATTTTTCATTTGATGGTAAGCCGCTGTTTGGAGCAGCTTGACTGTACCGACAGTGAAATTTTCATCTGCCATCATTCCCGTGATACTTCGAAAATTCGCGGTCTGAAAAACGCCAATCTCAACCGGTGGCGGCAGGAATACTCCTTGCGGGCAATAACCTTGGCCGTTGATGATGAATTGCCTTTGAATGCAATAGCAATGATTCATCAGACCAACCGTTATTTCATCAATAAAAGCATGCTCACTTCTCTTTAATTTTACAAAGAAGGAATTTTTAGGAAATACGCAGAATACTTTTAACTATGAGCCCTTACACTAAAGGAGGTTAGACTAATGGAGGTTCTTAAAGTATCTGCACAATCGAATCCCAAATCTGTAGCAGGCGCTTTAGCTGCCGTATTGAGAGAAAGAGGTTCAGCGGAAGTCCAGGCAGTGGGCGCAGGGGCAGTCAATCAGGCGATTAAAGCAATTGCAATTGCGCGGGGTTTTGTCGCTCCGAACGGTATTGATCTTATTAGTATTCCTGCTTTTGCTGAGATTACCATAGAAGGGGAAGAAAGAACGGCTATTCGGTTTATTGTTGAACCACGCTAGTGTCTTGGCAAAGTTGTGAATTAGGATTAGGCAGTGTAGATTTTTTTGCAATGCAAGGCGGAGAAGGGCGGCATACCGGGAGTATGACGACTGACGATAAAGAAAACACGGTTTATACCGAGCGTAGCGAAGGCAAAAACCGATGCCGTTACGGCCAACGCAGCAGTGCGAAAAAAGATACGCTGGCTAAGCTAAGATTTAACCTGGCCGAGATACTAGTAGAGAGTACTGCGCATGCCCCGTTGAAAACCTGTTTGGCAGACAAACAGGTTTTTTGCTACTCGATTTTGCCGGTTTATTGTATAATAGGCATGAATATATTTCTAGTAGTCCGCCAAGTCTATAGCGATAGGATGCATTGCGCGGGATTTTTCGCCCGGCAAGGCGAAGGAGCCGCACACTACTAGCCTCCGCAGAATCTAAGTATTGGATTGGTGATTGCTTTGCTGTTGCGCAAACTGGAGACCTATGGATTTAAATCCTTTGCCGATAAACTGAATATCGAATTTGGTCAGGGCATTACGGCGATTGTCGGACCAAACGGAAGCGGCAAAAGTAATATTACCGATGCAATCCGCTGGGTGCTCGGAGAACAGAATATAAGAAATTTACGCGGCGCCAAATCTGAGGATATTATTTTTTCCGGCAGCACCAGCCGCAGAGCGTTAGGCGTTGCCGAAGTATCGCTGACGCTTGATAATGCTGAGGGCTTGCTGCCGCTTGATTTCCGTGAAGTGATCATTACCCGGCGGATTTTCCGGTCAGGGGACAGCGAGTATTATATTAACAAAACCCAGTGCCGGTTAAAGGATATTCATCAGTTGCTGGCCGATACCGGTTTGGGTCGTGATTCCATGACGGTAATCAGTCAGAATAAAATTGATGAAGTCCTAAACAGCAAACCGGATGAGCGCAGGCTTATTTTTGAAGAAGCCGCCGGTATTACCCGTTATAAAAACCGGAAAAAGGATGCCCTGCGCAAATTAGAGGATACAGAACAGAACCTGCTGAGGGTTGCCGATATAACGGCGGAAATTGACGCCCAGCTGCTGCCGCTGGCCCAAAGCGCTGAAAAGACCAGACGCTATAACCAAATAGCGGCTGAACTGACCGCCTGTCAGGTTACCGTCCTGTTGCAAAAGCTGGACAAGTACCAGCAATTCGTCAACAGTGCAACCCGGCAAAGGGAGACACTGTCGTCGGCTCAGCTTGAGGTTGGCGGCAGTTTAAGCCTGCAGGAAGCGGCAAAAGAACGCCAGGCCGCCGAACTATCCGTGATTGAGGAGCATTTGCAGGGCAGTGGCGCCAAAATCAACGAGTTGGTCATGGCATTGGAAAAAAATCATGGACAGTGCTGTGTATTAGAGGAACGGATCAATCAGGGCAATCAGGCCGGGCTGCGTATTGATACGGATATTTCACGGCTTGACCGGCATCTCGGCGAGCAACGGCTGAAATTTGGCCAGCTGCAGCAGCAACTGGCTGAAAAACAGGAGCAGGCTCAAATCTTACAGCGAAAACTGTCGGCGTTGACCAAAGCGGACGGCCGGTTAGCCGCTGAAATTACTGTTGTGCAACAAAAGCTGGAACAACTGCGAACTGTTTTTGCCGATGATGTCCAGGCGCTTGCCGGCCAGCAAAATCAGCAGCAGGCAATTGCGCGTGATATTGAACTGGGCAAACAGCGGCAGACTGTTTTAGAACAAGAACAGAGCAAACTCCATAACCTTCAAGAGCAGGCGCAGTCCGGATACGATGCCGTAGTAGCTGAGCTTGCCGCCCGGCAGCTGGAATTTGACCGTCTGCAACAGGATAAGCTGATCCTGGCGGCCGGCAAACAGCAGCTGGAACAGGAATCAGGCCAGCTTAGGGCCAAATATACCAGCTTATTACAGCAGCAAAGCGAGTGGCAGTCACGGCTTAAGGTGTTGGCCGGAATGCAGCTGGAGTATGAAGGGTTTGGCCGGGCGATCAAAAGTGTGCTGAAAACAACGCATCGCTGGAGTCACGGCATTTGCGGAGCGGTGGCTGAAATCCTTCAGGTAGCCGATCCTCATGTAATCGCCATTGAAACAGCTTTGGGCGGGGCAGTGCAGCATATCATTACGGAAGAAGCCGACACTGCCAAACAGGCGATCAGGTTTCTCAAGCAGAATAATCTGGGAAGGGCGACCTTTCTGCCTTTGGGCAATATCATGCCGTTCCGGCCGCGGGAGGCGGAGCTGTCCGCCGCCCGGGCTGAAGGCGCGCTGGGGCTTGCCGCCCAATTGGTTTCCGTTGATGTCAAGTATCAAAAGGTTGTCGATTTTTTACTGGGCCGTACCGTTGTGGCTGTTGATGTCGATGCGGCGCAGCGCATTGCCCGGAAGTATTCTTTTGCCGTCAGAATTGTAACACTGGAGGGTGAATTGCTGAACATTGGCGGTTCGCTGAGCGGCGGCAGCAATAGCCGGCGCGAGGCCAGCTTTTTAAGCCGGACCGGTGAGCTTGAAGCGTTGCGCGGGCAGCTTAACGCGATAAACGCTGAATTAACAACCTGTAAAGAAAACATTGAGAAGCTTGACCAGGCCGCCTGCCAGCTTGACCGTCAGCTGCTGGCGAATAATGAGACCAGGCAGCAAGTGGAAATTCGCCGGGCCGAACTTACCGCGCACCGTGATAAATTCAGCCAGGAACTCAGCCGGCTGCAGCAAACGCTGGGCGAAGTCAGTGCCCAGTCCTGCGACTGCAAGCGCGAGCTGGTACAACTGACGGCTAAGCTTGAGCAGGTAAAAAGCCTGGTTGCCGCGTTGGAGATCCGCGACACCAGCCAAAAAGAAGCCGGCGTCAATCTGCAGCAGCGGTTGCTGGAGTTGACCGCCGACCGTACGGTTAAAAGCAATGCCTTAACCGATGCCAGGATCGAGACGGAAACCTTACGCCGGAATATTCTTCTGCTTGAGCAATCCCGCCAGGAGCAGGATCAGCTTTTAGCCGGACTAGCCGCGCAGCTGGCCCAATTGGCCGCAGAGAAAGAGGCCGTTGCGGCGCAAATTGCGACAGCCGCCGGTGAGTTGGAGTGCTTAAGGCAAGAGAAAGCCGGCGTGAGCGCCGCTAAACTGGAACTTGAAGCGCGGCGCGACCGGCATTATACGGATAAATTGACCAAGCTGGCGGAACTGCAAAGCAGTGATAAGGCCATCAAAGAGTTGCGCCGTAAGCATAATGAGGTGCAGGCCCGTCTGCATGAAGCCGAACTTTTGCAGACCAAGTACAGCTATGAAGTTACGACTTGCCGTGAAATACTGGAGCAGCATTATTCCCTGACGGTTGAACAGGCTCTGGCGTTAAAGCGCGTTGAAGCTGAACAGGAGCTGACAAAAAAAATTGCTGTGCTGGAAGCGGAAATTGCCCAACTCGGGCCGGTCAACCCCAACGCCGTTGAGGAATATGACCGCTTACGCGAACGTCAGCAGTTTCTCCAGCGGCAATATGACGACCTGGTTTCAGCCAAAGAATCTTTAACAACCATTATCAGCGATATTGATCAAAGCATGTCCAGGCAATTCGGTGCGGCATTCCGGCAAATAAATACGTATTTTGGCGACATTTTTACCCGTTTATTCGGCGGGGGACAAGCCCGGCTGCAGTTAGGCGACCCCGAGCATTTACTGGAATCAGGTGTAGAAATCATTGTTCAGCCGCCTGGCAAAAAACTGCAAAATCTCATTCTGCTGTCAGGCGGTGAGCGGGCGTTAACGGTGATTGCCCTGTTGTTTGCCTTTTTGACTTACCGTCCGGCGCCGTTTAGCGTAGTTGATGAAATTGACGCGCCGCTGGATGAGGCAAATTTAGCGAGATTTAGCAGCTTTCTGCGGGATTACTCCCGCAAAACCCAGTTTATTGTCGTTACGCACCGGAAAGGAACCATGGAAGCTGCCGATGTCCTGCATGGCGTAACGATTGAAGAAGCCGGGGTATCGCGGATAATATCGGTTAAGCTGGAGGATTAGTACCTGGCGTTTTTAGAGCCGGTACTAGCCGGCCATCAAACCTAATCCTGTGGGCTGATTCGGAGCCCTGCAGAGGTAAGCTTTAGCGCATATTAAATAAGGAAGTTCATTAGACGGAGGTTTTTCAATGGGATTTTTTGATAAACTGAAAGCCGGTCTGGACAAGACCAGGAAAAGTTTTACCGAAAAAATTGAACAGTTGGTTGTCGGCTATGCCACAATTGATGATGAATTTTTAGATGATGTTGAGGCAGTGCTGTTATCGGCTGATGTCGGAGTACATACGACAGCTAAATTAATGGCGGAAATTAAAAGCGGCATTAAGAGCAAAGAGATTCAGGCGCCTGAGCAATTAAAACCATTTTTACAAACCAAAATCAGTGCTATTTTGGCGGAGGGAGCAACGCCAGACCGTTTATTTGCGGCGCAGCCGCCAACCGTCATCATGGTGGTTGGCATAAACGGGGTGGGTAAAACGACCACCATTGGCAAGCTGGGCAATTATTACCGTGAGCAGGGGTTAAAAGTAATGCTGGCTGCCGGCGATACGTTCAGAGCAGCGGCAATTGACCAGCTGGAAATATGGGGGCAGCGAACGGGAGCGGAGGTAATCAGCCAATTTGAAGGGTCCGATCCGGCGGCCGTGGCTTTTGACGCCGTACAGTCGGCAAAAGCGCAAAAAGCCGATATCCTCATCATTGATACGGCCGGACGGCTGCATACCAAAGCCAACCTAATGGAAGAACTGAAAAAAATTAAACGGGTAATCAGCAGGGAAATCCCGGATGCACCGCATGAAACCCTGCTGGTGCTGGACGCCACCACCGGCCAGAATGCCATCAATCAGGCCAGGCTGTTTGGCGAGGCCGCACCGGTATCGGGGATCGTTTTAACCAAACTTGACGGTACGGCCAAAGGCGGTGTTATTGTCGGACTTAAGGCCGAACTTCATGTTCCGGTAAAATGGATTGGCGTCGGTGAAGGAATTAATGATCTCCGGCCCTTTGTGCCGGAAGAGTTTTCCCGGGCTTTATTTGCTGACAAGTAAAAAGACTTGACAAAAGCTGCCGACCTTTTGTATAATACAGTCTATAGGCCTGTAAAGGCAGTTCGCTTGACGATTAAGTAGGTGAAAACATGTTGGACAAGGTCTTAAAAGCAGGACTTTTGTTTGATTTTTATGGCGCTTTACTTACCGAAAAACAGCAGCAGTGTATGGAAATGCACTATTCGCATGATTTATCGCTGTCGGAGATTGCCGATGAGTTCGGCGTTTCCCGGCAAGCGGTGTACGATATCCTTAAGCGGGCAGAGCAAACGCTTAGTGAATATGAAGCTAAATTGAAGCTCGTTGAACGCCACCAGCGTGAGCAGCACACAATAAAACAAGTTTATGATTCGGTTGACGCTTTGCCGGCCAGCCTGAAAACTATGCCGGAGCTTCAATCAGTGATGAAACAGCTGGCCAGTATTATGAAAGCCAGGGAGGTGTAGCATGGTTTTTGAAGGATTAGCGGACAGATTGCAGCAGACGTTCAAAAAGCTGCGCGGCCGCGGCAAATTATCAGAGGCGGATGTCAGTGAAGCAATGCGGGAAGTGAGAATGGCGTTGCTGGAAGCTGATGTTAATTTTAAGGTTGTAAAAGATTTTATCGGCAAAATAAAAGAGCGGGCGGTGGGCCAGGAAGTAATGCAAAGTCTGACGCCCGCTCAGCAGGTTATTAAGATTGTTAATGATGAATTGACAGAGCTGATGGGCGGAACGCAAAGCCGGATTACCATATCATCCCGGCCGCCGACAGTTGTCATGCTGGTCGGCCTGCAGGGCGCCGGCAAAACAACTACCGCCGGCAAGCTGGCCCTTAGCTTAAAAAAGCAAAACAAGCGTCCTTTGCTGGTTGCCGGGGATATTTACCGCCCGGCCGCCATAAAACAACTGCAGGTACTGGGCGAGCAGCTTGATTTGCCGGTTTTCGCGATAGAGTCCGGCGCAAATCCGGTGACCATTGCCGAGCGGGCGATTGAATATGCTCACTCTCATGCCCGGGATATGGTGATCATTGATACCGCCGGGCGACTGCATATCAACGAAGAGCTGATGCAGGAATTAAAGTCAATTAAGAATACGGTAAAGCCGCATGAAATTCTGCTGGTGGTTGACGCTATGACCGGTCAGGACGCCGTCAATGTCGCTGAAACGTTCAATAACGAGCTGGGCGTGGATGGCGTAATTCTAACCAAGCTGGACGGTGATGCGCGTGGCGGCGCGGCTTTGTCGGTAAAGGCCGTTACCGGCTGTCCAATTAAATTTGCCGGTATGGGTGAAAAGCTTGAGGCTCTGGAATCATTTCATCCTGACAGGATGGCATCGCGCATTTTGGGCATGGGCGATGTTTTAAGCCTGATTGAGAAAGCTCAGTCAAGCATTGACCTGGAACAAGCCAAGGAATTAGAAAAAAAACTGCGTAAGGAAGATTTTACTTTGGACGACTTTCTGACGCAAATGCAACAAGTACGCAAGCTCGGGTCGCTGGATCAGATTTTGGGAATGCTGCCAGGGATGGGCAATCTCAAAAAACAACTGAGCGGCGTGGATTTTGATGAAAAAGAGCTGGCCCATATTGAAGCAATCATCCGTTCGATGACCAAGCAGGAACGGCGTGATATTCAGATCATTAACGGCAGCAGGCGTAAGCGGATTGCTTTAGGCAGCGGTACACGGGTGCAGGATGTCAATAAACTGCTCAAACAATTTGCTGAAGCCAAAAAAATGATGAAAAAATTCCAAGGGATGCAAAAGAGCGGTAAAAAGAACTTTGGCGGTTTTAAGTTGCCGTTTATGAAATAATATTTGGTGAAGGAGGTGATTTGTTGTGGCAGTTAAAATTCGTTTAAAACGCATGGGCGCCAAAAAGAACCCGTTCTATCGCGTGGTTGTGGCTGATTCACGTTCCCCGCGCGATGGCCGTTTTATCGAAGCTTTGGGACATTATGATTCAACAACCGAACCGGCTGTTGTAAAAATTGATGAAGAAAAAGCAATCGAATGGCTGAAAAAAGGCGCTCAACCCACGGATACGGTGAAAGCTTTGTTCAGCAAAGCAGGCATCCTGAAAAAATGGGATGAGATGAAACGCACTAAGAAAGAGGCGTAATAACGATGAAACAATTAGTGGAAGTTATCGCCAAGTCATTAGTACAAGATCCTGCACAAGTCAATGTAACAGAAACAGTAGAAACTATGGCAACTGTTTATGAATTGCGTGTAGCTCCGGATGATATGGGTAAAATTATTGGTAAACACGGGCGTATTGCCAAAGCCTTACGGACTGTTGTAAAAGCAGCAGCTACCCGTGAAAACAAAAAAGTAACTGTTGAAATTATCTAAGTAAGGATTGCAATTGCATACCAACAAAAAGGTGGGCTTGCCATGGAAACCATTACTTTGAAATGTCCGGTGACCATTAAAGCAAAGGTCACGGACGATTTAAAAAAACATTTGGCTGCCGAAATACAGGAAAATATCAAGAAGGCTGATCTGGAACTGCAACAGATCGAATTTCACGCCAAACGGCTGATGGCTGAACAAGCCAGGCAGGACGCACAGGGACTCATTGCCGTTCGTCAGCAAATCGACGGAGAAAAGCAAAAACGCATCGACTTTAAAAACCACCTACTGGATAAGCTCAAGGAAACCGCTCAGCTGGAATTAGGTTCGGAAATTGTTCAGGGCACTTTAGACAGAATTGTCGAGCTAAAAGTCGGCGACGATCTGCCTAAGTTGATGAACGCCGAAATTCTTCTGGAAGACGGCAAAGTACTGGCTTTTCGAAATTGACATGGAACAAATGGTTGTTGTTGGAAAAATTGTTGCCCCGCACGGTGTGCGGGGTGATGTTCGTGTTATTCCGTTGACTGATTTTCCTGAGCGTTTTAACGAGTTGAAGAGCGTATTCTTAGACAACCGGAGTTTAACCCTGGAAAGCGTCAAACAGCATAATCAGCTGCTTATTATTAAATTTGCCGGACTGAATGACAGGGACGCGATTGAGCCACTGCGGGGCAAGCTGCTTAAAATAGCGCGTAAAGATGCTGTAGCGCTGCCTGAAGGAGAGTATTACACCTTTGATATTATTGGGCTTGAGGTTTATGATGACAGCGGCCGGCATATCGGTAAAATAACGGAAGTGCTCAAAACAGGCAGCAATGATGTTTATGTGGCGATCCGGGACGATAAACGCCAGGTATTAATTCCCGCATTGAAAAAGGTGGTAACAAAGATTGATATCACCGCCGGACAGATGACGGTAAAACTCCAGGAAGAATGGGAATAGCGATGAGAATTGATATTGTGACATTATTTCCTGAAATGTTTGCGGGACCTTTTGGGCACAGTATAATCAAGCGGGCCTGCGACAATCACTTACTGCAAATTGCCATGGTCAATCCGCGGGATTTTACCTTTGACAAGCACCGGATTGTGGATGACTATGCCTTTGGCGGCGGCGCCGGCATGGTAATGAAGCCTGAGCCCTTGTTCCGGGCCGTCGAAAGTATTACCGCCGGGGCGAATTGCGTAAACCGGCGGGTGATTTTAACGAGCCCTGGCGGCAACCGTTTTGACCAGGAAAAATGCAAAGAGCTTGCCGCTTATGATCAATTAATTTTCATCTGCGGACATTATGAAGGTATTGACGCCCGGGTAGGCGATTTTTTGGTGGACGAAGCAATCTCAATCGGTGATTATGTTTTGACCGGTGGAGAGTTGCCGGCAATGGTTATTGTTGATGCTGTGGCGCGAATGCTGCCCGGCGTACTCGGCTCGACCGATTCGGCCCAGCAGGATTCTTTCTACAATGGCCTGCTGGAGTATCCCCAATATACCAGACCACGCGAATTTGACGGTTATGAGGTGCCGGAGATTCTGTTGTCCGGAGATCATGCCAAAATTGACCGCTGGCGTCGTAAACAATCGCTGAAAACCACGCTGGAACGTCGTCCCGATCTCATGGCCAAAGCACAATTAAGCGCTGATGACAGAAAACTGATTGACGAAATTCTGGCCGAGCAGTCTGGAGGATAGTATGGCGTCTGTATATATCGGTCTGGTTCACCATCCGATTTATAATAAAAATAATGAAGTAATTACAACGGCAATCACAAATTTCGATATTCATGATATCGCGCGTACTGCCCGTACCTATGACATTCACCGCTATTTTTTGATTCACCCGCTGCAAACACAGGCTGCGCTGGCCAGGGATGTACTTGATTATTGGCGGGAAGGCTATGGCGCCAGCTATAATCCTGACCGGCGCGAGGCGTTTAGTATTATTGAGCTGGCGCTGGATATTGAGGCCGCCGTCAGCTTAATCAAAGAGCGTGAAGGCCTGGAACCGGTCATTGTAACAACTGACGCCAGACGCTATCCGAATACCGTTTCCTATCAGCAGCTGCGTCAGTTTCTTGCTCTTGACCCCAAACCTTGTTTGCTGCTGTTCGGCACCGGCTGGGGGATTCAAAAAGAGGTTATGCAAAAATTTGATTATATCCTGGAACCTATTTACGGACCGGGCGATTATAATCATCTGCCTGTCCGGGCCGCTGTAGCTGTTATTTTAGATAGACTGCTTGGAGAAAAATGGTGGGGTTAGGCCTAAGACTCCATTTATCCATATATTTCTTGAGTTTCGGGTAAGCATATGGTATAATATTTTTCGTGTAATGTGGGCGGTCCTCTGCATAGTGGCATGAACGTCTCGAATAAGGAGGAAAACAAAATAATGAACATCATTCAAGCATTGGAACAAGAACAACTTCGTAAGGATATCCCTGCTTTTAAACCAGGCGACACAGTACGTGTACATGTAAAGGTTGTCGAGGGCAACCGCGAACGTGTCCAGGTTTTCGAAGGCGTTGTTATTAACCGCAAAAGCGGTGGTGTGCGGGAGACTTTCACGGTAAGACGGGTTTCTTACGGGGTAGGCGTGGAACGTACTTTTCCGGTTCATTCTCCACGCGTGGAAAAAATCGAAGTGATGCGCCGGGGCATTGTCCGCCGCGCTAAATTGTATTATCTACGCAACCTCACTGGTAAAGCGGCTCGTATTAAGGAAAGACGCTAGTATGGATAGGGACTGTTCTCCAGTCCCTATTATTCATTTCAATCAGGGGGAAAACAAAGTGAGCAATACTAGTCTCGGAGAAGAGATCAAAGATTGGGTTGTATCGATACTTATTGCCGTGGTATTAGCTTTTTTCATCAGGTATTTTATTGTAGAGTTATACATGGTGGAAGGCCCTTCGATGCGCCCGACATTAGTAAATAGCGAACGGCTGGTTGTCAATAAATTCATCTATCGTTTTAAGGATCCTGAAAAAGGCGATATCCTGGTGTTCCGTTATCCCAGTGATACCAGCCGGGACTTTATTAAGCGGGTGATAGCCGTAGCCGGTGACACGATCGAATTAAAAGACGGGCGGGTCTTTGTCAACGATCAGCTGCAGAATGAGACGTATATTTTAGAGAAAACGCGCGGTTCCTATCCTTTATCCACAGTACCGGAAGGGCATATTTTCGTTATGGGCGACAACCGTAACAATTCGGAAGACAGCCGGTTTAAGGATGTAGGCTTTGTACCGCTGGAACTGGTCAAAGGCAAGGCAGTCATGGTATTTTGGCCGGTTGACCACATAAAAGCACTTCCCTAACAACATACTATACAGACAATATGCCGGTACAGATTTGAATTTAGCTCTGTACCGCACCTGGGGTCAGGGGGATGCAGATGCACGATAAACCAGAGGTCAATATTAATTGGTTCCCGGGCCATATGGCAAAAGCCCAGCGGATGATTCGCGAGCATTTAAAGTTAGTGGATGTTGTCATTGAACTGCTTGACGCCAGAATTCCGCTGAGCAGCGCCAATCCGGTCATTCATGAGATTATTGACAATAAACCGCGCCTTGTCGCTCTTAACAAAGCCGACCTGGCTGAACCGGACCGGACGACACGCTGGCTGGCCCATTTTCGTGAGCAGGGTTTGCCGGTGGTGGCTTTGGATTCGATGACCGGCAAAGGCAGTAAAGCGTTGGTAAGCAGGGTAGAGCAGCTGGCCGGGGATAAAATAGCAGCTCTTGTCGCCAAGGGCATCAATCCGCGGGCCGTACGGGCCATGATTTTAGGAATACCAAATGTCGGCAAATCTTCACTGATCAACCGGCTGCTTGGTACGGCTACCGTCCGTACGGCGGACAAACCTGGCGTTACCAGAGGAAAACAGTGGATTAAGATCGGTAAAAATCTGGAACTGCTGGATACGCCGGGCGTATTGTGGCCGAAGTTTGAAGATCCGGAGGTTGGCTTTAAGCTGGCGGTAACCGGCGCGATTAATGATGAAGTCTATGACCGGGAAAAAGTAATGGCTAAACTGCTTGCGGTGCTGAGGGAGAACTATAGTGAACGGCTGACGGTACGGTACAAATTAACTCCGCCATTGCCTGAAGATAGTTCGGCTTTACTGGCATTGATTGGCGCTAAGCGCGGTTGCCTGCGCAGCGGCGGCCTGATCGACGACGAAAAAGCCAGACGGATCATTTTAAATGAATTCCGCTCCGGCAAATTAGGGCAATTTACACTGGATGACATTCAATAACAGGCAGGACCGGCAAATGATTTGCCGGCCCTGTTTTTTGATACGCCGGTTCTTTCGTATACCCTTTGCGTCCTTTGCAGTTTTTCCCGTTTCTTTTTTCTCAAACCATCTGACAGGGATTTAGCAACTTAGCAAGAATATATAACATAATATCCTATTTTTATGTACATATTGCGGAGTGATGAGGGTGAGTTCCAACCGTTTAACCGTAGCCCAGGTGGCTGATTTACTTAACCGGGACGCTGTCCAGGACAGTGTTTTGGCGGCGCTGCACGATGACTCCCGGATTTCCGTTGTGCGGCTGCTGCAGAAATGGCAGCAGCGCCAGACGGCAATCCGTCAGGAAAGAGAGCGGGTGCAGCAGTTATACCGGTATGAGCGCCTGCTCAACGCCAAAGGCTTTCAATTGATTGCGGGGGTGGACGAAGCGGGGCGCGGCCCGCTGGCCGGTCCTGTAGTCATCGGCGCGGCAATTTTGCCCGCCGGCTGTCATTTAACAAATCTGAATGACTCGAAGAAACTGTCGGCAAAACAAAGATTCGAATTATATACGGAAATAAAACGTGTGGCTGTCGCCGCCGCCTGTATGGTGATGGATGTAGCTGAAATCGATAAGTTGAATATTTATCAGGCCACCGTAAAGGGGATGTATGCGGCAATTGCCGCTTTAAATCCGGCTCCGGAGGCCGTTCTGATTGATGCTGTGCCTTTACCGGGCTTGCCGTTTCATTCACAGTCTTTGATCGGCGGTGATGCAATTTCAGCATCAATTGCCGCCGCCTCTATCATTGCCAAGGTGGAACGGGACCGGATAATGGAGGAATTTGATTACCGATTCCCCGGTTATGGTTTTGCCAGACATAAAGGCTACGGCACTGCCGAGCATCTTAAGGCCATTCGGCAGCATGGTCCATGTCCGATTCACCGGCGCAGTTTTGAACCCATAAAATCGTGGGGGGATTATTGTGAAAGTTGAAATAAGCAGCTCCGGGACTGCCGCCGCGCCAATGCCGGGAACCGGCGGTTCAGACAGTAAGACGCCGGTTGCGGGCAGTCCGGCGTTTACCGCCGAAGCTGCTGAGCAGCCGTCGCCGGCCGGCGGTGAGGAAAACCGCAGCCAGGGCAATGCAGCAGCCGAGCCGGCCAGCCGGTCGCAGCTGCTTATTGAAAATTCGATTAAAGCGTTGTTAGCGCAATTAGCAAAATCACTTAGTGGCCGCAATCAGCTGCTGGAGTCACTGCCGCCGGAAGTCAGAAGTCAGGCCGAACACATATTACAGCAAACAATGCCGAAAGGGCAGGCACTGGCCGGCGGTTTGTTCAGTCTGTTAAAAGCACAGGCCAGTACGGCCGAGCAGCTCAAAGCACTGGCCGGTACGCTCAATAACTATCATGCAGGGTCCGCTGACGCCGTGAATAAATTGCCTGATTCCGTCATCCGCCTGTTTAAGCAGGCCCTGCAGCTGAAAGCTGTCGATGGCGGAACGGTCCGGATTGATGGTCCGGCACTGTTGAAATTAGCCGGCCAATTGGCCGATGATGGAAGTAAAAGCCAGGCGGCCGCAACGATTCAGCAATTTTGGAATCACTCGTTACTGGCAAATAATGAGAACATTGGTCAAGGACTTCAACAGTTAATTAAAAGTTTTCTGGGTACACTGCCAACAGCCGGGAACAACGAAGAAGGCGCAGGTAAAGCATTTGCCGATTTGCCTGCTGCTTCGGGCAGCGCTGGGCCTAAGGCTGAGTCTGCGGCAGTCAAACAGGCGGCGCCCAATGCAGCAGAACAACCTCCGGCAGGCGTTAAACAGCAGCTTTCGGCGATTCAGCCGTCTGCAGCGAAAACTGCGGCAGGATCTTCAGTCGTTCAGTCTACGGAAATTGCGCAGCGGGAGTTTGAAGCAAATGTATCGCCAGGCAAGCCGGCGTCAGCCGCTGCCGGCCAGCAAGCGCCGGGCTACCGTCAGCCGTCGGCCGGCAGCCCGGCGGAGGAAGCGGTGTTAAGGCAATTTATGAAAGAACTGGCGCAAAACACCATAATGACCAGGCAGACCCAGTTGTCCGGGAATGATGCTGCGGCATTAAAGCAGCTGCTCAGTGACGGACACATTACAGCTAAGGATTGGGCCAATCTTACCCGGTTTTTAAAGGCCAGCGTGCAAGCCATGCCGGTGACTATCCGGCAAGCCGGCGAAAAGGTATCCGAGTTGCAGCAGCTCTGGGTTATGCAGCAGTTGAGCAATTTAGCCGAACTTACCGGCCTGCCGCGCAAAACAACGGATAGCGCCGGCAAGCTTTTAGAGCAACTGGTCCAGACCTTAAAGAGTTCGTTTGCGCCTGGCAGTGAAAGTATTGAAAACCACCGGTCAGCGGCCTTTACCATACCAATCTATTTTGGTGAAAATCAACAACACAGTTATCCGGCTTATATTCACATGTATCATCAATCTGAGGAGAGCGGCGCAGCTTCCGGCCAGGAGCGCGAGACTTGGCTGCGCATTTGCCTGAATACGGAAAATGCCGGCGTTGTTGATCTTGTTTTCCGGTTGTACAAAGATCATCAGCTTAATCTTCGAGTTGGCATGGGCGATCATAATGCCGCCCAACTGTTTTCTGGTTTTATCCCGGAAATAAAAACAGCAATTGAGACGACGCCCTTAATTGTATCGGAAATCAGTGTAGGCGCGATAGGTGAATAATGGACGAAAAAAATGAATGTCAACAACCACAGCAGGCCGTCGCGTTAAGCTATGATCATGAAAAAAGTTCAGCGCCTAAGATTGTGGCCAAAGGAGCTGGCTATGTCGCAGAACAAATATTACATCTGGCCAAGCAAAATGCAGTTCCGGTCTACCAAAATAAAACTTTAACCGGAATGCTCATGGCTATTGAATTAGACCGTGAAATTCCTCCTGACTTGTATCGGGCCGTAGCCGAGGTTTTAGCTTATGTATACCGGATTGACCAAAGACTGGGAAACCGTCTGAAATAGGAGGCTAGCATGCGTCGAATTCTAGTAGATAATATTTCTTCAGGAATGAAACTGGCGAAACCGCTTTATAATGCTGAGGGCATGGTGCTGCTTAATGCGGGAATTGAACTCAAGGAGCAATTGACTGACCGGCTCGAGGAGTTGGACGTAACTTATGTTTATATTGAAGATGATCTGACCCGGGATGTCGATGTGCCTGATGTGATTAGCGAAAAAACCCGCATAGAGGCTGTGGCCAATGCCAAAAAAATAATGGAGCAGATTAAGCTGGGCCGGGGAATTGATGCCGCTCAAGCCAAGCAGATAGCCGGCGGTATTATTGACGAATTGTGCAAAAATAAAGGAGTTATGGTGAATTTTCTGGATATGCGCACCCGCAGCGACTATTTGTTTAGTCATGCGGTCAATGTCTGTGTGCTGGCGGTAATGACCGGAATTTGTCTTGATTATGACGAACTGCAGTTGCAGGACTTAGGCGTTGGCGCTTTGCTGCATGATGTCGGAAAAGTATTGATTAGCCCTGAGGTGCTGAATAAACAGGACCGGTTAACGCCGCAGGAAAAAGAAGAAGTTAAAAAGCATCCCGCCCTGGGGTTTGAAATACTCAGAAAGAATCCCGATATCAGCCTGGGTTCGGCTCACTGCGCTCTTGAGCACCACGAGTGTTTTGACGGTTCGGGTTATCCGCAAGGTTTAAAAGCGGCGGAGATTCATCCATTTGCTCAGATTGTAGCCATTGCCGATATGTATGATGCGCTGATCTCTGATGCTGCTTACCGGCGGGCAATCCCGGTATATGAGGCTCTCGCCATTATCGCCAAGGCCGGCGCTTCCTGCTTTGACCGGGAACTGGTAGCCATTTTTACCGATAATATTGCCACCTATCCGATTGGCTCGATTGTTCGACTAAGCAACAATCAGATTGGCGTAGTGGTAGATATCTCACGGGAATCCAAAGCAAAACCAGTGGTGAGAATACTGTTTGATGAGAATAAACGGCACATAACCGAACTAACTGAACTGGATTTATCGAAAAACCAGCGTTTATATATTGCCGACGTGGTCGAAAGATAAGGCTCCCGCGCATCAGAAATTTGTCGGAGCGGCAGCGGATAAAAGCAGTAATCAATTGAGGTGTGCGCTATGAACCATATTCAGCTGGGTGAACGGGGCGAGAAGGCGGCTGTCCACTATTTGAGCGCTAACGGCTATTCGATTATTGTCACAAAATACCGTACGAAAACCGGCGAGATTGATATTATTGCCGAGAAAAATAAACTGCTGGTCTTTGTCGAAGTCAAGACCCGCCGCAGTATCGCTTATGGTTATCCGGCTGAAGCGGTAAATTATCGTAAACAGCGTAAGTTAATCTTAACTGCCCGCTGTTATCTTCAACAGTCGGGGCGCTCCGACTGTCAATGCCGGTTTGATATCATGGAAATTTTGATTACCAGTTCGGGAAAGCTAAGTTTCAATCACATCATTAACGCATTTGGCGAATAGAAGGAGTCAATACCATGCGGATTGTCATCGGAATAACCGGAGCCAGCGGCTCGATATACGGGGTTAGATTGATCGAGGTTTTGCAAGCCGCCGGGTGTGAAACTCATGTCGTCGTATCAGAAAGCGGCTGGCAGGTGCTCGAATATGAATGCGGTCTGACAAAAGCTGAGCTTGCAGGCAGGGTAGGCTGCCTGTATGATGTCCATAACATCGCCGCTGCCATTGCCAGTGGTTCATTTAAAACCGATGCAATGATCATTGCGCCCTGTTCTATGCGGACTTTAGGCGGTATTGCCAATGGAATTGCCGACAGCCTGCTGCTCAGGGCGGCGGATGTTATTCTTAAAGAGGGACGGCCGCTGTTGTTGGTGCCGCGGGAAACCCCGCTGAATGCAATTCACTTGGAAAATATGCTGAAGCTGGCCCGTCTTGGTGTGAAAATTGTTCCAGCCAGTCCCGGTTTTTATCACCGTCCGCAAACTATACCGGAATTGGTCGATATGCTGGTAGGAAAAATTTGCGACCAAATCAAACTCGAGCATGACTTATTTGAGCGCTGGCAGGGGCTGGGCGGATTTTCGGCAGGCCGGTCATAAGCCGTTTTTCCACATGAACTGCAGTCCGAGTGCTGTGATAAAAGTATTGCAATTTTATATAAAGAGTAGTATTATCTAAATAAGATGATATTTCAGAAATTTCATTGCATTTTATTTTGCACGCAAATTTATTGCATGCAAAATAAAATTAGGATTGTCTCCATGGCATGATGATTAAGTGACAGGCCAGTTTGTTGTCATTATGTATTTTGCATACAAACTATATTTTTATTTCCGCTGACGACTTACTTTTCATTCTTTCAAATGAGCGGAGGTGGAGATTTAACTGTTTTACGCAGAAGGACTCAACCCAAAATGAAGGGGGGTGATATTTGTAAGCTGCGGATAATTGCCAACAGGGGGTAGTTTGAATGCCGATCTTTAGCATTGCCTTAGTCTGTTCCTGTTAATATTCTTCGTTTACAGAGATACGCAGTTATTTTGTTCGCTCCCTCTGGGTGTTCATGGCTGCCGCTACCCGGATCCTGCCTGTTAGGCCGACCTATACCGAGTTGTTTTATGGTGAAAGCGGTCACCTATATAAATCTTTTTTCCCCGCGTTCATGCTAGGCCCGTATTGAATTTTTAATGGAAGATACCGGTATGGCAAAGTCCATTGCACATGTCGTTATTGAGATACAGAATATTATTCTAACCCAACTTTCTCGGTACCAGCTGCATGCAGCACCGGTACTCGTCGATCAGCGGTGCAATGATTTTTATCAGCGGAATGCGGTGCTGAATCGTTGGCTCAAAAAGGCTATGGCAATTATATATTGGACGAGCCGCAGGAACTGGATGCTGCCAGCTGTCCTTCCTGGAAATATCAATATTCCGTTGTTAAGCATGCTGGTTGTGGCTATAGCCATTCATCAGTCAGTGGCATTAACTAAAGGGCTGGCTTTTCAATTTCATAGTGATTTATACATTAGTAAGTGAAAAAAATAATTTGGGGGAGTTCGTATGGTTCAAGTGATTACTGCTGCCGAAGCAGCTGCGCTGATCCGCAGTAATGCGACAATTGCCATGAGCGGCTTTGTAGGGTGCGCCAATCCTGAAGCATTAAGTACAGCGATGGAAGAACGGTTTGTCAACGAAGGGCTGCCGCGTGATTTAACACTGGTATTTTGCGCCGGTCAGGGTGACGGCAAGGATTGCGGAACCAATCATTTCGCTCATGAGAATATGGTAAAGCGGGTTATCGGCGGACATTGGAATATGGCTCCCAGACTCAGCAAGCTGGCGATGGAAGAAAAGATCGAGGCTTATAATCTGCCCCAGGGAACGCTTACTCACCTGTTTCGCAATATTGCAGGCAAAAAGCCCGGGGTTATTACAAAGGTTGGTCTTCATACGTTTGTCGATCCCAGGGTTGAAGGGGGTAAACTCAACAAAAAAACCGCTGAAGATGTAGTGGAGGTAATTCAATTAGGCGGTGAGGAATGGCTCTGGTATAAGCCGTTTGCGGTTGATGTGGCGCTGATTCGGGGTACCTTTGCCGATGAAAGGGGCAATATATCCATTGACCGCGAAGCGGTTTCACTGGAAATATTATCAATGGCCCAGGCGGCCAAAAGCTCAGGCGGCATTGTGATTGCCCAGGTCGAAAGCATGGTCAAATTCGGCAGCATTAACCCCAAAAATGTCAAGGTGCCGGGGATCAGCGTGGATTATGTTGTCATTACGGAACAGAATAAGCACATGCAGACATTTGCGGAACAGTATAATCCGTCTTACTCAGGTGAAGTAAATTTGTCTTTAAATACGCGAAAAGCAATGCCGCTGGATGCCCGCAAGGTAATTGCCCGCCGGGCGGCGATGGAGCTTATCCCTAAGGCCAAAGTGAATCTTGGCATCGGTATACCGGAAGGAGTGGCTATGGTTGCCTGCGAGGAGGGCGTCGGAGACTCTATGACGCTTACTGTGGAAGCCGGGCCGATTGGCGGTATTCCATCCGGCGGACTGAGTTTTGGCGCTTCGTGCAATCCCGAGGCAATTATCGATCAGCCTTATCAGTTTGATTTCTATGATGGCGGGGCCTTGGATCTGGCGTATCTTGGGCTGGCCGAGACCGACCAGCAGGGCAATATCAATGTCAGCAAATTTAAAGGCCGGGTTGCCGGATGCGGCGGTTTTATTAATATTTCCCAGAATGCCAAAAAGGTAGTTTTTTGCGGCACATTTACCGCCCGGGGGCTGGAAGTAGAGGTTGGCAACGGCCAATTAAAGATTAACAAGGAAGGCGCCAATAAAAAATTCCTCAAAGAGGTGGAACAAATCACCTTCAGCGGACGCTATGCACAAGAAACCGGGCAGGCGGTTGTATATGTTACTGAACGCGCCGTATTTCGCTTAACCGAGGAGGGCATGGTTTTGACCGAAATTGCTCCGGGAATTGATTTACAGCACGATATTTTGCAATTGATGGATTTTAAACCGCTGATCGCTGAAGATATTAAAGTGATGGACGACCGGATTTTCCGGGAAGAAAAGATCTGTTTAGCGGAATTGATTGGGGTAAAATGATTTTGCCGCAGCGTGTTTTGCTGCTATGCCGCTACTCTGGAAATTCGTAACAAAAGAGGAAAAATGAGGGCGGCGTAGAAAGTAATTATTATTTAGATAAAATACAAGGGAGAAGGTTTAGCATGAGTACATATGAAAATTTACTGTTTGAATCTGAGGATGGCATTGGGATTGTTACTATTAACCGGCCCAAAGCATTGAATGCGTTAAATGCGGCCACAATTCACGAACTGGACAGGATGTTTGACGAATTGGCTCAAAATGATGCGGTAAAGACTGTCATTATTACCGGAGGCGGTGAAAAATCTTTTGTGGCCGGCGCTGATATTACGGAAATGCAGAAGATGTCGGCGGTCGAGGGCCGCAACTGGGCTAAACTGGCGCAAGCGGTGTTCAGTAAAATTGAAAATCTTCCCAAACCGGTCATTGCCGCTGTGAATGGCTATGCTTTAGGCGGCGGATGCGAAATCTCCATGGCCTGCGATATTAGAATTGCATCGGAAAAGGCTAAATTCGGCCAGCCGGAAGTATCGCTCGGTATCCCGCCGGGATTTGGCGGAACACAGCGTTTAGCCCGTCTGGTTGGCAAAGGCCGGGCAAAAGAGCTTTTATTTACGGGTGATATGATTGACGCCGCAGAAGCCTATCGCATTGGTTTGGTCAATAAAGTGACCGTTCCGGCTGAGCTCTTAAATACAGCCAAAGCGATGGCGCAAAAAATTATGTCCAGAGCCCCGGTTGCAGTCCAGGTGTGCAAAGCAGCCGTAAATGAAGGGCTGGATGTAGATCTTAAAACAGGCATTGCCTATGAGGCCGAGGTGTTTGGCCTGTGCTTCGCCACCGACGATCAGAAAGAAGGTATGACCGCTTTTGTTGAAAAACGGCCGCCGAATTTTACCGGCAAATAAATGGCGGCAGTTTGGCGGTAAGAGCAGTAACAAGAAAGGTGCTCGTTGGTTGTTCAACTTCGTCACCTTTCTTGCATAATATCATTAATACGGAGAAATACTGCTAAAAGCAAGTTTTTCGCCGTTTGCCGCCTAAGTGATGTTTGAAAATCCGGCCGGGTTACCCTGCTGATTTATCGTTGGTTCCTTCATTTAAATTTTTACAATCCTTAACTTGACTTTTGGAGACGACTGGTCTATTATAAGCGTATGAAAAAATTAACACGTGAAAAACTCATTCAAACAGGGGCAAGAGCCATGTTGGCCAAAAGCTATCATGCGGTTGGCATTCAGGAAGTATTAGTAAAGATCGATGTGCCCAAAGGCTCCTTTTATCATTACTTTCACTCAAAGGAGGATTTTTGCGTAGCCATCATCAAGTACTACGGCGAGCAATTAGCCAAGTCGATCACCGAGAAATTGTCTTCCCGGAAGTATTCCCCGCGTAACCGGTTAAAGGAGTACTTTCTGGCAATCAAAGATTATTATCAAAAAACCGGTTATCATCAGGGGTGTTTGGTGGCTAAGCTGGCAGTTGAAGTTGCGCATTCCAGTCCCGATATCCGAATGGCCTTAAAATCTGAATTTGACCGCTGGGTGGGGCTGTTTGCCGACTGTATCCGGGAAGCCCAGCAAAATGGTGAAATCGTTGCGGGGCATCAGCCGGATGAACTGGCTGAATTTATTTATACCTCCTGGGAAGGCGCTTTGATCCGTATGCAGGTCAATCATGATCTTGGTTCTATCGACAATTTCATTAATTATGTGTTTAATTGCGTCATACCATTGAACCAAAACCAATAATGCCATTGCCGCTTTGTCAGTGACGAAAAGCTATGTCTGCCCTGCTTTGCTTTTTGTTTGCAGCCAGTATACGACTGGTCTATTTTGTACTTTGATGCCCCCGGAATTCAGTTGCCGTGAAAGGGGTGATTGCCAAATTATTGATATAAATGACAGTAAATTTAGAGAAAGGCGGTAAATGCTGTGGCTAATCTTTTCTTAGTACCAAAAAAAATATTATCCGGACAAGATGCCCTGGAAAACGCAGGGCCTTATCTGCAGGAACTGGGCGGCAAAGCTTTGATTGTTACCGACAAAGTCATGGTCAGCACCGGTAATGTGCAGAAGTTGACGGCAATATTAACCGGCAACAATATTGGCTATGAAGTATTTGACGGTATCAACAGTGAACCGACGACGGAAATGGTCGCTCAGGGGATTGAACTCTACGGAAAAGCAAACTGCAACTTTTTAATCGCTATTGGCGGTGGCAGCCCGATTGATGCAATGAAGGCAATTGGCGCCATGATCGTAAATACCGGGCAGCTGGCTGATTATATGGGCAAAGAATTAAAAAATCCACCGCCGCCGCTGGTGGCAATCCCGACAACGGCCGGAACGGGCTCTGAAGCAACGCAGTTTACCATTATCTCTGATACCAAAAATAACGTAAAGATGCTATTGAAAGGGGCAGTCCTGCTGCCTTCACTGTCCATTGTCGATCCGATTCTGACTGTGACCTCCCCGGCAAAAGTTACGTCTGCTACCGGGATTGACGCTTTAACTCATGCGGTTGAGGCCTATACTTCCAGAAAAGCGCAGCCGTTATCAGATATTTTTGCTGTTTCAGCCTGCAAGCGCATTTTTGCCAATTTAAGGCCGGCCTATAAAAACGGGCAGGATTTAACGGCCAGAAACGAAATGGTGCTGGCAGCTCTGGAGGCCGGGATTGCCTTTAACAACGCATCGGTTACCATCGTTCACGGTATGAGCAGGCCGATTGGCGCTTTATTTCATGTGCCGCATGGCTTGTCCAATGCAATGCTGCTGGTAGAGTGTCTGCGCTTTGCGGCGGCCGGAGCACCGGCACGGTTTGCTGAACTGGCCCGGGCAGTGGGTATTGCCGATGCCAGTCTGGCGCATGAAGCCGCCGCCGAAAAATTAATTGCTGAGATTGGCGCATTGTGCCGGGATTTGGATGTTCCTTCTTTAGAAGCCTATGGCGTAGACCGCGCCGCTTTTGCGGCCAATCTTGACAAAATGGCCAGTGATGCCTTAATTAGCGGCAGTCCAAACAATACGATCAGACAACCCAGCAAAGAAGATATAATCAACATTTATCAAAAACTTTGGCAATAACAGCTAATCTACGGAGGAATGTTTATGAGCGAGAAAACGGTAAAAACAATTAAGAATTTTGTAGGCGGCCAGTGGCTGGCAGCCACTTCCGGCAAAACTGAAGTGGTTCCCAATCCGGCTACAGGCAAGCCTTTGGCAAACGTTCCTATATCCAACCGCCAAGATTTGGATAATGCGGTGACGATTGCCCACAAAGCTTTTCAAGCATGGAAAAAGGTTGCTGTACCGCGCCGCGCCCGGATTTTATTCCGTTACCAGCAGCTTTTGATCGAACATTGGGATGAACTGGCGCGCCTGATCACCCAGGAAAACGGTAAGAATTATGATGAAGCCTACGGGGAGGTGCTGCGGGGTATTGAATGCGTGGAATTTGCCTGCGGTGTTCCAACATTAATGGCCGGAATGCAGCTGCCGGATATCGCTACGAACGTTGAATCAGGCATGTACCGGTATCCGATTGGCGTTGTCGGCGGGATAACACCCTTTAATTTCCCAATGATGTGCCCTTGCTGGATGTTCCCGCTTGCGATCGCCTGCGGCAATACCTTTATTTTAAAACCGTCGGAAAGAACGCCTTCGCTGGCAAACAGGCTGGCTGAACTGGCGAAAGAAGCCGGTCTGCCGGATGGTGTGTTTAATGTGGTTCATGGCGCGCATGATGTGGTCAATGGCTTGCTGGAGAATCCTGATGTTAAGGCCATATCTTTTGTTGGCTCACAGCCTGTGGCTGAATATATCTATAAAACTGCAGCCGCTAACGGTAAGAGGGTACAGGCTTTGGCCGGCGCAAAAAACCATACGATCGTTATGCCTGACGCCGATCTTAATTTTACGGTAAACAATATTATGAATGCAGCCTTCGGCTCAGCCGGTGAACGCTGCATGGCCTGCTCCGTGGTTGTCGCCGTGGGCGATATTGCCGATGAACTGGTGAACAAGCTTAATGCTGCAGCCGGTAATTTGAAAATTGGCGACGGCCTGGAAAAGGGTGTTTTTCTGGGACCGGTCATCCGGCAGTCTCATAAAGACCGCACTCTGGAATACATCGAAAGCGGTGTACAAGAGGGCGCAGCGCTTGTCCGGGATGGCCGTTGCGATTCCTGCGCCAATCAGGAAGGTTATTTCCTGGGACCAACTATTTTTGACAATGTCACCACCGGTATGCGGATCTGGAAGGAAGAAATCTTTGCCCCGGTGTTATCAGTGGTGCGGGTGAAAGATTTGGACGAAGCCATTGCTTTCGCCAATCAATCCGATTTCGCTAACGGCGCCTGCCTGTTCACCAGCAACACCACAGCGGTACGCAGGTTCCGGGAGGAAATCGACGCCGGAATGTTAGGTGTTAATCTGGCAGTTCCTGCCCCGATGGCATTCTTTCCGTTTTCCGGCTATAAAAAGTCCTTTTATGGCGATCTGCATTGCAATGGGCGTGACGGCGTTGAATTCTATACCCGTAAAAAAATGGTGACCGCTTTATATAAATAAATGCGGCCAGTGACGGCAGCTTGCGGGCAGCGGCTCGCCGGCTGCTGCTTAGGGCAGTAAAAGGTTTGATTGCAGTTTAATTGCAGCCATATATTTTGCATGCAATATTTCAACATTCAAAATATATGACCGCAAAACTGCTGGATTATATGGTGTGCTGCGGTGGTATATGCAACCGCCGTATGTATTTAATAAAATTTAGGGGGTATAAGCATGAATTTTGTATTGACGCCTGAACAGGAAGATATCCGGAAAATGGTACGGGAATATGCCGAAAAAGCATTGGCTCCCACTGCCGCCGAACGTGATGAGAAAGAGTTATTTGTTAGAGAGATTTTTGACGAAATGGGTCAGCTGGGAATTGTCGGCTTACCTTATCCTGAACAATACGGCGGTGCAGGCAGCGATTTTCTTAGCTATGCAATTGCGGTGGAAGAAATTTCCCGCGCCTGCGCGTCTACCGGTATTGGTTTGTCGGTGCATGTATCGCTTTGCGCCTGGCCTATTTTTAAGTATGGCAATGAAGAACAGAAACAAAAATACCTGCGTCCGCTGGCCGAAGGTACCAAGCTGGGCGGTTTTGGCTTAACTGAACCAAATGCCGGCACCGATGCGTCCGCCGGTTCAACTGTGGCTGTTAAGGACGGCGATAGTTATATAATTAATGGAACCAAGGTGTTCAACACCAATGGCGGTGAAGCTGAAATTGAAGTAGTATTTGCCGCTACCGATAAAGCAGCAGGTCTGAAAGGGCTTAGCGCATTTATTGTGGAAAAGGGAACGCCAGGCTTTAGCTTTGGTAAAAAAGAAGTAAAAATGGGTATCAGAGCTTCGGTACAGCGCGAACTGATTTTTGAAAACTGCCGAGTTCCCGCTGCCAATTTACTTGGTAAAGAGGGCGCCGGTTTCAAAATTGCCATGTCCAGTCTGGATGGCGGCCGTATCGGTGTTGCCGCCCAGGCGCTGGGAATTGCGCAGAGTGCGCTGGAGAATGCCATTAAATATGCCAAAGAGCGGGTGCAATTCGGCAAGCCAATCGCCAATAATCAGGCTATCGCGTTTATGATCGCCGACATGGCCACCAAAGTGGAAGCAGCGCGTTTCCTGGTTTATCGGGCAGCTTATCATAAATCTCACGACCTTCCGTATTCCAAAGAAGCGGCCATGGCCAAAAAATTTGCCTCCGATGCGGCAATGGAGGTCACTACCAATGCCGTCCAGATTTTCGGCGGCTACGGCTTCAGCCGGGAGTATCCGGTAGAACGCCTGATGCGCGACGCTAAAATTACCCAGATTTATGAAGGTACCAACCAAGTGCAGCAAATGGTTATTTCCGGCGCGGTGCTGCGGTAATACTCTGTGGTTGACAGCACAGCTACACAAGGAGGATGCGGAATGGAAATTGTTGTTTGTGTCAAACAAGTGCCTGATACTACTGAAATAAAAATTGATCCTGTTACGAATGCCCTGATCCGTCAGGGGGTGCCAAGCATTGTCAATCCATTTGATAAAAATGCGCTTGAGGCTGCTTTGCAGCTCCGGGAAAAACATGGCGGCAAAGTTACTGTTGTCTCAATGGGGCCGCCGCAGGCCAAAGAGGCCTTGAAGGAGTGCCTGGCCCTGGGCGCCGATACGGCCATTCTCATTAGTGACCGCGCGTTTGGCGGATCAGATACCCTGGCGACCAGCTATGCCTTGGCTGCAGTTATGCGTAAGCTGGGCAATTACGATATGATCATTTGCGGCAAGCAGGCAATTGACGGTGATACTGCCCAGGTCGGCCCGGAGATGGCCGAACATTTAGGCATTGCCCAGCTAACCTATGTGTCCAAAGTTGAAGTTGAAGGAACCACTGTCCGGGTTGAGCGCGAGCATGAAGACGGTTACGATATCATTGAGGCTGAATTGCCTGTTTTGTTATCGGTAGTAAAATCAATTAATGAACCGAGGTTTCCAACCGTCAGAGGTACGATGAAGGCTAACCGGGCGGAAATCCCCGTATGGACGGCTGCTGATTTGGAAGTGGATAGCAATAAGCTTGGCTTTAAGGGCTCGCCAACCCAGGTTCGTAAGACCTTTACTCCGCCGCTACGCCAGAACGGTGTCGTTATTCAGAAAGATACGGCGCGCGAAGCTGTCGCTGAACTAATACAAAAATTGTCTGAGGCGAAAATTGTATGATAAAGGAGGACTAAACTTATGGCAGCGGCGATAGATCAAAGTCAATACCGGAATGTCTGGGTATATATTGAGGTGGGCGAAGAAGGACCGCGAAATGTTGGTCTTGAACTTTTGGGCGAAGGCCGCAAACTGGCCGATGCCATGGGGCAGAAGCTGGCGGGAGTGATCATTGGCGAAAAAGTTGCCGGTCTGGCCAAAGAAGTTTTTGCCGCCGGAGCGGATCAGGTCTACCTTGTTGAAGCACCGGAACTGGCACACTATAGCACCGACGGCTATACTGCGGTTTTTACGGACTTAATCAAGCAATATCAACCATCGGTTATATTAATCGGCGCCACGAATGACGGGCGGGATCTCGGTCCCCGAATCGCCTGCCGCATTGGAACGGGACTGACTGCCGACTGCACCGGGCTGGGCATCGATGAACCGACCGGACTGGTGGCCTGGACCCGGCCAGCCTTTGGCGGTAATCTGATGGCAACCATTTTATGCCGTGAGCACAGGCCGCAAATGGGTACTGTACGGCCATCGGTGTTTAAACGGCCTGTTCCGGATTATTCCCGGACAGGGGAAATTATTCATGTGCCCAGTACGGTTCAAGCGGAAGATATCCGCACAAAACTTATTAATATAGTAAAAGTCTGCACCGCTTCCTGCAACCTGGAAGAAGCCGAGATCATTGTGTCAGGCGGCCGGGGTATGTGCAAGCCGGAGAATTTTGTACTTATCGAGGAGTTGGCTAATGTTCTGGGCGGAGCGGTAGGCGCTTCACGGGCTGCAGTGGACGCCGGCTGGAAACCGCCGATGCACCAGGTCGGGCAGACCGGAAAAACAGTAGGTCCCAAGATATATTTTGCCTGCGGTATTTCCGGCGCAATCCAGCACCTGGCCGGAATGTCATCATCAGATGTCATCATTGCAATTAATAAAGACGCCGATGCGCCAATTTTTAAAAGAGCTGATTATGGAATTGTCGGCGATGTTTTAGAGGTACTGCCTTTGTTGAGCGAGGAATTCAGGAAAATTAAACCAAAAGCTTGTTAGCGGATCGGTAATTTAAACGCAAACGCTGCTTGGGCTAAGTGATATGCTTAGCCCAAGCGGCGTTTATATTTCTTATTTTAGCAAATTCATTGACAATAAGGCATAATAGTGTAAAATTACATTTGTATAAATATTATTGGCAAGGAAACAATATATTTTGAGGTGAAACAACATTGCTGGAAATTTTTGATAGTCTGTGTATTTTGTTGGCAAAAGCAGAGCAAAAGCATTTTTTATATACCAAAAAGGCTCTGGATGAGGCAAAACTGGAAATATCGCCGGGACAGTTAGTGGTATTGTATGCACTCTATAAAAAAGATAATATCTCAATATCGGAGCTGAGTAAAAAGGTTTTTCTGGATAATTCAACGCTTACCGGATTGATTGACCGTTTGGAGCGGTTGGAACTGGTAAAACGGGTGGATGTGCCCCATGACCGCCGCTCGTATCAAATTTGTCTGACGGATAAAGCCAGACGGATCGAGCAACGGACCAAACAGGTAATGCAGCAAATTGAAAATAAGATGCTCGAAAATTGCAGTGAAAGTGAAATTACAGCACTGCGCAGTATTCTGGGCCGTATTTTCACCAATTTTTAGTTGACGTAAGCTCCGGAAATCAGCTGGTTTCATTCATCACTCCTTTTAACCAGGGCAGTATAACATACTGCCCTGGTTAAAAGGAGTTTGTTTATTTCGGAATATTTTGGTGGAGCTGAATATTATTCGGTTTTGGTTAGAGGAATATTTTTCCTCCCGGCGAAACGTGTACAATAGAAATACCTGACTTGGCAAAGCGACTTGCTTACTGGGAGGTTAAATGTGTTTGCGCAAACCTATGGCTCAACAACAGCCGGTCTGAATGGAGTGCTTATCAATGTCGAGGTCGATATTACCAATGGAATACCGGCCTTTGATATCGTCGGACTGCCTGATACTGCCGTTCGTGAATCAAGAGAGCGGGTACGGGCGGCAATCAAGAATGCCGGCTTCGAGTTTCCGGGGCGGCGGATTACAATAAATCTTGCCCCTGCGGATATTAAAAAGGACGGTTCCGGACTTGACCTGCCGATCGCCATTGGCATATTGACCGCCGGCGGCCAGATCCGGCCGGAGATTGCCCAAAACTATCTGCTGGTCAGCGAACTGTCGCTGGAAGGCAGGCTGCGCGGCATCACCGGCCTGCTGCCTATGGCGATCAATGCTTTGCGTCAGGGAGTCAGGGCGATTATTGTAGCGCCTGACAACAGCAATGAGGCGCTATTGGTTGACGGCACAATTGTGTATGCGCCGGCGACCCTGGCTGAGGTAGTACGGTTTCTCAGGGGAGACCATAGCCTGCAACCGATGGAGAAAGCTGCTCCAAGCCAGCCTCCGGCAACTGCCGGCGAAGATTTTTCTGATGTTCAGGGTCAGTTGTGGGCTAAACGGGCTTTGGAGATTGCGGCTGCAGGCGGACATAATGTGCTGATGATCGGCCCGCCCGGATCGGGAAAAACAATGCTGGCCAGAAGAGTCAATTCCATTTTGCCCACAATGTCAAATCAGGAGGCGCTGGAAACTACCAAGATCTATAGCGTCGCCGGCCTGCTGACTGAGAGTAACGGGCTGGTAACCACCAGGCCATTTCGCAGCCCGCATCATACCATTTCAGACGCCGGTATGGTCGGCGGCGGACGGATTCCCAGGCCGGGAGAGATTACGTTAGCTCATAACGGCGTATTGTTTCTGGATGAACTGCCGGAGTTTTCCAAGGCCACACTGGAAGTGCTGCGACAGCCGCTGGAGGACGGACAAGTCACAATATCGCGCGCCAATGCTTCTCTGTCCTATCCTGCTAAGATGATGTTGCTCACGGCGATGAATCCGTGTCCGTGCGGATTTTTTAATGACAACGCCACCAAGTGTGTGTGCAGCGAGAATGAGGTCAGGCGGTACCTGAAAAGAATATCAGGCCCGCTGTTGGACCGCATTGATATTCACATCCAGGTACCGCGTCTGGAATACAGCGACTTAACCGGGAATAAGCCGGCCGAAAGCTCTGCGGCAATCCGCCGGCGGGTTGAGACCGCCCGCCGGCTGCAGCGCACCCGGCTGTTACCCTATGGCATTTTCTGCAATGCCCGGATGGGTCATAAACAGGTAAAAGCAACCTGCAGGCTAACGTCCGGCGCACAAACATTATTAAAGCAAGCATTTGCCAAAATGAGTCTCAGCGCCCGGAGTTATGACCGGATTGTAAAAGTAGGACGTACGATCGCCGATTTGGATCAGTCCGGGGAGATTGCAGAAATGCATATAGCTGAAGCCATTCAGCTGCGCAGCAATGCCAGACCGGGGCGGTGAAGCAGCGTCTGTTCGCCGCAGCAAAGTCCGGTAAAAACGCAGATAGAATCCCGGCTGCAAGTTTGCAGCCGGGATTTTTGCGCGCCTAAAGCCGTGGAAATGTTTTGCCGTTGTTACGACGGAGTATTCACTAGCGATTTTTCCGATAGGACAATGGTCCCAAATAACCGGGAAAAAAGGCGCAAGGGAATTGATCAAGTATTATGGAATTAAGTTGATTATGTAAAAAGATGCCATAATATGACGAATTTTGCTGTTGGGGGATGGCAGCGATTTCATTGCTGCTTTCATGCTGCATCGTATAGCCAGTTTGGCTTGAGCGGAACCATGGCCGGATACCGTAACGATAACGAATGTTATCATGACCTGGGTAATGGATCCAATTTATGTTGACAAATCTATTGAGGCTGGGACGCAAAATTATGGATTTAAAGGCCTGTATATCTGTAATTGCAGGGGTGCAAACTGTTATGAGCAACGGATTTTGCTGGCTATGCCCAAAGTCTGTTTCTTTTTATTATAAACATGTCGTCGTACGAGAGGAGGATAAGACGGTTTATAATTAAAAACATGTTGGGGCATGGGAGGACTTAAATGATTAATTTTCATAGTATTCGTTTTCGTTTTATGGGAACAATCGGCCTATTGATGATTGTCACGCTGCTGCTTGTTGCCGGCAACAGTTATTATTTTGCCGATAAGTATCTTCGCGCCAGTCTTGCTGAAACCGAACAGGCCGTGGCGGATGGCGCGGTCAACGAGCTGAATAATATTATCGACATTGCTTTTGTTCACGTTGAAAATATAGCTGTCAGTCCTCAGGTACAGGGGGGAGATATTAAGCAAATTGTCCCTTACCTGCGGGATGAACAGAGCCGTACAGGCATATTTGATAACATTGCTTATGTTGAAAGTGACGGCAGCGCCGTCAACCACCAAGGCGGAGTTGCCAATGTCAGCGAGCGGGAATATTTTAAAAAAGTAATGCAAACGCAAAAACCCTATGTTTCCGAAGTTTACGTGTCCAAAACAGGAAAGAAGCAGTCTGTTGCCTTAATTGTACCTATCATGCGCAATGGGCAAATCGCCGGATTTATGATGGGTGGCTTAACTTTGGATAAAGTGTCGGAAATCATCCAAAACATCAAGTATAAAAATACCGGATTTGGCGCTTTACTGGATGGACAGGGAATGTATATAGCCAATCCCAACCATCCGGAGGTTGTCGGGAATATGAATTTGAGCACCGGCGTACTTGCGCCGGAGCTGCAGGAAAAACTAGGGGATAAAGGTACGCTGAGCCCGGTTTTAACGAAAGCGGTACAAGATATTATCGCAAGCGGCGTTCAGCAATATGCCGAGTTTAAATCAACTGCCGGCATTGATAGTGTCACCTCCCTATATACTGTTCCTCTTGCCGGTGGTCAGCAATGGATACTGATGTTAACTACAAGCAAAGAGGAAGCAGCAAGGGAAGTGAATAATTTATTCAGGATTAGTTTGACCTTGTCGGTGATTTCACTGCTTTGCGCCCTGGCGATTACTTTTTGGATCAGCGGAACCTTTGCCCGGCCGATTATGGATATTAACCAGATTGCCAAGAATATAGCGGCAGGCACACTGAACCGGCTGGAGAAAAAGGTGTCCGACAAGAGTGAGCTCGGTCAGCTGTATGACAGTATATTTAGCATGAATGAAAATCTTCGCCAACTGGTGCAGCAAGTGAAAGTGCAATCTGAACAAGTGGCGGCTTCAAGTGAGGAACTGACTGCCAGCGCTCAACAGTCGGCACAGGCTTCGAATCAAGTTGCGGCATCGATTACCGACGTGGCAAGAGGCGCGGATGAACAGCTTGCGGCGGTTAATGATACTTCAACGGTGGTTGGGCATCTTTCCTCAAGCATTCAGCAGGTTGCGGTTAACGCTCATGAAGTTGCGGGTAAATCGGTTCAGGTTGCTGACAAGGCCGCTGCGGGAAATCAATCCATTGAGCAAGCGGTTTGCCAAATGACCAGCATTGAGCAAACGGTGGTTACCTCTGCCGGTGTGGTAGCAAAGCTGGGAGAACGTTCAAAGGAAATTGGCCAAATTGTGGATACGATTGCCGGAATTGCCAGTCAGACTAATCTTTTGGCTCTTAATGCGGCGATTGAGGCTGCCCGTGCGGGAGAACAGGGAAGGGGCTTTGCCGTAGTCGCAGAGGAAGTGAGAAAGCTGGCTGAGCAGTCCGAGGAAGCTGCAAAGCAGATTGCATCATTGATTAGTGAAATTCAGATTGAAACCGATACCGCTGTTGAGTCTATGGGGAATGGGACGAAAGAAGTTAAGCTGGGAGCCGAAGTGGTGAATGCTTCCGGACAGGCATTCCGTGAAATTACCGCTCTGGTGACAAACGTTTCCGAACAAATTAAGGAAATATCGACAGATATTGAAGAAATGGCCAAAGGAAGCCGCCAGATCGTCGAGGCAGTAAGAAAAATCGACGAAGTGACCAAAAAAACCGCAGCCGAATCGCAAACAGTATCGGCAGCTACCGAAGAGCAATCGGCTGCGCTTGAAGAAATCGCTTCTTCCAGTCAGAGCCTGGCTGACTTGGCCAGTGACTTACAGTCGGCAGTAGACAAATTTAAAGTATAGTAGTACCACGAGAAAATAACATGCCGGGAGGATATTATGAAATTAAGAAAATTAGTTACGTTTTTTGTTGCCGTTTCAGTTATGATGTTTTCAGTTGTTGCTTATGGAGCGGACGATTCTTTAAAAATTAAAGATATCGGAAGTTTTTATGTGGGGGGGCATGAGATTGTTTTAGAAGGATTGCCTGCTTATGATGCAGTATTCACTGAGGGGGGGCCGGTCAGAAAAGTAGATCCGAATGGCAGTTTTGAAACAGGTCAGATGTATGTACAGTATGTCCAATTGAAAAATGCCAAAGCAAAGTATCCGGTTTTACTCTGGCACGGCGGCGGGCTGACGGGAAATACCTGGGAAACCAAGGCGGACGGTAATCCAGGCTGGCAAATGTTCTTTTTAAAGGCCGGCCACAATGTCTATGTGTCCGATGCAGTTGAACGAGGCCGCTCCTCGTGGTCGCGATATCCGGAAATATATAAATCAGAACCTATTTTTAGGACCAAAAAAGAATCGTGGGAGTCTTTCCGTATCGGGCCGACCTATGACGATGATCCGTCCAAACGGATTTCCCATCCTGGCGTACTTTTCCCGGCCGAGTCATTTGACCAGTTTATGAAATCGGCAGTTCCGAGATGGATTACAAACAACCAGGCCACACAAGAGGCTTATGACCAGCTGGTACAAAAAGTCGGACCTGCCGTAATTGTTGTCCACAGTCAGAGCGGTGCTTTTGGCGCAAGAGCCGCATTGAACGCGCCGGACAAGGTCAAGGCAGTGGTATTGATTGAACCTTCCGGCGCGCCTGATCCAGCCAAAGAAAATCTGGCGCTGCTAAAGAACATACCTCATCTTTATATATGGGGGGATAATGTTGATAAATATCCTACTTGGCCTAAGTATTACGCCAATGTAGCCCGGTATCGGGATGCCCTGATAGAAAACGGAGTGCCTGTTACTTGGATTGATCTGCCTAAAATAGGGATTAAAGGAAATTCTCATATGCTTATGATGGATAAGAATTCTGACCAGATTGCAGAAATTATCCAGAAGTGGCTGGAGAGTCAAAATTTAATGAAATAGCACTTAGCTCAAAATGCACAAAAACCCGTTTTATTAGGAAGCGGGTTTTTGTGCATTCCGGGGACAATATGGATGAAGGTATCATTACGCCGGGACTGTCTTTCGGACAGATTAAATCTAAACTAATTCTAAAATAATCGTCTTATGATATGAATATGTTCCTATTACAAAATATAAAGGAGTATTTACTAATGAGAAGCATAGCGAAAAAAATAATGATCTGTTCCCTATTGGGATTAATGCAAGTTGGCTTAATAGCAACCGTTGCGGCAGCATCGCCGAAAGTAGATGAACCGCCGCGCATTGAGCAACGCAATGATAAGCCTCGGAAAGAGTATAAAAAAGTTCCGCCTCAAGGCGAAAAAAGTAAAAAGCCTGTTCCCAAAAAAGAGGATCAGAAAAAACTGCCGCCTAAAAAGCAGCAATCCGCAAACCATGATAAAAACGTTCGATTGCCCGAACCCCAATATAATCGCTAATCAGAATTTATCCGGCAGCTTTGGCTGCCGGATTTTTTTGCGCCTTGGATAATCCCAACGGCAAAAATGAATTGTCTAAATATCCAATAATTTCTAAAAAAATTCTAAAACTTACCATGTACGATAACAACATGAGTTTATTACATTAATCGAAAGGAAGTGCTCCTGTGAAAAGTGTAGTAAAGAAAGTAGCGATTTACTCAATGGCAGGCATTATGCAGTTTGGATTGGGGGGAACAGCATTAGCAGCTTCGCCGGCAGAAGACAGTCCTGCAACCCAGCAGCAATATATTGAAGATAGTCGGCCGGAGGCGGAAAACGGTCAAGTCAACTTTCAAAGTGACCAAGTAAATCACGAGGAGGATCAGTCCAACCTGGAGAATCAGGCTGATTCAGATAAAACACAGGCCCAAAAAGAACGTGAACATTTAGAAAATGAACGGTACAAAAAAGCAATCCAGCGGAAACCGAATGAATCGGACGCTGAATGGCAAAAGCGCCTGCAAAAAGAAAATGAGCGCCGTGAACAGAATCTGGAACAAATCAAACAAGAGCGGTAATATAGTATTTAGCATACTGTTGTGCTGATACTATATGGACAAGCCTTCGTTTGAGGCAACCCTGGAGCTATCCCGATAGGGGTATGGCTCCAGGGTTTATTTTGTTAAAACGCAAGTGCAGTACCGGTATTATTTAACTGCTAAAACAAAATCAACTACTGGAACATAACATAAAGTAGACGTAATGTTTAACTGGGGGTTTCACTAATTTAGTCTACTTATCAGGCTTAGCCGCTCTTATAGAAGCGGGACAAAATTAGGAGGTATATTAGATGAAGGTTACAATCAACGGAGGCCACTATCCCGGGCTGGATTCAGGAGCAGTTGGAATAACGACGGGACTGCAGGAAGCTGTTGTTACGCGTGAGTTAATGCAATCGGTCGCCGGGTATCTAAGGGCTGTGGGCTATACCGTATTGGAAGTGCAGGAAAATAATCTGTCGCAAATTACCAGCGCTTCTAACGCTTTTGGCGCTGAACTTTTTGTATCAATTCACTGTAATGCAGCCGCCAGCACCGAAGCCAAAGGTACGGAAACTTATTGCTATCAATGGGGAAGCAGCGGGGCCAGACTGGCCCGGTGCATTCAAAAGCAAATCATTGATAATCTTGGTACGGTTGACCGGGGGATCAAAACGGCCAATTTCCATGTATTGCGGGAAACAGAGTGTCCGGCGGTGCTGGTGGAAACGGCTTTTCTATCAAATCCTGAGGATGAACAGCTGTTGGCCGAGACTGCGAAGCGCGACGAATTTGCCAGGGCTATCGCCAGGGGGGTAACTGATTATGTAGCGCAGAGCTAATCACCAGAATAGAATAGACCAGGAGGTGGATCATATGGACGAAAATTTAAAAAAAGAAATTAAGGAACTGGTCAAAGAGGAAGTTGCAGGGCTGGGGCTCAAAGTAGACGATAAGCTAAAAGAGGAGATCAAAGAGCTAATCAAAGAAACCATTGCAGATCTGGAAGCCAGAATAGACGAAACCTTAAAGAAGGAAATCAGGGAACTGGTGAAAGAAACGATTGCAGATTTAGGATCTAAAATAGACGATAAGGTTGAGAAGACGGCGGATAAATACCAAGTGCCCAAATGGGTAGTCTGGCTGTCCGGGCTTGCAGCGGCCGGAGCGGCTATCAGTCTTATCTTCTAAATTTAAGGCGGCTGTAGAATGCCGCCTGTACATAAATTACAGCCGCTGTGCCGGGGGCGTATTTTTCGCTCAGATCGATTTAACTACAGGAATTTGTTGAAGTCCATCGAAATATACCTATAGAATTTAAATAAAAAGGGGGGGACATAGTGCAAACGAAAGAAAAACCTTTAACAAATGAGGCTATTTTAGAGGCCTTTAAGCTGGTTCTTCCGTATATGAACCAGATTGTCCGGGAAGATATGGTCGTTGGGCTTACCGATTTAAAAGAATACCGGGGTTACCATCGGGCGAAAGAATTTGAGCTGGATCTTGGCGAAGGCAAGCCAATCAAGGGTATTGACACCATTGAAGAATGTCTTCGCATCGGCAAGACTACTTTTGCCGATATCCCGCCAGAGGTTTATGGACGGACGATAAAAACGATTTTTACGCCGATTTACGGAGTAAACAGGGAAATCATTGGCACCTTAAGTTCCGGCATTGATTTAAACCATAGCCTTGCGTTAGTAAAGAGTGTCGAAGAATTGGCTATAGCGACAAATCAGGCGGCTGAAAATGTGCATCAGATTGCCCAAAGTGCCACTGAGCTTGCTGAGTCGGGTCAACGGCTGATTCGTCTGGCGGAAGAATTAGCGCAGAAGAATAAGCAGTCCGCCGAAATTATTGATTTTATCAAAAATATAGCATCACAAACCAATTTATTGGGTTTGAATGCCGCCATTGAAGCGGCAAGGGCCGGAGTGCAGGGGCGCGGATTCGCGGTTGTAGCGGAAGAAGTTAGAAAACTGGCGGATCAATCTCAGGATGCAACAAAAAGAATTCAGACCACGTTAAAAGAAACCAGTCAGGCTGCCACCGAGCTTAATCAAGCTGTTGAAGCAACCGGAGCGATTGCGCAAGAGCAGGCGGCAACTACAGAAGAAATATCTTCAGTATTAGAAGGCCTTCAGCGGAATGCCCAGATACTGCAGGACTATGTAGCACGTTATAAATAAATATGATGCAAATCCAAAGGTTCATCTCCACCGGGACGCTTTGTCGCTGACCGGTAAAAGAAAAGCCAGAGCTCCGCTGCCTGCGGTCACTCTGGCTTATGACTTAGTGTACACATGGATAGTTTTCCCTTTTGGAGTTTATGTTATACATGCTAAATTGCAAATCATCTTTAAAGGCCGGTAATTTTGGCGCTAAAAACAATCCGACTTAACCGTCTAATGAGGACGGTTTTTTGTGTTGCAGATTTAAGAACGATTTTGGGTATAATAAGGGTACAAAAAAGATCATGCGGCAACCATAGCCTTATCAGCCCCCATCGACAGTGTTATGACGCGATGTTTCCCGTCCAGCTTCGTTGGCCGTAGCAACAACGGTTTCGGCCTTCGCTGCGCTCGGTACAAACCGTGTTTTCTTTATCGTCGCCTTACATATGTCCGATATACGCGCCTCCTTCGTCTTGCAGGACGAAAAATCTCGCGCAATTCAGCCTATAGCTTTAGACTTGGCGGACTATCAGCAGTAGTTTTCGCCCATTATGAGTAAATAATTTCCAGCAAAGCAAGCTATTAAGCGAAAAGTATGGTATAATAGTAGTTGTTAACATAAAGCATCGGATTATCCAGAAGGCAATTGTTAACACAGAGGGAATTGAAAAGAGGTAGTGGCAATGAATTATCCGGCATTAGAGGACTTGTTAGATAAGGCTGATAGCAAATATACCCTTGCTGTTTTAGCAGCTAAACGAGCCAGAGAAATCATTCAGGGTAGTGAAATGCTGGTGGACCGTAAGTCGTCGAAGCCAGTTAGCATTGCGTTAGAGGAGATTGCTAAGAGGAAAATAACGTTTAAACGAAATAAAACAGGAATTAAATAAGCTGAACAACTCCTTGCTCTCGATGAAATCGAGGGCTTTTTATTTTCTCAGTTAAAATAACTTTTAGCTTAAACGGTTGGCGCTCAATCAGTCGACGCCTTGCTTAAAACAGGCAAAAATGGGATAATTAAATCTATATATTATTTTGCTGTTAACTGCGGGCTGCGGACAGATTGGAGGAACTGCTTCATGAATTTACTACGGCCTGATTATATTGCTCAATCGCTGCAGGAAATTAATTTAAACATTTTGCGGCAAAATGGGATTCAGGGCATTATTCTGGACCTGGATAATACGATCATTGCCTGGGACAGTCCCAGGATGCAGCCGGAAATCGTTGATTGGATAAAGGAGCTGCTGCAGCAGCGCTATCGGATTTGTCTGTTGTCTAATAATATGACCCAGAGGGTTAAACATATTGCCGATATGCTGGGGGTTCCATACGTGCCGCGCGCCTGTAAACCATCCAAAGCCGGTTTTCGTCAGGCAATTGCGGTTTTGCAGTTAAAGCCGTCCGAAATTGCAGTGGTGGGCGACCAGTTATTTACCGATGTGCTTGGCGGCAACCGCCTGGATTTATTTACGGTATGGGTGGCTCCGCTGAGCGCCAATGAGTTTATCGGCACTAAAATTACCCGGAAGATTGAAAAATTAACGATACGGCTGCTGAAAGCCCGTGGATTATTAAAATGATGGCTGACTGCTGCACTCGAAAGGATTGATGATGAAATGATCACCGGAAAAACTACTTGTATTGGGATCCTGGGATGGCCGGTAGGACACTCGCTGTCACCAGTGATGCAAAACAGTGCTTTTGCGGCTGCCGGCCTGGATTGTGTTTATGTTCCACTGCCGGTGAGGCCGGCTGCGCTGCCCCAAGCCGTGGCAGGGCTTAAAGCTTTAGGCTACCGCGGCGCAAATGTCACTATTCCTCATAAAATCAGCATTATGCCATTATTGGACGAACTTGATACCAGCGCTAAAATGGTCGGAGCTGTTAATACCATTGTCATACAGGACAATAAAAGCCGTGGTTATAATACCGATGCCGCCGGTTTCGTGCAGCCGCTGTTGAAAAAAGGCGTTGCTCTACACAGTAAAAAAGCAGTGATTTTAGGCGCAGGCGGAGCTGCCAGGGCCGTCATTTGGGGCTTGATGCAACAGGGAATTGGTGAAATCAGCATTGGTGTTCGCAATATAAGCAAAGCCCAGGCCATTGTTGAAGCGTTTTCAGACAACAGCAAAATTGCCGTCCACCAATGGCCTTCAACTGAATTCAATGCAAAACTTAGCACCTGTGATGTGTTGATTAACTCAACGCCGCTGGGCATGTCGCCGAACATTGAGCAAGAACCGCCGTTGAACTGGGCAATTTTACCCGCCAATATTGTGGTCTACGATTTGATCTACACACCGCTTGAAACCAGTTTTTTACAGCAAGCCGGGCGGCTGGGCCATATGACGCTTAATGGCGCCGGAATGCTGGTCGAACAAGGCGCGGCGGCGTTTACTCTCTGGTCCGGGATTCCGGCGCCGACAGCAACGATGTACGCCGCTCTCGGCTTGAACGAAATGTAAAACTTTGTAATTTTTAACAATTAACTGGTTAAATTTAGCAGGAAGTTTTTGATTAAGCGCGAATGCTATAATAAAATTATATCTGGAAGCGATGATTTTCAGGATAAAATGGGCACTTTATGCCTGATCTGAGCAAGTAGTGCAACCGGCCAATAGACATCTAGCGTGTTTAGCGACGGTTGCTTTTTTGTTTTTTCGGGGTGGTGAATTTTTGCTGAAAACCAGGAAACGGTTAGGGGACTTGCTGGTCGAAGGCGGCTTGTTGACGGCGAAGCAGTTGGAAACAGCGCTGGCCGTGCAGAGAAAACTGAATGAACCGCTGGGTAAAGTGTTAATCAAATTAGACTATGCTACCGAACAGGATATTGTCGAAGCTTTGGCGTTTCAATTGGGCGTGTCTCATGTCCGTCTGGCTGACTTAGCCGTCTGTCGCGAGATCGCGGCCATTATTCCTCAGGCGCTGGCGGAACGTTATCAGGTAATTGCGGTTGGAAAGACCGGTAAAAAGCTGATATTGGCCATGACTGACCCGACGAATTTTTATGCGCTTGACGATGTCCGGATGATTTCCGGTTGTGATATTGAGCCGGTGATTGCTTTGGAACGCGAAATCGTTGCCGCTGTTAATGAAATTTACGGTGTACAGGAACCGGTGGAAAAGGCTGCCGGTAAAATCAATGGCCGGGGTGGTTCCGATATGACTGAACTTGAAGCAGTCAGCGATGCCCCGGTAGTTCATGTGATCAACGCTTTAATCAGTCAGGCCGTCAAGGAACGGGCCAGTGATATTCATATTGAGCCGCAATACCAGGTTTTGCGCATTCGCTACCGGATTGACGGGGTATTGCGCGAAACGGCGCTTTTACCGGCCCATACCCAGCCGCCGATTGTATCCCGGCTCAAACTGATCAGTGACATGGATATTGCTGAAAAACGGCTGCCGCAGGACGGTCGCATTAAATTCCAGGAAGCCGGCCGGGAAATTGATTTACGGGTTTCCACCCTGCCGACAATATTTGGTGAAAAGGTTGTCCTGCGGATATTAGATAAAACAGCAGTTATTCTGGATATTGACAAACTTGGGTTTAGTGCAGCGAATATTGACGCTTTCAGCAATTTATTCAGCCAATCCCACGGTCTAATTCTAATTACCGGGCCGACCGGTTCGGGAAAAACAACCACCCTTTATTCAACGCTGACCGTTCTGAACACAACCGACAAAAATATTATTACCGTAGAAGATCCGGTGGAATACCGGCTGGCCGGGATTAATCAGGTCCAGGTAAATGCCAAAGCCGGGCTGACTTTCGCCAGCGGTCTGCGCTCCATTTTACGGCAGGATCCCGATATTATCATGGTCGGGGAAATCAGGGATAATCAAACCGCCGCTATTGCCGTCAGAGCGGCTTTAACCGGCCATTTGGTTTTAAGCACCCTGCATACCAATGATGCCGCCGGGGCCATCTCCCGTTTAGTGGATATGGGGATAGAACCTTATCTGGCAGCTTCATCAGTGCTGGGCGTTGTGGCGCAGCGCCTGGTCCGGGTTATTTGCCCCGACTGCAAACAGCGTTATACGCCGCTGCCCGGTTCGCCGGAACAGCTGTTTATGGCCGAAGCGTCCCCCGGTCCGGCGGCCCTGTTCAGAGGGGCCGGCTGCGCCGCTTGCGGCGGCAGCGGTTACCGGGGCCGTATGGCAATACACGAAGTGATGCCGGTGACACCGGCTGTCCGCAGCTTAATCAATCAACATGCTTCCGGTGATGAACTGGCCGCAGCGGCCTGCGCCGGCGGCATGGCGTCAATTAAGCAGGACGCAATCAGCAAGGTTTCGGCCGGTCTGACCACGCTTGAAGAGGTAATGCGCGTGGCTTACTCTACGATTTGGCAAAGGCCTTTTAATGTTGACCAGCCGCTCCGGTAACTTTTCCCCGGCTCCGGCTTGGTTGCCTTCGATATAGCTTTACCGGACAGTTATAATGTGCGCCCGCCGATACGCACGGCACTAGATTAAAATAGGCTTTCCCGGCTGGACAGCAATATATCGCGGCCGGACAGAAAGCAGGGGGTGGGAGATGTCCAGAACATTTACCTATAAAGCCAAAGACCGGACCGGGCAGCCTTTTTCCGGAACCATTGCAGCTGACAATGAAACCGCAGTGGCGGCTTTTATCAGGGACAAGGGCTTTTTTATTACTGAGATTAAAGAGCGGCGGCAAGTAAATTTCCTATCCGTCTTTTTAAACAGCCTGCGACCGGTGGCCGGCAAAGACCTGGCGGCATTGTGCTGGCAGCTTTCAGCCCTGCTGAATGCCGGAATATCTTTAATTCCCACACTGAATACGCTGATTGTGCAGGCAGGTCATCCCAGACTCAAAGCCGCTCTGCATAACAGCCGGCAAAAAGTTCAGGAAGGCTCGGCTTTGTCTTCGGCGCTGGCCGGTCATCCCAGTGTTTTTCCTCCATTAATGGTCAATATGGTGGAAGCCGGCGAGACCGGCGGAGTATTGGGCGAAGTGCTCAGGCGTCTGGCCGGTCACTATGAAAAAGAACATAAAATGAATGAAAAGGTAAAGTCAGCCTTGACCTATCCCTATATTGTGCTGGGGATGGCCGCAATGGCCGTTGCTTTTATTCTGTCTTTTGTATTGCCTGTCTTTAGCCAGCTGTTTCATCAAATGAAGGTCGAACTGCCAATGCCGACCAGAATGCTGCTGGCAGCCGGCGGGTTCGTGCTGGATCATTGGCCTATTCTGCTGACGCTGCCGGCTTTAGCGGCATTAGGGCTGGTCTATGCATATCAGCAGCCGCGTTACCGGCGGCTGTTGGACGCGCTGTTGCTGCAACTGCCGGTATTCGGACTTTTGACGAAAAAAGTCGCTATTGCCCGATTCAGCCGGACTTTCGGGACACTGCTGCGCGGCGGGGTACCAATCATCAATGCCCTGGAAGCGGTTAAGAAAACAACCGGCAATATGGTCGTCAGGGATTTGCTGCACCATGCTCAGATCAGCCTCCGCCAGGGGCGGGGCCTGGCAACGTCGCTGGGAGAAGACAATATCTTTACCCCGTTGGTCGTTCAGATGGTGGCTGTGGGCGAGGAAACGGGCGAACTGGACAATATGCTGGATAAAATTGCCGACTTTTACGAAAGTGAAGTCGATCATATGGTTAGCCGCTTAAATAGTTTGCTGGAACCAGCCATGATTGGCGTACTGGGTGTTATTATTGGAGCCATTGTATTGGCGGTGGCATTGCCGCTGTTTGATATCGTTGCCGGTGTTGACCGGATATAGCTTAGGCTGAAACCATTGCAGGGAGGGAATCATGTGTTCAGATTCAAGCGTCAAATAAGTCAGCAGCAGGGCTTTACCTTAATTGAATTAATGGTTGTTATTGCGCTTCTGGGTATTCTGGCCGCCATTGCGATACCCCGGTTTTCAAGCAGTGCCGAAGCCGCCAACGGCGCTAAAATTGCCGCTGATTTAAGAGCAATTGATACGGCAATCGCTGTTGCTGCCGCCAGTGGTTATACGGCGGGAGAGGTAGAGAATCTGGCTGTTGCTCCGGAGGCTGGCGGTACGTTTGCCGGCGCAGTAAGAGAACATTTGCAAACAGTTCCAGCACCGCCGTCCGGCCGGTTTCGCGGCAGAAATCATACTGTCTCTACGGAAATTCCGGCAACCTATGGCGTCAACGCAGCCGGCAGGGCAGTGTGCGGTACAATGACCGCCGAAGATATTTAGCTTGCCGGTGAAACCGCCGGATAAGCTGAGGCGTATTTGTGAGGTGTTCAGTATTGTCCTGGTTGATGTTTGCTTTCGGTCTGCTGACCGGCAGTTTCCTTAATGTCTGCAGCTACCGTCTGCCGCAAAATATTTCCCTTGTTCAGCCGCCATCGCACTGTCTCCATTGCAACCGGCGGTTAAAGTTTTATGAATTAGTCCCTGTCGTCAGCTGGCTGATGCTGCGCGGCCGCTGCCGGTATTGTAAAACTGCAGTTTCCGTCCGTTACCCGGCAGTGGAGCTGGTGACAGCATGCTTGTTTAGCCTATGTTTTCGCGAATTGGGCGTAGGCTGCGAATTAGTAAAAGCACTTATTCTTACTTCGTTTTTTATTGTAATCACACTGATTGACTATGATCATCGGCTCATTTTGGACAAAGTACTGGTGTGCCTGGCTGGAGCGGGTATCTTGATTAGCCTGCCCGCCAGTCACCTGCCCGGCAGTAGCGTGGACATGCTGCTGGGAGGGCTGGCCGGCGGCGGGCTGCTGCTGCTTATTGCAATTGCCAGCCGGGGCGGCATAGGAGGCGGCGATATCAAGTTTGCGGCGACGTTGGGATTGTGGCTGGGCTGGCAATATACTCTGGTGGCTTTGTTGATCGCTTTTATCATTGGCGGTCTGGGAGGCGGCTTACTGCTGGCCTTTAAAATCAAAAAACGGCGGGATTATATTCCGTTTGGCCCGTTTATTGCCGCCGGGGCTTGGTTGAGTTTTCTTTATGGCGCTGAGCTGATCGAAGGTTATTTAAAATGGATGATGTGAAACAAACAGGCGGCATGCTGCTTGAACTGTTGCTGGTAATTGCAGTTTTAGTCTTGCTGGCTTCAGCGGCGTTGCCTTGGTACTATAGCACTGCCGGGCAGCGCGACCTTGATGCGGCAGCACGGCAGCTGGCGGCGGATATGCGGTGGATGCAACAAACCTCCATCAATTCAATTGCCGGTTCTGCCGAACTAGGTTTGCCTGTTGACCCTCATCCGTCACTTAAATTTTATCCAACTGCGCCTTACGGTTATTTTATTACGGTCGGAGGCGTTACCGTAAAAAAACACTTATTCCCGGCTACCGTGCAGGTTTATGGTTCCCATCCGATCATTTCCTTTGGCATCAACGGTTATCTCAACAGTTTGTACGGGCTGGAAATTTCACTCTTGCATCACAAGCAGATAAAAAAGGTCATTGTCGATGCGGCCGGCCGAATTCGTATCGACTGAATGTGTAAAGGAGCGTCGATATGTCAGTACGCTGCCAACAGGGGTTCTTAATGCTGGAAGTTTTAACAGCCGTCGTTATGATGATGGCTTTAGCGGCAATCGCCGGTCTCATTCTGCAGTCGGTCAGGCTTACGGCGGCGGCGGCCGACCATACGACGGCAGTCAATCTGGCGCAGCAGCAGTTGGAAGAGTTAAAAAGCGCAGAGGGCGATTGCCGGCTTGTCAGCGCCGCCCGCCCGGTTATTATAAACAACCGCCAATTTTTAATTGAAACTGTGGCTGAGGATTCGGCTGAGCACAGTCAGCTGACCAAAGTGACCGTAACGGTAAGCTGGCACCGTCAGGCCGGCCGTTCTCTGGAGCTAATCATGCTGTATGACTTTCATCCTAGTACCTTGTCAGCCTTACAACGGTAGATTCAGGGCGAGGCTATTTTCGCAAGACAAGGCGGAGGCTGGAGGCGTATCGGAGTATGCTGACTGACGACAACGAAGGCTTGCGGAAAATAGACCGTCAGCATGGCGGATAAGGTACTAGGAGGATCGGTATGGGTTTTTGGTCGGTGATCAAACGGCGGTCAGGCAATCAGCAGGGCGCCACATTAGCTGAGCTGATGATCTGGCTGGTTTTGACAGTGTTGCTCATGACTGGCGTGGCCCAGTTACTGGCAACATCGTTGACGGGCTGGCGCATGATCAACAGCCAGACCACGCTGCAGCAAACCGTACGGTTCAGTGTTGACAGCATTGTCCGTGATACCCAGTTTGCCCGGGGGATTATTCTTGATCACAACCGGCTGACCGTTATCACAAATAAATATGGCAAGAAGGATCAGCGGATAACGTATACTTATGATACCGGGGCCAGGCCGCACGTATTGCGCCGGAACAAAAATGACGGCAGCGGGGCGCAGCCGATGACGGGCGGCAATTCAAACGCCAGTCTGACGATCAGCGACTGCCGTTTTACCGTTCTGGCGGCCGGCAGGAACGGCCAGCCCCGTACGGTGGAAATCGTGGTGACTGCCCGTGACAGCGATACAGGCCGGCAGTTTACGCTGCAAACAGCAGTAACCGGACGGTTGGTGCCGCCGTAACGGCTTTCGGAAAAAGGAGTATGTGATGACTACTGGCAGCAGGAGAGCGCAAAGCGGTTCAGCCGCCCTGCTCACCCTCATTGTTTTGGCCTTGCTTGGCGTGATCGGTATCGCCTGCTTTAGGCTGAGTCTGGCTGAATATGATATTGCAGCAAGTCACCAAAATGGTATAGCCGCTCAGTATCTGGCTGAAGCGGGAGTGCAGCATGCCATTGCCAGGCTGAGAACCGATCCCTTGTTCTTGGCTGCTACCGGCACTGCCAAAGTTACGCCGGCCAATACGTTCAAATCGGGCCGGAGCACCAGTACTGCCGGTGATTATCAAGTGGCTGTTACCGGTACGGCCAACCACAGGACCATTATCGCCGTTGGCAGGGTAGCTACCGCCAAACGGCAGCTGGTGGTTACCGTTGCTGTTGTTGCGCCGGCAAACGGCGGCAGTCGCACGGAAATAGTGGTAAATACCTGGAAGAATCACAATTAATGCAGGAGGTTATCATGATATGCAATTAAAGAATTTTATGGAAGAACTGGTTTTGCAGCAGTTGGATGGGATGATTGCCAAGCAGGAAAGCGTTTGCGGTTGCAGCCGCTGCCGGCTTGATATTGCGGCCTTGGCGCTTAATTATCTGTCGCCGCGCTACATTGTAACCGCGGAGGGTGAGACCTACACCCGGATTCAGGCTTTAGAGCAGCAGTTTGCCGTCGATGTCATTTCAGCTTTGGTCAAAGCCATTACAATCGTTCAAGCCCGGCCTAGACATGGCGCTGAATAAAATTCACTGGCAGACAATAAAAAATAAAATTCTGGCTAAAGCGGACAGTGTGCTGGGAATTGATATTGGGACAGGATCAATAAAAATTGTTGAAATTAAGCAGAAAGACGAACGCGCGGTTGTAACCAAAATTGCTATTGCTGATTTTGATGCAGTCATTTTTGATGACAGCCGCCTGCTTAAGCCGGAGCTGGCGGCAATACTGCGGCGGCAAATTGCAATAAACGGTTTCAACAGTTGCCGGGTGGTCGCTGCGATTGGCGGCCGGTCAATTTTTATCCGTCAAATTACTGTACCCCCGATGACGGCAGGCGAGCTTAGAGAAGCCATTAAGTGGGAACTGGAAAAGTACATTCCTTATGCGCCGGTCAATTGCTACTATGATTTTGCCGTACTGGGCGCCGCCGGGAGCGGGATTGGGCTGAGGGTGCTGCTGGCAGCAGCGATTAAGGATTCTATCGATACACTTGTAACCGTACTGAAGGACTGTGGCTTGCAGCCAATCGCAATAGACGGTGAGGCTTTTGCATTATACCGTTCATTGAGTAACGCCGAAAATTCCCTGTTGCTTGATATCGGCCAGTATTTAACGCAACTGATTATGTATCAACAAGGCATCCCGCAGATAACCAGGAACATCCCGCTAGCCGGGCGGCAGTTTACCGAGCTGTTAATGAAGGAGCTGGGGCTTGATGCTGAAAAAGCCGAACAGCTGAAGCAAGCTCGGCAGGACTTGCTGCCGCCGGTCAGTCAAGCCGGAAATTATTCGCAAGCGCAGGAACAAATGCTGCTGCTGGTAGCTGAACTGGCCCGCGAAATTCGGCGTACGATTGAAGTATACCAAAGTCAGCATAAAGAAGCAGCGATAGAAAAAATCATTGTTAGCGGTGGCGGCGCCAGTCTGACTCATTTGGTTGACCGGCTTAAGCTGTTTTTTGACATTCCGGTTATTTTACACAATGCCGCAGCCGCAATAGAGCATAGTCCTGCTGTCGATGCCGGGTATCTTCAGGCTATCGCCCCACGCCTGGGGGTTGCTGTCGGGCTGGCTTTACGCGGAGGAGCCGGATGATCAGAATCAACCTGCTGCCACCGGCTGAACGGCCGCCTGGCGCGCCGCTCAGCCGAATTCTTTTCATCATCGCTCCAGTCTGCGCCGGTATTGCATTGAGTATTTGGGGGTACGGTATTTTTACCATCCATCAGTTAGAAAATGAACTGCATACTGTGGATATTCAGTATGAATTACTCAGGCCGGCGCAGGAGCGAATGGCGGCCGCCGGTGTCAAGCAGCAGCAAATTACCGAGAAAAATCATGTACTGCTCAAACTCACGACAGAACGCAATTCATGGCAAACCATCATGACCCATATTGGCCTTTTGACTACCGCTGACGTTTGGCTGACTGAAGTTAGTCTGGTGCAAAACAATGCGCTCAAGCTCAAGGGAATGGCTGGCGGTTATCCTGCTTTGGCCGCTTTCATCGCCAGGCTGGAGCAGGATGAGCTGTTGACAAATGCCACCTTGCTTAGCATCGAAAAGGTAAAGGAAACGGCAGCGCAAACAACCGCTGCTGCCAGATTTGAGGTACTGGTCGGCATTAAGGGGATGGAATTGTGATTTTTCGCCTGAAAAAACTATTCGTCCACCATAAAATATTACTGGGGATTGCAGGGATTTTAGCCCTTTTTGTAGTATTTTATTATTCTATACTTATCCCCCAGCAGACGAAGATCAGTCAATTAACGGCTGTACTGCAGTCGGAACAACGGCGGGTCGGGGTAATTGAGGCTTTTGCCGGAGCCCATCCGGACATTAGTCAATATGAACAAGAATTAAACGCCAAACTGGCGACTGTCAATCTGTTGCTGCCCGATCAGCCGAAGATCAGCGAATTTATTGTAACGGTTGAACAGGCCGCCAGGGCCAGTGGCCTGGAATTGCAGCAGATTAAGCCGCTGCAGCCTGTAAAAAAGACCGGCTACCGGGAAATACCGCTGGAATTAACTGTACAGGGAACCTATTTCCCAACTTTGGATTTTTTGAAGAAGCTGGAAGGATTAGAACGGTTTAATTCCGTTGTTAACATGACGGTGCAGGCGCAAACAGATCAATTAACCAGCGATCTTCGAATCAATATATATTATTATGACGAACCACAGCCGCCGGAAATTGCCGAACAGGCTAAAGTTAATACCGCGACTACTCCAGAGAGGGTTAGGTAATTATCGGCAGTTTTGGCAATACGTATGAGGTGATGATGTGATAAGATTTATAACTGCCGGTGAGTCTCACGGACCGTGTCTTACGGCAATTCTTGAAGGATTTCCGGCCGGGCTGCAGCTAGATATCGACGCAATCAACCGAGAATTGGCCCGTCGTCAGCAAGGCTATGGCCGAGGCGGCCGTATGAAAATTGAACAGGATAAAGTTGAAATTACCGCTGGTGTCAGGTTTGGCCAAACCCTGGGCAGTCCAATTACCCTAACGATTCATAACAAAGACTGGGCCAATTGGCAGGAGCGTATGGCGGTCAGCGGCCAGCCCCAGGGAAGCCCGGTTACTGCCGCCCGGCCGGGACATGCCGATTTGACCGGCGTGCAAAAATATGACCGGCAAGATATCCGGGATATTCTGGAGCGGGCCAGCGCCCGGGAGACTGCGGCCAGGGTTGCTGTTGGCGGTGTCGCCAAACAATTTCTGCACGGTTTAGGCATGAACATCGTGTCTCATGTCACCAATATCGGGGGAGCAGCAGTCGACCGCCAGGATATTGATTATCGCTTTATCGCCAATGAATGGACCGGATCTGACTTGAACTGTGTTGAGCCTGCAGTTGAAGAGAAAATGAAGCGGGCCATTGACGCCGCAAAGCAGCGCGGCGATACCTTGGGCGGTATATTTGAAGTGGCGGTATTGAATGTCATGCCTGGTCTGGGCAGTCATGTGCAGTGGGACCGGCGGCTTGATACGCGTCTGGCTGCCGCCCTGATGTCAATTCAAGCCATTAAAGGGATCGAAATAGGCGCGGGCTTTACTTTTGCCGGGTTGCCCGGCGCTCAGGCGCATGATGAGATTTTTTACGACCAGTCAGCCGGTTATTACCGGAAGACCAATCATGCCGGTGGAATTGAAGGCGGAATGAGCAATGGGGAAACCATTGTGGCGCGGGCGGTGATGAAACCGATACCCACACTAATGACTCCGCTGGCCTCGGTTGATATTTCAAGCCGCGAGCAGGTTGTGGCCAACACCGAACGCAGCGACGTATGCGCCGTATCGGCGGCTGCCGTTGTGGGGGAAGCCATGACAGCGATTGTTGTGGCCGAAGCGGTACTCGAAAAATTTGGCGGCGATAGTTTTGGCGACGTTCTGGCTGCGATTGATCATTACCGGAAAAGAATCAGCAGGTGAACGAAAATGAAAAACATCGTACTAATCGGCTTTATGGGTACTGGGAAAACAAGCACAGGACGCCTGCTTGCCCACCGACTCGGCCGGACGTTTATTGATACCGATCAAAAAATTGAATTTGATAATAATATTACAGTTGCCGAAATGTTCAGCATCCATGGGGAACAGCATTTTCGCCAAAAGGAATCAGAGACAATCGCCAGGATATCCCGTTATACCGATGTGGTAATAGCAACCGGCGGGGGTGTTGTGCTGCGGCCGGAAAACCTGATCCGCTTAAAGACCAATGGTGTGATCATTGCGTTGACCGCGTCGCTGGAGGTCATTCTGGAACGCACCTCCAGACGCAATTGCCGTCCGCTGTTGAACCGGCCGGACAAGGAAGCGGTTGTCAGCAAACTGTTAAAGGAACGGGCTGACCTTTACAATAAGGCTGATTTATCCATTGATACCAGTGACAGCACGCCGCAGCAGGTCTGTGACCATATTATTGCTTTTTTACGGCAAGGAGGATATTTGCGTGGACGTTGTTAACGTTGAGCTGGGGCAAAAAAGCTACCCTATCATGATTGGCCCCAACAGCCTGTCGCAAATTGGGCCGGTACTAAAGGAGCTGAACCTGGCCGGAAAAATTCTGGTGGTCAGTGACGAGCAGGTTGGTAAAATTTACGGTGACCCAGTGCTTGAGCAATTGTCAGCAGCCGGATTTACTGCTGAACTTTTGCTGGTGCCGCCGGGAGAAGGAACAAAATCACTGGAGATTGCCCAATTGGTTTTTACCAGGGCAATTACCATGGGGCTTGACCGCAGGTCGCCCATTGCGGCGTTGGGCGGCGGCGTTGTTGGTGATTTAACCGGCTTTATTGCCGCCACTTATCTGCGGGGCATACCCTTGATTCAACTTCCGACCAGCCTGCTTGCTCAGGTGGACTCCAGTGTGGGCGGCAAAGTGGCGGTTAACCATCCATTGGGTAAAAATCTGATTGGCGCATTTTACCAGCCCCGGGCCGTCATTATTGATATTCAAACGGTCAGCACCCTGCCGGAGCGCGAACTGGCCACCGGCCTGGCTGAAGTAATCAAGCACGGACTGATTGCCGATGCCGCTTTGTTTACATATTTACAAATCAATCATCGTCAAATTACCGGCCGGGATGCAGGGGCGCTTACCCATATCATTAAACGTTCCTGTGAAATTAAAGCCGGGGTGGTGGAACAGGACGAGCGCGAAGCCGGCTTGCGAATGATTTTAAATTTTGGTCATACCATTGCTCATGCCATTGAGGCCACTGCCGGCTATGGCCGCTACAACCATGGCGAAGCCGTAGCCATTGGCATGCACGGGGCAGCCTTGATTAGTTGTTATTTAGGCTTGTGTACACCGGCTTTGGTGGCGGTGGTCAAAAGCGCCATCAGCAAATACCGATTGCCATTGACGGCGGACGACTGTGCCCCAGCCGATATCCTAAGCTTGCTGACCAGGGACAAAAAGACGGTTGGCGGGAAAGTGCACTGGGTTCTCCTGACCGACATTGGCAAAGTGGTTATCCGCAATAATGTGCCGGACGAAGTTGTCAGCCGGGCATTAACTGAATTAACTTAATGGGGGGCGACTAGATGGTAAAACGCATTGCCGTATTGACAAGTGGCGGCGACGCACCTGGTATGAACGCTGTGATCAGGGCAGTTGTCAGAAAAGGAATCCACCATGGATTTGAAGTGTTTGGCGTACAACGCGGCTACGAAGGCGTTATTCAGGGCGATTTCCATTTGATGACAGATCATTCGGTCGGCGGTATCATTCAGCATGGCGGCACAGTGCTTAAAACGGCCCGCAGCGAGGCTTTTAAAACCGAAGAGGGTTTCGCCGCCGCCTTGCAGCAGCTTAAAGCGCACTATATCGATTATTTGGTTGTTATTGGCGGCGACGGCTCAATGGCCGGGGCGGCTAAACTGACCGAAGCCGGAATTGCCACCATTGTCGTTCCGGGAACAATTGATAATGATATGGCAGGTACGGAGTATACCATCGGTTTTGATACGGCGCTCAATACCGTACTGGAGGCTGTCAATAAAATCCGTGATACGGCGGCTTCGCATGAACGGGTCGCTATAGTCGAAGTAATGGGACGCAGCGCGGGTCATATTGCCCTGATGGCCGGACTGGCCTGCGGCGCTGAAGCCATCTTGCTGCCGGAAGAGCCTCTGGATATTGGCACCGTTTGTGAGCGTCTGATCAAAAGTCATAGCCGCGGCAAGCTTTACAGTATTATTCTGGTAGCTGAAGGTGTGGCCAAAGGCTTTGATATTGCCGGTGAGATTAGCGCCAAAACGAAATTTGAGACGCATGTCACTGTTTTGGGCTATATCCAGCGGGGCGGCAACCCCACTGCAACCGATAACATCATAGCCAGCCGGATGGGAGCTGCGGCGGTTGATAACATTCTTCAGGACAATGTCAACCAGTTGATCGCCTGGCAGCAGGGACAAATCGTTGCTTTGCCTTATGACGCTGCGGTGAAAACCAAACATGGCATTGATCTTTCCATCTATGAGCTGGCCGGTATTTTGGCCCGCTAACCGGACTAACCTCAAGCCGTATTCAAACAGGGGGACAGGTTCCTCGTTTGCAAAAGCAAACAAGGAACCTGTCCCCTGTTTTTATTAAGTCTTCAGCATCCCGAGGGGCGGGAGATCGTTATGCATAACGACGGCCCGGAAAAGGGCCTAGTGCTGAGCCCCATTTTTTATGGAGTGGTCATTACGTGGCTTTAGGTAATATTTTTTTTAATGTAAACATAACGAAAAGAAACTGAATAAGATATAGTGACACAGCGTGGAGGTGGATTGATGAAAGATGTTGACTTGAGCGGTGTAATCAGTCTGATGCAAACGCAAAATGACTATATAAATCAGGTCTATAAAATTATTTATGTTTTGTACACTGATTTAAATGTCGCAAACAATTCTGAGTTTCAAAAATTTACCATTCACTTTAATGAATTTATGCTTAGCCATGCCAAAAGTGAGGGGTTCAGCAAAGCGATCGAAATCAGCCAGCATCATTATGTGATGCTGGAAAAATTGGTTGACCATGAAATACTGGCAACTGCTGAGCAATTGGAAATTGCCGTTGTTCATCTGGAGACAGCGATAAAGGATCCCTCTATCCGGACCAATCTGCAAATATTGCTGCTAAATCAGGGAATTATGATGCTGGAAGAGACGCAATTAAAAATTATTGAAACAGTAGAAAACCTGCTTGAAAAATTCCGGAAAACACAGTTGCAAAATTAACAGGATTTTTCCTGTTTGCGTACAATATTAATAGTATGGAAAAGCCCGCAGCTACTGCCAAAAGGCATAATTTCCCGCCGGATTTTATGTCTTTTTGTACGATTAGAAAGCTTATTTGCCGGCAGTCCTGCTTGTGCGGGCGGTTTGCCCCAGGCAGGATTTTCTATGATATAACTCAGTTCAATCAGGGAGTGTAATGATGAATAAGGCTATGTTATCACAAGTACTGGAATCGTTCCGCGCCGGTGATTTATCACTGGAAACAGCATTGGACAAGCTTAAGCTCCTGCCTTATGAAGATATCGGCTTTGCTAAAATAGATCATCATCGCGCTATGCGCCAGGGGTTCCCTGAAGTGATTTTTGGTCAGGGCAAAACGGCGGGGCAGGTAGCCCACCTTATGGAACACCTGGTCAGCGGTAATGGAAACGTTCTGACAACACGGGCTACAGCTGAGATGTATGAAGCTGTAGCGGCAGTTCTTCCCAATGCCTGTTACAGCGAACTGGCCAGGATTATTTATGTACAGCAGGAGACGCTGCCGGTGGATGAAGAACGTTTTATTTTGGTGATTACTGCCGGAACCAGTGATATTCCGGTAGCGGAGGAGGCGGCTTTAACGGCCGAGCTTATGGGCAATAAGGTGGAGCGGGTGTTTGACGTTGGCGTTGCCGGCATTCACCGGCTGTTTGCCCAGCAGCAGATCATCGAGCAGGCCAATGTGCTGGTGGTGGTCGCCGGCATGGAGGGCGCTTTGGCCAGCGTAATTGGCGGGTTAGTAGCCAAGCCGATTATTGCAGTACCGACCAGTGTCGGTTATGGCGCCAATTTTCAGGGCCTGTCGGCGCTTCTTTGCATGCTGAACAGTTGTGCGGCCGGAATTTCGGTTGTCAATATTGACAACGGTTTTGGCGCAGGCCGGCTGGCCAGTATAATTAATCACATGAGGTGAAATGAATGAAAGCAATATATTTAGACTGTTTCGCCGGCATCAGCGGCAATATGTTTCTTGGGGCATTACTTGACGCCGGATTGCCTGAACAGTACCTGCGGGAAGAATTGAATAAACTGCCGGTAACAGGCTATGATTTGCTGGTGGAGCGGACCCAAAAACGCGGGATCAGCGCGATTTATGCCGATGTAATGCTGCACAAGCATGATCATCATCATCACCGCCATCTTCCGGATATACTCGCAATTATTGACCAGTCGGCCTTGGCCGGCAAGGTAAAGGATGACAGTAAAAAAATATTTATTACACTGGCTGAAGCCGAAGCCAAGGTCCACGGCATAAGCATCGATCAAATTCATTTTCATGAAGTTGGGGCTGTCGATGCGATTATCGATATAGTAGGAGCGGCGATTGGGCTGAACTGGTTTGGCATTGAAGCAATCTATACTTCCAAACTTCAGGTTGGCAGCGGCTTTGTCCAATGCGACCACGGACTGATGCCCGTACCTGGGCCTGCTACAGCCGAGTTGTTGAAGGACATTCCTTATGTCAGCGGCGATATTGCCAAAGAATTGGTGACTCCGACTGGTGCGGCTATTATCGCGGCATTAGGCAGCGGGTACGGCCGCCGGCCTGAGCATTTTATTCATCAGCGTACCGCTTACGGCGCCGGCGCCTGGGAACTGGATATTCCCAATGTATTGCGCCTTCAGGTTGGCGAAATTGCTGCCGAAAAGCAGGCCGGCAGCGGCAAAACCGTAATTGAGGCGAATATCGATGATTTAAATCCCCAGGTGTACGACTATGTGATGGACAAGCTTTTACTGGCAGGCGCTGCAGATGTCTGGCTTACACCGGTAATCATGAAAAAAAGCCGTCCCGCGACGCAGTTGTCGGTGTTGGCCGACAAACAGAAATTAGGAGAAATAACAAATATTATTTTTACGGAAACCTCAACCATCGGGCTGCGGTTTTATGATGTTGAACGAACCGTGGCCGACCGTAAAACCATAGAGATTGAAACGGAATGGGGCCGGGTTCCGGTCAAAGTCAGTTTCCAGGCGGGAACGGTCATCAATATTTCGCCGGAATATGATATCTGCCGGAATTTGGCGCATGCTAATGATATTCCGCTTAAGCGCCTTCAACAGCAAGTCATCGCTCAGGCCTGGCAGCTGGTTTAGCATTCCGGCCGTACAGGCTCAAACCAGAGAGTCTGAAAAATGTTAAGGAGCATAAATATGAGAGCAGTAGTATTACTTTCCGGCGGCCTTGATTCAACAGTATGTATGGCTGTAGCAAAACATCGGGGTTATGAGGTTTTTCCGTTAAGTTTTCATTATCAGCAACGCCATTGCATTGAGCTGGAGAACGCTCGTAAAGTGGCAAACTTTTTTGGGGTAAGCCGCCACCTGGTAATTGAGACCAATATGGGTGAATTTGGCGGCAGTGCATTGACTGATCCTGATATTGCCGTTCCCCTTGGTGATATCACACGGCGGGATATTCCGTCAACCTATGTTCCGGCCCGCAACTTAATCTTTCTCAGTTATGCGCTTGGCTATGCCGAAGCGTTGCAGGCTGAAAAAATCTTTATCGGGGTTAATGCCTTGGACTATTCGGGCTACCCGGATTGCCGGCCCGAATTTATCAGCCTGTTTCAGCAGCTGGCTGATTACTCCACCAAAGCCGCGGTACAGGATAAGCAGCGGATCAGCATTGAAACGCCGCTCATTCAATTATCTAAAAAAGACATTATATTATTAGGCGCCGAATTAAAGGCGCCGTTTGAACTAACGCATAGCTGCTACCGGGGCGGAGTTAAGGCCTGCGGAACTTGCGACAGCTGCCTGTTGAGATTAAAAGGTTTTGCTGAAGCCGGGTTCGCTGATCCTGTTCCATATGAAGCAAGCAATGATCTTTAGACTGTAGGCAGGAGTGGACCAATTTGAAGGATGTACAAAATTTAGCTGATGAACGGGGTATAGAAATACAGAAAGTCGGGGTTAGCGATGTTCATTTGCCGTTTTTTATCAAAACAAAAAACGGTTCCCTGCAATCAGTGCTTGCTAGAATTAAACTTACTGTGGACTTGCCCAAAGAATATAAAGGCACCCACATGAGTAGATTTATTGAGATACTAAGTGAGTGGAGCCAAAAACCGGTATCTTTCCGGGAAATGGAGCAAATACTGAGCGATACCCTGACCCGCCTGTCAGCGCGGTCGGCTTATCTTAAGATCGACTTTAAATACTTTATTGAAAAAATCGCTCCGGTTAGCGGTTTAAAAAGCATGCTGGATTTGGATTGTTCCTTTTCAGCCAAATTACTGCAGGGGCAGCCGTTGGATTTTGTGATGGGCGTCAATGTGCCATTCACTTCCTTATGCCCGTGCAGTAAAGAAATCGCGCAGTATGGGGCACATAATCAGCGCGGTCTGATGCGGGTCAGGCTGAAGCAGGCCGCCGGCTTCATTTGGATTGAGGATCTGGCGGCGCTGATGGAGGCTCAGGGCAGTTGTCCGGTATTCCCCCTGTTAAAACGCGAGGACGAAAAATATGTTACCGAGCTGGCCTATGAAAACCCCAAGTTCGTCGAGGATATTTTACGGGACCTGGTATTGGCGCTGCGTAAATTAGAACATATCACCTGGTTTGAAATTGAATGTGAAAATTACGAATCCATCCATAATCACAGCGCCTATGCCAGTCATACAGAATTTGTGGAAAGGTGAAAATATTGACTTACTTCAACTGGAAGAAGTTTATCACCAAGGATTGCAAAACAATTACCGCCTGGCTGGAGGAACAGGGGCAGGCCGAGCCGGCGCAGGTTATTCTTAAAGCAGTTGCCCTGATACTGCGCGGGGAAACCAAGGCTGTACCAATTTTAACAGCAGCCTGCAGCAGTGAACCGCTGGAAACTATTCTTACTGTTGATCCCCAGGCGTTGGAGCCGGTAGCAGTTGCCGGCAATATTGAAAAGCTTCTGGGGTATTGGGTGCACAGCCTGCCCCGGGATGCGGTTCTCCTTGGCCGGATATACGAAAAAATGGTGCTCAGCCGGCGTCTTCAGGGAAATTATTATACACCGGACGCGGCAATCACTTTTATTGTAGCCAACACTGTGGCCCAGTGCGATATTGTAGCCGATCCGGCGGTAAAGGTGCTCGATCCGGCCTGCGGCTGCGGCTACTTCTTATTGCAGGCTTATGATATACTTTATCAAAAATTCATGCAATGCCGGGACAGCCTGGCCAAAATGTATCCGCAGCTTGATTTGTCGGAGTCCGGGATTCATGCCCATATCATGACGCACAATTTATGGGGCGCTGATATTGATCAAACTGCCGCCGCCATTACTGCAATAGCGCTGAGTTTAAAACACCCCGCCAGCCGGCGGAGCGGCAATATTGTCGTTTATGACAGTTTAATGCGGCCGGGCGGCAGCGGTCTTACCGCCAAAAACAGGCAGTTATGGTCAAATCAATATGACTATGTTATTGGCAATCCTCCCTATCTGTCGTTTGGATTGCGGGGCACAGGCAAGCTGGAGCCGCAGTACCGTGAATATTTGCGTCAGGCCTATGCCGATTCCGCCGAATACAAACTGAGCTATTATGTGTTATTTATTCAGCGGGGCATTGAGCTGCTCAAAGCCAATGGACAGCTGGGCTATATTATTCCCGACAGCTTTTTACTGGGACGCTATTACTCTAAAATCAGGCGCTACATCATGGATAATACAGCCATAAAGCTGGTTGCCCACCTGAATTGCAATGTGTTTAGCAATGCCTCTACCGGCTATTCGGTAATTTGCGTTTTACAAAAAAATAATAAAGCTACTGAGACTCCGGCCAATATGATGAAAATCTATCAGGTTGAAGCCATTGAACAGCTTCCCGCCGCCCGTCCGGTTTGCCAGTATGAGCAAAGCTATTTTCATACGCAGCCATTCTTGCGGTTTAGAATTTATTTTGACCTAAACATCAGAGCAATTGTGGAGAAAATTGATGCTGGCAGCGCTGCTTTAAAAACTTATGCGTCAGGGCATACCGGAATCAGATCCTTGACGAGACAGTGCGATATTGTTGCACTGGCATCAGGCGGCGACGACTGGCGGCAGGGCTTGGTGTCGGGCAGCCAGGTTCACCGGTACCGGCTGGACTATAACGGCCACTGGCTGAATATAAACCCCGGGCTGCTCTATACCGGCGGCTGGCGGCAAAATATCGTCGAGCAGCGCAAAATATTGATTCGTCAGACTGGCGATACTATTATTGCGGGTATTGACGACAACGGCTTTTATCATTTGAATAATATTCACAGTTTTGTTTTAACGGCATCCGTGGTTACGCTTGATTATCTGCTGCTTATTTTAAACTCACGGTTGATGGCGTTTTACTACCATGTCACAAGTATGGAGTATGGACGTCCAATGGCCCAGACCGATATCGAAACCTTGGAACTGCTGCCGATTGCGTTTAACAGTGAGATTGACAGTCAGGCTCCCGAATTAGTGGCCACAATGACTGAATGTGTAAAAAAAGCAGCAGTTAACGCAGCCGGTATGAGATCGTTTGACGAGTATCTCAACCAGTTGGTTTACCGTATTTACCGGCTGTCTGACGCCGAGATTGAAACGATTGAGCGGTATGAGGCCGGGCTGGTCAAACGTTCGCATCGTAAAGGCCGCTATGCAAGGAGCACCTAATGAAACGACTCATCATCAATGCTGATGATTTCGGTTTGCATCCGTCAATTAATTCCGGTATTATGAAAGGCTTTCAACAAGGCGGTATTACAAGTACGACCATTATGTCCGCCGCCGGTTATTTTGAGGATGCGGTCAGCCGGGCTCTTGCCGTTCCCGGCCTGGGTATTGGCGTTCATCTGACACTGGTGGGCGAAAAGCCGGTATGCCCCAGCGATAAAGTTAGTTCTTTAATTGACCGGCAAGGCAATTTTGCCGTTAAATACCCACAATTCCTGTTGCGTTTCCTTAGCGGGAAAATTTGTCTGGCGCAAATTGAAACCGAATTTTCGGCTCAAATCGCCAAGGTCATGAACACCGGCATCCGGATTACGCATCTGGACAGTCATCAGCATTTGCATATTATGCCAGGGATTATTGATATCGTTCTGGCGCTGGCGGCCAGGTATAAGATTAAGGCGGTTCGTATTCCTGATGAGGCGTATTTTTTCCAGGGCGGACTTCCTTTAAAGCCTGGTAGAATGCTGGCCCGAAATGGCCTGACCATACTGGCCCGAAGGGCCAGATGCAAAGCCGGACAAAAGGGTGTTTTGACGCCTGACCATTTTTTTGGCATGCTGGCCGGCGGCCATATGTCGGAACAACAACTATGCAATATTGTTGAGCATTTACCGGACGGCAGTTCGGAAATCATGATTCATCCCGGCAGTGATGACGATATGCTAAAACAGCAATTTGACTGGAATTATCACTGGGAAGCTGAACTCCGAGCAGTAACCGGCAAGAAGATTATTCAGCGGCTGACTGAAAATAAAGTACGTCTAATTTCGTTTGGAGAGTTGCGTAATGCCTAAAATTTATCAACGCTTAATCATGTTGATGCTACTGGTTCTCAGTATCTCCGGCGCCGTAATTTATTTTACTGTCGATATTACTACACTGGAACAACTGGACGCATTTCAACCCTGGTCAATTGTCGCCGCCGTACTGATGTTGTCTATCGGTCTGATTTTAGACGGCACCAGACTCATGCACCTGGTACGGATTTCCGGGGAAAAAATAGACTTGGGACAAGCCGTTCAGGTTGTTTTCGGCAATTATTTTCTGGCAATGCTGACACCCGGAGCGGCCGGCGGCGCGGTAGCGCAAGTAATGTTTCTCCGGCGGGCCGGAGTGCCGACCGGCAAAGCGACAGTTTTTGTTGTGGTAAGAACGCTGCTATCCATTTTGTTTCTGCTAGGCTGCATGCCGGTTGTTTTTTACTATGATCCCGGCCTGCTGCCGTGGATATCTGAGCGTACGCTGGTCATTGCTTCGGGTATGATGGTGACCGCAATTGTCATTACCATCTGGCTGTTTAGAACCAGCCTGCCGAATTATTTGCTGGTTAAACTGACAAAAAGGTTAAGCTTTCGCCGGCGCAGACATACGTTTGCCATTTATCGCGATATCCGGGGAGCGGTATTTTTATTATCCACAGCACCGGCCGGCATGCTAAGGGTCTTTGCAGAGTCGGCGTTAAGCCTGCTGGCTTTATACAGTGTGGTGCCGGTACTGTTTATCGGTATGGGAATTGATATTGACTGGCAGCATGTTATGGGACGGATGATATTTCTTAACATTCTGTTGTATTTTGCGCCAACGCCAGGCGGATCAGGCATTGCCGAAGGCGGGTTTGTGCTGTTGTTCAATGATTTTGTGCCATCCGGCATTGTCGGCATCGCCGCAGTAGCCTGGCGGATCATTGCCGAATATTTACCGTTTGTTATTGGGTTATATTATACAATTAAAGTGTTTGGCCGTAATTTTATCACCAAGCAGATCGACTAGGAGGACTAAGGTGAAGATATTAGTAACCGGCGGAGCAGGCTTTATCGGCTCGCATGTTGTCGATAAACTAATCCAGCAGCAATGCCGGGTGGTTGTTGTCGATAATTTGAGCAGCGGCTTGCGGGAGCATGTAAATACCGCTGCAAAATTGATCGAAATGGATATTGGCAGTCCGGAGTTATTGGCATTATTTGAGCAGGAAAAGTTTGATTACGTTATTCATCAGGCCGCCCAAACCACAGTCGCCCAATCGATTGACAGACCCGACCGTGATTGTCAGGTTAATATTGCCGGCAGCGTTAATTTGCTTGAGGCCTGCCGGAAAACGGCGGTCCGGCGGATTGTGTTTGCCTCAACCGCGGCGGCCTATGGCAATGCGGCGGACATTCCCATTCCGGAATCGGCCCCAAAGCAGCCGACCTCATTTTACGGGTTAAGCAAATGGACAGTCGAGCAATATTTGGCGCTTTATCGTCAAATTTTTGGTTTGGAGTACATTGTTTTAAGGTGCGCCAACGTTTATGGTGAGCGACAGGGGAATTCGGGCGAAGGCGGAGTGATCAGTATTTTCAGCAAAAAGCTGCACGAACGGCGGCCGGTAACCATTTTCGGCGATGGCGGTCAAAGCCGCGATTTTATTTATGTGGGCGATGTTGCCGCCGCCAATTGTCTGGCGTTAACTGCCAAAACCTGCAATGCTGCCTTCAATATCAGCACTGGGACGGAGACCAGCCTGAATACTCTGGTCAAACTGCTGGAGCAGGCTGCCGGCATTAAGCTGAAAAAATACTTTGCTCAGCCCCGCGAGGGCGATATCTACCGTTCATCGTTGGATAATACCGCTGCCGGGAAGTATTTGTCCTGGCAGCCTCAAATGCCGTTAAGCCAGGGGTTAGGCAGAACTTATCAGGCGTTAAAGCAGCCTGGCCTGAATCAAAGGGAGGGTCGTGAATGGTGAACAAAGCGGGAAGCGGTTTCTGGCTGGCAGCCGTTATCGCGATCATTATTGTATTCTGTAATTTGGGTTCAGTGCCTTTGCTTGATCCGGACGAACCTGTTTATGCTGAAACTCCAAAAGAAATGCTGCAGTTCAATGATTTTATTTCACCGCGCATTTACGGAGAATACTGGTATGATAAGCCGCCGATGTATTATTGGCTGGTGGCCTTGGCGTTTCAGGCCTTTGGCATTAATGAGTTTGCGGCCAGATTTCCTACCGCGCTGTTGTCGGTGGTTTGTGTATTGGCGGTATACCAGGCGGGCCGGCGCTTGTTTAATGAGCGGGCCGGCATTCTGGGCGCGCTGGTGCTGGCTACCAGTATTGAATATATCTACTTAAGCAAGGCTGCCGTAACCGATATCACGTTGACTTTGTTTTTAACGGTCAGTTTGCTGTCCTTTATCAGACGCAACTATACTTTGTTCTATATTTGCGCCGGTTTGGCAACAGTAACCAAAGGACCAATCGGCTTATTATTTCCCGGAGGAATCGTATTCTTTTATCTGCTGCTGACGCGAAATTTCTCGCTGCTCAGGCAGATGAATTTACCGCGGGGCATCATTTTGTTCGCCATATTTGGCCTGCCCTGGTATGTCATTATGATTGCCTGGCACGGCCAGGCGTTTGTTGATACTTTTTTTGGATTTCACAATCTCACGCGTTTTACTTCACCCGAGCATCCGCAACTGGCGGTATGGTACTATTTCCTGCCGGTGCTCGTCATCGGATTTTTCCCCTGGACGCCGTTAATGATCCAGGCAGTGTGGAGCGCCTTGCGCAAAGGGCGGGAAAAACACAAAACATTATTATTCCTAACTGTCTGGGTCAGCTTTATCTTCCTGTTTTTCAGCGTTTCAAGCACGAAACTGGTATCTTATATTTTGCCGCTATATCCGCCGTTAGCCCTGATTACCGGGTGGTATATTGATCAGTTATGGGATAATTACCGTAACCGGCGTCGTTATTACAGCTGGGCTGCGCTGACGGCGGCAGTCACCGGCGTACTGCTCGCCGGAACGGTTTTCGGCATCCGGGCGATGCCTGAACTTACCGCCGGGCTTCTGGCTGTGGCGGTATTATTTGGGTTAATGCTGGTTAGTGTAATTTATTGCTTATACAAGCGGCAGCCCGGTCTGGCTGTCGGCATTAAAACCGGCGCAATGGTTGTGTTTACCATCATTTTGCTGAATATGATCCTGCCGGCGGCGGCGCCTGGATTTACCTCCATTCATATTGCCCGGGACTTTAAAGCCCATTATGACGGTACATCACCGGTTTATATCGCAAAATTTTTGCGCCCCGGCTTTAGCTTCTATACCGATACTTACGGCGCCGCAATTACGGCCGGGAATATCACAGCAACAGTCAATCAAACCGGACGGGCCTATTTTGTTCTGAGCCGGGCTGAGTACAAGCTGTTATCAGCCGGCGAGCGGCAAAAGCTTGCCACCCTGGCAGTTTCGGCCAATAAATTATTATTATTGCGGCAATAAGCAAAAAGCATGAAATTAAGCCGCTATTGGTGCTCTGTAACTGAACGTTGCATTATACAAGAAGTTACATAAAAAAACATATCCCAACACCCTTTTTTAGTGATATAATAAGTATTGTTTTTTTAACGTTTGGCGATCAAGGAACATATGGCGTACATAAGGAGGCGAAGGTATATGGCGCTGATCATTACTCATCAATATTGCAAAGGCTGTAATATTTGCGTGGCGTTTTGCCCGAAAAAGGTTCTGGAGCTTGACGAATTGGGTAAGGTCTATGTTAAAGAGCCGGAAAAGTGTATTAGCTGTGGGCAATGTGAGCTACGCTGCCCGGACTATGTAATTAAGGTAACGAAAGAAAGCGGAGGTGGGAGAAAATGACAAAAGCCCGTTTGTTACAAGGCAATCAGGCCTGTGCAGAAGGAGCAATAGCAGCCGGGGTAAGTTTTTTCGCCGGCTATCCGATTACCCCCAGTACGGAAATCGCTGAAATACTTGCTAAAGAGCTGCCGTTACGCGGCGGCAAGTTTATTCAAATGGAAGATGAGATTGCCAGTATGGGCGCAGTTTGCGGCGCAGCTATGACTGGAGTGAAAGCCATTACCGCAACCAGCGGACCTGGCTTTTCTTTAAAGCAGGAGCTGATTGGCTATGCCTCAATGGCTGAAATTCCCGTTGTGGTGGTTAATGTGCAGCGGGCAGGCCCCAGCACAGGCTTGCCAACCTCACCGGCCCAGGGGGATGTCATGCAGGCCCGCTGGGGTACGCATGGCGACCGGGCGGTTATTGTATTATCGCCCGGTTCAGTGCTGGAATCATTTCATGTAACTGTACAAGCGTTCAATTTTGCCGAGAAATACCGCACGCCGGTCATTTTACTGCTGGATGAGGTAATCGGGCATATGCGGGAAAGAGTGGAGCTGCCAGAGGCCGGTGAGCTTACCCTCATTGACCGCAAAAAGCCTGTTGTTCCCCCGGAGGATTATCAGGCGTACAAGCCTGACAGTGACCAAATTCCGCCGATGGCGGCGTTTGGTGAAGGTTATTTTCACCATGTTACCGGCCTTACGCATACCTATCAAGGACTGCCTACCCAGGATGCCAAAGTAGCGGATGAACTTGTCCGGCGTTTAAATACGAAAATTGATGATGCGGCGGCGGAAATTACGCTGTACACCGAGCATTTTGTTGAAGGCGCCGAAATCGTTGTTGTCGCTTATGGCGGAACGGCCCGCGCAGCCATTAGCGCAGTGAAAAAAGCCCGTGAACAGGGAATCAAGGTTGGATTGCTGAAATTAATTACCCTCTGGCCGTTTCCTGGCCAGCTGATGCAAGCCATAGCCAAGCAAGCCCATACCATTATTGTACCGGAAATGAACTACGGACAGCTGGTCGGCGAAGTTCAGCGTTACGCCGGTTTGGATAAGGTTGTTCCGGTTAACCGGGTGGACGGAGCCTTCTTTGATCCGGACGAAATTTTGGCGCCAATCGTTGCGGCCCAGGGAGGTGGCAAATAAATGGCCAACATTGAGAAATATTTACGAAAAACAGCATTGCCTCATATCTGGTGCCCGGGCTGCGGCAACGGCATTGTGCTTGCCGCTATGCTGCGGGCTGTGGAAAAGCTGGATTTAGATCAGAAAAAGACCGTCATTGTTTCGGGTATTGGCTGTTCATCGCGGGCCTCGGGCTATATGAATTTCAATACTATCCATACCGCCCACGGCCGGGCTTTGACGTTTGCCACAGGGATCAAATTTGCCAACCCCGAACTGAACGTTATCGTAATTACCGGTGACGGCGACAGCACGGCAATTGGCGGGAATCATTTCATCCATGCCGCGCGCCGTAATATTGATATCACGACAATTGTGTTCAATAATAATATCTATGGCATGACCGGCGGGCAATCTTCTCCGCTGACTCCCCAGACCTCGAAATCAACAACCGCGCCTTACGGTCAGATTGAACGCCCGTTTGATATTGCCGCCCTGGCTATAGCGGCTGGTGCGACTTATGTCGCCCGGGCCAGTGCGTATCATGCGGCCATGCTTACCGACCTGGTAGTTAAGGCTATTCAAAATAAAGGATTTTCAGTAGTTGACGCTATTGCCCAATGTCCCATTGGTTTTGGCCGCAAGAATAAAATGGGAGCTGCTGAAAAAATGCTGCAATGGCAAAAGGATAACGCCATTGTTGCTCAGGCGGCAGCCAAACTAAGCCCCGAAGAAAAGCAGGGGAAATTCATTATTGGCGAACTCCATCATTCGGCAGCACCTGAATATACGGCTGAGTACGCCAAATTAATCGCGCGGCTGCAACAGCAAAAAGGAGGCCAGGCCTAATGTGGGAAATTAGTTTAAGCGGCACTGGCGGCCAGGGGCTTATTCTGGCCGGAATTATTCTGGCTGAGGCTGCTATTTTGGATGGCAAGCAAGCGATTCAAACCCAGTCTTACGGACCGGAAGCCCGGGGCGGCGCCAGTAAGTCGGACGTCATTATCAGTGAAAATGAAATTGATTACCCCAAAGTGCTGGCTGCCGACATTCTGCTGGCAATGAGCCAGGAAGCCTGCGTCAAATATGTTAAACGGCTGAAAAACGGCGGCAAGCTATTGGTGGACACTACGTTTGTCAAGGAATTTCCTGAGTTCAGCGGCGACCTTATCCAATTGCCGATTACCAAGTCAGCCCGCGAGGAGCTAGGCAACGCCATGTTTGCCAACATCATTGCGTTAGGCGCGATTGTTGGCGCTACCGGTATTGTTACCAGGGAATCTTTGCTTAAGGCGGTTCTGCACCGCGTGCCAAAAGGCACTGAGGAGGTAAATACCAGGGCACTGGAACTTGGCTTTGGTCTGGGCGCAGGGCAGTGCTAGGAAGAGCGACAATGTTTGTATTTACGCACATCGGTATTGTTGTCAGCAATACCGATGTTTCCGTACAATTTTATCGTGATGTTTTAGGTTGTACCGTAGAGGACTGCTATACAGAGGCTCACCTGCGCTTGACTTATCTTAGAGCCGGGGCGCTAAGGATCGAATTGATCGAGCATTTGCCGCCTGCTGCCAGGACGCTGCCCGGCCCGGTTGATCATCTGGCCTTTGCGGTTCAGGACATCGATGCTGCTGTCGCCAGGCTGAAAGCGGCCGGTGTCGTTCTCTCCTTTCCGTCTCCCAGGCTGGTCAATCAGCAAAAGATCATCTTTTTTACCGGTCCTGACGGTGAGCGGCTGGAGTTAATTCAGTCAATAAAATAGTTTTTGCCAAATAAAACAGGCTGTGCTGAACGCACAGCCTGTTTTTATTTAGCAGACACCCACTTCCAGGGGTTAAGTAAGAACGCCTAAGACCCCAATGACAAGAGAAGGGCGGGGATCCGCCCCGCCCGCAAGCTAGTACCTTTATTTGTTTTTAATATTTTCGGCCAAAATATCGGCAACATGCTTAATTTTAACATTGGGCAGCTGCTTGTCCAGACCGCCCTGAATTTGCATCATGCAGGCCGGGCAGCCGACCGCAATAACTTCAGCGCCGCTGTCTTTGATGTTTTGGACTTTTTGTTTTAAAATCGGCATAGACAGTTCTGTGTATTTGACGCCGAACGCCCCTGCCATGCCGCAGCATTTGTCGCAGTCTTTCATTTCCACAAAATCATAGCCCTGGGCCGCATCCAGCAACTGGCGCGGTTCTTCATATATATTGAGACCACGCTTCATATGGCAGGAATCATGATACGTTACTTTGACGCCGCCGGCGCCCTTATTCAACCGTCCGGATTTTTGATATTCCTCGGCAATGAACTGACTGAATTCGCGGAATTTATGGGCCAGTTTTTCAACCCTCGGTTTCCATTCGGCGTCATCTTCAAACAGTTCCAGATAAGTTTCATGCCAGGTTTCGGTGCAGGTCGGGCAGGCGGCCAAATAGACATCCGCATTGGTTTGCTCAAAGGCCTCAATATTTTTCCGGGCAATCCGTTTGGCGGTTTCGCGGTCGCCCATGCCCAGAACCGGCTTGCCGCAGCAGCTCTGGTCTTCGGGGAAGACAACTTCCATATCCAAGTCCTGCAATACTTTGTAAACCGATTCTCCGGTTTCCGGGAAGATAAAATCAATATTACAGCCGCTGAAAAAGGCAACCCGCTTTTTGGGGCTGGCAATTTGCCTGGTTACCTTATGGACGCGATCCCGGAAAGGTACATCCGCTACTGCCGGCAGGCTGCGGTCTTTGGCCATTCCCGCCAGAAATAAAGGTAAATGGCGGATCAATTTGCCGGACTGAAAAGGCTTCTGACCGATAGAGGCTAAACGCAGCAGCGTATGGAATACTTTGCGGTTGGCCAGAACGTTTTCCACGACAGCCTTAACGCCGAACGGCAAGCCGTTTTCCCTGACATTCTGGGCGCGCAGTTCTTCAATCAGCCCGGGGATATTCATTTTACCGGGACAGATGGTAACACACTTCCGGCAGCCAATGCACAGTTCGTTAATCTTGTCAAAATCGCCCATACTGTGGAGGAAAGCCGTAAGAATTGCGCCGATGCCGCCGGCATAGATATGTCCGTAAACATGCCCGCCGACAATGGTATAAACCGGGCATACATTGAGACAGGAGGCACAGCGGACACAGTTATAGATCTCTTTAAATTTAGGGTCTTTGGCCGCTTTAAGCCGTCCGTTATCAAGCAAAATAACATGCAGTTCCTTCGGTTGTTCAACCCATTTGCCGTCTTGCTTGATCATAACCGGAACCTGGCCGGTAGTCATTGTCATATAGCTGGTCATACGCTGGCCGGTGGCATTGCGCGGCAGCATCCGCAAAATCGGAGCGGCGTCCTGGATGGTGGGAATCAGTTTTTCATAACCGATAATGACCACATGCACCCGGGGCAGAGTGGTAACCAGACGGGCGTTGCCTTCGTTGGTGACTAAACCGATAGCGCCGTTTTCAGCAATACCGAAGTTCGCTCCGGAAATGCCCATATCGGCCTGCAAAAACTCGGTGCGCAGCGCCTTACGGGCGGCCTGAACCATGAAGGGGATATCGGTAGGAATTTCCTGCTGCAGTTCTTTGGAAAAATATTCGGCAATCTGCTCTTTATTTAAATGAATGGCAGGCATAACCATGTGAGACGGTTTATGGCCGGCCAGCGAAATAATCCACTCGCCAAGGTCGGTTTCCTTCACATGCAGGCCAGCCTCTTCCAAAGCATGGTTTAAATGAATTTCTTCCGACGCCATTGATTTTGACTTGACAATTCGTTTGACATTGGCTTTTTTGCACAAATCGAGCAAGTATTGTTTAAGGGCGTCGCCGTCCTTGGCCCGGAATACCTTGCCGCCGCGCTTGGTCACCGCAGTCTCGAACTGGTCGGCGACAGCTTCAATATTGTTTACGGTTTGAATTTTCAGCTGACGAAACTGCTCACGCAGGGCTTCAACATCGTCAACATTTTCGTACGCTTTGGCCCGGGCGATCGGATAAGCTTCGGCAAACCGCCCTAATGCGCCGCGCAATACCTGGTCATTTAATTTTTCATTGATTTCATTTTTTAGATTGCGGTTGCTGGACTCCATTAATTTACACCTCCATTGCCGGCTTCATCCACGGCAATAATGACTAAGCGGCTGGGTCCATGTACGCCGATGGTCAGAACGCGTTCAATATCGGCGGTGCGGCTGGGACCGGTAATAAAACTGATATAGCCATTCTCATAAACCTTGGCGATTGTTTCGAAAGCTTCCGTAATACCCGGAACCACCAGATTGCTGTTGAGAAAAGCAATATGAATGGGCGGCAGCATTGTTACTAAGCGTGATTCGAAGGAATAACCGTCCATACAGAGACTGCCGGATTCTCCAATGGCGAATTCGACCGTAGAAATACCGATATCAGCTGATTCTGCGTGTTCAGCGATATCGGTTGGTTCGGTGTAGACTGCAACATCAAGGGCTTGCAGTTCGACGTTAATATTTGCGGCTGTTTGCAGAGGACTGTCTACGGCCACAACTTTTTTAGCATTGGTAAATTTGGCAAGGTTAGCTACAATTTCTTTCGCTTCCGCCGCTGTTTTTACTTTGAAGATTTCGGCGCCCGCATTTTTGGCGTTTTCTTCAAAATCAGGCCAAAATTCAGGACCTACTTTGCCGGCAGGAAATGCGTTTTGCCAGTTGTCACTCACTTTTTTCATTTTGTCACTCCCTTGTTCGCGTATTGGCCCAACAATTGCGACCAATCTTTATTTCATACTATTCTGAATGAAAGATAAAAATCCTCTCGTCAGTCGATAAAAAATCCTACATTTTTTACGGAAAAACCCTACATCTTGTCGATTAAAGTAATTATATCTTGCAAACATTTAACATAATAACTGAAAATAGGTAATTTTATGTCCTTTTAGGTAATTTTATGTCCTTTAAGGGTAAAATAATACCGGGCAGCCAGCAGTCTGGCAGGAAAATGCTGCGTTTTATGGAATATATACAAAATATTTATCATGACTGTTTGGCGGCTCATGGCGAAATATTGGCCTGTTTAACATACACCGTATGCTCTCAAGGAGCTGACCTGCGGATATCGGCAGGCGGGGGATAAATTAAGCAGTGCACAAAAACAACTGTTTACTTTTACTACCCCCCTGACCATAGGGGGGGTTCGTTTGTCAAAAAATTTACGTTCGGGATTTACTACCGGCACTTGCGCTGCAGCGGCCGCTAAAGCGGCTATAATGGCCTATTATCAGCAAAAGCCGGCAATTGTTGAGGTTTTTTCACCGCAGGGCCAGTCGTTATTGGTACCGGTAGCGTTCAGCGAGGCTACGGAAACCGGCGGCATTGCCACAATCATTAAAGATGCCGGCGATGATCCTGATATAACCCACGGAGCGGCGATTGTCGCCGAGGTGGAATTTACCGACAGCCCGGCTATTTTGCTAAAGGCCGGCAGCGGGGTGGGGCGCGTGACCAAACCTGGCCTGGCCATCCCGGTTGGTGAGCCGGCGATCAACCCGGGGCCGCGTAAAATGATACTGCAGGCGGTAAGGGAAAACATTCCGGAAAATACGGGGGCAGTTGTGACCATTTCCGTGCCTGACGGACAAAAACTGGCAAAGCGAACCTTAAATTCGACATTGGGTATTGTTGGCGGGTTGTCCATTATTGGCACTACCGGCGTAGTACATCCCATGTCGGAGGAAGCATTTAAAAATTCTCTGACGCCGCAAATCAGCATCGCCCGGGCTCTGGGCTATCAGGAACTGGTGCTGGCTCCGGGGAAAATCGGTCAGGACATTGCTGTCAACAACTTTTCACTGCCGGCGGAGGCAGTCGTTCAAACCAGTAATTTTATTGGCCATATGCTGGAAAGCGCAGTAGAGCAGGACATAAAGAAAGTGCTGCTGTTCGGTCATCTGGGGAAACTGGTCAAAGTTGCAGCCGGTATTTTTCATACCCATAACCGGATGGCTGATGCCCGGATGGAAACACTTGCCGCTTATCTGGGGGCTGCAGGCGCTCCGGCTGCAGTTTTACGTGAAATTCTGGCCTGTACCACGACCGAAGCGGCAATGCCGCTCATCGAACGTTACGGTCTGACCGGCGTGTATCATACGCTGGCCCGGCGGGCCAGCATAAGGGCTGCGCGTTATGTATTTGAGGACTTGACCGTAGGTACGGCAATTGTAACCCTCAAAGGCGAAATTCTGGGTTATGATGACGCAGCGTGCGAAATAGGAGGAGCGTTGGGATGGACTATAAAATAATTGTGGCCGGCATTGGGCCGGGGTCGCCGGACTATCTTCTGCCTGTTGCCAAGCAGGCCATAGATGCCGCTAAAGTCATTGTGGGCAGCAAGCGGGCTTTGGCCGCATTTGCGCCGGAGTCCGCGGTCCAAAAGACAATTGGCGGTGATATTGACGAAGTTTTGCAATTTATCGAAGCGTACCGCAAGCGAGGCGATGTGGTTGTCATGGTATCGGGCGATCCTGGCTATTTCAGCCTGCTGGCGGCTTTACGAACGCTTTTCCCCCCGGAGCAGCTGACCGTTATTCCGGGCGTTAGTTCATTTCAGACGGCTTTTGCCCGCCTGGCCCTGCCCTGGCAGGATGCGGAACTCATCAGTATGCACGGCCGCCAGCCGCAGACGGATCGCCTGACGTACCGGCCCGGCAAAAAGCTGGGCATGTTAACCGATCCTTGTTATCAGCCCGCCAGGATCGCCGGATTGCTGCTTGAGCTGGGCTGGCCTGCCAGTACGCCGGCGTGGATTTGCGCCGGTCTGTCCTATGACGGGGAGGAAATTATCCGCTCCGACCTTGCCCGACTGCGCGATACGGAGGGTTTCTCACATTGTGTTATGGTGGTGACGGCATGAGTCATTTTATGGGGATTCCTGATCAGGAATTTATCCGGGGCAACATTCCCATGACCAAAAGCGAAGTGCGCATACTGGCATTGGCCAAGGCACGGATTTCGCCGCAGGACGTTATTGTCGATATTGGCGCGGGCACCGGTTCGCTTGCGGTGGAAGCGGCCTTGCTGGCTTGCTCCGGCAAGGTGTTTGCAATTGAGCGCCATCCGGAAGGAAGTGCGCTGATCAAGGCCAATGCGGCCAAGTTTCAGGCGAAAAATATTGAAGTGATTCCAGGTGCGGCCCCGGCTGCCCTAGCCGGCTTACCGCCTGTCGATGTTGTATTTATCGGCGGCAGCGGGGGACAGCTGGAAAAAATTATTAAGGTCAGCGATGGCCTGCTAAAGCCGGGCGGCCGACTGATTATCACTGCGGTTACAGTGGAAACGCTGTATTTGGGCCTTAACATCATGCAAAATAAGGCCAGTTACAGTGTTGAGGCATTTTGCGCTCAAATATCAAGGATTAATCAGCTGGCTTCCTATAACATGCTGCAAGCGCTTAATCCTATCCATATTATTTCCTGCAACAAAGGAGGACACGATGTCTAAGCAAGGTAAATTTTACGGTATTGGGGTGGGACCGGGAGCGCCCGATTTACTCACCCTGCGCGCCGTTGCAATACTCAAGATTGCCGATGTGGTTTGTGTGCCGCGTTCCAGCGCGGCTAAAGACCCGATCGCCTTAAAAGTCGCCGGCGGATACATTTCCCCGCAGGCCGAGCTGCTGGAAATTTCGACTCCGATGGTTCGCGATCAAGCGGTGTTAAATACAGAATGGCAAGCCGGTGCGGAAAAAATCGCCGCCCGCCTTACCGCCGGTAAAACGGTGGCTTTCATCACGATTGGCGATGCCATGCTGTTTAGTACTTATACGTATTTATTAGACAAGGTGCAGGCCTTGCTGCCTGATGTCATTGCCGAGAGTATTCCGGGCGTTACTTCTTTTTCCGCCACTGCGGCGCTGTTGAACGTGGCTTTGGCGGAGGGCAACGAAAAGCTGGCTATTATTCCGGCCATTGATGATCCGGCTGAATTACGCTGCATTTTGACCAAATTCCCCAATGCCGTTCTGATGAAGGTCGCAGGAAAGTACACGCAGATTGTCGATATTCTGGAAGAACTGGACTTAAAGAACAAAGCGGTACTGATGAGCAGGTTAGGCTATCCCGATCAGTTTTTCACCCGGGACTTGGATAGTCTGCGCGGTGCAAAGCTGGATTACTTATCCTTAATCTTAGTAAAGCGGGAGGGATTTTGATGCAGGTATATTTTATTGGCGCAGGGCCTGGCGACCCTGATTTAATTACCGTAAAAGGGCAAAAACGGCTGAGTGAGGCGGATGTCGTAATTTATGCCGGGTCGCTGGTCAACCCGGCCTTGCTGGGCAAAGCCAAACAGGGCGCTGCGGTCTACAACAGCGCATCAATGACGCTGCCCCAAGTCATTGACGTCATAGCAAAGGCCGTCGCTGAAAATAAGAGGGTCGCGCGGGTGCATACCGGCGATCCCAGTATTTATGGCGCAATCAAAGAGCAAATGGATGAGCTGGATAAATTAGGCATTTCCTATGAAATTATTCCTGGCGTCAGTTCTTTCCTCGCGACAGCTGCAGCCTTACAGTGCGAGTATACTTTACCGGATGTTTCCCAAACCGTTATTATCACCAGACTGGAAGGAAGAACGCCTGTCCCGCCCAAAGAAAACCTGGCCAGTTTGGCCAGTCATACTGCAACGATGTGCATTTTTTTAAGCGTTCATATGCTGGACAATGTTGTCAGGGAGCTGATGGACGGCGGCTATCCGTCAGATACGCCGATTGCTGTTGTCCAAAAGGCTTCCTGGCCTGAACAAAAGATCATCAGGGGAACGTTAAGCACAATCAGCGGCCAAATCAAGGCTCAGGGAATCGACCGTACGGCGATGATTGTTGTCGGTCGCTGCCTGGAGGGCGATTATGCCTTATCACGGTTATATGCCCCGGAATTTGGCCATATGTACCGGGATGCGACATGAAACTGGCAGTAATCGCTGTGACGAACAATGGCGCAAGGTTAGCGGAAAAAATTGCCCAATGTTTTACCCATTATGACATTTTCGTCAAAAGCGGCCGCAATCCGTTAGGCTATGCGCAGGAATACGATTCTCTGGGCGCGCTGATAACGAAGATTTTTTCAGCCTATGACGCTCTGGTATTTATTATGGCTACCGGAATTGTGGTCAGGGTAATTGCGCCTTTTATCCGGGACAAGCGGGTCGATCCGGCAATCGTGGTTGCCGATGAAAGCGGCCGCCATGTCATCAGCCTGCTGTCCGGTCATATCGGCGGCGCCAATGAACTGGCCAGAACAATTGCCGCCAATATCGGCGCAACCGCCGTTATTACCACAGCGACTGATGTTGGCGGTCAGCCGGCGGCTGATGTGCTGGCCGTAAAAGCAGGCCTGAAAATCGAACCATTTGCCTGCTTGAAACAGATCAATGCCGCCGCCGCCAATGGCGAAAAAGTCCGCTATTTTCTTGATCAGGCGCTGCCTCGGCGGGCATTCTATCTTGAACAGGCCGGCAGGCTGGATATTGAACTGGCAGATATGGACGACATCGCCCGCGACTGCTGCTATGACGCTGCAGTGGTCGTTACCGATCAATGCCTGACCATCGCCAAACCGCATGTAATGCTGCGCCCGCCGACGCTGGCTGTGGGAATTGGCTGCCGGCGCGGCGTCAGCGAAGCTGAAATTACCGCTGCCGTCGCCGCCGCCTGCAGTAAGGCCGGCCGGAGCACCGGCAGCATTGCCGTTATTGGCAGCACTAAGTTGAAGCAGGACGAAACAGGCCTGCTGAATACGGCCAGGACGCTGGGGGTACCCATTCAATTCTACGATAACAGTCAGCTGGCTGCCACAATTGAAAAATATCAACTGCAGGTTTCAAGTTTTGTGAATGATAAGATTGGAGTTGGAAATGTATGCGAAGCAGCAGCAATATTAGCCGGCCAAACCAGCCAATTACTACTGCCCAAAACCAGATTCAGCCGGGTAACGGTAGCCGTCAGTCGGGTGAAATAGCCGTTGTGGGCATCGGCCCGGGCAGTCTGGACGACATGACGCCCCGGGCCCGTCAGGCAATTGTAAACGCGGATATTGTCGTTGGGTACAATACCTACATTGCCCTGATCAGAGCCTTGGTGGAAAACAAACAGCTGATTGGCACTGCGATGATGCAGGAAATCGAACGTTGCCAAATGGCGGTGGACGAGGCTCTGACCGGCAAGAAAATAGCCGTAGTGTCAAGCGGCGATCCGGGAATCTACGGCATGGCCGGCTTAATTTTAGAATTGGTTATGAAGCAGCCGGAAGCCGTCAGACCAAAAGTAACCGTCATTCCGGGCATCAGTGCGGTAGGTGCGGCTGCGGCCATTTTGGGCGCGCCGCTGATGCACGATTTTGCGGTAATCAGTCTCAGTGATTTGCTTACTCCCTGGGAACTGATTAAAAAACGGGCCGAGATGGCGGCTGCGGGCGATTTTGTTATCGCCATTTATAATCCGAAAAGTAAAAAGCGGGTAACGCAAATCGAGGAAATTCGTCAAATCGTCTTAGCTCACCGTCCGTCTTCCACCCCGGTCGGCATTGTTCACCAGGCCAGCCGGACAGGAGAAGAGATGGAACTTTCCAGTCTGGCTGAGTTTACCGCACTGCCGATTGATATGTTTTCTCTGGTGATTATTGGCAACAGCCAGACGTATGTCGCCGGCGGACGGATGATTACGCCGCGGGGCTACCGGGTATGATTCTGGTTTTAGCCGGCACGCAGGATGGCCGGGAGCTGGCCGACCGGCTGGCTCAGGCCGGCTACCGCGTGATGGCGTCGGTCGTCAGCGACTATGGGCGGGAGCTGATCAATAACCGTCAGATTGCTGTTCATGCCGGTCCCCTGGATCAGGCGCAATTGACCGCCCTCGTTGCCCGGCGCGATATTGCCGTAATTGTGGACGCCAGTCATCCCTACGCCCGCAATGTGTCCGGCAATGCCATGGCTGCCTGCGCTGCGGCGGGAATTCCTTATTTGCGTTATGAACGTCCGGCGACCGAACTGCCGGACTATCCCAAGCTGTATTTGGCCAATGATTATAAAGTAGCCGCCCAACTTGCCGCCAGCCTGGGGAAAATCATATTTTTAACCACCGGCAGCCGCCGGCTGTCCTTGTTTAAATCGGCGCCGGAACTGGCCGGACACCGCTTGATTGCCAGGGTCCTGCCTGATCCCGCCGTCGTTGCAGAGTGCATTGCCTTAGGCTTTAAACCCGGTGATATTATCGCCATGCAGGGACCATTTTCGCATGAGCTGAATGTCGCTCTGTTCAGGAAGTATCAGGCAGAGGTAATGATTACCAAAAACAGCGGCAATCTCGGCGGCAGCGATACCAAACTGACAGCTGCCATCGAGCTGGATTTGCCGGTAGTGGTCATCGAACGTCCTGTTCTTCATTATCCGGCAGTCGTTCACACCGCCTCGGCGGTAATGGAATTTTTAAGGGAGGGTTTATAAATGGAATTCATGACAGATCCGGCCGGGATTGAAGCCCGCAGTATGGAAATTATTGCACCGCATTTGACCGGCCTGCAACTTAGTCCCGCCGAAGTTAAAGTATATTCGCGGATGATCCATGCCTCCGGGGATCCCGAATATGCCCCGATCATCCGCATCCATCCTGAGGCCATCAAGGCCGGCTGCCAGGCGTTAAGCGCCGGCTGCAATATTTACTGCGACGTTGAAATGGTCCGTACCGGTATCAATAAGAACCGCCTGGCCGAATATGGCGGAACGGTTCAGTGCCTGATCGCTGATCCTGAGATTGCGGCGATTGCCCAAAACAACGGCATTACCCGTTCCATGGCGGCAATGCGCCAATTTGCCGGTCAGCTGGACGGGGCAATTGTTGCCATTGGCAATGCGCCGACTGCGCTGTTTGAAGTTCTGGATATCATCAACCGGACCAATATTCGCCCGGCGCTAATTATCGGCGTTCCGGTCGGTTTTGTGGGTGCGGCCGAATCGAAAGCTTTGCTGCACGAGACAGCCCCTGTTCCTTATATTACGGTATTGGGCAATAAAGGCGGCAGTCCGATTGCCGCGGCGACCACCAACGCTCTGGTCTATATGCTGGAAAAATAGTTTACTTTACAAACAAGCGGGGTGAGATCCGGTGCACAAGCAGAATATACCGCGGCTGGTGATCGCCGCCACCAGCAGCGGAGCAGGTAAAACCACCATAGTCAGCGGAGTTTTAGCCAGTCTTAAGCAGGCCGGGCGGACTGTCCAGGCCTATAAAGTCGGGCCGGATTATATTGATCCCGGGTATCACCGGCTGGCCAGCGGCAAGCCTGGGCACAATCTTGATACCTGGCTGGTGCCGCCTGAAAAACTAACGGAACTCTTTACGGCAACGGCCGGCGGCAATGATCTTGTCATCATCGAAGGCGTGATGGGACTGTATGACGGCGGGCGGGAAGGGGTAAGCAGTACGGCCGCGATTGCCAAGCTGCTTAAAGCTCCGGTTGTTTTGGTCATTGACGTAAAATCCATGGGCGAGAGCGCTGCTGCGATCGCCCTTGGATTTAAGACTTATGATCCCGGAGTTAATCTGGCCGGCGTAATTGTTAACCGGGTAGGCTCCGACACGCACCGCCTGATGGTTTGCCAGGCCATCGAAAAGCTTGGTATTCCGGTTTTAGGCTGCATTTACCGCAATGAAGAGCTGGCATTACCGGAAAGGCATCTGGGCCTGACTCCGGTGACCGAACATTGCGCCGCCGATACACTGGCCGTCATTTCCGGTCAGATCGGCCGGGAGGTTGATCTGGAGCGTTTGATCCGCCTGGCCGAAACCGCTCCGGCCCTGCCGCTTCCCGCACCGGTTCAGCCGGCTGTACGGGCGGCTAAGGTTCGCATCGGCGTGGCCGAGGATGAGGCATTTTCCTTTTATTACAAGGAAAGTTTGGCGGTACTGGCTGCCTATGGCGCTGAGTTGATCTCCTTCAGTCCTCTGAACGACCGGGATCTGCCGGTGGTCGACGGTCTGATTTTTGGTGGCGGCTTTCCCGAAATGTTTGTTGAACGGCTGGCTGCAAACGCCGGCCTGCGAACCGCCATTCTGACGGCCGGCCGGACGGGTATGCCAATCTACGCTGAATGCGGCGGGTTAATGTATTTAACGGAAAGCATCGCCGGTTTCGACGGCCGGATTTTTCCCATGGTCGGCTTGGTGCCGGCAACGTCGAGGATGGGCGCTAAACTGCAAACCGTCGGTTATATCAAGGCCGCGGCGCGTGGGGATAACTTATTGTGCAGCGCCGGCGACGTATTGCAAGGACATGAATTCCATTTTTCGCAAACCATCCCCGCAGCATCCGGCGAAGCGTTTCCCTGGGCGTTTGATTTCACCAAAATGCGGACAGGGAAGACTTATCCGGGCGGCTACGCCAGCAACAATATATTGGCATCCTATCTGCATATCCATTTTGCCGGTAATTTGAGAGCAGCCGAAAAATTCGTGCAGCAATGCCGGATTTTTAAACACAGCCGCTCCGGGCGCGGGGAGTGATGAGAATGACGAAAAAAATAATTTTAGTTACCGGCGGAACCAGAAGCGGTAAAAGCCTGTTTGCCGAACAGTACGCGCAAGCCGCAGGCCGGAAGATCGCTTATATTGCAACGGCGCAAATTTATGACAACGAAATGCAAGCCAGGATTGAACTGCACCGCCGGCGCCGCCCGAAAGACTGGAAAACCTTTGAAGCGCCGTACGATGCAGGGCAAGCGATTACCGTCGCAGCGCAAAGCTGTGATACCATCCTGTTTGACTGTTTAACCATTTATACCAGCAATTTATTGCTGGCGGACGCCGCGCCAGCGGACAAGACGGACCGTTATGCGTACATTACCGGCGCAGTTGATCAACTGCTGGCCGGCATTCACGCCTGTAACGCTACCGTTATTTTTGTCACCAATGAGGTCGGCATGGGCATTGTTCCTGAGAATGCTCTGGCCCGTGAATACCGTGATTTGGCCGGTCTGGTCAATCAGCGGGTGGCGGCCGCCGCGGATGAAGTGTATTTAGTGGTTAGCGGCATTGCAGTGGAACTAAAAAAAATTGCGGCTGAGTTGCCCGGGGGGGATTAGAATGGCTAGAACAATTATGCTGCAGGGGACAAGCTCCCATGTTGGCAAAAGTATTCTGACAACAGCATTATGCCGGATTTTTTTACAGGACGGTCAAAAAGTTGTTCCGTTTAAAGCTCAGAATATGGCATTAAATTCTTATGTAACCAAAACCGGCGGGGAAATTGGCCGCGCTCAGGTCGCCCAGGCTGAAGCCGCCGGGCTTGACCCAAGGGTGGAAATGAATCCGGTCCTGCTAAAACCCACCGGAAATTCCTGTTCGCAGGTCATTCTGCTGGGTAAACCCATTGGCAACATGTCGGCAAAAGAGTATCATACCGGTTATAGTTTAAAGGCGCTGGACGTGGTAAAGCAGAGTTTGCAAAAACTGGCCGACGAGTTTGACACCATTGTCATTGAAGGAGCCGGCAGTCCGGCTGAAGTCAATTTAAAAGCCAACGATATTGTCAATATGCGCATTGCCAAGCTATTGCAGGCGCCGGTACTTTTGATTGCCGATATTGACCGCGGCGGCGCTTTGGCCGCAGTCGTCGGCACACTGGAATTGCTGGAGCCTGATGAACGGGATCTGGTCAAAGGCATCATTATCAACAAATTCCGCGGTGATATTAATTTACTGAAACCGGCGCTGGAGTTTCTGGAAACGAAAACCGGCAAACCGGTGGCGGGCGTTATTCCGCATTTGGATGATTTGGGCATTGACGATGAGGATTCGGTATCGCTTGACGACAAGGCGCTGTCCGGTAAAACGGCTGAAATCGAGATTGCCGTACTGCGTACGCCGAAAATATCCAACTTTACCGATTTTGATCCGCTGGACAGTGAACCGGATGTTGCCGTACGTTATGTGCAAAAAGGCGAACCGATCGGCAGGCCGGATTTGTTGATCCTGCCAGGCAGTAAGAATACGACGGAGGATTTACTGTATTTGCGTAAAGCCGGCTATGAAACTGAAATCAAAGCGCTGGCCGCCGCCGGTACGCCCGTTGTTGGCATTTGCGGCGGTTATCAGATGCTGGGACAGACTATTTTTGACCCGGAGCATACGGAATCGGAGCTGGAGAGCATTGAAGGGCTGGGCTTGCTGAATACCAGAACCACTTTCGCCGCCGATAAAGTCACGCATCAGGTAACTTTAGGCTGCCAGGGTAGCGGATTCTTGGGCATTTCATTTACCGGGGAAAATATGCAAGGTTACGAAATACATATGGGGCTGACCGACTTTTTAACGCCGGTACGGCATGCGTTTACGATAACCAGCCGTTCGGGCCAGGGGGTAAACCATCAGGATGGCGTCATTAGCGAGGACGGGTTGATCATGGGCACTTACGTTCATGGCATTTTTGATAATGATGCCTATCGCCGGGCTATTTTGGATGCGATCAGAAGAAAAAAAGGACTACGTCCGGTTGGCGCAGTATTAAATAGCAATAAGCGCAAACAGGCAAGCTATGACCGGCTGGCTGAGGTTGTCAGGGGCAATCTGGATATGAAGTTAATTTATCGGGTGATGGGGAATTAATATGGAGAAATATTTGCCGGTATTCGCCGTTGTGATCGACGGCCTGATTGGCGACCCGCGCATTTCATGGCACCCGGTTGTTCTAATTGGCCGGTTAATTGCCTGGCTGGAAGCGAAATTATTGCGGCCGGCCGCGTCAGCCAAGCATAAGCAGTGGTCAGGGTTAGTCCTGGTTCTGGCAGTGCTGGGTATTTCGTATACGGCGGTCTGGGGACTGCTGGCGGTATTGGCGGCGCTTCATCCGATGGCGGCGCTGGCCGGCGGGGCGCTGCTCCTAAGCTTTTCTATTTCACCCCACAGTCTGGCGGAAGCCGGCCGGGAAATCAAGCAGTATCTACTTAAGCAAGATTTGGATCAGGCCAGATACAAAGTCGGCTGGATTGTGGGACGGGATACGAAACAGCTTGATGTCCGGGAAATCACCAGAGCTACAGTCGAAACAATCGCTGAAAACATTGTTGACGGCATAATTTCACCCTTATTTTATTTTGCAATTGGCGGCGTTCCCCTGGCCTTTTTATACCGCGCGGTGAATACGCTGGATTCCATGGTCGGGTATAAAAATACCAAGTACCTTGATTTTGGGCGGGTTGCCGCCAGGACTGACGATGTGTTTAATTATATTCCCGCCAGAATAACCGCTGTGCTGATCATTCTGGCCGCCTTTATTCTGCGGTACGATGCAGGAGGCGCTTACCGGGCGGTCCGGCGGGACGCCCGCAAGCATCCCAGTCCCAACAGCGGCTATTCGGAAGCAGGCGTAGCCGGCGCTTTAGGAATAAGGCTTGGCGGTATGAACTATTATGGCGGCGTGCAATCATTCCGGGCCTATATGGGACAAGAGCTTCACCCGTTACAGCCTGTTCACATCAAACAAACCATAGGGATCATGTTCGTGGCAACCGGCTTATTTATGACCGGCGTGGTCTTGTTGCACCGCTAATGAACCCGGGGAGGATGACACATCAATATAATGCAGGATTTTATTACCGGATTACAATTTTTAACCCGAATTAAGCTTGTCAATCAAACCGACTGGTCACCGGAAAAATTCGGCCGCAGTGTAAAGTACTTCCCTTTGGTCGGGGCTGTGTTAGGGATGGTTCTGGCCTTTGCCGCCTACGCTTTAATCAGCTTACTGCCGCTCATCGGGATTTATTTGCCGCCCCATATTGTTGCCGCTGTTCTTCTGGCTTTCACCATTGCCTTGTCGGGCGGGATACAGTGCGATGGCTTCATGGACACGATGGACGGGATATTTTCCGGGCGCTCCAAAGAGCGCATGCTCGAAATTATGAAAGACAGCCGGGTCGGAGCGAACGGGGTGACGGCTTTTTGCTCGCTTATGCTGATCAAATGGTCGCTGCTTTTGGATCTGCCGCCGGCTGATTTGCCAATTGCTCTGTTCATCATGCCGGTTTTAGGCCGGTTTGCCATGGTGGTAGGCATTACGCTATTTCCTTACGCCAGGCCGGACGGCATTGGCAAGGCCTTTGCCAATCATGCCACGAAAAAGTCCTTGCTGCTCGCACTCTTGCTGGCCGCTTTGCTGACAGCGCCAGCTGCGGCCAAGGGCCTGGCTGCCCTTGCGGTAACAATCCTTGCCGCTTACGCCTTCAGCAGTTATATTACCAAACTGCTGGACGGCCTGACCGGTGATATTTACGGCGCGCTGACGGAAATTACGGAAATTCTGGTTTTGTTGGTATTTGTCCTATAAAAAGAAGCTTAACTGGAGATATTTATGTTTGCATGTGTTAAAGCACCCGGTTCGTGCGGCGAATTGGTTCAGGGCGCCATTGATGGCCGGAGTTTTCTGGTCACCTGTCCCATTGATGTCTATTCTACCGCAACTTTAACTGCACATTCCTCACTGCTTGTAAAAGCCGGGCCCAAAGTACAAGCGGCCGTAGCCAGAACCTTGACCTACTTGGCGATTGCTGACCCGGCTTTTCAGCTTACTGTCCAATCCGTTCTGCCACAGGGCAAAGGGATGGCTTCAAGCAGCGCCGATATCAGCGCTGCCTGTCAGGCCGTTGCCCTGCGTGCGGGCAAGCGTCTGACGCCTGCGGAAATTGCCGCAATTGCGACAGCGATTGAACCGACGGATGGGATTTTTTTCCCGGGGATTGTCCGGTTTGACCATTTAAAAGCAACGGCCAGCCGCTATCTGGGAGAGCCTCCGCCGATAACGATTGCTGTGTTTGATACCGGCGGCGAAATTGATACGCTGTATTTTAACCGGCGAAGGGATTTAATGGGCCTGAATGCCGCGAAGGAGAAGCAGGTGCGGCAAGCCCTGGACTTGGTCAGCGAAGGCCTGCGGACAGGCGCGGCTGAGCTGATTGGCCGCGGGGCAACACTAAGCGCTGTGGCCAATCAGTCGATCTTGTATAAACCCTGTTTAGAAACAGTCATTCGTCTTGCCGAAGACTATGCTGCGGTCGGCGTAAGCGCAGCCCACAGCGGAACCGTGCTGGGCATTATGTTTAAATCAAACCGGCTGGACTGCTATGAACATTGTATTGCGGCAGTGCGGCAGGCTTGTCCGGAGATACGTTTTATCAAAACTGTCCGTCTGATTTCAGGCGGACTGCAAATAGCAGGTGTTAACGATGAATAATACCGTCAATTTCGAACATGGCGGAAATATATATAAAGCCCTGCGCCAAAGCGGTGCAGGGCAGGATGATTTTTTGGATTTCAGCGCCAATATCAATCCGCTGGGACTGGCCGGCAACGTGCGCGAGGCTGTAATCCGTTCCCTGGAGGATGTCATTCATTACCCCGATGCCGAAGCGCATGATTTAAAATTGGCGATTGCTGATTTTTACCGGCTGAATTACGATGCGATCACTGTTGGCAACGGAGCGGTAGAACTAATCTATGTTCTTTGTCATATGCTAAAGCCTGAGCGTGTGCTTATTCCTGTTCCGGCTTTCAGTGAGTATGAACGGGCTGCGGCGGCGGCGGGAGCAAAAGTGGATTATTACTTTTTGGCGGAAGCCAATGGGTTTGAACTGCGGCCGGACGGAATCATTCCTATGCTGAAAGGCATTGATATTGTCTTTATCGGCAATCCTAACAATCCGACAGGCACCTTGTTGACCAGACAGGAGTTAGAAGAGCTCATTGAGGCGGCGAACCGGGTGGGCTGCCTGGTGGTTATTGATGAGTCGTTTATTGAATTTCTGCCCGATGACGGCGAATATACCTGCCGGCCATTGATTAAACATTATGCCAATCTGGTGATTATTCACTCGCTTACTAAGTTTTACGCCATTCCCGGCCTGCGGTTAGGCTTTGCTTTGACTCCGCCGGAGCTGGCGAACAGGCTGAATGCAGGCAAAGATCCCTGGAATGTGAATACTCTGGCCCAGGCCGCCGGAGTAGCTGCATTTCAAAATGCCGAATACCGGTCAAAAACCAAAGCTGTCGTTCAACAGGCCAGGCAGGAATTATTCAGCAGCCTTGCCGGGATCGATAAAATTAAGCCTTATCAGCCGACAGTCAATTTTGTTCTAATCAAGCTTACCGCCGCCCGAATTACGGCCGGCGAATTGCAGCGGCGTTTGTTCGTCCGCAGGATTCTGGTAAGAGATTGCAGCAATTATCCCGGCTTGTCGCCGGTTTATCTGCGGCTGGCAGTTAAACTGCCGGAACAAAATTTACGATTGCTCAACGCTTTACAAGAATTCTTAACAGGTGGTGACCGATAATGACCAGAGTGATTTTTGTCCGACATGGCCAGACCGTGTGGAATGTAGAATTAAAATATCAGGGGCATGCCGATATTGCCCTGACAGATTTAGGTATTAGCCAGGCCCAAAAAGTCGCCGCCCGTTTGGCCGGGGAAAAAATCGCGGCTGTCTATGCCAGTGATTTAAGCCGCGCTTATCAAACAGCGGAACGTATTGCCGAGCATCATCAGCTGAACGTTGTTGCCGTTCCTGAATTCCGCGAGATTAACTTTGGCGAGTGGGAGGGCCTGAATTACACCAAAATTCACGACAAATGGCCGGAGATCATGGGCCTGATGTTCACTAAGCCGGATGAAATAAAAATTCCGGGCGGTGAAACTTTCCGTGAGTTAAAGGAACGGGCGCAAACCGGCCTGGCGCGTTTAATCGCCAGCCATGACCAGGAAACGATTGTTGTTGTTTCCCATGGCGGAACGATCCGGACAATACTTTGCGCCGCTCTTGATATCCATTTAAACAAGGTCTGGAATATCCAGCAGGACAACACTGCCGTTAATATCATTGAATATCATGACAACCGTACGATTGTTTCGCTGGTGAATGATACACACCATCTTAACTAAACGGCTTGCCGGGTTTCATTAAAGGGGGCTGCTTCCTATGTCAAAGGCATAGAAAGGCGGCCCCCTGAAGCTGCCCGTGCTTCAGGTATTTTGCCATTTGAGCCAGACCTCGGGCTGATAACCCAGCGTTGCCAGCCGGCCGTTGCGGACGACCGGTGTTTTTAACAGCAGGGGATACGACAGTAATACTTCTTCAATGTCATGAATGATATATCGAAGATTTTTCTGCTGGTAAAGTTTGCCGGCTGTATCAATAAGCTCGCTGAGGCCGATTGCGGCTTTAATACTGCTTAACTCGCCCTTGCTCAACCCCCTTGCCGTTAGATCGACAAACTGGTAGTTTATCCGTCGTTCTTTAAAATATCTTTCCGCCTTTCTGGTTGTCTGGCATTTTTTTGTACCAATAATCTGGATGTTCAATTGCTTTTTTCCTCCTTAGCTGCGCAGGCCGCCAGTTGCGGTAAATCCGTCCGCTTTGCCGGGCAAAAAATGCCGGTATGGTTAAAAATACCTTATTTTGCCGCTTAAAGCAAATGTTTATTGCGGATTCCGGTCAAACCGGCTGGTTTTATTCCAGTGACGGCTGGATTTGTTCTATGATAAAATTAAAACATTGTAATGTTGAAAAAAGCGAGGCCCTGGATATGCATAGTTATTGTATTATACCAAATAATTGCGAGAATTTCTGGCTGTTTGTATCCAGCCTGCCGATCAGCGACGCTGAAAAAGCTCTGTTAAAGCAATGTGGAATTGCCAAGGTCCAGGTGGATACCAAACGCAACTGCTGGGAAGTGTTTTTAACTACCCAAACGCCCTTGCCGGACAAGCTGCTGGCGTTGGCTGCCCGGCAGCTTTGCAGTAATTGCGGCATCAAGGAAGTACGGTTTAGGCAAAAGATCACCGTACTCAAAGACTATCTTGATACCCAATGGCCTGAATTTGTCCAAAAAATTGCCAGGGATCAGCCGACAGTGAAATATTTGCTGATGAATGCCAAACGCTGTTTTGACGGACAAAAACTGACCATTGAAACCAGCGGCGATTTGTCGGCCGAAATGTTTGAGTCCCACGGAATCCACCGTGCCATCAAGGCTTTGATTTTAAAGGAATTTAATCAGCTTTGCGAGGTAGAGTGCCTCGCTGTAGCCGATTACACGGCAGTACCGCCGGATGAGGATATTTACACCCGGGAATACCTGGACGCCTTGAACGAAAGCACGAAAACAACGCCGGCCAAAGCATCGAACAATCCCGTGATCTTTGGCCGTAATATCAAAGATGCGCCGCTGCTCATCAATACCATCCAGGATGAGGCCCGTAATGTTGTGGTCACCGGCAAAATTATCAATGTTGAAGCCCGTGAATTGCGCTCAGGGCGTTTTTTGCTGACCTTTGACCTGTCGGATGCAACCGACGGATTAAGCGCCAAAGTGTTTTTTGACGATAAAGACAAATTTGATAAAGCGGCGGCAGGCGTGGTGAAAGGCCTTCAGGCCAAAGTCAAGGGAACCGTTCAGTTCGATAAGTACGCCAATGAGCTGGTGATGTTTGCCGACAGCCTGTGCCGCATTGACGTTGCCGAGCGTCAGGATCATGCGGCAGTCAAACGGGTAGAGCTGCATGCCCATACTCAAATGAGCAATATGGATGCGGTTGTCTCGGTAAAACGGCTGATCAACACCGCTGCTAAATGGGGGCATTCCGCGATTGCCATAACCGATCATGGCGTGGTGCAGGCTTTCCCGGAGGCCTGCGAGGTGGCTGCCAAAGCCAACATCAAGGTCATCTACGGCATGGAAGGCTATTTGTTTAAAACCGATATCAACCAGGCGAACCATATTGTAATTTTGGCTCAAAATACCATTGGGTTGCGCAATTTGTACCGGCTGGTATCCTTGTCGCATCTGAAATTTTTGCACCGTACGCCCCGTATCCCCAAAGCCGTGTTGGCGGAGCACCGCGAAGGCCTGTTGTTCGGCTCGGCCTGCGAGGCCGGTGAGCTTATCCAGGCCATTGTACGCGGCGCTTGTGAGGCTGAACTGCTGGAAATAGGCGCTTTTTACGACTACCTGGAAATTCAGCCAATTGCCAACAATGCTTTTTTGGTTCGCGAGGGCCTGGTAAAAAACGACGAAGGGCTGCGGCAAATTAACTTAACGGTGGCTGAAATTGCCGCCAAGCTGAATAAACCGCTGGTGGCAACCTGCGATGTCCATTTCTTAAATCCGGAAGATGAGGTTTACCGCCGTATTCTGATGGCCGGCAAAGGCTTTTCCGATGCCGACAATCAGCCGCCGCTGTTCTTTCGGACCACAGAGGAAATGCTGGAGGAATTCAGTTATCTGGGGAAAACAAAGGCCTATGAGGCTGTGGTTGAAAATCCGCAGCGGATTGCCGGACTAATTGAAAAATTCAAACCTATTCCTGACGAATTATATTCACCGCAAATACCGGGCGCTGAGGAACAAATCCGCTCAATGTCTTACCGGCAGGCCGAGCAGTTATATGGTACGCCTTTACCGCAGCTTGTCGCCGACCGGCTGAAGTATGAGTTGAATTCAATTATCAATAATGGTTTTGCCGTGCTTTATCTCATTGCCCATAAGTTGGTAAAGAAGTCGCTGGATGATGGTTATCTGGTCGGCTCGAGGGGCTCGGTCGGCTCTTCCTTTGTTGCGACAATGACCAATATCACCGAGGTAAATCCCCTGCCGCCGCATTGGCTGTGCCCGGCCTGCAAATATAGTGAATTTATTACTGACGGCAGTTACGGCGGTGGTTTCGATTTACCGGACAAACATTGTCCGCAGTGCGCCACATTGTTGAAAAAGGAAGGGCATGATATACCGTTTGCCGTATTTATGGGCTTTCATGGCGATAAAGTGCCTGATATTGATTTGAATTTTTCCGGTTATTACCAGCCTGTTGCCCATAAGTACACCGAGGAGCTTTTTGGCAAAGACAATGTATTCCGGGCCGGCACGATTGCTACCATTGCCGACAAAACCGCCTTTGGCTATGTAAAGAATTATCATGCCGATAAAGGACTTACCGTGCGCAATGCTTATATCAACAGTCTGGTTGACGGTTGTACCGGCGTCAAACGTACCACCGGACAGCATCCCGGCGGAATTATGGTTGTGCCCAGGGACATGGATGTACATCATTTCACTCCGATTCAGCGCCCGGCGGATGACAAAAACTCGACCACCGTCACGACCCATTTTGACTATCACTCCATCAGCAGCCGGCTGGTCAAGCTGGACATTCTGGGTCACGACGATCCGACGGTGATTAAAATGCTGCAGGATTTAACCGGCCGGGACCCCAAAACCATTCCCTTTGACGACCAGCAAACCCTGAGCCTGTTTTATTCTACGCAGGCCCTCAAGCTAACCCCCGAACAACTGGGCAGTACGGTGGGAACTTTCGGCATTCCGGAGTTCGGCACAAAATTTGTCCGGCAAATGCTGGAGGATACCAAGCCCAAAACGTTCAGCGAACTGGTCAGGATCAGCGGATTCTCCCATGGCACCGATGTCTGGCTGAACAACGCCCAGGACCTCATCAAGGCCGGTACGGCCAAGTTGTCGGAAGCCATCTCGGCCCGTGATGATATTATGGTCTATTTAATGCAGCGTGGTCTCGATCCGCAGGATGCCTTTAAAATCATGGAGGGCGTGCGCAAAGGAAAAGGGGTAAAGCCTGATGAAGTTGCCAAAATGCGGGCGAAAAATGTACCGGAATGGTATATTGAGTCCTGCCAGAAAATAAAATATATGTTTCCGAAAGCGCATGCGGTGGCCTATGTGATGATGGCGTTCCGTATTGCTTATTGCAAGATCCACTATCCGCTGCCCTTCTATGCGTCCTATTTCAGTGTAAGAGCAACGGAGTTTGACGCCGACCTCGTGGTCCAGGGGGAACAGGCGCTGCGCAATCAATTGAATGAATTCGAGCAGAAGGGCAACACAATGTCGGCGAAAGAAAAGAGCATGCAGACCATTGTGGAGATGGCGCTGGAAATGTATTTGCGCCAATTTACCTTTGCCCGTGTTGATCTGAACAAGTCTGACGCCGCCAAGTTCCTGATTATTGACAATGGATTACTGCCGCCGCTGGCGGCGCTGCAGGGATTAGGCGACTCAGCCGCTCAGAACATTGTCGCCGCCCGGCAGGAACGGCCTTTTTCCTCAATTGAGGATATCAGAATCAGAGGACGGGCGTCCAAAACAGTCATTGATATTTTGCGGGGCCATGGCTGCCTGGATGATTTACCGGAGACCGACCAGATGATGTTGTTTGCCTAGACCGTTTTTTGAGGTTGTAAAAACTCCGCCGGAATGGTATAATAAATTCGGTAATAATTGGCTTGCGCTAAAGAGTGGGTAAAAAACCCACTCTTTCATCTTATGTCTGCGTTTTGACGGCGTATAAAGCGCCGCGCCGGAAAGGATCCCACCAAAGTTTATCCAGCCTTAAGACACGCCGGTATCCCCGGGAATGTTTGCGGGCGTTGAACAAGTACTTGAGAGTCTGGCTCAGTCCGGAACAGCTTCAGAGGAGGTGAGAACTTCAACTGAAGCAAGTCTTGCTTTATCCTGCCAAATATAGGGTATAAGCGGATGCCTTATGAGGTAAAAATAAAAGAAAGAACTGTTACGATTGGGCAGGAGGTGCTAATATGTCTAACCGAGTTGAAGATCTGGTCGAAAAACTGACGCTGGAACTGCTGGCTGACACCGGAATTGAACTGGTTGATGTTGAATATGTAAAAGAGCGTGACTGGTACTTACGGGTATTTCTGGATAAAGCAGGCGGTATTGAAATAGAAGATTGCCAATGGCTTAGTGAGCAGCTGGAGGAAAAGCTGGATCAACTGGATCCAATTAAGGACAGCTACTATCTTGAGGTCTCCTCGCCCGGGCTTGACCGGGCGTTAAAAAAAGAGAAGGATTTCCTCCGTCACGTTGGCGACATGGTTGAGATTAATACCTATGCGCCCATTGACGGAAAAAGGGTGATTGTCGGTAAATTAACCGGGCTGGTTGAAAATAGTATCCAGCTTGAGGTTGACGGGCTGGCGTTGGCCATACCACGCGATAAGGCCGCTCAAGTCAGATTGCATTTAGATTTTAAATAAAAACAATTAAATAGGGGGAATTATGGGTGAACGCAGAGTTCATGCAGGCATTTGAACAACTTGGCAGGGAAAAGGGTATTGCACCGGAGATTTTATTTGATGCGATTGAGGCCGCGTTAATTTCGGCTTACAAGCGCAATTTTGGCTCAGCGCAAAATGTGCGGGTTTCATTAGAACGAACCACTGGCGAAATTCATGTTTTTGCCCGCAAAAACATTGTGGAGGAAGTTACCGATTCCCGGCTGGAAATGGATTTGCCGGAAGCCCAGGCGATTGACCGCCGTTATGAATTGGGTGACGTTATCGAAATAGAAGTAACGCCAAAGGATTTCGGACGAATTGCCGCCCAAACGGCCAAGCAGGTCGTAGTTCAGCGGATTCGCGAAGCCGAGCGCGGTATTATTTATGAAGAGTTTTCCAATCGGGAAAGTGACATTTTAACCGGCATAGTCCAGCGGATTGAACAAAAAAATGTGTTTATTGATTTAGGAAAGGCTGAAGCCATTTTAGCGCCCTCCGAGCAAATAGCCGGCGAACAGTACCGTCATGGCGACAGAGTGAAAACTTATATTATTGAAGTAAAAAAGACGACCAAGGGACCGCAGATTCTGGTATCCCGCACGCATCCCGGCCTGCTCAAGCGGCTGTTTGAGCTGGAGGTGCCGGAAATTCATGATGGTATTGTTGAAATTAAGTCTGTGGCCCGCGAGCCAGGCTTACGTTCTAAAATTGCCGTTTACTCCCGTGATGAAAATGTTGATCCGGTCGGCTCCTGTGTCGGTCACAAAGGCATGCGGGTGCAAACCATTGTTGATGAATTGCGCGGTGAAAAAATAGATATTGTAAAGTGGAATGCCGATCCGACCAAATACATTGCCAATGCCCTCAGTCCGGCCAAAGTCATTTCGGTTGAGGTCAATGAAGCGGAAAAGCTATCCAAAGTGGTAGTGCCTGACTATCAATTGTCGCTGGCGATTGGCAAGGAAGGGCAAAATGCCCGCCTGGCCGCCAAGTTAACCGGCTGGAAGATTGATATCAAGAGCGAATCACAGGCTCAATCGGCGTCTTAGGAGGAAGGGTCATGGCGCAAAAGAAAATTCCTCAGCGAATGTGCGTTGGGTGTCAGCAAATGAAAAATAAGAAGGAACTGCTGCGGATTGTACGTACGCCCGAAGAGGCGATTGTGCTGGACAATACCGGCAAAAAAGCCGGCCGGGGCGCTTATGTCTGCCGCAACGAACAATGCTTTGCCAAAGCCTTTAAGGAAAAACGGCTGGAAAAGGCGTTCAAGCATGCCGTCGATCCGGACGTCTACGACCAACTCAAAGCAGGAATTATGAAAGAATGAATATACAAAACGTCTCGTCGCTGCTCGGCCTGGCCCAGAAGGCCGGCAAAATTGCCTCAGGTGAGTTAGCGGTGGAAAAAGCCGTTAAGTCCGGCAAAGCCAAGCTGATTGTCATTGCCGCAGATTCTTCCGACGGCACCAAAAAAAGATATCATGACATGTCCCAATATTATCAAGTGCCGCTGTATGAAGTTTTCACCAAACAGCAGCTGGGCGGCTGTATTGGCAAGGAGTACCGGGCAGCGCTTGCCATTGTTGACGCAGGTTTAAGCCAGGCTGTTTTAAAGGCTTTGCAATGATAATGTTACGGGAGAGAAGAAAAGTGGGGGTGGATCAATGTCCAAATATAGAGTCTATGAGTTAGCTAAAGAATTTAATACCAGCAGCAAAGTAATTCTTGATATTTTAGCCCGTAACAATGTAACGGCTAAAAATCATATGAGTAATGTAGGAGAGGAGGCTAAGTCTGTGATCAACAGAACATTCGCCCATAAAATTGAAGCCTCTGAACCTATAGCGCCCAAAGTCGGTCCGGCCGATCAGGCCAAAGGCCAGGGAAATGAGGAGCGCACCGCGCCCAGGGATATACGCCCCAAGCCGCAGGGGGATAACAGACCGCAGCATTCCGGCGGAAGTTATCAAAACCGTCCGAACCAGCAGCAAGGTTCAAATTACCAGCATCGTCCCAATCAGCAGCAGGGCTTTAACCAGCAAAACAGGCCCAATCAACAAAACAGGCCTAATCAGCAAAACAGGCTTAATCAGCCGCAGCAGGGAGCTAATCCGCAAAACAGGCCCAACCAGGGAGCTGGGCAACAAAATAGGCCGAATCAGCAGCAAAACAGGCCAACCCAACAGGGCCGTCCCAATCAGCTGCAACAGCAGCGTCCGGGCTTCAATAACCGGAATCAGCAAGCCGGCCAAAACAATCCGGCCAACTTTTCCCATAACCGGCCGGCAAATGCCGCACCCAATACCCAGCAGGCAAGACCGAACAATACCCGTCCGCCGTTTCAGAGAAATGACCAGCAAAGACCGGCAAACACCGGTGGAAATTCCCAGTTCAGAGGTCCGCAGAATGCCGGCCAGGCTAAACCTAACAGTAATTTTGCTAAAAAACCACAGTATGGTTCCAACCGCAATCACCGTTCCAATCAGCAAAACCGTTCGCAGGCCGGCCCAAATCAGCACCGGCAGGCGCCGCCCAAAATGGAGCCGCCGAAGCCGAAAGTGATCAAATTGGGCGGCCCGGTAACGGTAAAAGAATTTGCCTCTAAAATGGGCCGTGAAGTAAGTGAAGTCATTAAAAAGCTAATGATGCTGGGCGTTATGGCTACCATCAATCAGGAAGTTGATATGGATACCGCAGTCATTTTAGCCGGTGAATTTGGCGTTACGGTTCAGGAATTGCCGCCGGAGGAAGATCCGACGGAAATTGCCGAAATTATTGACGATCCGGCTGATTTAGTGCCAAGATCACCGGTAGTTACCGTCATGGGCCATGTCGACCATGGGAAAACCTCACTGCTTGATGCAATTCGCAAGACCCATGTTACTACCCAGGAAGCAGGCGGGATCACCCAGCATATCGGCGCTTACCAGGTGGTAAACCAAGGACGTAAAATCGTATTTTTAGATACCCCCGGCCATGAAGCCTTTACTGCAATGCGGGCGCGCGGCGCTCAGGTAACCGACATTGCCATTTTGGTAGTGGCTGCCGACGATGGTGTTATGCCGCAAACAATTGAAGCCATTAATCACGCCAAATCGGCCAAAGTTCCAATTATTGTTGCGGTGAATAAAATGGACCGTGAAGGAGCCAACCCCGACCGGGTAAAACAACAGCTTTCCGACCATGGTTTAGTCCCCGAAGACTGGGGCGGCGATACCATTATGGTACCTGTATCGGCGCATAAGAAAACCGGGATTACTGAACTATTGGAAATGATTGGCCTGATCGCTGAAATGCAGGAGCTAAAGGCAAATCCGAACCGGTCGGCGCAGGGTACGATCGTTGAAGCTCAGTTAGATAAAGGCCGCGGACCGGTGGCTACTGTTTTAATTCAAAATGGTACGCTGCAAATCGGTGATTCAATCATTGCCGGAACGGCATATGGAAAAGTCCGGGCAATGGTAAATGACCGCGGTGAAAAAGTCAAGAAAGCCGGTCCTTCCACCCCGGTTGAGGTATTGGGGCTGGCTGACGTTCCGGCGGCCGGCGATGTTTTACTGGCTGTTGATGAAAAAACGGCCCGGGCTGTGGCCGAAAAACGGATTGCCAAAAAACGGACGGAGGAAATGGCCCATTCCCAAAAAGTTTCCCTTGACGATTTGTTTAAACAAATTCAGGAAGGCAACATCAAAGATCTCAACATTGTTGTCAAAGCTGATGTTCAGGGTTCCATTGAAGCTCTGCGTCAAGCCTTGCTCAATCTGAACAATAACAAAGAAGTCCGGGTCAACATCGTTCATGCCGGCGTAGGCGCAATCAATGAATCCGATGTCATGCTGTCGTCAGCGGCCAATGCCCTGATTATCGGCTTTAACGTACGGCCTGACGCCAATGCCCGGAAATTGGCTGAAACCGAAAAAATAGATATTCGAACTTACCGGGTTATTTATGAGGCCATCAACGATGTGGAGGCTGCAATGACCGGTATGCTGGCGCCGGAATTCAAGGAAGCAGCGCAAGGCCGGGTGGAAATCAGGCAGGTATTCAGCTTCTCCAAAGGGATTGTGGCCGGGTCCTATGTTTTGGAAGGTAAAATAACAAACTCTTCCAAGATTAGAATTATTCGCGGCGGTATTGTCGTTCATGAAGGTGAACTGGAATCTCTGCGCCGGTTTAAGGATGATGTAAAAGAAGTCGCCGCCGGGTATGAATGCGGTATCACCATTGACAAATTCCGAGACATTAAAGAGGGCGACATTATCGAAGCCTATACAATGGAAGAAGTTAAACGGACCCATAGTTAATACAGGTAATATTGAACGGAGGGGTTAGAATGGGACAACTCCGAGTTGAAAAAGTTCAGGAGTTTATTAAACAGGAAGCAAGCAAAATTATTTTAAATGAGCTAAAAGATCCCCGGATCGGCTTTGTTACCGTAACGCAGGTTGAAGCGACCGGCGATCTGCACAGCGCCAAAATCTACGTCAGCCTGATGGGCAGTGATGAGCAGAAAGCGTCCACTTGGGCCGGACTGCAAAAAGCTCAGGGCTATATCCGCAGCGAAATAGGCAAAAGAATCCGGCTGAGATTTACGCCCGAGCTTTCTTTTGAGCTTGATGAATCGCTGGATTACAGCGTCAAAATCCAGGAACTGCTGATTAAAATAAAAGAGGAAGAGGCCAATCAGTAATATGGAAATTACGCTTGAAAGTACTGCTGAGCTGCTGCTTCAGCATGCCAATATCGTGGTTACCGCTCATATTCATCCGGATGGGGACAGTCTGGGCTCAATGCTGGCATTGTCCGCCTACCTGACTGCGGCCGGCAAAAACGTACGGCTGCTGCTGGATGATGAAATTCCGAAGTTATACGGCTTTCTGCCTGGTATCAATGCTATTGAACAGCCTGATTCACGCAAAATAAAAGCTGATCTCTTAGTCATTCTTGATGCCAGTGATCTCGAAAGAATCGGGCGGGTGAAAGATGCGGTTGATGCGCCGATTTTAAATATTGATCACCATGTTTCCAATACAAAGTTTGCCGACTATTTATTTTTAGACAGTAGATCGGCAGCAACCGGGGAGATCATTTTACGTTTGCTCAAATTCTTGAAGGCCGACATTACCGCGGCAATTGCAACCAGCTTATATACGGCGATTGCCACTGATTGCGGTTTTTTCCGGTATGCCAACACTTCGGCCGACACGATGCGATATTGCGCCGAGCTGATTGACTGTGGCGTAAAGCCTCATTTGATATCGGAAGAGCTTGAATCCAAACCGTTGTCCAGCATCGTCAATCTATCCAAAATCCTGGAAACGCTTGATTTGTTTTATGATGGAAAAATTGCCACAATCACCGTTACGGCAGAGACCATGGCGGATAATGAAAGTACCGAAGGGTTCATCAACTACCCCCGTATTATCGAGGGAGTCGAGGTTGCTATTATGTTTAAAGCGGCTGATAACGCAACTTGCCGGGTAAGCATGCGCTCTAAACGCCTTGATGTCAGCAAACTGGCTTTATCCTTCGGCGGCGGCGGTCATGCCAAGGCTGCAGGCTGTACGCTGAACGGCAGTTTAGCTGAAGTTAAGGCAAAAGTAGTTGCAGCGGCAATAAAAGAGCTGCAGGGAATGAAGCATGGTTAGCGGCTTTATTAACGTATTAAAACCTCCCGGCATGACTTCACATGATGCTGTTTCCTTTATTCGGAGAACGTATGGTCTAAAGCGGGTTGGTCATGCCGGAACACTTGATCCGGCAGCGGCCGGAGTACTCCCGGTGGCCCTGGGACAAGCCACCAGACTAATCGAATATACCACTGCCGCAGATAAAGCTTACCGGGCCGAACTGACGCTGGGCTATGCTACCGACACCGGGGATACGACCGGCCGGATCATCAGCCGGAAAGCCGTCGACATGCCGGCTGAGTCGCAGATTCTTAATGCTTTTGCAGCTCTTACCGGCAGGATTGAACAAATTCCGCCAATGCATTCGGCCATCAAAATTGGCGGCAAAAAATTATATGAATTGGCGCGCGCCGGAGTTACAGTTGACCGGCAGCCGCGCATTGTTGATATTGTCAAACTGTCTTTGCTTAGCGCTGCCAAGCATACCATTTTGTTTGACGTTACCTGTTCCAAGGGAACTTATATCAGAACGCTGTGCAGTGACATCGGGGCCAGACTGGCAGCCCCTGCAGTCATGTCGTTGTTAATCCGGACCAAGGTTGGCCCGTTTTTGCTGGCTGATTCCTTTACAGTGGAAGAAATTGCCGAACAACCGGCAGCAGCCCTGTTACCCGCCGATGCAGCCCTGGGGCATATTGCAGTGCTCAAGCTGTCGGACAGCCAGTCCCAGAAGTTCCTCTACGGCCAAACTTTTTCCTGTCCGGGCAGCGATCAGGAGTTAGTAAGAGTCTATGACCACAATGACGGCTTCCTTGGCTTGGGGAAACGATCAGCCAATTTACTGGCGCCTGTGAAAGTTATGTCGTTGTTGTAGTGTCTGTTGCTGCGGTACCTTATGTCTAAGAGGAGAATTTTATATGCAGATATTTACCACTGTCACAAAATTGTGCGATAAATATTCCAATATTGCAGTAGCTTTGGGTACTTTCGACGGTATTCATATCGGACATCAAGCGGTTATCGGTAAAGCGGTCGCTTTAGCCGGCCAGAGCGGCGGTACCAGCGTTGTTTTTACCTTCAGCAATCATCCTCTGTCCATCATCGCTCCCGAACGTTGTCCCGACCGGATCATTGGCAATGGCGATAAAGCCGAGCTGCTGAAACGATTGGGTGTCGATATTTTATTAAATATTCCCTTTACGCCGGAGTTATTAAAATACTCACCTGAGCAATTTATTGATTTATTGCAGACCAACCTGCAGCCTAAACATATCGTTGTTGGTCCGAATTATTCGTTTGGCTATAAAAGTCTGGGTAATCCGGATCTTTTGACCAGAGCCGGCCGGGAAAAGAACTTTACGGTTGAAGTGCAGCCGGCAATATACCTGGATGGCCTGCTGGTCAGCAGTACATTAATCCGGCAGCTCATTGCCGGAGGCAAGGTTGAGGAAAGCGCCCGCCTGTTAGGCCGGCCTTTTAAATTGAGAGGCGAGGTCATTAACGGCAACCAGCGGGGCCGGCTGCTGGGCTTCCCGACGGCCAATTTAAATCTGCCTGAAAAATATGCCATCCCCGATAATGGCGTATACGCAGTACGCACACATTATTGCTCCTCCATTTATCATTCCGTTGCCAATATCGGGATAAATCCGACGTTTCAAGGCGTAGAACGCCATATTGAAGTACACTTGCTGGATTTTAACGGCGACTTGTATGGCCAGATGATCGAGGTGGAATTTTTACACAAGATAAGATCCGAACAGTCTTTCAGCAGTGTGGAGCAGCTGGTGGAACAAATTAAACTGGATATTGAAGCCGCCCGGCAGTATGAGTAACTAATCAGCCCACAGCCGGCGGCATGGATTACTTTTTCTTTTGGAGCAAGAGGAAAATGGCTGGGCCTGTAATTTCCGAAGTCTGTGATACAAGAACAACAGTGCTTGCGCATTTTGCGTAGACACTGTTGTTATGACTTTAGGCAGTCTGAGTGTTTGTTTATTGGGATAATTTCAGTTAGATTGGATGTAGGCGGTGCGATATGACTGCTATTATATTAATGATTGGTCTGGCTTTAACGTTAGGTTTGGTTGTATTTACTATTAAGATGGGAAAATTGATTTTTGCAGCGCCAATCATTGCAGCGAATATGCAAAAAGGTCAAACCATAAAGCTTGAAGCAGGAAAGTACGGTCTTTGGGGTGAAACAAAGGCTTATAAACTAAATCGCTTATTGCTTGAAAATCCAATACTTCTAAATGCAAGGTCTGAAAAAATCCCTATGCGCTATAGTCTAAGTGGTACAACTTCTGTATCTTGGAGCAGTGTTGGACGCAGGTTATTGTATACGTTTTCAGTTTCATCAGGTGAATTTACCTTCGATATAGAAGACAAACCTTACCTAAAACTTCCCATACCTCATCCAGACACAGTTGGGGGCGTGTATTATTTTATTAGAAAGAAAGCGTCAATTTGGTGTTATACCGGGTTTAGCCTTGGTATGTTCGGCTCAATATCCAGTCTTATTGCAACAGTGGTTCTTTCAGCAATCTTCAGCTAAAGGAATGATAGAGAGACGGTCGGAGCCGATTTTTGGCAACCCTTAAATGACGCTCTGCTTTTTCCGCAGGCTGAGATCCAGTGATGAATAAGAGTGTGTAAGTGCGCCGCTGGATATGTAATCAACCCCAATATTGCCAAGCTGGCCCAGCTGCTGCAGGCCAATGCCGCCGGAGCATTCGGTAACGGCCTTGCCGCCAATGGCCAGGACGGCTTTTTTCATCGTCTCGATCTCCATATTATCCAGCATAATGATATCCGCACCTGCCGCCAGCGCTTCATCTACCATCGCCAGGGTTTCAACCTCAACTTCAATTTTGCGCATAGCGCCATAGCGGCCCCGGACCCGCGCCACAGCTTCGCGGATACTGCCAACCGCGGCGATATGATTATCTTTAATCAAAATCCCGTCTGAAAGGCTAAAACGGTGATTATGGCCGCCGCCTACGGCTACGGCATATTTCTCCAGATAACGAAGTCCCGGGGTTGTCTTTCTTGTATCCAGCAATTTGGTGCGACTGCCGGCGAGGGCATTTACATATTGTCTGGTTAAGGTCGCAATGCCGCTAAGCCGCTGAATAAAGTTCAACGCCGTGCGTTCTCCCTTCAACAGGTTGACCGCATTTCCGGTTATGACGCCCAGCTCCTGGCCTTGCTGAACCTCCGTTCCGTCCTGGCAGAAGAAGCGGCAGTTAACTTGGCCCAGCAGGGTATAAACCCGGTTAAACACTTCAAGCCCGGCGATAATGCCGCTTTCTTTCGCAATAAGCACCGCTTCCAGTACCGCATCAGCAGCCAGCAGCGACTCAGATGTAATATCGCCGTAGGGGAAATCCTCGGCAAAGGCCTTGGTGATTAATTCATCAATAATCGCGTAATTCATGCTGTATACCTCCATTTTTACTGAGCAATAATGCCTGAACCAGCCTTGCCCGATACCGGTCATCCGCCAGTTCAGCGTAAACCACCGGCTGCAATGGCTGATCCGGACGGCCGGCGGGAATAGAGCGGTTAATATCCCGGGCAGCCTCTGCCCCGTACACCAGAGCTTCCAGCAGGGAATTGCTGGCCAGGCGATTTGCCCCATGGACGCCGCTGCAGGCGACTTCGCCGATGGCATACAGGGCAGGCAGAGCTGTTCTGCCCTGTAAGTCAATCCGTATGCCGCCCATATGATAATGCTGAGCCGGAGTTACCGGCACCGGCTGCTGCGTTAAATCATAACCCGCCAGGAGGCAGGTATGAAAAATATGGGGGAAGCGTTCTTTAACATAAGCGGCTTCTTTGTGGGAAATGTCCAGATAAACATGCGGCGTGTCCGGGTGTTTTCGCTGCTCAGCCCAAATTGCGGCTGCTACCGTATCACGCGGCAGCAATTCGTTGACAAACCGCTGCTTGTCAAGATTGAATAAATAGGCTCCTTCACCCCGGACTGACTCGGAGATAAGAAAGCGCCGCCCGGAATCAGAAGAAGCTTCGTATAAAGCGGTAGGGTGGAATTGAATATACCCCAGATCCTTGCAGGCAATATCATGCTTACCGGCGATCGCGAGGGCATCGCCGGTTGCCGTAGGCTGGTTGGTGGAATGTTTAAAGAGTCCGCCGATTCCGCCGCAGGCCAACACCGTTGTATGGCTGAGCACGGTAAATGTTTGACCATTTTTATTCACTAGTACGCCGGTGCAGCTCCGGCCCCGAGTTCCCGAAGATTCGAGGATATCAATCATGGCGGTATGTTCCCACAGGGTAATATTGGCGCGTTTCTGGACGCCCGCAATCAGCGTTTCAACCAGATGCTCACCGGTTTTATCATCGGCGTAAGCAATGCGGCGAATGCTGTGTCCGCCTTCCCTGGTATAACGCAATTGCTGGTTTTGCCTGGTAAAGGGCATTTGCAAGGCCAATAAGTCCGCAATCACGCCTTCAGCGCGATTGGCCAGCAGAGTTATCGCGCTGAGATTATTTTTCTTTTGCCCTGCCTGTAAAGTATCGGCGATAAAAGCCGCCTTATCAGCCTGATCCACAATCGTGCTGATGCCGCCTTGCGCCAGATAAGAGTTGCATTCCCTTAGCTCCGTCCTGCTGATCAGCAGGACCCGCAGCAGCGGATTGAGCTGTAGTGCACAGTACAAACCGGCCGCACCGGAGCCGACAATAATGACATCGAATTCATGCGGTTGATTCACAAAGATTTCTCCCTTCGAGGCTAGTTTGCCAGCAGATGCATCTTTTCCAGACAGCCTGCCGCCTGCCGCCTGATCGCCCCGTCAATTTCAATTGCATTGGCCTCATCCTCCAATACCCACAGCACATTTTCAAGATTTGTTTTTTTCATATTTACACAAATCATTGGCAGCTGATCAGGAAAATAGAAATTTTTCCGGGGATTTTGTTTTTCCAGCTCATAGCGGATGCCCTCTTCGGTAATAATAATGACCTCCGTGGCCGGCGAGCTTCCGGCATAGCTTAGAATAGCTCCGGTACTGCCAATGAAATCGGCCAGGGCCAGAACTTCCTTACGGCACTCCGGATGGGCAGCCACAGGTGCGTGAGGGTGTTTTTGTTTAAGACTCAGCACAAATTCAGGCATAACCCGGTGATGAACGATGCAATAACCGGGGTAGCTAATGAACTCTTTATCAGGACACTGACCTGCTAGGTAGGAAGATAAATTCTGGTCAGGCAAAAAGATAATTTTACGCTGAGGCAGCCTGCGGATAATGCTTAGGGCGTTGGCTGAGGTAACGCATACATCGCACAGAGCCTTGACTTCGGCTGTTGAGTTAATATAGCAGACGACAGCAGCATCAGGATGCTTTTCCCTGAGCCGCAGAATCTTTTCAACACGGGCCATATTGGCCATTGGACAGCCGGCCTGGGCGGCGGACAACAGTATTTTTTTATGAGGCGATAATATCTTCGCCGATTCGGCCATAAAATGCACGCCGCAAAAGACAATGAGTTCCTGATCAACTTGTCTGGCTATTTTACTTAAATAATACGAATCGCCAACGTAGTCGGCTATTTGCTGTATTTCCGGGCGTTGATAAAAATGGGCCAGAATAACGGCATTTTTCGTTTGCTTTAGCGCTGTTATTTTAGCTTCAATCGTCATTCAATCAGTCCCTTCAAAGATATTATTAAGTTGATATTATCAATTAGATAATATCAACTTAATAATATCTTATATGGAGGATAAGCCATTTGTCAATCCTTTTTATCGGCGAGCCTCATTAGCCTAATTTCATTGCATAAACGCTCGAAATCAGTTAATATATTCGTATGAAATACAAAAGAGGTCAACCCATGAATTTAAATACCAAGGATTTTTTGATTACTGTCAATTTAGCCCTGTTCAAGGTGGATGAAGTAAAAAGCGCCAGTGTAAAAAAGCTGCCGCAAAAAGAACTGATGGTGCTCTTGGAAAAACGAAAGCGGGCGCCGTATGAAGATTGCTGGTTATTTCCTTACGGGTTTGTGCATATTGACGAAAGCCTGGATCAGGCTGTGTACCGGGAGTTAAAGGAAAAAACAAGTCTGGAAAATATCTACTTTGAGCAATTATATACCTGGGGGGCAGTGGAGCGGGACCCCACAGCCAGAGTGATTGCCACCTCTTATATGGCTATCGCCCAGAAAGATTATATTAAAAACCAGGCCATTGATGAACGCGACGATTTGAAATGGTTCAGCGTCAACAAGCGCCTGGTAGCCGTGAATAAGCCTTCCGACATGCAGATGGTCTCTCGCTATATTGTTTCTTTGTATAACCGGGAGGATGACATTACGATTTCTTATCAGGTGATTGAAGATATTACGGCAGATGGATTTGAAAAAAGGTCCAAATACACGTACGAGCCCTGCAGCGACAGCCGGGAACTGATGGCTTACGATCATATAAAAATCCTGGATTATGCATTGGACAGAATTAAAAACAAAGTAATGTACACGAATATTGCTTTTGGCTTAATCCCGGAGTATTTTACCTTGACAGAACTGCAGCAGGTTTATGAGATCATGCTGGGTAAAGAACTCACCAAGCCTAATTTTCGCCGCTGGATCAGTAAAAAAGTAGAAGAAACGCAAGAAACCAAAAAAGCCGGCGCCCATCGTCCGCCTAAGCTTTACCGCCTAAAGAAATCCTCGATCATCGAAGACCAGGAGCTGTTTTAATCAGCTTTGGCTCTGACGAGGTATGCGGCTGGCAGCGGAAAATGCGGCGCCTCTACGCCTTTACAGGACGGTTTGCTTATGTTAAAATAGTATAGATGTGGAAATCCACATCATCAACCGTGGCTAGGGGATCGATACTCCGACGTTGTCTTGGCCAGCGGGGATACTTTAGAATAAAGGAGGTGCCCAGTGTGCTGACAGTTGATCAAAAGCAGCAGCTTATTGAAAAATATCGTGTTCATGAGTCCGATACCGGTTCTCCTGAAGTACAGATTGCTATTTTGACTGAGCGTATTAACTATCTGACAAATCATTTGAAAGAACATAAAAAGGATCATCATTCGCGTCGCGGCCTTTTAAAAATGGTTGGTCAGCGCAGAGGTTTATTAAATTATCTGCGGAATAATGATATTGAACGGTATCGTACAATCATTGGCAAACTCAATCTGCGGAAATAATGAAAGCGGGCTTACCCCCCGCTTTTTTTATTTTTCAAGGTTAATGCCTGATAAAAAAGGAAATAATAAAAAAAATGTCGAAGTGATATTCTTGGAAAAGAATAGGGGATCGAAACGAGGAGGAAAACAAAATATGCATAGTTTTGAAATGGAGCTAGGCGGCAGGCCACTGAGTATTGAGTCCGGCAAGCTGGCAAAACAGGCTGGCGGCGCGGTGCTGGTCCGTTACGGCGACACAGCGGTACTCGTTACTGCCACTGCTTCAGCTGAACCACGGGAAGGAATAGACTTTTTTCCCTTAACTGTGGATTATGAGGAAAAATTATATTCTGTTGGTAAAATTCCCGGTGGTTTTATTAAGCGTGAAGGACGTCCCAGTGAATCGGCAATTTTATCCGGCCGCCTGATTGACCGTCCAATTCGTCCGCTGTTTGCCGATGGATTTCGCAACGATGTTCAAGTGGTGGCAACAGTATTATCAGTAGATCAGAATAACCCTCCTGATATACCGGCGATGATTGGCGCTTCTTGCGCACTGTGCATTTCAGATATACCTTTTGACGGCCCGATTGGCGGTGTCCGAATTGGTAGAATCGACGGTAAATTTATCATTAATCCTACCGTTGCCGAGCAGGAGAAAAGCGAATTAAATCTTGTCGTTGCGGGCACCAAAGATGCAGTCATCATGGTTGAGGCCGGGGCTGACGAATTGCCGGAGGAGATTATTTTAGCGGCAATATCCTTTGGGCATGAGGTTATTCGCACCATTATTGATTTTCAACTGAATATTATTGCGGCGATCGGCAAGCCCAAACGGGATATTAAATTGTTCGAAGTAACAGCAGATATCGATACTGCCGTCCGGGAATATGCTACCGAAAAACTGAATGCCGCCGTTCGCAATCCGGATAAGCTGGAACGGGAAGCGCAAATCAGCACTGTAAAAAAAGCGGCAGCCGAATATTTTACCGATATTTTTCCCGACCAGGGCAAGCAGATTCAATATGTTCTTCAAAAAGTACTTAAAAAAATTGTTCGTAAAATGATTACCGTAGAAAAAATCCGTCCGGACGGGCGTGCGCTGGAAGAAGTGCGTCCAATCACCTGCGCGGTCAATCTGCTGGCCCGTACGCATGGTTCCGGCTTATTCACCCGCGGGCAAACCCAGGTGCTTACCGTAACCACGCTGGGCGCAATTGGCGATGAGCAAATATTGGACGGACTTGGTGTGGAAGACTCCAAACGCTATATGCATCATTACAATTTCCCCTCCTACAGTGTTGGTGAAACCAGACCGTCCCGTGGTCCGGGCCGCCGGGAAATTGGCCATGGCGCTCTGGCTGAACGGGCATTGGTGCCGGTGATTCCGAATGAAAGCGATTTCCCTTATACGATCCGGCTGGTATCTGAAGTCCTTGAATCAAACGGATCTTCTTCCATGGGCAGCGTCTGCGGCAGCACACTATCCCTAATGGACGCCGGCGTACCGATTAAACGGCCGGTTTCCGGAGTTGCCATGGGGCTGGTTAAAGATGGCGGGGATTATTCCATTCTGACCGATATCCAGGGGATGGAAGACGCCCTGGGCGATATGGACTTTAAAGTCGCCGGTACAACCAAAGGGGTAACCGCCATTCAGATGGATATCAAAATTGCCGGCATTACCAAGGAAATTCTGACGGCAGCCCTGGAGCAGGCCAAACGCGGTCGCAGCCACATTTTGAATATCATGCTGGAAACCATCAGTACGCCTCGACCGGAGTTGTCGCCATATGCTCCCCGGATCATTACAATGGAAATTCATCCTGATAAAATCCGGGATGTCATTGGGCCAGGCGGCAAAACCATTAAGAAAATTATTGACGAAACCGGTGTTACCATAGATATTGAAGATGATGGCAAAGTATTTATCGCCGCAGTTGATGTCGAAGCCGGCCAAAAAGCAATCCGGATTATTGAAAGTCTGGTTCGCGAGGTCGAAGTGGGCACTACCTATACGGGCAAAGTTACCCGCCTTATGAACTTCGGGGCGTTTGTGGAAATACTGCCCGGCAAGGAAGGCCTTGTTCACATATCGCAGCTGGCGCTGGAACGGGTTGCCAAAGTTGAAGATGTCGTAAAAACAGGAGATGAAATTACAGTCAAGGTAACTGAAATTGATCGTCAGGGCCGGATCAATTTGTCCCGCAAGGAATTGCTAAAAGCTGAAGCCAACAATGAATCTCCCAAAACAACCTGAACATAAACCTCACGGTTTATGTTTTTTTTTACTTAAGCCAGTGAAAGCAGGGGAATTCTACACTTCATAAATCTCCCTTCCATATGGCCGGCGTCGCCCAAATCCGGCATTTTACCCAGACAATTGCAGCAGCTGTGTTGAAGATCTGAGCTTGGTATAAGAATGCCCCAAGTCCGGAACCGCAGGCCGGGGAAGTGCGGTTTCATTGTAAAAATAATTATTATTAACAAAAATTATTTTTTTAATAAAAACTACTTGATTATTTCCGAGCGAAATAGTATGATATAAACAAATCAAGAATCAGTGTTCAGAACTGAAGGAGGTTTGTGATATGAAACAGGTGGAATTAAACTATACTTTTGAGGCTTTGGAGCCTTTTATTGACGAAGTAACGATGCGGACTCATTATGAGAAGCATCATGCGACCTATACCAATAACTTTAATGCAACGCTGGCAAAGCTGCCGGAGTTGTCCGGTAAAACAGATGCTCAAATTCTGGCGGACTTGAACGCGATTGCCGATGCAGGACTGCGAACGGCCATCCAAAACAACGGGGGCGGTTTTTACAATCATAACTTGTACTTCTCGACGATTTCCCCTGACGGCGGCAAGGAACCGGCCGGGACGCTGGCCGGACAGATACAGCGCGAGTTTGGCAGTTTTACTGAATTCAGGGAAAAAATATCGTCTGCCGCCATCGGACGGTTCGGCTCCGGCTGGGCCTGGCTTTCCAGCGATGCAGCCGGCAAACTGATAATTACTTCAACCCCCAATCAGGATAACCCGCTGATGGAATCGTCCGGCAAGTTGACGCCTATTCTGGGAATTGATGTGTGGGAGCACGCGTATTACCTGAAATATAAGAACTTGCGGGCCGATTATGTCAAAGCCTTTTTTGAAGTCATCGACTGGCGGGAAGTTGCCAAACGTTATGAATTGTCCGTTCGTTAAAGATGGTGATGTAATATATTAACCGCAAACATCGTCAAACAGTTATTCCCAATTGGCTTAGGTCAGGGAGCTGTTTGACGATGTTTTTTTATCACTACTGCCGCGTCACGGCAATGAAAAATAAAAGATCAGGCAGGTCAACTGTATAGTTGAGTTTTGCTTTGTAGGGAAAACTGATGAAGAAATCTCCTTCATGTGTACCGCTGATTTTGTTCCTGCTCAAGCAAGTACAAGCGAAGAACGACCGGAAAGGTTTTAGAATTAAGGCATTGATTTATATATGAACCTGGCTCATAACAGGAATTTGCTGCTGAATAGATTTATGTGAGTCTATGTTGCCGAACAAGACAATTTGTCCTAAATAATAGGTAAAAAGACTCAAGGATTTTACCGGGTTTTTATAGAAATAACTAACTTATATATTATTTTTGGGTAGGTACCCGACTGCTATTTTCCCGCAGCCTGGAGCTTAATATGATACTTTGCATCAACAGTTTTATGACGAATGGAGGAGAGGAGGAGAACAAATCGATGCTTGACATTATTGGAGGAATGATTGGCGTTTACTTTTTAATTGCTATGCTGTCTCTTTTTGCCTATATTATTTTCAAAAAAGGGAACTGGAAAAAATCTCTTTTACATATCGGCATATCTGTTGTTTTGTTGACTATTACTGTTGTTGCTAGCATTCAGTAAGTTTGAATCGGACGATTGCATTTTAGAAAAAGCCGGCCGTTTCTATTCTGACTGGAATTTAGCAAAAAGCCAATTGCAATTGTTGACTCAAGACAAAAACCAGCCGAGACGTGCTGATGGTCCAGAACTCAGAAATTCTCTCGGGATAACAAAGCAAGCGTTGGTAAGCAGGTGAACTTAGGGCGGATTTTCAAATTCTTGAATTTAGAGGAGAAAAAACATAACATCTAAACCATTAAACAGAACAGTCCGTCTCGAACTGTTCTGTTTAATTCATTCACATGCTGCTTTGCGCTAACCATCATCAGGCGGATTAAATACTCTTGCCAAGGTTGAAATAAAAAAGGTTTTTTGTCGTATTTTGACGAACTCATTCATAAAGTTGCTGCAGCAACAGCGGAAGCCCAATGGCTGCCAATTGCTTCAGCAGGCCAGCATTTGACCAAAAGTCAAGTACATAAACGAACCCCATCACGGGTAGCCATAAAGATTAGTACAAAATTCATTTGAATGAGAATCACTTGGCACTGGTGATCTTTTGGGTAGTTGCTTTTGGACTCCTAAGGCGGTTGCTTTCCTTGCCTGTCGCCGAATTTGATATATGGATATAGGTGTGTATGCGGACTGAACGGTCTGTCGAAAGGATGATTAATCTAGGAATGAAGGCGAAAAAAGATATGCATGGTGATCAATCCGTGGAAGAAATCGGAGTCTTAAAATTATATATTTTGGGTCAGTCCCAGAAATCCGTAAAGGCGTTGGCTAATCTCCAGAAAATTAGCGAGAACAACCTAAGAGAAAAATATTTTATAGAAATTTGTGATTTAGCAATCCATCCTGAAAAAGCAAAGCAGGATAAAATTTTGGCAATACCTACTTTAGTCAAGCGTTATCCACCCCCTGTTACGAAAATAATCGGAGATCTGTCGGATACGGAAAAGGTCCTGTGCATACTGAATGAGGCTGATCATACCCATCACAATGTCGAGGCTGATCATACATACCGCATTATTGTCGAAGAAATGCTGGAAGGCTTTGTGACGCTTGATGAAGACGGTTTTATTCTTTTCTGTAACAAAGCTTTTTCCAATATGATGGGGAACAAGCCGCAAGCGGTGGTCGGAACCTCCATTACCAATATGATTACGATTCCTGACAGAGCCGAAGTGGAAAGTTTTCTAAAAAATAAACAACGGAATTTGCGGCAGGAAATAAATCTATTTACGGATTCAAAGAATAACATACCGGTGCTGGTGTCGGCCAGCCGACTGGATTGGAATGGCAATAAAATTGTCTGTATGCTGTTTACTGATCTCACTGCGCAAAAAGATGCCGAGATCACTGTCAAGAGAAAAGAGGAAATCATTACTCGAATGGCCTATTTCGACAGCTTGACCGATCTTCCCAACCGGATCTTATTTATGGACAAGCTAGGAACTGCTATAAGAGAGGCCGAAAGATCGGGTGATAAGTTAGCGGTCATCTTTATTGATCTGGACAATTTTAAAAGAGTTAATGATACAATGGGCCATGAAGCAGGGGATTTGTTACTCAAAGAGATTGGTATCCGCTTCCGGAGGAATATCCGGAAAGCGGATATCTTATCCCGCATGGGAGGCGATGAATTTGCAATTCTTACGCATACAAAGTCGGGGATTAAGGAAGCGGATGAGCTAGGGCGCAGGTTAATTAAAGTCGCCAGTCAGCCCTGTACCATAAACAATACAACCCATGTGTTAAGCGCCAGCATCGGGATCGCAATCTATCCTGATAATGGCTATACAGAAGAGGAACTGCTGAATAATGCCGATACGGCGATGTATAAAGCAAAAGCCCAGGGAAAAAACAAATGTTGCCTGTTCGACGATTCCATGAGAGAGGAAGTGATGAAAAGAGCCTGCATGGAAGGATACTTGCGGGACGCTTTAAATCAAAATGAGCTGACGGTTTTTTTTCAACCCCAGTTTGAAATTGAAACAGGGGTTCTACGGGGAATGGAGGCTTTGCTGCGCTGGAATAGCAAGCAATTAGGAAATGTTCCGCCAAGTCAGTTTATTCCCATTGCCGAGGAAAACCGTTTAATTCATCAGTACGGCAAATGGATGCTCAGACATGCCTGCCGGAAAAACAGGGAATGGCAGAATAAAGGGTTGCCTCAAATTAAGATTGCGGTGAACATATCGCCCAGAGAGCTGGAACAGGATTGCTTTGTGGAGCAGGTAATTGCCATTTTGCGGGAAACCGGGTTGGAGGCCCGCTACCTGGAACTTGAGATTACGGAAAGCCTAATGATCAATGGTGATGTAAAAGCTATCGATAAACTGGAAGAATTGAAAAAAGCAGGGGTGGGTATTGTGCTGGATGACTTTGGCACTGGCTATTCATCCTTAAGCTATCTCAACAGTTTGCCGATCCAAATATTAAAAATTGACAAAAGTTTTATTACTAATCTGCAACGTAAAGAAAGTGATATCAGTCTGGTTAAGGCAATCATTTCCCTGGCTCACAATCTTGGATTGAGGGTTGTGGCTGAAGGGGTGGAAAACACCGGACAGGTTAATATCCTTAAAGAGTGCCGGTGCGACTTCACCCAGGGCTTTCTTTATTCCCCGCCGGTAGATGAAAAGATGGCGGAAGAAATTTTAAAAAATCAATAAAGGAAGCCTGTCATCTTTCTGATTCATGGCTACGAATTGCGTAACGGTCATTGGAAAAAAGATATTTTTAAGAAAATAAGGAGTAGTAGTATATGGAACCAACTGTTATCCAACGGAATCATTGTTTACAAAAAACACCAACTGGAATTCAGGGCTTCGACGAAATTACATATGGCGGCTTGCCGCGGGGACGGGCGGCGCTGGTTTGCGGTGCGGCTGGATGTGGCAAGACGCTGTTTGCTATGCAGTTTCTCGTAAACGGCGCAGTTGTGTATAACGAGCCAGGCGTCTTTATGTCGTTTGAAGAAAATGAGACCGAACTTGCCGAGAATTTCGCCTCTCTCGGCTTGGATTTGAATGAGCTTTCCGAACAAAACAAAATCCTCATGGATCATGTATTTATTGACAGAAGTAAAATTGTCGAAAACGGTGAATATGATTTGGAAGGACTTTTCGTACGTCTTGATGCCGCCATAAATTCTATTGGCGCCAAGCGGGTAGTTCTGGACACCATTGAAGCACTGTTTTCTTGTTTGAATGATACGAAAATATTACGGGCCGAACTTCGCCGGCTGTTTCGTTGGTTGAAGGAAAAAGGCGTTACGACGATAATAACCGGTGAGCGGGGACCTGATGCTCTGACCCGTCATGGAATCGAGGAATATGTTTCCGACTGTGTAATCGTGCTGGATCATACGGTTGTCGACAACATCTCAACCCGGCATGTAAGTATTGTAAAATATCGTGGTTCTGCCCATGGAACCAATGAATACCCTTTCCTCATTGATGAATATGGCATTTGTATTATGCCGATAACTTCGGTAGAACTTGATGCGGTTGCTTCCACGGACCGGATTTCCACCGGAGTTCCGCGGTTAGACACCATGCTTGGCGCCGATGGCTTTTATGTTGGCAGCAGTGTTCTGATTTCCGGAACCGCAGGGACGGGGAAGACGACATTGGCTGCTCACATGGTGAATGCAGCTTGTTGCCGGGGGGAGAAGAGCTTATATTTTGCCCTTGAAGAATCACCCAATCAAATTATTCGCAATATCAGATCGGTGGGGATTGATTTGCAGCAATGGGTGGATCAGGATTTGCTGTATTTTTTGGCAGCCAGGCCCACCTGCTTTGGCTTAGAAATGCACCTAGTAACAATGTATAAAAAGATTATTGAAATTAACCCGCGTCTGGTCATCGTTGATTCCATGTCAGACCTGGTCGCGATGGGGAGTGCAAAGGATGTCAAAAGTATGCTTACCCGGTTGCTTGATTTTCTTAAGCACAAGCAAATTACTCTCATCTTACTGGAATTATCAACAGAAAACAGTATGGAGCAAACTAAGGTGGGCATGTCCTCGCTGGCTGATACATGGATTGCGCTGCGCGATATTGAGTTTGGCGGCGAGCGCAATCGCGGCCTTTATATTTTAAAATCGCGCGGCATGGCTCACTCTAATCAGATCAGAGAGTTTGTTCTTACTGAGCGAGGAATCAATTTATTGGATGTATACACCGGCCCGGATGGGGTATTAACCGGCTCCGCTCGCCTTACACAAGAGGCTAAAGAGAAGGCTGCGCGGTTGCAGCGTCAACATGATATTGAACGCAGGCGTCAGGACATTGAGCGGAAACGTAAGAAGGCGGAAGCGACAATATCAGAAATACAAACTTCTTTTGAGGCTGAAAAAGCCGAGCTGGAAAGTTTGATAATGCAAGGAGAAGAGGAATTAGAAATGCTTGCCAGGGGGAACGAACAAATTGCCCTAATGCGTAAAGCTGACTAGTGTCTTGCAAAACGGTCTATTTCGCATTTCACACTCCGCAAACGGTTAGCACGTTTGCAGGCCGTGGGACAAAGAAACAGCGACTGATACATGACGGCATACTTAATAGAAAAATATTGTCAAATCTCTGCCGATTTTTGTACTAATTTGGCAGGGGTTTGTTATTATTTTGGGAATAAAGAATATTAAAGCATAAACGATGAAGAGGCTTATTGACAGTTGAAAAAAATGAAATTATAATAAATTTATAATAATTATAATTTCAGAATGTTTCTATTGATAACCTGGATGAGGTGAGAATATGCGCAATTCATCGCCCGAGTTCGCAAAGCGCCTGCAACGCAAAAATATCCGGCCAACTTATCCCAGGATAAAGGTGTTGGAATACCTTGCAGCTAAAATGTCCCATCCCACCGTTGATGAGATATATAGTTATCTGGTAAAAGAAATACCGACCTTGTCTAGGACTACGGTGTACAACACTTTAAAAATTTTCGTGGATGCCGGCTTGGCTAAAATTGTTGCTATCGAGGAAAATGAGCTGCGATACGATGTGATTATGCACAAGCATGGACACTTCAAATGTGAGTCTTGTGCGAAAATATACGATTTTGCCTTAGATATTGAGGCCTTACAAGCCGAAGAATTGACCCATTTTAAGATAAAGGAAAAAAACGTCCTTTTTTACGGTATTTGTCCGCAATGCAATAAAGAGCAGGAAGAAGACTGATGCAGCATACTGGTGCAGGTATCTATTGCAGTGTTACCGGCAGAAACAATGTTTTACCGATAACCCGGTAGTCATGCCCAGGTAATGATATGCCAAATGATTAAAAAGGAGGGTAGCAAAAAAGGAACAGGCCGAAGTGACCACCTTATAGTATATGGGATAAGGTAGTGGATATGGCTATACTTTCAATATCACAGTAAATAAATTCATTGGCGAGAGGAGCGATTTTCATGGGGACTGACAACAAGTGTCCGGTAACGGGCAGAACCAGCAAACAGGTAATTGGCGGGGGAACATCAAACCGAGATTGGTGGCCGAACCAGCTGAACCTTAAAATACTGCATCAGCATTCCTCCCTGTCGAATCCGATGGGCGAGACCTTCAACTACGCAGAAGAGTTCAAGAAGCTTGACCTTGCTGCCCTGAAAAAGGATCTATATGCGCTGATGACTGACTCGCAGGATTGGTGGCCTGCCGATTACGGTCACTATGGACCGCTCTTTATCCGGATGGCGTGGCACAGTGCAGGTACATACCGCACGGGGGATGGCCGCGGCGGTGCAGGAAACGGGACCCAACGCTTTGCGCCGCTTAACAGCTGGCCGGACAATGTGAACCTTGACAAGGCCCGCCGTTTACTCTGGCCAATCAAGCAGAAATACGGCCGGAAGATCTCCTGGGCCGATCTGATGATTCTCGCCGGAAATTGCGCTCTGGAGTCGATGGGAGTCAAGACATTTGGCTTTGCTGGAGGACGCGAGGACGTCTGGGAACCGGAAGAGGACATTTATTGGGGTTCTGAGACCGAGTGGCTGGGCGATAAACGCTATTCCGGCGACCGTGAACTTGAGAATCCGCTGGCCGCCGTGCAGATGGGGCTGATCTATGTGAATCCGGAAGGGCCGAACGGCAACCCGGATCCAGTCGCCTCCGGCCGCGATGTCCGGGAGACTTTCGCCCGGATGGCCATGAACGACGAAGAAACTGTTGCACTCATCGCAGGCGGTCACACCTTCGGAAAATGTCACGGCGCCGGCAGTGCGTCCCATGTCGGTCCTGAACCTGAGGCCGCAGGCATTGAAGAACAGGGTCTTGGCTGGAAGAGCAGTTTTGGCAGCGGCAAAGGCGGCGATACGATTGGCGGCGGCATTGAGGGCGCCTGGAAGCCGAATCCGACCAAATGGGACATGGGCTATCTGAAGGTATTACTAAAATACGAGTATGAGCTGGTCAAGAGCCCGGCCGGTGCTCACCAGTGGCTGGCAAAGGACGTGGCGGAAGAGGACCTGGTGGTTGACGCGCACAATCCGTCGAAGAAGCACCGGCCGATGATGACCACAGCCGATCTTTCCCTTCGCTACGATCCGATCTACGAACCGATCGCCCGTTACTACCAGCAAAACCCCGAAAAATTTGCGGATGCCTTTGCCCGTGCATGGTTCAAGCTAACCCACCGCGATATGGGTCCACGTTCACGCTATCTTGGTCCGGAGGTTCCTGCGGAAGAACTTATTTGGCAGGATCCCGTTCCCGCGGTTACTCATATATTAATTGACGAGCAGGACATCGCCGACCTCAAAGGCAAGATCCTCGCTTCAGGCCTATCTGTTGCTCAACTGGTTTCGACGGCTTGGGCATCAGCGGCCACGTTCCGCGGTTCCGACAAACGCGGCGGCGCGAACGGGGCCCGCATTCGTCTCGCTCCGCAGAAGGATTGGGAAGTTAACCAGCCAGCTCAATTAAAGGCTGTATTACAAATTTTTGAGGGGATTCAAAAGCAGTTCAATAACGCTCAGTCTGAAGGGAAACTGGTTTCGCTCGCTGACCTGATTGTTTTGGGCGGCTGCGCGGGTGTGGAGCAAGCCGCGAAGAATGCCGGCTACGAAGTGACCGTTCCCTTTACGCCCGGACGCACCGATGCGACCCAGGAGCAAACCGATGCAGGGACATTTACCGTGCTTGAGCCGGTTGCGGACGGATTTCGCAACTACCTCAAAACGAAGTATGCTGTACCGGCCGAGGAATTGCTGGTTGATCGGGCGCAATTGCTGACACTGACCGGGCCTGAGATGACGGTTCTCGTTGGCGGCATGCGCGCCCTGAATGCCAACTTCGGACAGTCCCGACACGGCGTCTTTACCAAGCGTCCAGAGGCCCTTACCAATGACTTCTTCGTTAACCTGCTCGATATGAGCACGACCTGGAAGGCGGCCTCGGAAGACGCCGATATTTTTGAAGGTCGTGATCGCGCCACAGGTGAACTTAAGTGGACCGGCACCCGTGTCGATCTCATCTTCGGCTCGAATTCCCAGCTCCGGGCCTTTGCGGAAGTCTATGGTTGTCAGGATTCCCAGGAGAAGTTCCTGTATGACTTTGTAGCGGCGTGGAACAAGGTTATGAATCTTGACCGCTTCGAGCTATAAGCAACATCTGAGCGCGGCGTTTCAGTGCAATCTGAAACGCCGCCTTTTTGCGTAAGGGAATACTATACCCCGAAGCATTCAAGGTATCCTGATATTTTTGAATAGGATTTGAAAGTTGTAATTCCCTCGTCAATCAGGATATTTTTGAATTGACGCCCGGTCTGAATGATACGATGATTATTCTACCGGATGACAGTTATTCTTGTGCTAATAGCAGCACAGTTTGCTTAAAATATCATTTTTATCTTCAATTTTTATTATTAAGTTTAGGTTTCTAAATTTTTTTAATAATTTGTAAAATTGCTTGTAATTTATTGTAAAATAGTATATATTACACATTGTAATAAATTACATATATGGTAGTTTTTTAAAATGTTAGCTGATTAGTAAAAATACTGAAGGCTTTGCTTTTATAGCATTGCCTTCAGTATTTTTTATGAATTCTATATCGACTTTGATATAGACTATTTATTCACGCAGACTAAAAAAAATATAGAAAATAGTTTACAGTTACCCAGTTTTCATTATAGTTTAGCACAAACATTTTTCAAATTGAAAAGCTTTTCACATGCAAATATAGAATATAAAATTGCATGTAATCAGCATCAAAGTAATTATATTTACCGATATTGTTATGCACAAAATAAGCTCTATTTAAAAAGAAAACATGAAGCTAAAGAAATTTTATTGGATCTAATGACAAAACCATTATCCATAAGATACAAAAAAATGATCAGCCAAAGGATCGATTTTTAATCATGAAAAATTATTATATAAATATTCAAACTGCAAGAAAATATCTGCTTTTAAAGCATAATTTATTGAGTGATTATGTTTTTAATGAGGACGAAGAAAGTATAATTAAATGTATTAGAAATTTGCACTGCATCCAATATGATCCCATTGATATTTGTGGAAAAAATGCCAACTTAGTCTTAAATGCGCGATGCGCTAATTATTCCACAGACCGCCTGGCCTCTTTACTATACAAGCAACATGTTCTTATGGATTATTGGGATAAAAATATGTCTATAATCTTAACAGATGACTGGCCTTATTTTAAAAAAATTCAGTATAGAGCTGAAGAAATATGTCAATCTATGCATGACATATCAGATGTTCTCGCAATGTTTGAAGAAAAACAAGCTATAAAAACTTCAATTATTATAGCGTATATATTACAAAAACTTGGATCTTTAAAAAATGCGAGATTATATTTACATTATCTATGGGTGAGTGGCAAAATAAGCATTGTTGCAAGAAAGAATGAAGCAAAGTATTACTCTCTAACTAGGAATACTGTTCCGGAAAATATTATTAATTTGCCAGATCCGTTCAGAGATTTTCGCGAGTATTATAAGTGGCAATTACTAAGACGTATTAAATCAGTTGGAATGTTGCGGAATAGAAATTCAGATGCCTTTTTGGGAATTTCTAATTTTTCAGCATCGATAAGAAACACGGCAATTAAAACGCTCTTTTCTGAAAACAAACTTGTTGAATGCAATATAAGTAATTCTTCCGAATATCTGTACATTTCAATAACCGATGAAGAAATTCTGCAAAAAGCTATTTCAAATGAATATTACGAACCCAGAATCGAATTTTTAGGACCCTTAGATAACTTATTATGGGACAGAAAATTAATTAAAATGATATTCGATTTTGATTACAAATGGGAAATCTATATACCTAAAGACAAACGAATATATTCTCCGTATACGATTCCAATCATATACAATGATTGTTTTGCAGGCAGGATGGGTGTAATGAAAAGCAAGGATAAAGCTGTTTTGATACTGGATCATTTCTGGCCGGAAAAAGAAAAGTATAAATCTATACTGGATTCAAGTCAATTTATTAAGCGCTTTAAACAATTCGCCGCCTTTAATGGTTGTACAGAATTCAAAATAAAACCAAGCGGCGTTTCAGCCATGCTTTAGTTACGGTGGTTAAAAAAGGACAAGGACCTCAGATTGTTTTTGAAGAAGAAGTTGGCGCTGTACCTGTTAGGGTGAAAAGAGAAGGGGAGCAGCTGTATGCTGAACTTACAACTGCTCAAGAGCCGGAGTTCAAATCATGTACAGCCAGCTTGAGCGATCTTGCTGCAATTTTTTCGCTGTCTGAAACAGCTGTTGTTGTCAAGGATTATGCTATTAAAGCGGTGAGTTGCGGACTGCCGTTTCTCTTTGTTCCGGTTAAGTCCGTACAAGAAATGCAGCGAATAAAAGTAAACCCGTTAAAATGGAAAGAGTGTTTGAAGAATCAGTGGGAACAACAAATTTATCTGTTTACCGATGAGGCGATCAATGTAGATTGTCAGTTCCATGCCCGTATGTTTGCAGCTGACATAGGTTTTGGTGAAGATCCTGCCACTGGTTCTGCCGCGGCCTCTTTTGCCGGTTATCTTGGCCAATTCTCTACCTTTACCGATGGGCCTATTTGTCTGGCAATTGAGCAAGGAATGGAAATGGGGCGTCCAAGTAAGCTGTTTGGCCGGGCGGAAAAAAAACATGGTGTAGTTAGTAAAATTCGCGTAGGGGGTTATAGCGTACTTGTAGCGCAAGGAGTATTGACAATATAAATCAGAATTACTCCGGCTAAAGTACACATATACACTACATAATTGGGCTATAGCAAGACATTAATGCGATAACCCGGCATTTTATCCATAATATTAGCCTGACGTCCCCCTGTCAAAAGAGGAAGGTGAATGTTATTTACCTCACCTGTCAAATTGTAAATAAAGAAAAAGCTGCCCCTTATGAGGCGGTGAAAAAGGTCTTTCAGTAAGCCTTCGGCAATCATCAGGCCATTTAGGCCACTCGAAGGCCGGGGCCGCAAACTTGCATTTGCTAAATATGTTTCATGAAATTCCCATCTCTTTAATACACTGGTAAAAAGCAATAAATCATTGCAGTCAGGAGTGATTGCCATTGAGATGGATGATTGTTACCCGGGTAAGACAGTGGTATGTAATCTTTGCCGCCGGTGTGTTTTTAACCATAGCGATGCTGGCCGGCCTGCTTCAGCCGTTGCTCAGTACGACAACGAGCAGTCAAAATAAAATTCAGCCAATTTTTCACGGCAGCATTGCCGAACCGAAAGTTGCCTTTGCCTGCAATGTGTTCTGGGGTGAGGAATTTTTGCCTGATATGCTGCAGACTTTAGCCGCCAACAATATCCACATTACTTTTTTTATCGGCGGCAGCTGGGCGAAAAAGTATCCTGAATTATTAGCGGACATTGCCAATAAAGGACACGAGCTGGGCAATCATACTTACAGTCATCCCCATCCCAACGCCATAAGCAAGGAGCAGAATAAAGAACAAATTCAAAAAACGGAAACACTGGTTAAAGAAATAACAGGGTTAACAACCAAGCTCTATGCCCCTCCCTATGGTGAATACAATGATATGGTGCTTAATGCAGCCAATGAGCTTGGCTATACAACCATCATGTGGAGCATTGACACCATTGACTGGAAACGGCCGCCGCCGGATGTTCTTAAACAGCGGGTAACCAAAAAAATACACAACGGAGCCATTATTTTGATGCATCCCACTGCGCCGACCGCCAAAGCTTTGCCAGATCTCATTAAAGAAATCAATCAATCAGGCTATACCATAACCACGGTATCTGATATACTAAAATAGGAAAAACAGGCAGAAAATTGCCTGTTTTTTTCATTGCCAAAAACCCAACCTTGTGTTATTATGTCAACATGCTATGTTTTACCCAGTGGTCAAAATTATACACTGACTGCTGAAATGGCTGTTTGGATAATGCTTACTAGGGGGGGATTTGATGACTAAAATAAAGTTTATAACTTTTATTATGTTGAGTTTAATGGTGTTTGCTATAGTGATTCCGGTTCAAGTATCTCACGCTGCCCCGGCCAATAGTGTGCTGAATGCCTTAACAGCCAGTACCATGTCCTCTACGGATGACGGGGGAAGCAGCGGCAGTAATATTTTCGAAAAATTATTCGGCTTTCTATTTGATAAAATACTAGGACCTATCCTAAATATATTTGACTCAAAATCAACGCCTGGCGTTACTGCCGATACGCCGGTGAAAGTTACGCCCCTGCCTGCTGCGCCAAGTACAGGTACAGGGCAAACCAGCGGCAGTCTGCGCGGTAAAGTGATTGTTGTTGACCCTGGCCACGGCGGCAGCAATCCCGGCGCCGTAGCCAATAATACCAGAGAATCCGACAACAACCTTGCAGTTGGCTTAAAATTGCGCGATCAATTGGTACAAGCAGGGGCTAAGGTAATCATGACCCGGGAAACGGACCGTACGGTTGCGGCGGCAGGCAGCAGTCTGGGACAAGAACTGCAAGCCAGGGTAAATTTGGCTGAGGCCAACAATGCCGATATCTTTGTCAGCATTCACTCCAATTCCAATCCTGATTCTAAAATCACCGGCGCTATGACTTTTTATCATAGCAACAATTCATCGAACCTGGCGTCGAATGTGCAAACTGCGATAATCGAAGAAACCGGAGCCGTAAATAAAGGCACTTCAACTGCAACTTTTTACGTTATCCGAAATACCTCGATGCCAAGTATCCTGGTTGAAATGGGTTTTATAAGCAATGCCCAGGAAGCGGCCCGCTTAAACAGCGATGCTTATCGCAATCGCCTGGCCACCGGTATTTTTAACGGCATTGCCAAGAGCTTGAACAGCCGTTAATCCCCAAAGGGTGCCTCCTAATGCCAAAGGCATTGGGAGGCACCCTTTTTTTGTGCATGCTCACCTTATCCGGTAAATATAAATAAGCGGGAAGGTATTTCACCTCATGAACCAGAATAACTAAATACAAAAGCTAAGGAGTAAATTATGTATCAAAAATCCGTATTGCCGAATGGAATCAGGATAGTATCCGAAACCATTCCTTATGTAAAGTCTGCGACATTTGGCCTATGGCTGGGCAGTGGATCCCGGGCTGAAACGGCTGATAATCACGGTATATCACATTTTATTGAACATTTATTATTTAAAGGAACAGAACGGCGTTCGGCCAAAGAGATTGCCGAAAGCATTGATGCTGTTGGCGGCCAGCTTAATGCCTTTACCGCAAAAGAGTATACCTGCTATTACATTAAAGTGATCGATTCCCAGGTAGAGCTGGCGATGGACATTCTGAGCGACATGCTGCTTAAATCCCGGTTTGCAGTGAATGATATCGAGCGGGAACGTGAAGTAATCCTGGAAGAATTATCGATGTATGAAGATACGCCGGATGAGCTTGTACATGATCTTCATGTCGGCAATATCTGGTCTGACCATCAATTAGGACATAACATCATCGGTACAGCCCAATCCATCAAACAAATAGACAAAACAGCAATTTTAGATTATTATCGTCAATTCTATACGCCTGACAATCTGGTTATCGCCGCCGCCGGCAATATTACGCACTGTCAATTGCGGGAATTGGCCGAAAAATATTTTGCTCAAATGGCAGGAGCCAAAGTTCAGCAGGTCAGCCCGCTTCCACAGTTTACTTGCGCACAGACAGTGTACGGCAAATCAACTGAACAAGTGCATTTTTGCCTTAGTACGGCTGGCGTTGCCCAGGATACTCCGGAAATATATGCTTATCATATCTATAATAATCTGTTGGGCGGCAGTGTTAGTTCCCGTTTGTTTCAATCCATCAGGGAAGAACGCGGCCTGGCCTATTCGGTATATTCTTACCAGACAAATTATAGCGATGGCGGCTTATTAACCGTGTATGCCGGCACACGTCCGGCCAATGTTGAGCAAGTTCTGGAACTGATTGTAAATAATATCAGCGAACTGAACAGACAGGGGGTCGGCGAGCAGGAACTGCAACGGGTAAAAGAACAGCTGAAAGGCAATCTTTTGCTGGGGCTGGAAAGTTCAAGCAGCCGGATGTCACGATTAGGCAAACTGGAGATCAGCTTAGGCAAATACGTTTCCTTAGAAGAAATTATCGCTAAAATTGACCAAACTACCGTCGCCGACATCAATCGAGTAATGAATGGTGCTTTTCGTACAGGATACTGCCTGACTACTCTGGGACCGCTAAAGAAAGTCGGCGCAACCTTAAATTTTTGATCAAAACCAGCGAAGGAGCTTATCATGAAAACAAGAGGTTTCGAAATTGTTTCCCACTATCAAGATAAAGATATCATTTTACCGGCCCGTAAAACCCGGTTAAGCGCCGGTTATGACCTGGCGGCAGCGGAAGACAAAACGCTTCTGCCTCAGCAGGTTACGCTGATTGCCACCGGCCTTAAAGCCTATATGCAGGCTGATGAATACCTTGGTATTCATATCCGTTCCAGCTTTGCCATGAAAAACCGTATCACTTTAATTAACAGTCAGGGAATCATCGACGCCGATTATTACAATAATCCCGACAATGAAGGCCATATCATGATTGCAGTATTCAATCATGCTCAGGAGCCTGTTCATCTCACCCGGAACACCCGCATTGCCCAGGGGATATTTTACCGGTATCTTATAGCCGATCATGATCATCTGAGCACTGCCGCAGTCCGCTCCGGTGGTTTTGGCAGTACCGGAGAGAATTAGGAAGCGCCCATACTTAAAATTTGTTAATTAAGCGGACTGCCGGATTGTAGACTGGCGGCAGACGCTGCCGGGATTATAGCTGGTTATTATAGCCTGTTACTTAGACTCCACCAAGGGGTGTATTGCAATGCTGACGCATTGCAATACACCCCTTGGTGCGGCCAATTGCCGCCGGACGAGGTTTGAGGTCCGCCGCGGACATCCCTTGCGCCGGTAAGTCTAAATTGTCAAGCTAAGCAATGCGAGCTTGTTTTTTGCACTACTCCCGGAAAGGAGGCAGTCTCATGGATTCAGCTCATCTTTTCAGACTTATCAAGGTGGGCCAATGCCTGCTTGCTTCTAAAATAGGAAACTATACCACAAAATGCTGTCGCGGCTGTTGCAAAAAGAGCCAGGTAAAAGGAATGATCATCCATAAAAAACGCCTCCTTAATCTCAAATCATTAATTACACTGTATAGTCTATTCAACAACTGGCCGTTTTGTTAAAAAAAATTAGCTAAATCGTCCAGGGCGGCAAGTGGATTGGGATGCCTAATTTTCTACAGTATACAAAAAGATACTATTATACAAATTAGTGCGTACTTGTCGGAGAGAAGGTACGCATTTACTATTATATATAGACACATTGTAGGGAAGTTATGAAAGAGGTGGTCAGATTGAATTTAATTGAGGTAAATAAAGAGCGCTGTATTCGGTGCGGTATCTGCGTAAAGATTTGCCCGGTAAGGGCGCTGGAACTTAAAGGGGCAGTAGAGGCGGTTGCTCCGGAGGCTTGTATTTCCTGCGGCCATTGTGTGGCTGTATGTCCGCAGTCGGCGCTTGATCACCGGAAAAGCCCGCTTGCCCGGCAGGTTGCATTAACCGGCTTTCCGGTAATTGCAGCAGCGGCTGCCCGGCAATTTTTGCGCTCCCGCCGCTCAATACGCAGCTATAAACAGACGGCCGTACCAAGGGAAAAGCTGGTGCAGTTAATTGATATCGGCCGTTTCGCCGCTACTGCGAGCAACAGCCAGGGCGTCTCCTATATCGTTGTTGAAGACCAAGCTATCCTGCGAAAGGCAACTGAGCTGATGATGGAATGGATGGAAGCCCAGGACCAGACAACAGCCCATTGGAGCTTTAGCCATCACATCCGGGCATATCGCCAGGGACTTGATCCCATACTTCGCGATGCGCCGCACCTTATTTTAGCGACAACCGCCCGGAACCAGGCCCGAGGACGGGAAAACACTGCTTTTGCACTGGCTTATATTGAATTATATGCAACCGTTCTAGGTCTTGGCACTTGTTGGGCCGGGCTGCTGGAAATGGGGCTGGAAGCCAACTATGCCCCGTTGATGGAATTGTTTAAAATACCGGCGGGAAAGGCTATAACCGGAGCGCTGATGGCCGGATATCCGGAGTATCATTATCAACGGCTTGTTGACCGAAACCCCTTAGAAATAAGCTGGCTGCCTTAAACAGGCAGGAGCGAGGCAACCCTGCTTAAATTTGGACATAATTTGTTTTTTGTGCTCATAACATTTATAAAAGCTAGTGTGGGGGAGATGTTATGGACAGTTTGGCAACCTTGCTATTGCTGTGTATAGGCATTGCCTGCTCAATTGGATTCAGGATTTACCGCTATCGTGAAATAAGCGGCCATGAAAGCAAAGCATCGCCATTGTCTCTGGCCATTCAGGAAATCGTTGCTGTCTCCGGGGGCGTCTATTTATCACTGGTCATGTTAACTTCATTTCTGAAGCTTGATATCCCCGCCCGGATAACACTGAGCAGCATCGCCATTGACCCGTTGGCCCTGACTGCCATCTGCCTGGCTATGATCCAGCCATTATTTTTCAAATTTATAAAGTAGGTGATGAGATCATGCGTTTAAGTGAGTTGACGGGAAAAGAAGTAATCAATATTGGCGACGGCGGCCGTCTGGGTATTATTGACGATTGTGATTTGTCATTTGATGCCAAATCAGGCCGGATTAACTCTTTGATGCTGCCAAATCGCAGTGGTTTCTTTAATCTTTTTAGTGATCATAAAACATCGGCCATCCCCTGGCCGGCGATTAAAAGAATTGGCGATGAAGTAATCATTGTTGATTTAAACAATGCTTTTGACAGAATGTATGCCAATTCGCGCCGGGAAAGGCAGGGAAGTACATATTAGCTGAATTTGCGGATAAACTAACACTAATTGCAAATACAGCATTTAATGTTAGGAGGCTTATCCGTAATGAACAATCAGATGAATGATCAAACACAATCCAATGCAAACAACAACGTTGCCGGCAGCTATGTCAATTCCCAGCTGTCAAATCAGCAAGTGCAGGCCGGTACTCAGTCAGGCGGTACGCAAAACAATATCCAAGCCGGCGGCAATCAGCAAAAAACGGTAATTGGCGTATTTGCCGCCAGACCCGATGCTGAAACAGCCATCACGACACTGCGCTCCCAGGGTTTTACCAAAGAAGAAATCAGTATCGTATCCAAAGCCCAGGGTAAACAACAGTCTTCCGGTTCGCAAACCTACAATGATGATATTACCGATGGAGCCCTGACCGGCGGCGCCCTTGGCGGTATTGGCGGTTTGTTGATTGGAGCGGGGGCGATGGTTGTACCGGGAATAGGTCCCCTGCTTGCCGCCGGTCCAATTAGTGCAGCGATTGGCGGTGCGTTGGCCGGTGGTCTGGCCGGTGGTCTGATTGACTGGGGCATCCCCTCGGAAGCAAGCGAACACTATGCCAAGCAGGTAGAACAGGACAAAATACTGGCAATTGTCCGTACCAGCGAAAGCAAAGTGAATGAAGCGGCCCAAATATTACGGCAATATGGCGCTCAGGACGTGGAAAGTCATGCCACAAGCAAGTAAATAGCAAACAGGGTAAGGGAGTGTCTCAAATGCAAAAGCATGGAAAGACAGTCCCTTGCTTTAACCCTCAAACTGCGCTGTAACTGCTCCTGAATAAAGTTCGGCGTATTCGGGAAAAACCGTTGACACTGACGGAACCTATGTTATAAAATGTACATAAACTAAATAGATCCTGCACAGTAGAGTAGAGGTGCGGGCAACAATAGTACTTTCAGGGAGCGTGGTACCAATGATCTGAAAGAAAAGGGTTGACCGCCGAAGTATCAATAATACCGTATTTTTGATACTGGTCTGGCATTTAACAGGTGTCAGACTGTCACCAAGCTAGCTTGGTGGAGTGCTATCTCATTTGGATAGAAGACGGTTGTTGGTTTTCTGGTCCTTTTGCTGCCTGTATCCGGCAGCCGGTGAGATGAGTCTTGCCGGCTGCTTTTATACGGCCAGAAAGCACTAGCAGTCTGCTGGTAAGGCGGCTGCAGCTGAATTCAAGCTTACTTTATAGCGCTTTACGCACAGTTCTTAAGGTTGACGCGGTAATGGTTACAATTCATGGGGGTGAGTATCAATGATAAGAGTTATGGTATGCGGAGCTTATGGCAAGATGGGGCTTGAGGTATTAAAGGCGGTATATAATGATCCACAGCTCAGCATTGTTGGCGCAGTTGATATTAAGTCTGATTTCGCTGATATTGGTCAATTGATCGGCGTTGAAAAATTAGGCGTGACTGTGGGCAATGATCTGGAAACGGTGATTAAGGAAGCAAAACCGCAGGTAATTGTCGACTTTACTATACCTGAGGCAGTAATGAGCAATATCCGTATTGCGATAAAAAACGGCGTCTGCCCGGTGGTGGGAACCACCGGATTATCAGAGGAAAACATGAATGAAATTCGCGAGCTGTGTGAACAACATAAAGTTAGCGCTTTAATTTCTCCTAATTTCTCCATCGGTGCAATTTTAATGATGCGTTTATCGCAGGAGGCGGCCAAATATTTACCGCATGTTGAAATTATTGAACTGCATCATGATCAAAAGCTGGACGCACCTTCGGGAACAGCAATACGGACCGCGAAACTCATTGCCCAGTCCCGTGGTTATCTAAAGCAGGGGCATCCGGCTGAATTTGAAAAATACGAGGGAGCGCGCGGCGGGGAACTATCCGGCATTCGCCTGCATAGTGTAAGATTACCGGGCTATGTTGCCCATCAGGAGGTTATTTTTGGCGGCCTGGGCCAGACTCTGACCATCAGGCATGATTCGATATCGCGGGAATCATTTATGCCGGGCGTGGTATTGGCCTGTAAAAAAGTTTTAACTTTAGAAGGACTGGTTTTTGGTTTGGAACATATATTAGATTAATTGTTAATTGAAGGAGCGAAAATGATGAGAAAATACAATGTTGCTATTTTAGGTGCTACCGGTGCGGTTGGTCAGGAGTTCTTAGCCTTGATCGCTGAACGCCAATTTCCTTTTAACGAGTTAAAACTGCTGGCCTCGAAACGTTCGGCCGGTAAAGTAATTGAGTTTATGGGCAAACAGTATACTGTAGAGGAAGCAACGGATGATTCTTTTAAAAACGTACAAATTGCTTTGTTCGCCGGCGGAGCCGCCAGTAAGACTTTTGCGCCGGCTGCAGTAAAGCACGGTGCTGTGGTAATAGATAATTCCAGCGCCTTCAGAATGGATCCCCGGGTACCGCTGGTCGTACCGGAAGTTAACCCAGAAGCAATTAAAGAACACAACGGCATCATTGCCAATCCGAACTGCTCTACCATCATTATGACGATGGCGTTAAAACCGCTTTATGATCTGGCGCGGATTAAGAGAGTTGTCGTCTCGACTTACCAGGCTGTTTCCGGCGCCGGCAAGGAAGCGATTGACGAACTGGACGACCAGGTAAAAGCCCTTGTAGACCACCGTCCGGTTGAAGCCAAGATATTGCCCGGAGCCAGCCTGCCAAAACACTATCAAATCGCTTTTAATCTACTTCCGCAAATCGATGTATTCGTTGAGGATGGATATACTAAAGAAGAAATGAAAATGGTTCACGAAACGCACAAAATACTCAATGACGATAACATTGGAATCACTGCAACTACGATCAGGGTTCCGGTATACCGCAGTCACGCCGAATCAATCAATATTGAGCTGGAGAACAGTGTGTCAGTGGAAGAGGCCCGCCGGGCTTTGGCTGCATTTCCCGGCGTTATTGTTCAGGATGATCCGGAAAACATGCTGTATCCCATGCCGCTGTTTACTTCCAGCAAAGATGAAGTGTTTGTCGGCAGGATAAGACCTGATCATACGGTCGCGAATGGAATCAATCTTTGGGTGGTCGGCGATCAAATCAGAAAAGGAGCGGCGCTAAATGCACTCCAGATTGCAGAATATATGATCAACCACAAATTGCTTTGAGGTGTGAATCATGCGGATAATTGTACAGAAATTCGGCGGAACTTCGGTGGCTTCACCCGAAGTCAGACAACTGGTTGTTAAAAAAATCCAAAAGGCCAAAGAACAGGATCTTCAGCCGGTGGTAGTGGTATCGGCAATGGGCCGTAAAGGCGATAGTTATGCTACGGATACCCTGATAGGACTGGTTCGCAGCGCTAATAAACATACCGCCGCCCGCGAGCTTGACCAGGTGATGTGCTGCGGGGAAATGATATCGGCGGCAGTAATGACCGCTACGCTGCAAGAGCGCGGTATTGAGGCCGTTATGCTAACCGGTGGTCAGGCCGGTATTATTACTGACGCCAATTTTAATCATGCCCGTATTTTAAAAATTGATTCGGCGCCAATCCTCAGGTTATTAAAAAACGGCAAAACACCTGTTGTCTGCGGTTTCCAGGGAGTAACTGCCGACGGGGAACTCACTACCCTGGGCCGCGGCGGCAGCGACACAACAGCCTCGGCCCTCGGCGGAGCGCTGAATGCCGAAATGATTGAAATCTATACCGATGTCGCCGGCATAATGACAGCAGATCCCCGTTTGGTAAGCAATGCCAAAATACTGGATTGTATCAGTTATGGCGAAGTTTGTCAGTTGGCACATCAAGGCGCAAAAGTAATTCATCCGCGGGCGGTGGAGATTGCAATGCAAAAGAATATACCATTAGTGGTCAAGTCAACTTTTTGTGATGAGCCGGGGACTTTAATTACCAATGTCAGCAAAGGCGATTCCGGCGGCACGTCCGTAACAGACCGGATTGCGACCGGCGTAACTTATCTGGCGAATATTGCCCAAATCAAGGTTAGCACTCATCATACCGACGCCAGCTATAAAGTTTTTAAAACAATGGCTGCATCAAACATCAGTGTTGATTTAATCAACGTTCATCCCGGCCAAATCATGTTCACCGTTGCTGAGGAACTCGCCGACAAAGCGGCGGAAACCCTGCGGGCGCTGGGCTATGAGGTTGAAACCCTGTATGATTGCGCTAAGGTTTCGGTTGTTGGCGGCGGCATGCGGGAAGTACCCGGGGTGATGGCAAGTTTTGTTGAGGCTCTTTCACTGAATGACATTCAGATTTTGCAAACAGTGGACTCCCATACCTCAATTTCCGTTTTAGTAAAAAAATCCGAGATGCAAAAATCGGTTACCGCTTTACATGAAAAATTCAGTCTGGCGGCTATATAAGGCTGTATCTCCTTTAAAACAGGGGATAAGTTTGCAAGGAGTTTCCGCCCTGCGAGGCCAGAAGCCTTGCTACCGTACCTACATATGCAAGGCAAAAGACCGCATGATAAACCAAATTGGTTAGGGTGATGCACGGTACTAGACATGGAGGGAGAGAGGGACGTATATGAAAAGCTTTGGGCGTGTTTTAACAGCAATGGTAACCCCGTTCAACAGTGACTATAGCGTTAACTATCAAGCTGCCGCCGAGTTGGCCCGATATTTGATTGCCAATGGTTCCGATGGATTGGTTATCGCCGGCAGTACCGGAGAATCGGCCACACTCAGCAAGGAGGAAAAACTCAAACTATTCGCCGCCGTGCTGGACGCAGTAGGCGATAAGGCCTGTATTATCGCCGGCACCGGCTCCAATGACACACGCGCTTCAATCGCCTTAACGGTTGAAGCCGAAAAACTCGGCGTGCATGGCGCTATGCTGGTTGGGCCTTATTATAATAAACCTCCGCAGGAAGGCTATTATCAGCACTTTAAGGCAATTGCCGATTCCACCAATTTGCCGCTGGTCTTATATAACGTTCCAGGCCGCACTGCAGCCAATATTCAGCCTGAAACCATTATTCGTTTATCTAAAATTGCCAATATTGCGGCAGTTAAAGAAGCCAGCGGAAATTTAGATCAGGTATCGGAAATCGTTAGAAACACCGATCAGGATTTTCTGGTCTATAGTGGTGACGACAGCTTGACCCTGCCGATATTAACGGTGGGAGGAGCAGGCGTGATCAGCGTGGCGGCTCATATCATCGGTGATCGGATGCAGGACATGATTGCCGCTTTTTTTGACGGCGACCTGAAAAAGGCTCAGGACTGTCACCTTAAGCTGCTGCCGTTTATTAAAGCCATGTTTGTTGCCACAAACCCCATTCCGGTTAAGACCGCAGTAAACCTCATCGGGCAAAATGCCGGCCCGTTGCGGCTGCCCCTGATACCGGCCACGGAAGGGGAACTGGCCGTCATTCGTCAGGCTTTGGCGGATTTTGGCCATTAGAAAGATCAATTCCCGGCTTATATTGGTATTCAGCTTCGTGCATACAGCCCGTCCACTAGGATGGGCTGTATTGATTAGCCAATTTTTGTATATAATAGTCTAGCGCTGCTACTTGTTGGAATATGCTTAATAGGCTATAATAATTACAAGTGGCAGAATGGCCGGATGAGTGCTTTGCAAAACTATATGTCGTTATTCGAACTGAATATTCATAGCAAGCGGAGGTGTAATTTTTTTTGGCAAAAATACCACAGAAAATTCAAATTATCCCTTTGGGCGGACTGGGCGAAATCGGCAAAAACATGACAGTGGTCCGCTATGGCGATGAAATAATTGTCATTGATTGTGGTTTAATGTTTCCTGAAGATGATATGCTGGGTATTGATCTGGTCATTCCTGATATTACCTATCTGGTAGAAAACCAGGACTTAATTAAAGCAATTGTCCTTACCCACGGGCATGAAGATCATATCGGGGCGTTGCCTTTTGTATTGCGGCAAATCAATGTACCGGTCGTCTACGGCACCAGATTGACGTTGGGTATCCTGGAGAGCCGGTTAAAGGAAGCGAATGTACCGACAACGAATTTAAAACCGGTAAAGCCTGGCGACAGCATAAAAACAGGCTTCTTTCAGCTGGGCTTTATTCATGTCAGCCACAGTATCGCGGATGCGGTGGGGCTTTACCTGACAACCCCTGCCGGAACTATTGTACATACCGGGGATTTTAAATTAGATCATACGCCGGTAGATCATAAAGTCACTGATTTTTATAAACTGGCTGAACTGGGCGACCAAGGTGTTTTGGTCATGCTGGCAGACAGCACCAATTCGGAACGGCCCGGCTACACTCTGAGTGAACGGTCGGTTGGCCTGACATTTGATGAAACGTTCCGCAATGCCCGCGAACGAATCATCATTGCAACTTTTTCTTCCAATATTCACCGGATTCAGCAGGCCGTAGACACCGCCTGCCGCTATAAACGCAAAGTCGCTGTTCTGGGCCGCAGCATGGTCAATGTTGTCAACATCGCAATAGAGCTTGGTTATTTGACTGTTCCGGAAGGGGTCTTAATCGATATTGATGAAATCAACAACTACCCTGCGGCCAGTATCGTCATTGTTACCACCGGCAGCCAGGGCGAACCGATGTCGGCTTTGACCCGGATGGCAATGTCTGATCACCGTAAGGTTGATATTACTCCGGGCGATACTGTGATTATTTCGGCCACACCCATTCCCGGCAATGAAAAGCTGGTATCCCGGACGGTTGACTTTTTGCTCAGACAGGGCGCCGAAGTAGTCTATGAAAAAGCGTCCGGCGTACATGTATCCGGTCACGCCAGCCAGGAAGAGCTTAAGCTGATGCATAATCTGATCCGGCCCAAATTCTTTATACCGGTACATGGCGAATACCGTCACTTGAAAAAACACGCCAGGCTGGCTCTGGATCTGGGACTGCCGAAAGAGAATATATTTATCGCTGAAAATGGCTCCATTCTTGAGTTTTCCCAGGAGAAAGGCTGTTTTGCGGGTAAGACAACCGCCGGCAACGTACTGGTGGATGGTTTGGGGGTAGGAGACGTCGGCAATATTGTTCTCAGGGATCGCCGGCAATTATCCAAGGATGGCATATTAATTGTGGTGGTTACTATGGACAAGGCAAATGGCGGCGTGATTGCCGGACCGGATATTGTGTCCCGTGGTTTTGTTTATGTACGGGAATCCGAGCAGCTTATTGAAGACGCCCGGGACAAAATCAGTCAGGCTTTGGAAAAATGTGAATTAAACCATATTACCGAATGGGCGGCAATCAAGTCGAATATACGCGATATGCTGAGCAAATACCTGTATGAACGCACTCGCCGCCGTCCGATGATTCTGCCAATTATTATGGAGGTTTGAACCAGCGTCAGACGTTTTTCTCAAGAGGCGGATCGGTGGTATTCTTTCCAAGAAGTATACGCAGATCCGTCCCTTTGTATTATTTGCGTTTCACCGTATGAAACTTACCGCATCGTCAATACTAACAGTATATACCTATACTGTTGGAGGGACCCTAAATGTTAGATAACGACAATCCGGTTGTTGCCCCGCCGGGAGTAAATCCGCAAATTCCGGCCGAACGTCCTGCCGATACGCCGAAAAAATCCCGTCAGGCGAAAAAAGCCAGTACTGTTGAGAATATTCAGGAGCTGGGAACAACAGATGTGCCGACAGCAAAAAGCAATGTCCATGTAATGACAATCATTGGTCAAATTGAAGGTCATATGGTATTGCCGCCGCAAAATAAAACAACAAAATACGAGCACATTATGCCGCAGCTGGTGGCGATTGAGCAAAATCCTGAAATTGAAGGGGTAATGCTGCTGTTAAATACCGTGGGCGGCGATGTCGAGGCCGGTTTGGCCATTGCCGAAATGGTTGCCAGCATGTCTAAACCATCGGTTTCTATTGTTCTAGGCGGCGGTCACAGCATTGGCGCGCCGATTGCCGTTTCAGCAACTTCATCCTTTATTGTGGAAAGCGCCACCATGACTATTCATCCTATCAGATTGACCGGACTGGTTATCGGCGCGCAAAGTTCATTTGATTATTTAGAAAAAATGCAAGACAGAGTCAATAAGTTTGTCGTTTCCCATTCGCGAATCAGCGAAAAAAAATGGAAGGAACTGCTGTATAAAACCGGCGAATTATCAAGGGATATCGGTACTTCCGTCGGCGGCAAGGATGCCGTAAATTACGGGTTGATTAATGAAATCGGCGGAGTCTCGCAAGCGATGAATAAACTACAGCAGTTAATTGCCGCCCAGAAAGAAACGAAAGGGCTGAAACAGTAATGATACTGTGGACAATTATGCCGTTTGAAGCTGTTTTTCCAGACGAAGATTTTGCGCCGGCTTACGAAGAAACCGAGTATTCCGGGGTAAAGATGGTGGTTGAGAAAATTTCGCCGGAGCAATGTCAGATTGTTCGGCTGATTTCGACAAACCCTCAGGATTATTTGCGCCGCGAACTGCAGCCAGGCAGTATTCTTTACTATAAAGCAAAACCTGGTTTTGCGGCAGTTTAACGCTGCGGCCGGCGGCAACAGGCTTATCGCCTAAGGGATGTCTTGAATGCGTTTGCATTCAAGACATCCCTTTTTGTCGTTTTTTAGCGATAAAACGCACTGAAAGAGCTTAGTGCCGCCATAAAAAAGGATTTTGTAGTGGTATGTAGAAGTGAATTCTAGAGGTGGTATGATTTGCCTAAATTTCTATCAGAGCTGTCCCCCGAAGTAAAGTATGAATTGCTGGGTATCATTTTAACAACTGCCGGCATCATTGGCTTAGTCAGTTTATGGGGCTTTAACGCCGGCCCGGTAGGATTATTTATCGCTAAATTGCAAAAATATTTGTTTGGCATTGGCGCTCCAGTCGTGCCTTGTATCGTGATTGCAATTGGCTTGCGTTATATTGGCACCAGGGCTGCCATTGTTTATTCGCTAAAATTCTGGGGAATAGCAATGCTTTACAGCTTGCTTTTGGCCGTTTATCATCACTTTACCATTGCTCAGGGCAGTGAGATCCTTCCTGGAAGCTTAACCGCTGGCGGTGGCTTTACCGGCGGGTTTATTCTTTTTGCCCTGAGAAAACTATTTGGTATGGATGGTTCGATTATTATCCTGCTGGCCCTGTCCATTTGTGCATTGATCATGACAACTACCTGGTCACTGGCGGTTGGTATGTTAAAAGCCAAACACCGGGCGGTGGAGAGCTTGCAGAATGCCCGGGAATCCATAGCTGCTACCTGCGAAAGCATGTTTGAGGAAGCAGAGGAAGATGAAGAGCTTGCCGTAAGACAACAGAAACAGCGCGCCCGTTTTTATAACCAGGAAAGTGACGGCGAAGCGGTATTGCCGGCCGTGGAATACGGCAATGCCGGCGAACCGCCGGAACCGCCGGCCGCCTCTCCAGGCAATGATACAGAGGTACCGGCTAACCATAATAGTACGTTGCCGCAGAATTACCGGCTTCCGTCGCTCGCGTTGTTAGGCAAGGCCGTAAAAATCAAGCACGCCAAAATTTCCAAAGAAATTTCCGAAAATGCGCGGTTATTGGAAGAAACGCTGGAAAACTTTCATGTTCGCGCCAAAATTATTAATACCTGCAATGGTCCTTCGGTTACCCGTTATGAACTGGAACCGGCGCCCGGAGTTAAAGTCAGCAAAATTGTCAATTTAGCTGATGACATTGCGCTTAAACTTGCGTCGACCGGCGTTAGAATCGAAGCGCCCATTCCCGGCAAAGCGGCCATTGGCATTGAGGTTCCCAATAAGGAAGTCTCCGGTGTACAGCTTAGGGAGGTTCTGGAAAGCGAAGCTTTCCAGGAGGCTTCCTCCAAGCTTACCGTGGCTTTGGGCAAAGATATCGCCGGCAAGGCAATCACCGCCGATCTGGCTAAAATGCCTCACTTGCTGGTAGCAGGTGCGACAGGGTCAGGAAAAAGCGTTTGCATTAATACGTTAATTACCAGCATCCTGTTTAAAGCAACTCCGGAAGAAGTAAAATTTGTTCTGATTGATCCCAAGATGGTGGAGCTGTCAAATTATAACGGCATTCCCCATTTGATGGCCCCTGTGGTCACCGACGCCAAAAAAGCGGCGGCGGCGCTCAATTGGGCCGTCCAGGAGATGGAACGCCGTTATACCGTTTTTGCCACCGCCGGAGTACGCGATATGGCCCGCTATAATCAAACCATCGAGGAACATAAGCTGCCGGCGGTTGTTGTTATCATTGACGAGCTGGCAGATCTGATGATGGTTGCTCCGGTTGATGTCGAGGACGCGATTTGCCGCCTGGCGCAGAAGGCCCGGGCCGCCGGAATTCATCTGGTGCTGGCCACGCAGCGTCCTTCCGTTGACGTCATTACCGGTACCATTAAAGCCAACGTCCCGTCCCGCATTTCCTTCGCCGTATCTTCGCAAATTGATTCAAGAACGATTCTGGACATGGCCGGGGCGGAAAAGCTGCTGGGCAAGGGTGATATGTTATATTACCCGGTCGGCGCTCCTAAACCGCTGCGGGTACAGGGTGCATTTGTCTCTGACCAGGAGGTTGAGCAACTGCTTGAATTTATTAAGAATCAGGCCCAGCCGGAATATAACGAAGAGGTGACGTTAGCCAATCCTGAGGAAGATTCCGGAAATTCCCAGGATCAGTTGAAATATGAGGATGAATTGCTGGAAACGGCTGTCAACATGGTTCTGGAAACGGGGCAGGCTTCGGTCTCAATGCTGCAGCGCAAGTTTCGCATCGGGTATACCAGGGCCGCCCGGTTAATTGACACAATGGAAGAAATGAGAATTGTCGGTCCGAATATTGGCAGCAAAGCCAGGGAAATTTTGATGAACTCGGAACAGGTCAATCATCTTTATTTTAAAAAATAGCTTATAACAGGAAAGGCTTCCTGGGTACAATAAGGGAAAATAGCAAATCTTTGACATATTTAAAAAGTCATGGCAGCGACGATTGATGATGATAAGGGAGGTAGATTTATGCAGACAGTGGGGGAAGTTCTACGGAACGAACGGGAAAAGCGCGAATTGTCGGTTAAAGATGTTGAAACTGCCACCAGTATCCGGGCTTTATATATAACGGCGATTGAAGAAGGCAATTACAAAATCGTTCCCGGTGAAGTGTATTTGAAAGGATTTATCCGAAATTACGCGAATTATCTGGGCCTGAACGGCCCGGAGATGGTAGACTTATACCGGCGGCAACAAATACCGCCGGTTGCCGGCGCGGGTGACGCAGCAGCAAGCGCGACCACTGCCGCTCATGCCCCCGCTGCCGCAGGCAACCCCGCCAAATGGCTGTTAGCCGGAGCTGTTGCTGCAGTGATTGCCGGAGCCGCCTGGTGGGTTAGCTCCCAATCCGCAGCGCCGCTGCCTGTTCCACCGCATTCGGAGCAAAAAGAGCCGGCAGCCCCGAATCAGTCGCCGCTGCCGGCGGTTACACCGCAGTCCAAGCCGGTTGAATTAACCATAAAGTACTCCGGTGACTGCTGGACGCAGGTGATCGCCGACGGAAAAGAAATTTATCAAGGCATTGCCCGTAACGGGGACAGCCTTTCCTGGGCTGCAACCCAAAGCCTGACCATTAAGCTTGGCAACGCCGGCAGCGTTGAAGCTACTTATAATGGCCAGCCGATAGGCAAGCTTGGCGATAGAGGAGAAGTCATTGTTAAAACCTTTACCGCTAAACCATAGATTCTTTACAATTAAATCATAGATTTGGATTTTACTGTTACAAGCAGGCAGGAGACAACCATGAAGAAATTCTTACCTATCACGAAAGCAGATATGCAGGAGCGTGGCTGGCAGCAGCTTGATTTTTTACTGATCAGCGGCGATGCTTATGTTGACCATCCAAGTTTCGGACCGGCCATTATCAGCCGCCTTCTGGAAAAACAGGGCTTTAAGGTTGGCATTATTGCCCAGCCTGACTGGCGCTCGACGATTGATTTTAAAAAATTGGGTAAGCCACGGCTGGGTGTGCTGGTGTCCGCCGGTAATTTAGACTCAATGTTGAATAAATTTACGGCAGCTAAAAAATTCCGCAGCAATGATGATTACTCTCCCGGCGGACAGGCGGGCTGCCGGCCGGACCGGGCAACCATTGTGTATTGCAATCGCATCCGCGAATTATGGAAAAAGATTCCGTTAATTATTGGCGGTATTGAAGCCAGCCTTAGGCGTTTCGCTCATTATGATTATTGGTCAGACAGTGTGCGGCGTTCAATTCTGGCTGACAGCAAAGCCGATCTGCTGGTCTATGGCATGGGTGAAAAGCAAATTACCGAAATCGCCGCCCAACTGGCTCAGTCAATAGCGGTGGCTGATATTTGCAATGTGCAGGGGACCTGTTACCGAACGACTTCCCTGGACGGTCTGTGGGATTATATTGAGCTGCCTGATTATGAAAGCATCCATAACAACAAGACCAAATTTGCGGAAGCTTTCAAAATACAATACCAGGAACAGGATCCAATTCGCGGCAAAACGCTGGTCCAACCCCATGGCGATGTTTATATTGTGCAAAACCCGCCCGCCTTGCCGCTGTCAAGCGTGGAAATGGATGAGGTTTATGATTTGCCTTATCAGCGTACTTTTCATCCTGCTTATGCGCAGGCCGGCGGAGTCCCGGCAATTCAAGAGGTTAAATTCAGTTTGGTAAGTCATCGAGGCTGCTTCGGCGGCTGCTCGTTTTGCGCCATTGTTTCCCATCAGGGGCGGATCATTCAAAGCCGCAGTCAGGAATCGATTATTAATGAAGCGAAGGTGCTGATCAAACAGCCGGATTTTAAAGGGTATATTCACGATGTCGGCGGCCCGACCGCCAATTTCCGGCTGCCGGCCTGTAAATATCAAGCCGAGCGGGGCGCCTGCAAAGGCAAACATTGTCTGGCTCCGTCGCCCTGTAAAAACCTTGAGACCGACCATACCGATTATCTTTCCCTGCTTAGAGCACTGCGGGCCTTACCCGGGGTGAAAAAAGTATTCATTCGTTCAGGACTGCGTTACGATTATCTGGTGGCAGCCAAAGACGAAGCGTTTTTACAGGAACTATGTGAGCACCATATCAGCGGCCAGCTAAAAATCGCCCCTGAGCATATTTCGGCCAAAGTGCTCCGCTTAATGGGCAAGTCAGGTAAAGACGTGTATCTGAAATTTGTCAAAGCCTATCAGCAAATGAATAAGGCAATCGGTAAAGAACAATATCTGGTTCCTTATTTTATGTCCAGTCATCCCGGCGCCGGACTAAAAGAAGCAATTGAGCTGGCCGAGTTTATCCGGGACCTTGATTACCGTCCTGAACAGGTTCAGGATTTTATTCCTACGCCCGGCAGTTTGTCCACCTGCATGTATTTTACCGGAATCAACCCTTTGACCAACGAGAAAGTCTATGTTGCGAAAGACCCGCTTGAAAAGAAAATGCAGCGCGCCCTGCTCCAATACCGCAACCCCAAGAACTATCATCTGGTGTATGAAGCCTTAGTTAAGGCCAATCGTCAGGATTTAATCGGCTATGAGGCAAAATGTCTGATTCGTCCCCCCAGGCAAACGCCCGGTATCCGGACAAAACCCAAGGTTCATACCAATTCTGCTCCGCGGCGCAAGCGTCCCCGCAAAACAGGCTGATTGACGTATTGGCAGAACTTGTACTTGCATAACAAAAAAATAAATTGTATAGTAGTATGTGCTTATTTTTTTAGCGGAGGTAACCACGATGCGTCGTTATCAGCCATTATTTTGGGTTGCTTTTATTGTCCTGTTCTTTGTTACCGCAGGCAGCACTTTTCTGTCCGGTTATGCGGATAAGCAGCATCCTGAGAGTATCAAGAATATTACCGTATATACAACGCTGCCGGTTGAGCAGGCCGCTGTTTTAGCCCAGGAATATGAAAAGGCCGCCAAAATCCGAATCAGTGTGGTTCCGCTTGCTGAGAATGATTTGCGCACCCGTATCCGTTTAGAGCAGAACAGCCCGCGCGCCGATGTCATTCTGGCCTCACGGGATCTCCTGGAAATCATCAAACAAGAGAATGCACTGGTCGCTCATACCTCTGAACAAACCGATATTGTTCCTGAACGGTTCAAAGAAGAACATGGCCTTTGGACCGGCGTATGGTATGATCCGATGATTTTCGCCGCCAACACGGATTATATTAAGGGACTGTCCCACCTTCCCACAACCTGGGCGGATTTGGCGAAGGAAGAGCAGCTGCGTATTGGCATTACTGATTTTCTGGCTGCCGATGCTGCCGCCAACTTATTGTATACCTTTGTTTCGGCCAATGGCGAAACAAAAACGCTTGATCTGTTACGTCAGCTTCATCCTAAAGTTGTTCAATATGCCAAATTTTTATCCACTCCGGTACGCATGGCCGGAATGGGTGAAGTCGATATTGCCGTTGCCGTCCAAAGTGAAACCATCAGATATGTTAAAGACGGTTTCCCGATTAATATCATCTACCCGGAAGACGGCACCGCCTATTTTTTAACCGGTGCGGCAATTGTCACCGGGACAAACCATACGGCCGAAGCAAAGCAATTTATCGACTGGCTGCTGCAGGATACCGCCCAGGCGGTTCTGCAGCAAAACAAATTTTTCTTCGTTCCCGCCAATCAGTCAACGACTGCTTACAAAGCCTTTACCAATAAAAACATTAAGTTATTAGACCATAAACCCGTTCTTACTGGCGAGGAGAAACGGCTGATCCTGGATAAATGGGTGCAATACGTACGCCTGAATTCCAGGTAGAAACAGCAAACACACCCTAGGAGGAAACTGAATGCTCAAAGCCGGATTTATCAGCCTTGGCTGTGCTAAAAATCTTGTAGATACCGAAGTAATGCTGGGGACCCTGGCCGCCAATGCTATTGAGATAACCGCCAATCCTGATCAGGCCGACGTAATCATTGTCAATACCTGCAGCTTTATTGATTCGGCCAAAGAAGAATCCATCAACGCCATCCTGCAGATGGCTGAGTACAAAAAACAGCACAATTGCCGGGCGCTTATCGTGGCGGGCTGCCTGGGACAGCGTTACCGGCAGGATTTACTGGAGGAACTGCCTGAGGTTGACGCTATTATTGGTACAAATGCCTGGCATCGTATTATGGAAGCGGTAAACGCCGCTTTAGCCGGAGAGCGGGTATTAATTGTCGGCGACACGGAAACCATTTATGATGAAACGATGCCCCGGATTGCTACCACGCCAACCTATACGTCTTATATTAAAGTTGCCGAGGGCTGTAACAACCGCTGTTCTTACTGCGTTATCCCCATGGTGCGCGGCAATTACCGCAGCCGCCCGGTTCAGTCAATTGTCGCCGAGGTGAAAAATCTCGCAGTACAGGGTATTAAGGAAATCAATCTTATCGCCCAGGATACCACCAGTTACGGTTCCGATTTGTATGGAACGCCACGCTTGACTGAGTTGTTGAAAGAATTAGTGACCATTGACGGAGTCGAGTGGATTCGCTTATTGTATTGTTACCCAAAATATTTTAGTGATGAGTTGATCGAACTAATTGCAAATCAACCTAAAATATGTAAATATATAGATATGCCGCTGCAACATGCCCATGATGATATCCTCAAGGCCATGTACCGCCGCGACAGCCGCCGGACAATAGAAGAACTGCTCAATAAACTGCGGTCGTCAATTCCCGGGGTTGCCATTCGCACTTCCTTCATCGTCGGTTTTCCCGGTGAAACCGAGGAACATTATCAGGCGCTGAAAGAATTTGTCAGGGAGCAGCGCTTTGATAAGGTTGGAGTTTTTACTTATTCCCGTGAAGAAGATACGCCTGCTTTTGCCCTGGCCAATCAGGTTGATGATGATGTTAAGCAGCAGCGTTATCATGATTTGATGGCGCTGCAGTGCCAGATATCAGAAGAGTTAAATCAGTCTCTGGAGGGCCGGACGTTTGAGATATTAGTTGAAGGACGCGATCCTGAGCAACCAAATCTTGCCTTTGGCCGGTCTTACCGGGAAGCACTGGATATTGACGGTCAGATTTTTATTGAAAATGACGCCGACAGCAAACCGGGCGAAATAATCCGGGCCAAAATCATCCAAGGCTTTACGTATGATTTATTGGCTGAAAAGGCAACCAGTTAAATATTACTTTTGACAACAAGGTCTCACTAAAGTATTTATTCGAGTATATTACGGACAGTAGTTTATGAAAATAGTAGTGACAGGAGTTGTCCTGCTATTTTTTATTTGTCCGGGCCTTAAGAGGCTAAAGCTTCTGGCCGGCGCAGCCGGAATACATAAAAGGAGTTACAGAGCACCAGGCAATAGGATGCGAATACATAGCGGGAGGTTTACTGATGATTGTAGAAATCTTAACAACCGGAACGGAATTATTGCTCGGGCAAATTGTCAATACCAACGCCCCCTATCTGGCGCAGCAATTAAACAAGCTGGGCTTTGATGTATTGTACCAGACAACCATCGGGGATAACCGGGAACGAATGTCCAGCGTGCTCATCCAGGCTTTATCACGGGCTGACCTGGTCATTACTTCCGGCGGCCTTGGACCCACTCAGGGTGATATCACAAAAGAAGTCTCCGCACAGGTTTTTAACCGTAAACTGGTTCTGCATGAACCCAGTAAAGCTAAAATTAAGTGCTTTTTTGCCGAGCGTCATGCCGCAATGCCGGAAAGTAATTTGCGGCAGGCCATGATCCCGGAAGGCGCCGTCATCCTCAATAATGAAAGAGGCACCGCCCCTGGGGTTATTATTGAAAACAACGGGAAAACACTGATCAATTTACCGGGACCGCCGCATGAGCTGGAGTTTATGTTTGAACAGTATGTTGCGCCTTACCTAAAAGGTAAATATGGTGTACAAGGCGCAATTGTTTCCAGGGTGCTCAGAACCTATGGCCTGGGAGAATCCATGCTTGAGGAAAAAATAAAAGATTTAATTCTCGCCCAGAAAAATCCGACCATCGCTCTGCTTGCCCGGAAGGGGGAAGTGGTCATCCGGCTTACGGCCAGGGGCGAGACTGAATTAGAGGCCAACCAACTTATCGCTGAATTGGCAGAAACAATAACACCGCGTATAAGTGAATACCTGTTTGGTATAGATGATGACAATATGGAATTTGTTGTCGGCCAAAACCTGCTGAGTAACAAGCTGTCCCTTGCGCTGGCCGAATCCTGCACCGGCGGGCTGGTCTCCAGCCGTTTAACCGATATTCCCGGCAGTTCGAGCTACCTGCAAGGGTCGGTTGTTTGCTATAGCAATGATGTTAAAGTACAGGACATCGGTGTGGCAAACGAAATCCTGTTACAGCATGGCGCTGTCAGCGAGCAAACTGCGATTGCAATGGCTGCTGGTATCCGGCGTAAGTTTTCAACCGATATCGGCGTTGGCGTGACAGGAATTGCCGGCCCGGGCGGCGCTACAGCGGATAAACCTGTTGGTCTGGTGTATATAGCAATTGATGGCCCGGCAGGTCCTAAATGCTATAAGAATCATTTTGAAGGACAACGTACTGAGATCAAGTTCCGTTCTTCCCAAGAAGCGCTTGATACGATAAGACGCTATGTACGTGACCTAACTTTATTAGGAGGATAGTTAATTTGAAAAAAGACACAGAGTTTTTTGGCGATATTCAATTAAGTAAAAAAATGCTGGCTGCAATTACTGAAATGGGGTTTGAAGAGCCATCACCCATCCAAAGCCAGACCATTCCGTTAGTACTGGCAGGAAATGATGTGATTGGCCAGGCTCAGACAGGTACCGGCAAAACCGCCGCCTTTGGCATACCGACCCTGGAAAGAATTGTTGATAACCGGCAAATTCAAGCGCTGGTGCTTACACCAACCCGCGAACTGGCCATTCAAATATCGGAGGAATTAACAAAAATCGGCAAATTTAAGCGTATTAAAGCTCTGCCGATTTATGGCGGGCAGTCCATCGACCGGCAAATCCGGGCCTTGAAATTTGGTGTCCAGGTGGTCATTGGCACACCGGGGCGCTTACTTGACCATATCAGACGCAATACCATCAAACTGGACTCGGTGAAAACATTGATTCTGGACGAAGCCGATGAAATGCTGGATATGGGCTTTATTGACGATATCGAAACAATCATCCAGAATATCCCTGCCGAAGACCGCCAGACATTGCTATTCTCGGCGACGATGCCGGCTCCGATTGCCAAGCTGGCCGGGAGATACATGAAGCAGCCCCACAAAGTAACCATAAGCAAAGAGCAGCTTACCGTCCCCCTGATTGATCAGTGGTATTATGAAACCAGAGAAAAACTGGAAGGTCTCTGCCGGGTATTGGATGTCGAGGAAATTGGCCGCTTAATTATCTTTTGCCGAACCAAAAAAGGCGTCGATGATCTTGTCGCCTCACTTCAGGCCAGGGGCTATATGTCAGATGGCCTGCATGGCGATTTGAGCCAGTCTCAGCGCGACCGGGTCATGAAAAAGTTTCGTGACGGCAAACTCGAAATTCTGGTTGCCACCGATGTTGCCGCCAGAGGTCTGGATATTGAGGATATCACACACGTCATCAATTATGATATTCCTCAGGATCACGAATCTTATGTCCATAGAATCGGCCGTACCGGCCGCGCGGGTAAAAAGGGATCGGCAATTACCTTTATTGAACCCCGTGAATACCGCCAGCTTAAAATCATTGAAAAACTGGCGAAAACCCGGATTATTCGTAAACAGCTGCCATCTTCAGCCGATATTTTAGAACGCCAGCGGGAAGTTATCAAAACCCGTCTGGCTCAAACACTGGACCGCCGGGGTTTTACCGATTATCACTCCATTATTGTTGATTTATCGTCAGACTATGACCCGGTTGACATTGCTGCCGCGGCGGTAAAGCTGTATCAGGAAGGATATAAGGAAAAACCGGAGGAAACGGCTGCGCCTTTAGCCCATACCGGCGCCGAGCCCGGTATGGTCCGCTTATTTATCAATATTGGACGATCCCAAAAAATCCGGCCTGAAGATATTGTCCGCACAATTGCCAATGAGGCCGATATACCGGGAAGTATGATTGGTGTAATTAATATTTACGATAAATTTACGTTTGTCGAAATTCCGGAAGATGTTGCGGAAAGAGTAATGTCAGTTATGCACCGGAATACCATTAAAGGCTATAAAATTAATGTAGAACCGGCAAAAAGCCGATAATTCGACGACACAATACACACACTTTAAGCAGGCCGGGTAAGGACGCCATGACCGGAATTTATGATTTCCGGCTGGATAAAAAAAGGGCATCAGCCCTTTTTTTTATCCAAACCGTACTTTTTGGTAAACCGTTCCAGCCGCCCGGTAGTGTCGACCACTTTCCGTACGCCGGTAAAAAAGGGATGGCATTTTGAACAAACGTCAACTTTCAGCGTCTTTTTGGTTGAACCGGTAATAAAGCTGTTGCCGCAGGCACAGCTTACTACTGTTTGGTAATAGTCTGGATGGATGCCGGTTTTCATACGTTCCCCTCCTGGAAATATCAGTTAAAATAAATTATGCCGGGGGCAGTAGATGTATTCGCATCCGCAAATTTATTGATTGACTTTACGGAATAAGCATTTGTAAAATGTAGTTGGAAGTAGAGGGAGGATGATCATGGACAAGCTAAAAGCATTAGAAAATGCGATGCGTCAGATTGAAAAAGACTTTGGCAAGGGTTCCATTATGAAATTAGGTGAAGCTGCCGCTAAAATGAATATTGAAGTTATACCAACCGGAACTTTATCGTTAGATGTGGCCCTCGGCGTTGGCGGCGTTCCCCGCGGCAGAGTTGTTGAGATATACGGACCGGAATCTTCAGGCAAAACTACGGTGGCCCTGCACATCATTGCCCAGGCGCAGAAAGCGGGCGGCATTGCCGCTTTTATTGACGCTGAGCATGCGTTGGATCCCGTCTATGCGAAAAAACTGGGCGTTGATATCGATAATTTACTGATTTCCCAGCCTGACCACGGTGAACAGGCTTTGGAAATAGCAGATGCGCTGGTCCGCAGCGGAGCGATCGATGTTGTAGTCATCGATTCAGTCGCCGCCTTGGTTCCAAAAGCCGAAATTGAAGGCGAAATGGGCGATTCCCATGTCGGCCTGCAAGCCCGCCTGATGTCGCAGGCAATGCGCAAGCTGACCGGAATTATCAGTAAGTCCCGCACGACAGCAATCTTTATCAACCAGATCAGAGAAAAAGTGGGTGTCATGTTTGGCAGCCCCGAAACGACGACCGGCGGCCGGGCGCTGAAGTTTTATGCGTCCGTACGCCTGGATGTCCGGAAAATTGATACATTAAAGCTGGGCAATGAAATGGTCGGCAACCGTACCAGGGTAAAAGTGGTTAAAAATAAAATTGCGCCGCCCTTCAAGCAGGCTGAGTTTGATATCATGTATGGCCAGGGTGTATCTCATGAAGGCTGTCTGGTCGATATTGGAACAGAGCTGGAAATTATCGAGAAAAGCGGCGCATGGTATTCTTTTGCCGGTACCCGTTTAGGCCAGGGGCGGGAGAATGTTAAGGATTTCCTGCGGGAAAACGCTGCTCTTGCCGGTGAAATTGAAGTGAAAATACGGGAAAAGCTGATGTTAAACGCCAATACCGCCAAACCGGCGGTGACGGCTGAGGCTACGAAAGTTGAGTGAAAAGCCGCTGGCTGCGGCTGTTAAAATGCTGTCGCTGCGCCTGCACAGCACGGCTGAGCTCCACTGTAAATTACTGGCCAAAGGCTATGATCCGGCAGAGATAGAACGAACGCTGGGCGAGTTGCAGCGGCGCGGATATCTTAATGACGCCGCGCTTTGCGATATGATCTACCGGAAATACCATGCGGCCTGCATGCATAGCGGCAGGGCTATCATAGCCAGGCTCAAAGCCCGTGGCCTTGATGATGCGCTCATCAGAGCCACTATGCAGGAATACGCCGATTTAGACGAAAGCAGGGCTGCGCTCAATTTGCTGTACAAACGCTATCGTAACCCCGAAGAGGTTGATCCGGCCAAATGGATGAGGTATCTGGCGGGGAAAGGATTTTCTTATGAAATCATCAGACAGGCGGCCAAGCTGCTGAATGATCCTATTATGTAAATATTTATGTTTATTAGATTCCGGTTAACTTGACACTACTTTCAAAAACATTTACAATTAATTTATCCAATCGTGTTAAAAAGATAGTGTTTGTTTGTATTTACTTTTAGAAGAGTAGAACCAATTGCTATAGGGGATCAATTGGTGAGAGACTTTTAAAAGCCGAGTTAAAGCACTCGGCTTTACCCTTATGATAATTTAAATATAAAGGAGGTGTAAGGTTATCTTTGAAATTATTATTGCCGCTTTAATTGTAGGAATTGTGGGAGTCACAGCAGGGTATTGGGCGCGAAAGAAGACTGCTGAAACACAAATTAATTCAGCTGAAGAAGCCGCAAAAAAGATTGTGGAAGAAGCAGAACGTTCCGCGCAAGCCAAAAAGAAAGAAGCTTTGGTTGAAGCTAAGGAAGATATTCATAAACTGCGGGTTGAGCTGGATCGTGATACCAAGGAGCGCCGTTCCGAGCTGCAACGCTTAGAGCGCCGTTTGCTGCAAAAGGAAGAAAATCTTGACCGGAAAATTGACTCTCTCGAAAAAAAGGAAGAAATTCTTAGCCGCAAAGAAGCTGAGTTAGATAAAAGCCATGAGAAAATAACAGAATTGCATGCCAGACAATCAGCCGAATTGGAAAGAATCTCCGGTTTAACATCAGAAGAGGCCAGAACTATGCTGCTGGCAAGCGCTCAGGAAGAAATTAAGCATGAGACTGCGATGATGATTAAAGAGCTGGAGCAACAAGCAAAGGAAGAGGCTGATAAAAAGGCACGCGAAATTATCTCTTTGGCAATTCAACGCTGCGCAGCAGACCATGTTGCTGAAACCACTGTCTCGGTGGTTGCCTTGCCCAATGACGAGATGAAAGGGCGTATTATCGGCCGTGAGGGTCGTAATATCAGAACCCTGGAAACGCTTACCGGTATTGATTTAATTATTGATGATACTCCAGAGGCTGTTATTCTATCAGGATTTGATCCTGTTCGTCGTGAAGTCGCCAGAATTGCTCTGGAAAAACTTATTACTGATGGGCGCATTCATCCTGCCCGGATTGAGGAAATGGTAGAAAAAGCCCAAAAAGAAGTTGAGCAAAGAATAAAAGAAGCTGGTGAACAGGCGACGTTCGAGACCGGAGTCCATGGGTTGCATCCGGAAATAATTAAACTGTTAGGACGCTTGAAGTACCGGACCAGTTATGGGCAAAACGTACTCAAGCATTCAATAGAAGTAGCGCATTTAGCCGGTGTAATGGCGGCTGAGCTGGGTGTTGATATAATGCTGGCCAAACGGGCCGGACTTTTGCATGATATCGGCAAAGCCGTTGATCATGAAGTAGAGGGTCCGCATGTTACGATCGGCGCTGATCTGGCTAAAAAATACCGGGAAAGCGCCGAAGTAATTAATGCGATCGGGGCCCATCATGGCGATGAAGAACCAAAAACGGTGCAGGCAGTGCTGGTAGCAGCAGCCGATGCCGTTTCAGCCGCCCGTCCGGGCGCTCGCCGTGAAAGCCTGGAAAGCTATCTGAAACGTCTGACACGATTGGAAGAAATTGCTGAATCATTTGACGGTGTTGACAAATCATTTGCCATTCAGGCCGGCCGGGAAATACGGATTATGGTTAAACCGGATAAGATTGACGATTTGACCTCGGTGCGTTTGGCCCGTGATATTGTCAAAAAAATCGAAAGTGAACTTGAATACCCGGGACAGATCAGAGTTACGGTTATCCGGGAAACACGGGCGGTTGATTACGCCAAATAACAAACAGAAACCCAAACGACCTTGTATTCATACGGGGTCGTTTTTTCATATCATACTCATTCATTCCCGATCTTACTGGCCGGCCCGGACAAAATATCTTCCAGTAATTTAAAAGAGGATTTAGCTCATCTCTAGAGAATTAGAGTAATTAGAATTGATATTAAATTCTTTTGCGATTAGCGATTATTAAATGACGGATGGTGAACCTTATGCTTAAATACCGACAAGACGATGAACAAGTTTCTGATGGTGTAAACCTGCTGATTTCAATCTTAGTGCGCTATCCTGAAATAGGCACCATCAGTTTTGATCCTAATCATGAGTCCTTGAAATTGACTTTTATGCTATCCGGTATTCCTTCACCAACTGAATTTGCTGCGATTAAACGCCTGATATCAGATAGTACGGCAGCCTATCATGAGCTGGAAGGTCTAAAGATTCGCAGCACGGATCTTCAAATGACTACTTATGAACAGGTAGCTATGCTTAATGTCATTCGTGATGTTGCAACCCTGTCCAAAAGCGAAATTGCCATTATGATTGCTTTATTGCGGGATAAATTTAAAGAGCGCCTGGTTACCGATTACAATGATTCGATGCTGGAGGAAGATTTGCTGGTGCAGGAAGAACTGATTGATAACATGTTGGAAAATATAAAGAAACATCATGCTGCTCATGGTCTGATCGGTATCAGAGAAGATGGCCGGGTTTTGGTTTTTAATAAATGAGGCCGCCAGCCTGCAAAACGCATAAACATTGATAACCAGGGTAATTTAAACAATAATTACGCTGGCTTTTTTTATCCGGTGGCTAGTGCTGCACCGACCCTGGGCGGAGAAAGGAAACATACTAAGGCGGAATCAATTCTTATTTAATGGAGGAATACCATGAACATACTGATCATCGGCGACATTTGCGGCAGACCGGGCCGGCAGGCGGCAGCCCATTACATTCCTCTGCTGCGGCAGGAATATCAGACTGATTTAATTATTGCCAACGGTGAAAACTCGGCCGGCGGCGTCGGCATAACCGCACCGGTAATGGATGAGTTACTCAATGCGGGAGTGGATGTGATAACCTCAGGCAATCATATCTGGGATAAAAAAGAGATACTGGACTTTATTGATAAAGCGCCCCGGCTTGTCCGCCCGGCCAATTATCCTCCGGGCACCCCGGGCTTTGGCTACACCGTACTGACTAAACAACAGGTCAAAATTGCCGTCGTTAATTTGGCGGGACGAGCTTTCATGCCGCCAATTGACTGCCCCTTCAGGGAAGCCGACAAAATTTTAACCGCTATTGCCGCACAGGCTGACATCATTATTGTCGATTTCCATGCAGAAACAACTTCGGAAAAAATGGCTTTGGCCTGGTATCTTGACGGACGTGTATCCTGTTTGGTCGGTACCCACACCCATATTCAAACTGCCGATGAACGAATTCTGCCAAACGGAACGGCCTACATTACCGATTTGGGGATGGTTGGCCCCTGGGACTCGGTATTGGGCGTTGACAAAGATTTGGTAATCAATAAATTTTTAACAGGCCTGCCGGCAAAGTTCCACCTGGCTGACGGCAGGAATGTTTTTTGCGCTGTTATCGTTAAAATTGATGAGGCAACCGGGAAAGCAACGGCAATTACACGAATTAAGCGATATTTAAACTAAATTTTCAAAATTTTTTCCTGCTCAAAAAAAGGAATTTCCAGGTAAATACAGAATAGGTGATACTATATAAGATAATAGGACTTTAAATGATTGCTTTTCTTAATTAAAGGAGGGTACAAAACAATATGGAAGTCTTAAAAGTATCAGCAAAATCCAATCCTAATTCCGTAGCAGGCGCTTTGGCGGGAGTCCTTAGAGAACGCGGCGGTGCTGAAATTCAGGCCATCGGGGCAGGAGCACTCAACCAGGCGGTAAAAGCAGTAGCGATTGCAAGAGGATTTGTAGCCCCACACGGTGTCGATTTAATCTGCATCCCTGCCTTTACTGATATTTTGATTGATGGTGAAGAACGAACCGCCATGAAATTGATCGTCGAACCCCGCTAAAAACATCTAAAACCTGTTCATAGAACAGGTTTACTTGTTTTATTTGGGCAAATATCGCATAATATAGAAATAACTAATCGTTTAGGGGTGAAGTTATGAAATTTGAACTATCTGCCGGCCAGGCTACTGCCGTACGATGCGATGTGCTGATTGTAAGTCTGTTCCAGCAACAAAAAGTAAATACGCCGCTCCAAGCGGAGGACGCCGCTGGCGTTCACCGGCTAATCCATGAATTTGCCCGGGCTAATCCCGACTGCGCCAAGTATGGCGAGGTCAATGCAGTCAGCATTGTACCTGCCGGCCAGGCCAAACAGATACTGATCCTTGGTTTGGGCGGCAAAGACAGCCTAACCCTGGATAAACTTCGGGCGGCGGCGGCGATTGCCATCCGGGCAGCCCGCAAGTTCAACCCTAATTCGGTCGCTGCGGTTATCCCCAAGCTTGAACAGTTTTCCGGCAAACGTATTGTACAAAGCATCGTCGAAGGAACAAAGTTAGGCAATTACCAGTTTCTTTATTATAAAACCGAACAGAAGCCTGCCAGTCAAATAGAAAAATTCCTCCTTGTAAACGATGCCGGTCAGGATAACGCGGCTTTGAAAAAAGCGCTGACTACAGCCACAATCATTGCGGAAAGCGTAAATTTCGCCAGAGACCTGGTCAATCATCCATCTTGCTATATCACACCAGCCCGTCTGGCGCATTATGCAGAGGAAATAGCCAAAACCGAAGGGCTGGAGGTTGAAATTCTCGATATTCCGGAAATGACGGATTTAAAAATGAGCGCATTACTGGCCGTAGCCCGCGGCAGCGCACAGCCGCCAAAGCTCATCACGCTGAAGTATATTGGCGATAAGGACAATGCTGAATTATTCGCCTATATTGGCAAGGGAATTACCTTTGACAGCGGCGGTATCTCCCTAAAACCAAGCGCCGATATGGGCGACATGAAAGGAGACATGGCCGGTGGAGCGGCAGTGCTTGCGGCCATGCAGGGCATTGCCAGGCTGAAACCCAAAGCCAATATTCTGGCAGTGATCCCCTGCGCTGAAAATATGCCCTCCGGCTGCGCCCTCAAGCCAGGCGACGTCATCAATTCTATGGGCGGTTATACCATTGAAATCATTACCACCGATGCCGAGGGGCGTCTGCTGTTAGCTGATGCGGTCACTTATGCCCGAAAACTGGGAGCAACCAGGCTGATCGATATTGCGACCCTGACCGGAGCCTGTGTGGTAGCATTGGGCGATGTTGCTTCCGGTGTAATTACGAATGACCAGGACTGGTGCCGGCGGCTTTTCACCGCCGCAGAACACTGCGGCGAAAAGCTATGGCAGCTGCCGGCATACGAGGAATATAAAGAGCAAATAAAAAGTGATATCGCCGATATAAAGAATTCAGGCGGCCGGAAGGCGGGGATGGTTACCGCCGGATTATTTATTGAGAAATTTGCCGCCGGTACGCCCTGGGCGCATATTGATATTGCCGGAACTTCCGATATCACAGCCATAAAAGGTTATAACCCGAAAGGCGCGACCGGGGTTTCCGTCAGAACACTCATTCAATTGGCGCTGGAGAACTGATGGGCGCTGATTTGCACATTCATACCACCGCCTCTGACGGCCGGTCATCACCGCGGGATATTGTCGATCAGGCCATTGCCGCCGGCCTAACTCATATCGCAATTACCGATCATGACACAGTCAATGGACTGGTCGAACTCTACCGGTCCATTGATCTAAGCGGCAAACCGCTTACCGTCATTCCCGGCATTGAATTCAGCACTGATTTACCGCAGAATGAAGTGCATATCCTCGGCTATCATATCGATATTTTCCATCCCGCCCTAGAGGAGCAGTTGGCAATCATTGTCGACGACCGCTGGAAGCGGGTTGAGCGTACCCTGGCTAAACTGACCCAATTAGGCTATCCTATAGAATATAACCGCGTAGTCGAACTGGCAGGCTCAACTACAGCCATCGGCCGGCCGCATATTGCCCGGGCTGTGGTTGAAAAAGGCTATTTTACCAATGTTACCGATGTTTTTCATGCGCTGCTCCATAAAAATGGTCCGGCTTATGTACCGCATTATAAATTGGAATATCGTTCGGTGCTGAAGCTGATCACAGCAGCAGGGGGAATACCGGTTCTGGCTCATCCGGGCCTGGTCGGCGATGACCGCATTGTCGATGATATTATTGCCGCCGGCATCAGGGGGATTGAAGCCTACCATCCCCGCCATGATTCCAGACAAACCCGGAAATATTTGGACCTGGCCGCAAAACACCATTTGCTCGTCACCGGCGGCTCTGATTATCACGCCATTCCCAGCCGATTTCCCGGCAAACTTGGCATTTTCACTGTTCCCGCCGAATTGGCCTTGCATTTAACTGCCGGTTTGTCATGAATCAACCGCTTAAGAATATAATATGATACAGAACTTTTTCAGGAGGATGGTTATGACCGAAGACATCAACCTGATTGACGGGCTGCGCGAGCGTATTCGTGAATTGGAAGACAAAGTTGAAGCGCTGAGAATTAGCCGCCGGGTGTTAATGAACCTGATTGACAGTCTGGAAAATGAAAAACGCGAGACTCTGACCCAACTGGTAAATAAAAATGAAAAGCTGCAAAAGAACAACTGCCGTTACGCCAAGGCACTCATGTGCCAAAATTTAAAAATTACAAAACTTGAGCAAGAACTCAAAAATTTTTCCGCCTCTACTTGACAACACCTGTAAAGGTGTTTATTTTTATAATATTGGATATATTGTTTATAGCGCAGGTCGAAAAACCCCTTGCAATTTATCCCAAGTTTCAAATGACGCACAGTACATACAACCGATGATGGTAGGGAGGGGCCAGGGATGGAGGTCATCGCATTAGTTGGAGCAAGCGGCACAGGCAAAAGCCATCGGGCCCTGATTGTGGCCCATGAATATAATATTGACAGCATTATTGACGATGGAATTCTCATTAAAGACAGCAAGATTATCGCCGGCCAGTCCGCCAAAAAAGAACCAAGCAAAATCCAGGCTGTACGCCGGGCAATTTTTATGCAGCCGGAGCACGCGGCGGAAGTGCGTCAGGCCATAGCCGCCGTCAAGCCGAATAAGATCCTTATTTTGGGTACTTCCGACAATATGGTAAATAAAATTGTAACCGCGCTCAAACTTCCTCCCATAGCAAAGATTGTTCGTATCGAGGAAATTGCCACCAGGTCTGAAATTGCCAAAGCCCGGGAAAGCAGGCTCAAAGAAGGCAAGCATATCATTCCGGTACCGACAATTGAGTTAAAACCGCATTTTTCCGGTTATCTCATTGATCCGCTGGAGATATTTTTCAAGAAGCCGCAGACCAAGCGGCGCCGAATAGGCGAAAAGTCCATTGTGCGGCCGACCTTTAGTTATTATGGCAAGCTGCTCATTTCGGATGCAGCCATTGCGGCAATTGTTGATCATGTTGCCACCAGTCAGCCTGATATCACCCGGACTTCTCAAATAAAAATTAAAAATTTTCAGGAACAGGAAAAAGAAAAAGGAATTTCGATTACTTTAGATGTAACTATTAAATATGGCAGTTCAATCTGGCAAAATGTCCGCCATACGCAAAACAAAGTCAAGTCGGTAGTCGAGCAAATGACCGGCCTGGTCGTAAGAGAGGTTAATATTGCAGTAAAAAGTCTAAGTATTGATTAACGGGAGGCATAATAAGTTGAATCCCAACTTCGTATTATTTTCCGGGTATGCCAAATTACCAACAGGAATAACGGCAAGCGAACTGTATAAGATTATCGGAGTAATTGTCCTGGTCAACATGGATACAGGGGAAATCATTGAGGCGGATTGCACGTTGGCTACTCAGCTGGCCCGCAGGCATGTGTCGGCGGCATTGGTTGGTCATATGCTAACCGACGGCCCCGACCAGCTGGCTCAGCTCATTGATAAAATCTACCAGGGCAATGCTAAAAAAGCAATTATCACCGCTTTGAGAATCATTTATGACAAATACCGTAACTGTCATCTTGAGAATCAGCCGGATTCTGTGGGGAGTAATCAGTGTGAACAAACAAGCTAGATGTATGCTCATTGGCGTCATTGCCGGTTTGCTCAGCGGATTGTTTGGCGTCGGCGGCGGTATCGTTTTGGTACCTGCAATGACCTCTTATCTGGCTGCATCTCAGCATATTGCCCATGCCACTTCACTGGCGGTGATTATTCCAACTGCGCTTACCGGCAGCCTGGTCTACAGCAGGTATGGTAATTTAGACATCAGCCTGGCGCTTTGTCTGGCTGCGGGAAGTTCAATCGGGGCATTAGCCGGAGCCATGCTGATGCAAAAACTGTCGGCAATTCAGCTTCAGTATAGTTTTGGCTGTTTGCTTATTGTCATCGGACTAAGGATGATATGGCCATGATGATCCTGATATTTTTACTTATCGGACTTATCTCAGGTGTGCTGAGCGGTATGCTTGGCGTGGGCGGCGGTCTGATTCTCATCCCGTCAATGGTGTTGCTGGCAGGCTTCAGCCAGCATATGGCCCAGGGAATATCCTTATTGGTCATTATTCCCACTGCCCTGGCGGGCGTGTGGCGGCTGAATAAAGATCATTTAATTGATTTAAGACTGGCATTGCCTTTAGCGGCAGGCTCGGTAATTGGAACCCTGGTCAGTGCAAACTTTATTCAGAGCCTTCCCTCAAGTCAATTACGAATTATTTTTGGCGTTTTTGTTGTTGCAACCGGTATAAAAACACTGGTGAACGCCCGAAAAAAGCAAAGAGTGGCCGAAAGTGATGAATGAAATCATGCAGCGCTAAAAATGCAGGGGATGTCTAGATGCGAAAGCATGATAGACATCCCTTTTAAGCTTCTCCTGCGCCCAATCAGCAATAGTAAAAAAAACGGGCTGAAATAGCGATTGAGACGATCGTTCATTTGTTTCAAAGTCATTATTAGGATATAATAACCAAGAGAAATAATTAGGAGCGATGATCATGATGACAGAAGATAAATACAGCAGTCAGATTCAGCAACCTCAGGCGAAATTCTTTACGACCATAACCTATGGCTGTCAAATGAATGAAAATGATTCCGAAAGGCTGGCAGGGCAGTTAAAAAGCATTGGCTATGAACACTCGGATAATCTGGAAAAAGCTGATATAATATTAATTAATACCTGTTGCGTAAGAGAAAGCGCTGAAAAGAAAATATACGGCAAGATTGGCGAACTAAAACGGCTGAAAGCGGTTAATCCCAACCTTATTATCGGTATTACCGGCTGCATGGCCCAAAAAGACCGCGAAAAACTCTTTAAAAAAGCCTCTCATATTGATCTGGTAATGGGGACACATAATATTCATGAGCTGGTCAAACTGGTCAGGGAAGTAGAAGCGTCTAAGGGCAAGGTGCTGGCGGTATGGGATCAGGCCGAACGAATGGCGCCCAATGTGCCGACAGTACGGCGGGGACGGATATCGGCCTGGGTACCGATTATGTACGGCTGCAATAATTTTTGCACTTATTGCATTGTGCCCTATGTCCGCGGCCGGGAACGCAGCCGGCCGGTAGAAGATATTGTGGATGAAATCCGGCAATTGGGCAAGGAGGGCTTTAAAGAAATAACCCTGCTGGGACAAAACGTAAATTCTTACGGAAAAGATCATGACGGCAGTGATTTCGCCGATTTGCTCAGCGCTGTGGATGCCATTGACAGCATTGAACGGATTCGCTATATGACCTCCCATCCCCGCGATATGAATGATAAAGTCATTGCCGCGGTAAAGGACAGCAGAAAAATTTGCCGGCATTTTCACTTGCCGATTCAGTCCGGCAGCGACGAAATTTTGCGCCGGATGAACCGCGGTTATACCACAGGCTACTATCGGGAACTGGTTGATAAAATTCGTCAGGCCATTCCCGGGGCTTCTCTTACCACCGATTTAATTGTCGGCTTTCCCGGCGAAACAGACGAACTGTTTGCCGAAACGCTGAATTTTATGAAAGAAATTGAGTATGACGCCGCCTACACCTTCTTATATTCGCAGCGCTCCGGCACACCGGCCGCCACCATGCCGGATCAGCTGCCGCTGGCCGTCAAAAAGGCCCGGCTCCAACAGTTAATGCAGGCGCAAAACGAGATCAGCCTCAAAATCAATAAACGCCTGGAGCAGACTGTTGTCGAAGTACTGGTTGAAGGGCCCAGTAAAACCGATGACCATAAGCTCATGGGCCGCACCGGCGCCAATAAAATTGTGCTGTGGGAAAAGCAGGGCCCTGAACAGGTTGGACAACTTGCCCGGGTAAAGGTTGAGACCGCTCAAACCTGGCTGCTCAAAGGCCGGCTGGTATTATTGTAATACGTATTTTACCGAAGAGGAGAACAGACAATGTCTGCCAATGATACGCCAATGATGGCACAGTATAAAAACATAAAAAGCCAGCATCAGGATGAAATACTCTTTTTTCGGCTTGGTGATTTTTATGAAATGTTTTTCACTGATGCTGAAATTGCCTCACGGGAACTTGAAATCACCCTAACCTCCCGTGAAGGCGGACAAAATATGCGCATTCCGATGTGCGGCGTACCTTATCATGCTGCTGAAAACTATATTGCCCGCTTAATTAACAAAGGCTTTAAAGTAGCAATCTGTGAACAGGTTGAAGATCCCAAGCAAACCAAGGGTATAGTCAGACGCGAAGTGATTAAGGTAATTACTCCGGGCACGGTTTTATCGGAAACGCTGCTGCCGGATCAAAGCAATAATTATCTGACCGTTATTGCCGAAAGGGGAACAACCCTCTGCCTGGCCGCCGCCGATATCAGCACCGGTGAATGCCTGTGGGTTGGCTATGAGGGCATCAACCGCCTGCCGGCGCTTTGTGATCAGCTCTACCGTTTAATGCCGGCGGAATTGGTTATTGCCGGTGAAATTGCCAATGACGGGGAGCTCAAGGCTTTTATCAACAGCCGTCTAGCCAATTGCGCCGTCAGTAATTTTAAGGAATTTGACGCAGAAGCCATTACCGGCCTGCCAGGCCGGCACTTTGCAGCGGAAGAATTGCCTGATTGTCAGTGCGCACAATTGAGTCTGGGCATCCTATTGTTTTATTTGCATCAGACGTTAAAAAATGATTTATCGCATCTTAACCGTCTTACTCATCTCAATTTCGCCGATAGTCTGGTTTTGGACACCTCGACCCTGCGCAACCTGGAAGTTACCCGCAATATGCGGGACGGCGGCAAAAAGGAAACCCTGCTCGGCGTACTTGATTATACCAGTACGGCGATGGGCGGCAGGCTGTTAAAAAACTGGCTGGAATATCCGCTGATGCACGCAGGCCGGATTATGGAACGCCAGGACGCCATCGCCGAGCTGCTGGACCAGCCGGCTGAGCGCCAGCTGGTCAAAACCGCTTTAAGTGCAGTCTATGACTTTGAACGCATTTTAACCAGGGTGGAGGTAGGAACAGCCAACGCCCGTGATTTAATTGCCCTGAAGGATTCCCTGGCCGTAATTCCGGCCCTGCAAAACTCCCTGGCAAATTTCCGGACGGCCCTGCTTACTCAGTTAGGTACTGCTCTGACCGACCATAGCAGCATCGTCCGGCTGATCGACGCGGCAATAACCGAAACGCCGCCAATATCGCTCCGGGACGGCGGCTTAATCAAAGAAAACTATCATGCTGAACTGGACGAATTGCGCAGCATTGCCCGGGACAGCAGGGAATGGATTCAAAGCCTGGAAGCCCGGGAACGGGAACGAACCGGTATAAAATCACTGAAAATCGGCTATAACAAGGTGTTCGGTTACTACCTGGAGGTAACTCACTCCAACAGCTCAGCCGTACCGGTCAATTATGTCCGTAAGCAAACGCTGGCCAATGCCGAACGCTATATTACGCCGGAATTAAAAGATTTTGAAACCAAAGTGCTGGGCGCTCAGGAAAAAATCGTGTCGCTTGAATATGTATTGTTTAGCGAAATCCGGGACAGCATTAAAAGCGACATCAGGCAAATTCAGCAGACAGCCCGCCAGATCGCCCTGCTGGATACCCTGGTCAGTCTCAGCGAAGCGGCCGAGCGTTATAATTATGCCAGACCGCAGATCAGGACCAATGGCGCTATTTTAATTAAAGACGGCCGGCATCCAGTGGTTGAACGGCTGTTGCAGCGTGAATTATTTGTGCCGAATGATACTCTGCTGGACCATCATGAGAATGAAGTTATGGTCATTACCGGACCAAATATGGCGGGTAAATCCACTTACATGCGCCAGGTTGCCTTGTTGGTGCTCATGGCGCAGACCGGCAGCTTTATCCCGGCCCGTGAAGCGGTAATCAGCCCGGTGGACCGGATTTTTACCCGAGTAGGCGCCAGCGATGACTTGTCAACAGGTCAAAGTACGTTCATGGTCGAAATGAATGAGGTTGCCCAGATTTTAAAATACGCCACCGCCAAAAGCCTGATTGTGTTGGACGAGATCGGCCGCGGCACCAGCACCTTTGACGGCATGAGCATTGCCCGGGCGGTAATTGAATACATCAATGAACGGATTAAGGCCAAAACCCTGTTTGCCACCCATTATCACGAATTAACCGAACTGGCTGATTATGGCCGCAATATTAAAAACTATTCCGTTGCAGTCAAGGAACGGGGCCGGGATGTGGTATTCCTGCGCCGGATTGTGCCGGGCGGCGCCGACAAAAGCTATGGTATCCACGTGGCTCAGCTCGCCGGCCTGCCCAAAAAGCTGATTGACCGGGCCAGCCGGATTCTCGCCGAATTGGAGCAAAATCACCCGCCGGCCGTACGCCAGCCCCAGGTAGAGCAGACTGCCGCCACGCTGTCATCTTCCCTCTTCGAGTCAGCCCTGGCTGCTGATTTGCTGGCCATCGACGTATTGTCCATCACCCCCCTTGAAGCACTGAATATTTTATACCGCCTGCAGACCGAAGCCAGAAAGGAGTCTGGACAACTATGACAACCATTCGTGTGCTTGATGAGAATACAGCCAATAAAATTGCCGCCGGCGAGGTGGTAGACCGTCCCGCATCGATTATCAAGGAATTAGTGGAAAATGCCATTGATGCGCACAGCAGTAAAATTGAAATTGAAATCAGCGAAGGCGGTATCCGGTTTATCCGGGTAACCGACAATGGTACCGGTATGAGCCACGCTGACGCACAACTGGCTATTTTACGGCATGCCACCAGTAAAATCAGCGACGCCGGCGATTTGAACAAGATCAGTACGCTGGGCTTTCGGGGCGAGGCGCTGCCGACCATTGCGGCAGTAGCTAAGTTTTCCCTGACGACCAGGCTGCAGGATCAGCATTTGGCCACTCTGGTTGAAGTGGCGGGCGGCGTGCTTACCGATGTACGGGAGGCGGGCGGCAGTATCGGGACAACGGTTGTTGTTGAAGATCTGTTCTATAACACGCCGGCCCGGCAAAAATTTCTGAAAAAACCGGCGGCGGAAAGTTCGCATATTCATCAGATTGTCGTCAAGCTGGCCTTATCTCACCCCCATATTGCCTTTAAACTCATTAACAATACCCGGCTGGTTTTGGCAACGCCCGGCAATGATAACTTAAGCGACACGCTAACCAGCCTCTACGGCAATACCCTTAGTGCGGAATTGCTGCCGGTTTATTTTACTGAAGACGATATGGTCATATCCGGTTATTTATCAAAACCGACGCTGTTAAAAAGCAGCCGGCAATGGCAGACTTTTTTTATAAATTCGCGGGTGGTGAACAGCCGGGTGATTGCCAAAGCGCTGGACAATGCGTACCATTCGCTGTTGCCGAAGAGTGGTTATCCATTGGCCGTGCTCGGTATAACGGTTCCGGTTGACAGCCTTGATGTGAATGTCCATCCGCAAAAAAGCGAGGTCAAGTTCGCCGATGACAATAAAATGTTCAGGGCGGTTTATCATGCTGTCGCCGAAACACTTCGCGCCCAGCAGGCGCCCAGCCAGATCGCCGCTTCGGTAAGCCTTCCCGGCGGCCCGGCCTACCGCGCCTATCCGCAGCCGGCAGCTGCGGTTCCGGCCGGACGCCCCGAGTATGCCGCCGTTCGTCAGCTGGAGCTTTTGGATACTGCCCGGCAGCCGGTATCCCTGGGTGCTGCGCAGGCGCTGATTGCCCGGGAATCACCGCTGGCTGTTTTTGACCATATTGCTCCTTCCGCCGGAAACAGCCAGCCGTCCGGTCAGACTGATTTTGATTTATACCCGCTGGGCCAGATTGCCGACTGCTATATTATTGCTTATAATCAGGACGGCATGTTTATTGTTGACCAGCATGCCGCTCATGAACGTATCCTGTATGACAAGCTGGGCAAATCCACTGAGCGCATTCCGGCGCAGCAATTGCTGGTCCCGCCGTTTATTGAATTTGATGAAGCCGACTGCAATTTAATTGCCGAAAACAGGCAGTTGTTTTTTGAGCTGGGCTTCAGTCTGGAGCTTATTGGTCCAAATACCATGCGGCTACTGGAGATACCGGCCGATATTCCGCTGTCCGAGGCGGAACAGATTGTCCGTCAAATACTGCAGGCCGTCCAGGAGCTGCATCAGCCATCCGCGCAGGAACTGCGCCATGCCTGTCTGCAGATAACCGCCTGCCGCGCAGCCATAAAAGCCGGCGATTCCTTGAACATGCGGCAAATCCAGGCCTTGCTCAATGAGCTGTGCCAAACCACACTGCCCTATACCTGCCCGCATGGCAGACCCGCAATCATCAGGTTTACCCCGCAGGATCTTGCTAAAATGTTTAAACGTACATAATACAGGTGATTAACAATGAACTGCATCATTACCACCGCCGTTAAACCAGGCAGCGCTCTGGAAGAGGCCGCCAATACTATCGCCGGACAATTGCCCGCTCCGTTTGTGGCTCGCGGCAGCCAATCGCTGGAACAGATAAAAGTCAAATATCAGGCTGAGGTGATTATCGCCGTTACCAGAAAAGGATTGGTGGCCCATACTCCCGGCGGCGACTTTTTCTTCCATCCGAGCATGGCGGAATTACGTATAAAAAATCTCATAAATGGCAAAGATGACCATATGGTAAATGCAATGGGCCTGCAGGAAGGAATGTCAGTGCTTGATTGCACGCTGGGACTGGGAACCGATGCCATTGTGGCAAGCTATGTTACGGGAGTGCCGGGGCAGGTTACCGGCCTGGAAGCAGCGAAAATTGTTGCATTAATTACCGGCAACGGCTTAAGGAATTACCAAACGAACAGCATTGACGCCGCTTTGCGGCGAATTTCTGTAGTGAATGCCGATTATCAGCATTATCTTGCCGGACTGCCGGCCGGAAGCTTTGACGTTGTCTATTTTGATCCGATGTTCCGCCGTCCCATTGCCAGCAGTTCCAATATTAAGCCCTTGCGGCTGCTGGCCGACAACCGCGAACTGACGACCGCCGCTCTTCAGCAGGCCGTCAGAGTAGCCGGAAAGAGGGTTGTAATCAAAGAAACCCGCCACAGCAGTATATTCGCCGGACTGGGCATACAAACCATCGTTGGAGGCAAATACAGCAGTATCTGTTATGGCATCATTGAAACAGGGAGAACAAAATGCAGCGATTAATTGCAGTCATCGGACCAACTGCTGTTGGTAAAACCAGACTTGGCATTGAACTGGCCGGACTACTTAATACCGAGATTATTTCCGGTGACTCCATGCTGGTCTATCGCGGCCTGGACATTGGTACCGCCAAACCCGGTCTTGCTGAGCGAAATGGAATTGTCCACCATCTCATTGACATTTTGGAGCCGGAGGAAGAGTTTAGCGTAACCAAATTTATTTCACTGGCGGACCGCCACATCAGCCAGCTCAATGCTGCTGGCAAAATTCCGATTCTTGCCGGGGGTACCGGGCTTTATGTCAAAGCATTATTGGAAGGCTACCAATTCAACATAACGCCGGGTGATGCCGGGTATCGTGATAAACTAACGCAGCTGGCTCAAACCAGGGGGAACGAATATGTTCATCAGCTGCTGCTTGAGGCTGATCCCGCAGCTGCAGCCAGGCTGCATCCCAACGACCTCCGGCGGATTATCCGGGCTTTGGAAGTTCATTCTCTGGGCGGTGAAAACATTTCGCAGCGTAAACTTGCCGGTTGCCATCAGCCCGTTTATGACGCTACAGTCATTGGGCTTACGATGAACAGACAGCATTTATATGACCGGATCAACCGCAGAGTGGACAATATGATAGCACAAGGGCTGGTAGAGGAAGTCTCCTCACTGCTGGCCGCTGGACTGTCGCCAGCCTGCCAGTCAATGAAGGGCATAGGGTATAAGGAAATCATTGCTTATCTGAGCGGCCAGGTAAGCTTAAACGCGGCCATAGACGCCATCAAACAAGCCACCCGCCATTTCGCCAAGCGTCAATTGACCTGGTATAATAAAATGCCGTATATTCACTGGGTAAATGTTGATGATTGCGAAGATGCCAAAATCCTATTGCCAATTATTTACAAGCATATTGCAGGAAAGTTTTGTCTTGGGTAGAATTACAAATATATAGAGAAAATATAACCGGAGGGGTTTAATCATGACAACTAAAGTGATCAATCTGCAAGATAGTTTTTTAAATCAAATTCGCAAAGAAAACGTGCCGGTAATTATTTACCTAGTCAACGGCTTCCAACTGCGGGGGGCAGTGAAAGGCTTTGACAATTTCACCGTAATTATTGAAAATGACAGCAAACAACAATTAGTATATAAGCATGCGATATCAACAATTACACCCTTCCGTCCCTTAACCAGCCATTATGAAAAAAGAGAAGAGGCCAAAACAACAGAAAAACAGTAAAAAATTGTCCCAGGGCCAAACCTGGGACCGTTTTTTTGTTTCCGGCAGTATGAACGGCAATAATCCCACTTGTGGCGCTTTACAAGATGTGCTATGATAAAAACACTACATGGACAACCTGAGGGGTACGTCATCTTCACAATGTTCAACCTACGCATTGACATAGGGAATTCGATGTTACAGCAGCTGCCAAGCCGCCTTGAGCGGACGGCAAAAACTTAACTAGAATGCCCACCTGCTAAGAGAAGCGGGTCTTGAACATTCGAAGAAACGGCGTCTCGGGTTTCACGTAGCCTTGAATCTAACCGGTGTTTTCCCGGCATTATTCGAAAAAACATGGTCTGCAGGCTGACAGCACTCATTTATCATGAGTGCTTTATTACTATGTTAACCAGGCGGTGTGCCTGCCGGTATAATACAACAGCGGAGGTTAAAAAATTGATTGTTGACACGCATATTCATACCCGTTTTTCCTCTGACTCCAAAATGCATATTAACCAGGCGCTGCAGCGCTCTGAGGAGCTTGGAATCGGGATTACCTTAACCGAACATATGGATCTGGCTTATCCGGAGCCTGACGCTTTTACCTTTGATATTCATCAATATCTGACCGAGTATGGGCCTTATCGCAGCCATAAAGTGATGCTGGGCGTGGAAATCGGCATGCGACTGGATTGCCTGACGGAAAACCGCCGGCTGATTGCCGCCAATCCGTTTGACTATGTCATTGGATCGATTCATGTAATTGAAAATATCGATATATATCAGGAAGTTTTTTACCGGGAGCGCTCCAAACAGGAGGTCTACCAGCAATACTTTGCCGCAATGGCCGAATGTCTGAGCGTATATGAGTGCATAGACACACTGGGCCATATTGACTATATTGCCCGCTATGCCCGGTATTCCGATCCTGAGCTGTACTACAGCGAATTTGCCGCGGCGATTGACAAGGTGCTGACACTGACGGCCCAACACGAAAAGGCAATTGAAATCAATACCCGCCGCCTGTCCAGTCCGGCTGCCGTCCAGGCTCTGCTGCCCATTTACCAGCGTTTTTATCAGTTAGGCGGGCGGCTGGCCACCATCGGTTCCGACGCCCATAATGCCGACGATATCGGCCGGGATTTCAGGCTGGCAATGCAGCTTGCGGAGCTCAGCAACTTAAAACCCGTCTATTTTAGCCAGCGCCGGCCGCATTACATCAAGTAAGCGCAGCCGGGCGCAGAACAGCGCGGCTTAAGCTGAAAGAGGGGAGTCCTATGCATTTTATTGCAGCGGTGCAAAGCTATACGCCGCGCTGCGTTCAGGAAGAAAACGATCAAAAAGTAATACTGGATATGATTGCGCGATTTTCGGAAAAGCTGCTTTTCCGGGACAATGCCTTTGCCCATATGACCGGTTCGGGACTCATCCTCAATCCGGCGTTAAACAAGGTATTATTCGTACATCATCACATTTATCAGACCTGGTCCTGGACAGGCGGTCATGCGGACGGCAACGCCGACCTGCTGGAAGTTGCCTGCAAGGAAGCTGCCGAAGAAACCGGAATCAAACAGGCCAAACCGCTGACCGGCCAACTGGATTCACTGGATATTCTCCCGGTATACGGGCATTTCAAAAAAGGACAATACATCAGCGCTCATCTCCATTTGTCGGCGGCGTACCTGCTTGTTGCCGATGAAACCCAGCCGGTAACGGCAAACAAGGCGGAAAACAGCGCGGTCCGCTGGTGTGAGGCCGACAGGCTTTCCGCCTATTCGGTTGAACCGCATTTGCTCCGTATTTATGCAAAACTAATAGAAAAGGCGAAAAGATATTGTTAAACGAAATAAATAAGACCGAGCAACATTTGGCATTGATTGTACAGCCGCTGCTGGCGTGGTATGACGCCAACGCCCGTATCCTGCCGTGGCGCGAACAGCCGACGCCTTATCATGTCTGGATATCGGAAATCATGCTGCAGCAAACCCGGGTGGAAGCCGTTAAGCCGTATTTCGACCGTTTTATCAGGACGCTGCCGGATATTGCCGCCCTGGCGCATGCGCCGGTCGAGCAGCTGCTAAAACTCTGGGAAGGCCTGGGGTATTACAGCCGGGCGCGAAATTTGCAAAAAGCCGCAGGCCTCATGCTGGACAAGTACGGCGGCGAACTTCCCCGTTCTTATGAAGAATTGAGGACGCTGCCCGGAATCGGGCCGTATACGGCCGGGGCAATTGCCTCTATTGCCTATGGCATTCCCGTGCCGGCGGTAGACGGTAATGTCCTGCGGGTAGTTGCCCGCCTAACGGCCTGTTCTGAGGACATTGGCAAAGAAAGCGTAAAAAAGCAGATGGCCGGTATGTTAAAACAAATTCTGCCGGACGACCGCACCGGTGATTTTAATCAGGCCTTGATGGAACTGGGGGCGATGATCTGTCTGCCAAGAGGCGTTGCTAAATGCGCCTCTTGTCCTGTTGCGGGACTGTGCCGGGCCCGGGAACTCGATATTGTCACGACCCTGCCGGTAAAGGCGGCCCAAAAAGCGAGGCGTCAGGAACAGAAAACCGTCTTCGTCATTCTGGCGCAGGGCCGGGTTGCATTAAAACAGCGTCCGGCGAAAGGCCTGCTGGCCGGGTTGTGGGAATTGCCGAATGAAAACAGCTGTCTTACAACAGCAAAGGCCCAAGAACTACTGGCCCTCTGGGGTGTCCGTGTAGACGCCATTCATAAGCTGCCGGCCGCCAAACATGTTTTCACCCATCTCGAATGGCAAATGACAGGTTATGCGGTTTATGCCGCAAATTGCACCGCCGGCCTGATCTGGCTGAAACCGGAGCAGTTGACGGAGAATTTGGCTTTACCGACTGCTTTTAAGCCTTACACCGAACAAATCGGGGTTCTGCTGGCTACCCAACATTAGCTGTGATTGAGCAGTGTTTAATAGCATAACAAGACGATTTCCTGGTAATTATTGACATGAATTAATTAGTATGATACGATACTTAAAAATAGTCAATTTACAGGCTAACTGGCAAATAACCAGAGGCAAACCGATCCGTTAAGGTAGGTTTGCCTTTTTTATTGCCGCAAAAGCAACAAAAGGAGAGAAAGAAATGGCTGTTTTAATCAATGAAGAACTTGCCGCACTGTTGTCTAAAGAAGATACGGTTAAGCTGCTGGTAACTACAGATGAGCAAGGAGCGCCCCACGCCGTGGTGAAAAAATCTTTGCAGTTGGATGAACAGAATCATTTCATCTATTTTGAATTGCTGGAATCGTCCCATACCAATAAAAACATGGTGCGCAGCATCTGGTTTAACCGTCCGGTCACAGTGGCGGTGGCGGGGGCCAATGGCGGAAGTTACCAGATCAAAGGGCGTCCTTTGAAAACCATCGTCAGCGGTCCCGCATTCCGAAAGTATTACGAACAGGTCCGGAGGGAAAATAGCGAGGCCGATTTAGCGGCAGTTTGGGTGATTGAGCCGCAGGAGATTGTCGATCAGGGCTTTTCGGTCCGGCGTCAGCAGGAAGAAGCGAAGCGACCGTATTTTAAGCACCTGGATCGTTTGGCCAAATACTAAAGCAAAGGATGGAGATACCGATGTCAGTTGCATTGAAACAACAACCTCAGGAATTAAGCCTGAGTGAAGTGGGGGAAAAATATCCACACTTTCCCCGTTTGGTCATGTTAAAAACCGATATTCAGCGTCGGGGCGTTCATTATACGAACCGTGCTTTGCGCGTGGCAGACCCGGCTATCCATCAATTGGCTGGGACCCATATCTTTGGCACCCGCGACGGCATCCTGGCCCACCGGCCCGAAGCCTTTATTTTACGTGACGGAACCTCAGTCCTCACCAGTCCGACGCCGCTGGAACAAAATCCTTACCTTGTGGATCTGTGCGATGGGCGACTGGTATTGCTGGATGCCGGCGTCGAACTTGAAGAGATTGAATACTGGACAAAACCTGATTACTACAATTTGACGACCAGCAGCGGAATTCCAATGAGCCTTGTGGCCAGCGCGCGGCCGCAGCGGCTTTATCTTATGCCCAGCCGGTACTGCCACTTCTGGAGCAGTCAGCAGGAATGCCTGTTCTGTGATATTGTAAATAACTTAAAGCAACAAAAGGCGGAACTCAATCTTCCACCTAGATTGAAACCGAGTGATGTGGCTGAAACTGTGCGGGCAGCTTTAAAAGAGCCGGGCCGGTTTACCGCGGTCTGTCTGACTTCAGGTTCGGACTTTCATGGCGCCGCGCCATTTGATAGCGAAGTTGATTATTATATTGAAATTCTCAAGGCAGTGGGGGATAACTTTGCTACACCTAAGTTTCCCAGTCAATTGATTGCCACTGCGTTTACTGAAAATCAGCTGGAACGGATTTATCAGGAAACCGGGATTTTGAGTTATACCCCGGATATTGAAGTATTGCAGGAACGCTTATTTGAATGGCTCTGCCCGGGTAAGGCCCGCTGGGTCGGCTATCAGGAATGGAAACGGCGGATGATTCGGGCTGTTGGTATCTTCGGCAGAGGTTATGTTAATACATGTATTGTGGCCGGTGTCGAACTTGCCCAGCCACATGGGTATATCGATGAAGATGAGGCGCTGAAGGTTATTTTGGAAGAGGCCGAAGATTTGGCGAGCCAGGGCGTAAGCACTGTTTTCACCGTCTGGGTGCCCCGTCCCGGCTCGTATCTGCGGGGACAGAAAAATGCCTCGCTGGAGTATTACATCCGTTTAGCGGCCGGATTGCATGAACTGCGGAAAAAGTATAACCTGCCGATTGACCACGATGATTATCGCCGTTGCGGCAATCACCCTGATTCTGATCTGGCCAGGCTGTTATAAGCCGGTGGAATTGTTTAGACTGCATTTTAGATAGTCGGAGGAGGGAGGAGGTCTTATTAAATTTCAGATGTATTAAACCGGATGATCGGGGGGAATCATGATGTCCAAAAAGATTGTTGCCTTGATTTTAACCGTCATTTTGCTGCTTGGCTTTGCGGCTGGCTGCAGACAGAATACGGCCGAGAAGAGTAGCTCAACCGTAAAGAAAACAATCCATATCGGCTATCAAGCCAGTAGTTCACTTACTATTTTAGCTAAAGCAAAAGGCTTTTTTGAAGCTGAATTTGATCAGGACGGGACAGAGGTCAAGTATTTTTTGTTTGTGGCAGGACCGCCTATGGTTGAGGCGTTGTCCGGAGGCCGACTTGATATTGCCAATTTAGGTCCGTTGCCTGCGATTTCCGCCCGGGCCAGCGGTATTGATTTAAAGGCTGTCGGCCGCGCGTACTCTGATCAGCTCTATTACGGCTTGCTTGTACGTCCCGATTCCGCTTTCAGCTCGGTGAAAGATCTGGCAGGCAAAAAAGTTGCTGTTCAGGTAGGATCGGGCGCACATTTATTTTTCCTGTTGCTGTTACAGCAAAACGGTCTTAACCATAGTGACGTTAATATCGTCAATCTGCCCACCTCCGACCATCAGAACGCACTTGCGACCGGAAATGTCGATGCTGTTGCCACCTGGCAGCCATTCGTGGCAATGATTGAACTGTCCCAGGCCGGAAAGGTATTGGCCGACTCTAAACATGTTATCCAGACAGTTGGAGTTTATTTGGCAAGAAATGAGTTTGGCCAAATAAATCCCGAGTTAATTGAGCGGTTTTTGAAAGTCCATCAAAAGACTGCCGAATATCTGCAAAATCATCCTGAGGAATCGTTTGCGGTCATTTCTCAGGAGAGTAAAGTGCCGGTCGACGCGGTGGCAAAATCAGTTAAAAGTATCGACTGGGGTTTGCAGCTTACGGATGAGGATATTAAAACTCTGGCGGAGGCCAAGGCCTATCTTAAAGCTACCAATGTTCTTAAAAAAGATTTTGACATCAGCGAACTTATCGACAGGAACTATCTCAACAATATCGGGGTTAAGTAATACTCCGGAGCCAAAGGCTGAAAAAACTTCCTGCAGGAAATGGAATATACAACACCCGTGTCAGATATCACATAACCCTCGCCGGCGATCACCGTCAGCGGGGGTTATATGATATTTCAGCTTAATTTATCACCATTTAGCCCATCCTGAGTATAATATATCACCATAGCCGGATATGAGGTGATCTACATGGCTTATCTTTGCCCTCAGGACGTTTTGTCAGCATTGAAGACAGGAGAAATAGCCACAACCGAAGCCTTTAAGCTGCTGAGAGAAATGGACAGTCTGGCCATGCCCCAGACCAAACCGGACACGACGAACCGCCATCTGCGGGTCGAGGAAATTTTACACGAATTAAACAGCCTGATCGGCCTGAATGAGGTCAAAAAACTGGTTAGGGAAATTTATGCCTTTATTGAAATTCAAAAACGCCGCGAAAAGGAACATTTATCGACAGAACCGCTGGTTTTGCACATGATTTTCAAAGGCAATCCCGGTACCGGCAAAACCACTGTCGCCCGTATTCTGGGCAAAGTATTCCGTGAAATCGGCGCTTTGTCCCACGGCAATATTATTGAAGTTGAACGGGCGGACCTGGTGGGGGAGTATATCGGTCATACCGCCCAGAAAACCCGCGACCAGCTAAAAAAAGCTTACGGCGGCATATTGTTTATTGACGAAGCCTACTCGCTGGCCCGGGGCGGTGAAAAAGATTTCGGCAAAGAATCCATTGATGTTTTGGTGAAAGCAATGGAAGACCATAAAAATGAACTGGTGCTGATCCTCGCCGGCTACCAGCAGGAAATGGAAACCTTCCTGCAAACCAATCCCGGGCTGAGATCGCGCTTTCCCATCCACATTGATTTTCCCGATTATAATCAACGCCAATTGCTGCAAATTGCCGAACAGATGTGCGCGCTGCGTCAATATACCTTATCGGAAGAAGCCCGTAATGCTTTATTAAGGCTGATTGGAAAATATCAGGAGAGCGGCAGCGAAAATTTTGGCAACGCCCGAACCATTCGCAATATTATTGAAAAAGCTATCCGGCGTCAGGCCGTGCGGCTGATCGCCAAATCCACTACCACCCGGCAGGACTTAATCAGCATTGAACCGGCAGATATAACGGAGGGGACAGTATGAGAGAATTTATCATTGTCGGGCTGCCTAATTCCGGGAAAACTTTGTTTACCTTAAACTTTGCCGCATATCTGGGCAGCAAGCAGGTGGAAGTAACCTTTCGTACTTATGACGGTCTGATTACCTGCCGCCATTTTTCCATCGATGAAGCGAAGCGCGAACTGTGCAGCTCAAGTCTCCACAAAACCAGATCTCTGCAGTCCGTTGTTTTAAAGCTGGCAATCGGCAAAACGGCGATTAATTTTAAATTAACCGATACCTGCGGCCTGACGCCGCAAATCAACCATGAGGAAGCAATCCGGAAGGGCATGGCGCAAACCATCGGGTTTATGCGCAGTGCTGACTTTATCTTACATATTGTCGACTTATCGCTACTCACCAAGGATTACCTGAATAACACCGGCAGCATTGACCACCATCTATACGATTATGGCGTCTCGCGCCACAATTATCTGCTGCTGGCCAATAAAATTGATCTGCCGGGCGCACGCGACAATCTTTCCCGGTTGACGGCTGCCTTTGTGCAAGCCTGCATCATTCCGGTTTCCGCGCTGCACAGCCATGGTTTTAAAGAGGTGAAGGCTTATGTCTCCCGCAATATTTGAATTTGCTTGTATCGCTCTGGCTGTCTTGTTATGTGCGCTTGCCGTAAAACTGACGGACGATTTTCTTGACCGCGACTTGGACGCGGCAGCCGGCCAGAATAACTGGACGCAGCATTTGGGCAGCGGGACTCCGGTCTATGCAATGCTGCTGCTTGCAGTCAGCGCCGGTCTCCGTGCAGACATCTGCCTGCCTTTGTTCCTCAGCAGCTATATCACCGGGATGTTTAATGATTTGCGGCAGCCTTTCCCCAGCAGGCTGACCGGCTGGCAGGAGTGTCTGCTGGTTCTGGCCGCGGGTGCAATATTGTTTTCCTGGAACATCATGCTGTTTTCCCTGTTGTTTATTATTGCCGTACAACTGGCTGATGACTGTCTTGATTATTCCGCCGACCTGCTGAGCGGACAAAGAAATTTTGCCCACCGGTTCGGAATCGTGGAAAGCCTGCTTCTGGCCATCATTGCCCTGCTATTATCCTGCTGGCTGAATCCAGCCCTGTTTGGGCCTGTATTATGCGGCGCCGGCCTGTTTTATCTCAGCCTGTTTTACAAGGAGGCTTTAAAATGGTAATTTACTGTCTGTTGTTCTTGGTTGGCCTGCTGCTGGGCTATGTCTGGGGCAAGCAGCGCGGCTTTAGCCTGGGCTATGCTGAAGGAAAAGCTGAAATGACTTTACTGCTGCGGCAGCAATCGCTTGAGCAGGGGTACTGCACGATCTGCACCGAGCCGGTGCGTGATACGCCTGCTGCCGGGAAAGGCAAACCGATTCAGCAAGAAGAATAGAATGAGTTAAAAAATTTTGTTGTTTTTCCGTGATAAACCCAAAGAACATTTCTTAGCTTCTTGCGGTTTTTGGCTTTCACCGATCAGCAGCATACTGGATATAATCAGAATGCCTCCCGCCCACTGGACATACCCGATTCTTTCACTGAAAAGAGACACGGAAAGCAGCATTGAAGTCAGGGGCATCATTCCGGAAAACGCGGCGATTGTATAAGCGTCGCAGCGTTGTACCCCCGCATAGTAAAAAATGAAAGCCAGAGCGGTTACAACAAGCCCATACCAAACCAATGCCGCCCATTCTTCCCGGCCGATTGCCTGGATTGAAGGCAGGGGCTGTTCAAACAATGCCGGAAACAGGCAAAAAACAAAGGCGATCGCCGATACCAGCAGCATTTGCACCATCGGCTGCATTGGCAGCCGGGTAGAGCATCCTTTTGCTCCCTGTTTTCTCGCTATTACATTAAACGTAGATTCGCTGGCCGCAGCGCAAAGGATTAATGCATTTCCCCAAAAGTGATCACGGCTAAATCCGACGCCTTGCAAATTCAGCCCCTGCAGCAAAGCAATGCCGGCAATGGTACAAGCAATACCCAAAATAGTTTTTCCGGAAAGGGGCTCTTTCAGAAAAGTCCAGGCCAGCAGGGCGGTAATTGCCGGTGCAGCCCCGGTCAGTATTCCCGCTTCCACGGTACTTGTTAAATGTACGCCAAACAGCAGAAAAATACGGAACAGAAAAATACCGAACAGCGCTTGCAACAGGAGCATTCTCCAGTCAGTTATTTTGAGCAGCCGGATGGTTTTTGCTGTTTTGTTGGCATAAACAGGCAATAAGCATAGGAGCAGCAAGCCTAAACTAACAGCGGTTATCGTAAAGCTGTTTAATTTTTCGGCAAGCATGCGCGCCGTCACTACCGAGGTTCCAGCCAGTGAAAAGGCAAGCAGTAAAAAAAATTTCCCCTTAATTTCGCTCATCCTCAATTCTGTAGTCTAGCGACAATTTATATTTAAACCAATCTTTGCTATAATTATAGCGTAATAACTGGTATGCTTTAAGCGCCAGTATAACCATATTTTTATAGAGCCAGTTTGAGGGAGGATTTATGTGGGGAATCAAATTGCATCATAGAGCTGAAATCAGCTTGTCTCGTCAAATCTTTCTATCGCTCAAAGAGCGCATATTGACGGGCCAAATGTCCCAGGGAGAGGCGTTGCCGTCTACCCGGGAACTTGCAAAATCATTGGGCGTCTCCCGCAATACGGTTTGTGCGGCCTATGACACTCTCCTGACGGAAGGCTTTCTTGTCAGCCGCCAGGGTGCACCGACCCGTGTTGCACAGGGGCTGCATATTGAGCATCGGCAAGCTTTCAGAACGGAAAGCCTGCCGACGCAAAGAAAAAAACCGCTTGTTTGGTGGGACTTTAAAACCGGCCAGCCCGATTTATCTCATTTCCCCTGGCAGCTTTGGCGACAGATGCTGCGGCAAGCAGCCGAAAATCTACCTGCCGATCAATTGGGCTACAGCGGCCCGAAAGGATACGAACCGCTCTGCCAGGAAATTGCCCGCTGGCTGCTGCGAAGCAGAAGCATGGAGGTCAAGGCGGAAGATGTATTTATCACGGCGGGGGCAACGCAGGCGCTTCACTTGCTTACAGGCTTGCTGTATCAAGAAGGGCAGGCCTTTGCTTTGGAAAGTCCTTCTCATCCGGCAATTCATACCATGGCCGCAAGTAAAGGGTATCCCCTTCATTGGATGCCGGTGGACCAACAGGGTGCGGATATAGGCGCTCTTACAGGGAAAGCGATTTCAGCCGTCTATGTGACACCCTCTCATCAGTTCCCCTTAGGAGGCATTCTTCCGGCTGACCGCCGTGCTGCGCTTATACGCCTTGCTGTAAAAAACAACTTTTATATCATTGAGGACGATTATGACAGCGAATTCCGCTATTCGGGTTCGCCGGTCAGTCCAATTTATTCCATGGATTGTTCGCAGGTGGTCTATGTTGGCACTTTTAGCAAAACATTGTTTCCCGCCCTCCGGCTGGGCTTTGCCGTGTTGCCTAAAGCGTTACAGGCAAAATGGAAACACGCTCGAACCTTTACCGATGTTCAGAATCCTATTCTGGAACAAGCGGCATTGGCTGAGTTTTTGCATAAAAGAAAGTTAGATAAGCATGTTCGGCGCATGCGGCAGCTATATGGCGAAAAAAGAAAGCTTCTCCTGCGTTCTGTTAAAGGCGCTTTTGGCAGTTCTGTACATCCTTGGGGGGATGTGTCCGGACTGCATCTGGCGCTTCAATTTCCCGGCAGGGAGTTTGGGGAACAATTTGTGCGAGACAGCCGGCAAGCTGGCATAAAAGCAGTCCCGCTGGCGCGGTATTGCCCCTCGCAAACTAACCACAAAGATAAACTGCTTCTGGGTTATGGACATTTAAGCCCCGGGCAGATTCTGGAGGGAATAAAGGCATTGCGGCAATTGCTCGAAAAAACAGGTCTATTTAGTCCCGCTTAAGAATCTCGACGATATACATAAAGTTGGTTAAGAAAGTATAACGGCCCAACAGCGGCTTGCCGGCATTTTGAACAACAGATTTTTTCTTTGCAAGCCGCGGTTAAGTCTGCTGAAGCGGCTTTTGCCCGTTGACCTGCAGGCTGTTTATTTCGGACTGCAGAGTTTCCAGTCTGGTTAAGGCCGCCTGATGCTGCGGCCCGATAATTTGCAGACGCTCTTCCAAACGATTCCGGAGAATGGTTTCATAACGCAATGCTTCGCTTAATTTCCGCTGGCTGTCCCTCATCTGGTCAAATTCCTGCCGGCCTTGTTCTACGGCCTCTAAAGCCGTATCCAGCTTGGTCTGCAAATCCTGATTGACCGTCCGGAGCGTGATGATTTCATTTTTTAGCCCGGCGCTACAGTCAGCAGTTGCCTTGCATTCAGCTTCGGCTTTTTCCCTTTTGCTGACGGCATCATCAGCAAATTGTTGAATCCGTCGAATCATTCCTTCGATGTTTTTTCGCTTTTCTATTTCAGTCGCCAGTTCGGTGTGGGCAGACTGCGTTTTCAGTCTGGCGGCGCTAAGTTCTTTTTCCAAACCGGCCAGTTTTCCCTCCAGTTCCTCGATCTGTTGGGATTCTTTCGCCAAATCTTCTTCTGTTTCCAGCAACCTTTGCCGGTACGCCTCAATTGACCTGAATTTATCGTCTTCAACGATTTGCATTGCGCCCAACAGGCTTTCGGTTGTTGTGATGATATCGGCAACCGCTTTTTTTATCACCTGCATTTGCGGCGGCTCGGTCTCCTGTTTATTGGCCCGGTAGATATTCAGCATATCATTCATAAAATCGGAAAACTTTTTTATTCCAGCTGTTTTTTGGGCTTCTTTCAACAGATTCATTAAATTCTCATCAACTCTGCCGCCATAAGTTAACCATTTGTTTTTTTCCCGACTACTATTTCCGGCTAAGTGTTCCTGATCGCTCATTACGGCACGCTCCCCAGTGTTCATTTTCAGCAAAAATCCTGCGCTACAATAAGGTTAGATATCTTTTAATATATGTTAACATATATTTATAACGATTTATATATGTTAACAGAACGTTTTAATTTAAATTAACATATGTTATCATTAAAGAAAACCATTCATAAAACAAATCTCACATAATGCTATTATGTGAGATTTGTTTTATGGGTATAAAGCCAGTATAGACAAGGCTTGACGGCTGTTTCTCAGTTTTTTAAAACTTGACAAAAAAGCCTAACAAGCTTACAATCTCACATAACAGTTAAAAACAGGGAGAATTTAACATGAAGTTTGTTGAGCCATTTCGCAGTAAAAAAGATGTGGAAACGGTGCGGCTATATTTGCGAGGCAAAGCCCTAAAGCACGGATTATGGTTTTGGATTGGCGTCAATTCAGCTTTGCGTATTTCCGATTTATTGTCGCTCACCGTTGGCAATGTTCAAAAGAGCAACGGCGCTATTGTCGATAAAATTCTAGTAAAAGAACAAAAAACCGGCAAAACAAAAGAATTTCCTATCTCCGATAAAATCCGGACGGAAATCCGGACCGTGCTTCAGCATTACACATTAACCGAGGCCGGGCAGCCCCTATTTCCCAGTCATAAGACAGGGGAGAAGGGACAATTAAAACCGATTGGGCGCTCCTATGCCAATCAGCTGATCACCGAAGCAGCGCAAATGTGCAATATTACAGGAAATTACGGCAGCCATTCCATGAGAAAGAGCTTTGCTTATTTTGCCTGGCAGCAGGGTACAGACGTCCTGCTGTTGATGGATCTGCTGAATCACTCATCTCCCAAAGACCTCCGCCGGTATATCGGCATTACCCAGGAGCAGTTGAACAAGGTCTATCTGGCTGTCGATTTAGGTTGATGACCCACCCTGGGATGTCCCTGCCGCCGTAAATTTGTTATAATAAAGAGGCTGGAATGCCGAGCCCCCGGTGCGCCGGTGCATAATCAGCCAAACCTCCAGTCATATTAGTATTATACAGGGGAGGCGATGGCAATGGATCAGTCCAGAACAGCCCGCAGGCAAAAACAGCATTACAGCCTGTACAGGAAAACCTTTGGGGCGGCGGCGGCGGTTTTAACCTGCGCCGGTTTAGGTTTGATTTGGTATTTTAATTACAAATTAACCGTTACGCTGGCGGCCGTAATTATTTTTTTCGGCATACTTGGCCTGCGGCCGGCCTGCAGACAGTATCTGCCCGGCCTGACTTCTTCCAACGCGGCCGTCCGCTTACTGGCTGTTTTTTTATACCTAATTATCGTATTTGCTTTAATCAGCAAGGTAAAACGGACGATGTACTAGCTAGGGTTACGCCATTCAGCCGCGGCTGCGCCGGGCCGCTATTTTACATAACCGGGAAAAACACGGCTGTTAATTTAAGATTACTAAAGGAGAGAATTTTTTATAAATGAATATTCATGGAGATACCGGCGGCATAAAAAAAGGCCTGCTGGCCCAGCTTGAACAGCTCTATCAATTTAATGTTCCAACAGGCCAGGCGATAACGGCCGAACTGGCCCAGGCAATGCTTTCCCTGAGCATGCTGATCGAACGGGAAGTTGCCATTTACTTAAATCGCCGCGGTAAAGTAACGCAGGTGGCGGTAGGCGACCTGCGAACGGTTGACTTGCCTTCCACCGACAGCCGCCGTTCAGAAAAGCGCCTGAGCGGTATCCGCTGTATTCATACCCATCCCGGCGGAGACAGCCGCTTAAGCGGTATTGATATCTCAGCCCTGAAGAATATGCGGTTTGATCTTATGGCGGCAATCAGCGCGCTGCCGGCCGGCGATGAGCCGGAGGTAAGCTTCGGGTTTATCAGTGATATTGACGACGGTCAAATGCACGTCCGGACCGCCGGACCGCTCTCCCTGTCCGAGTTCACCCGCTTGGCGTTTACTGAATTATTGCTGCAAACCGACCGCTTATTCAGTAAAAACGAACTGGCTGAACCTTTACTGCAGACTGAGCGGGTCATTCTGGTCGGCCTGGACCAAACCGGCAAATGGGCGATTGACGATTCGCTAAGCGAACTGGGCCAGCTGGCTGAAACCGCCGGAGCCGAGGTTGCGGCGGTAATCCGGCAGAAAAAGGACCGCCCTGATGCAGCCTTATTTATCGGCAAAGGCAAGGTTCAGGAAATAGCGGTCGCCAGACAGGAACACAATGCCAATATGATTGTTTTTGATGATGAACTTACGCCATCTCAGCAACGCAACCTCGAACAGGCCTTGGGTGTTAAGATTATCGACCGCACGGCGCTGATTCTGGATATTTTTGCCCAGCGGGCCAAATCACATGAAGGTAAGTTGCAGGTCGAGCTGGCCCAGCTGCGCTATCATCTGCCGCGGCTTGGCGGGCAGGGGCTGGTGCTGTCGCGCCTGGGCGGGGGAATCGGCACCCGCGGGCCTGGTGAAACCAAACTGGAGGTTGACAAGCGCCGTATCCGTTCCAGGATCAGTGATATCGAACAACAAATTGAGCAGATCAAAAAACATCGTGAGATCCATCGCAAAAACCGCATTGCCGCAAATTTGCCGGCAATTGCCCTGGTTGGCTATACCAATGCGGGTAAATCGACCCTGTTAAATCAGCTTACCTCAGCCGGCGTCCTGGCGGAAGATAAATTATTCGCGACACTTGACCCAACCACCAGACGAACCACACTGCCCAGCGGACTCGACGTTTTGCTGACCGACACCGTCGGCTTTATTCAAAAATTGCCGCACCAGTTAATCTCCGCCTTTCGGGCCACGCTGGAGGAAGTGGTGCACGCTGATCTTCTGCTGCATGTCATTGATGCCAGCCATCCCAATCACCGGCGGCAAATGGAGGCCGTTTGCCAGGTGCTCGGAGAATTACAGGCCGATCAAAAACCGGCCATTCTGGTCTTTAATAAGAGCGACAAGCTGACCGCCGCAGAGTTGCCCGGCTTGCTGCGGGAACAGCACAGCATTGCCGTCTCGGCCGCCGGCGGCGCCGGTCTTGACGGACTGCTGCAATTAATTGATGCTTTTTTGGCTAAGCAAACCGCTGCGATGGAGCTTCTCATTCCCTATAGCGACAGCGGCATTTTAGCCAAACTGCACGAAACGGCTGTGATAAAATGCACTGAGTACCGGGATGACGGCACTTACGTAAAAATAGAACTGCCTGTTGAACGTCAAAAAGATTATCTCACTTATGCCATAGGAGCTGAAGCATGATGTATCCGTTTTCCCGGAGAATCCTCGAAACCCGCGATCAGGCCTTGCAAAAAGCCCGTCAATTATTTTTTGCTATTGAGGAAATATCCCAAAAAAACACTTTTAAGCTATTGGAATGTTTTCGTAAACACAAGGTGGGAGACCATCATTTCCGTACAACGTCCGGCTATGCCTATAACGATGCCGGGCGTGAAAAATTAGAGGCGGTATGGGCCGATGTTTTCGGTGCGGAAAAAGCGCTGGTACGCACCCAGTTTGTCTCGGGCACGCATGCCTTGTCGACGGTATTATTCGGTATTCTCCGGCCTGGAGATGAGCTGCTGGCAGTAACGGGAGCGCCGTATGATACCATGCGGTCTGTCATCGGCTATGCCAATCCGGGCCGGGGATCGCTGAAGGAATTCGGCGTCGCCTACAAAGAGCTGCCAATGGTCAATCAGACGATTGACTGGGACAAGCTGAAAGCCGCCGTCAGCCCAAATACGAAAATGGCGCTTATCCAGCGTTCCCGCGGCTACAGTATGAGACAACCGTTAAGCATCGCCGATATCGAAAAAGCCTGTGCGGCAATCAAAGCCGTTAACCCCGACTGTGTATGTTTTGTTGACAATTGCTACGGCGAATTTGTCGACACACTGGAACCAACAGCAGCCGGAGCGGATATAACGGCAGGCTCTTTAATCAAAAATGCCGGCGGTGGCATTGCGCCCACCGGCGGCTACATTGCCGGCAGGGAGGAATTGGTGGAGCTGGCCGCTTTCCGCTTAACCGCGCCGGGCATCGGCAGTGAAGTCGGCGCCTCGCTGATTGATAACCGGCTGCTCTTCCAGGGCCTGTTTATGGCGCCCCACATCACTGCGCAAGCCTTAAAGGGAGCTGTATTCGCCGCCGCTTTCTTTTCCCTGCTGGGCTACCATACCCTGCCTGCGCCAGCTGAGCGGAGGGGGGATATTATTCAGGCAATTGAATTGGGTTCCGCCGAAAAAATGGTTGCCTTCTGCCGGGGGCTGCAAAAATATTCGCCGGTTGACGCCCATGTACGGCCTGAGCCGAGCACAATGCCGGGCTATGCCGATCCGGTCATCATGGCCGCCGGAACCTTTATCCAGGGCGCGTCAATTGAACTGAGCGCCGACGGTCCGCTGCGGCCGCCATTTGCCGTTTATTTGCAGGGCGCATTGAGTTTTGAGCACGCTGTGGTTGGTATTATGGGCGCTGCCGAGGAAATGGAAAAGCTCGGGACAAAATAGGAATAGAATGCAATAATAGAATAATCTTGGAATCAGGGAGATGAAAACCTTGAACATAAAAAAAATGATTGCAGCAGCGCTGTTGATCGCTTTGTCCTTTATCGGCGCAAATCTGAAAATCATGGGCACCATCGCCTTCGATTCGATGCCCGGTTTTTTAGGCGCGCTGCTGCTTGGCCCGGTCTGGGGAGCTCTGATCGGCGCAGCCGGTCACTTCTTAACGGCGCTGTTTGCCGGGTTTGTCCTGACGCTGCCGGTCCATCTGGAAATCATGGGGATTATGGCCGGTGCGACGGCAGCTTTCGGAGCAATCTACCGCAGGCTGGCAGGAAAACGCAAAGGCTTGTCAGGCGGCGCGGCCCTGACGGCCGCTTTTGCCGCCGTACTGATTAACGGCCCGGCCGGAATAGCGGTTTTGTCGGTTCAGCTCTTGCCGGTGCTGGGGAAAGCAGGGCTGCTCACTCTGACCGGGGTGCTGTCCGCCGCCGCCGCACTGAATATTGCCGCCGCCTTGCTGCTGTACCATCTGCTGCTTGGCAAACTGGATATAGCGGGTATTGACCATGAATAAAATTAGAAAAGTAAGAGATCTGACCCTTGTTGCTCTTGATCAGGAACGCGAACTGGTCATCGCCTGCGACAGCTGCGGCGGCATTGGCCTGAAACCGGGCGACGCATTCGCAGTTGACCCGTTCCTGACCGGCAGATTTACAGCCCGTGTTGTCATCTTCGAGGTCATGTGCGCCGGCGCCGAGGTGATCGGCCTGACCAATGCGGTTTGCAATGAAATGGAGCCGACCGGGCGCCAAATCCTTAAGGGGATTCAGGCCGAACTGGCAGCCGCAAAGATTGACGGCGCAGTACTGACCGGCAGCACGGAAGAAAACTTTCCCACGGTTTCCACCGCTGTCGGCATGACGGCGCTGGGTCTGGTCAGCCGCAGAAACCTGAGAGTAAACACCTGCAAAACAGGGGCCTGGCTGGTTGCCGTCGGCGAGCCGAAGGTGGGGGCGGAAGTGCTGGCCAGCCGGCCTGGCGAGATTCCCGGCTATGAAGTCATCAAAGAATTGCTGGCGCTGGAGGCAGCAGCCGAAATTGTGCCGGTCGGTTCAAAAGGCATTCTGCATGAAGCGCGGGAGCTGGCGAAAAACAACCGGCTGAACTTGGTTCTCAACGATCATGTGAAGGTGAATACAGCAAAATCAGCCGGCCCCTGTACGGCAATTCTCGTCGCCGCCGGCGAAAGCACTATGGAGCAACTGCCTCAGCTGGGCCGGACCGAGGTTATCGGCCGGCTGATGTAATAAATTCACAATGTGGTTGGGATTTGCTTTATCCCGGATCGCCTCTACCACTCAAAAACCCGCTTTTTTTCAATATAGCAAGATACAAGGATGAGAAGCACGAATTGTCTGCCTTTATGACGGACAGTGCGTGTTTTTTGCTTTTTGAGGCGACTTCTTAGCCCCACTGCGCGAGTCTGATTGAGAGTGATCTTCTTTTGAACGGTAAAATAAAACATAGAAAAAATACAATCAAAAACATTAATAAAGCAGCTCTGATCATCGTCGCCCAGGGCAGCAGTCTTAAGCAAAGAGTGCTGCTAGCCTGCCTGACGGCCAAGCTTAAAAATCTGATTTGCTCATTTAAGGGTCTGTGTAGCAATAGAAAAGTGCAATAAGGGGTTGCGCCAACTTTAACAAAAATATGGTTGGGGGTCCATTGGAATGTAGCATACTTCCAATGGACCTTAAACAATTTTGTAATCATACTAAATTTTAACTTTTTTTTATAATTATTTCAATAATTAGCCTATTTTGACAAATTTTTCAAAATAATTTTGCTAAATTAAAAAGGCGTAGAATAATGGTGTTGCTCAGAATGTCAGTGGGAACCTTTTCAATGAGAAAGAAGCTCTGGTTGATATTTCTAATGGCAAGAAACTTTTCTCAATGCAGTTTCTGGGCTTACAAATTTGGCTAAGATGGGGGGAATTCTTATCAGCATAGTTCAGCAGCGTGAGTATATTCTGAAACAAGAGGAAGATAGTGGGGGGACATTTCTTCATCAGACCTGCCTGCAGTGCGACCGAAGCGAGAACCTCGCATTGCACCTGCTCGGCGAGTCCACGGCTCTGAGTTACGGAGCATTGGATGCCGCCAGCCTGACTTTTGCTCTGCATCTGCAGGCGGCAGGGATAGGTAAGGGGACCCGTATCGCAGTACTTGCCGGCGTCTCCGCAGAGTTCGTTGTGGCACTGCTTGCCGTTTCCCGCTGCGGTGCGGCTTTTTCTCCGGTCGATACCAGCTTGCGAGGCATTTCCCTTTCTTCGCTGATGGAACGCCTGCGGCCTGACGCAGTGATTACCACTAAAGCATATGTCCAGCGCGTCTTCGATGTCTTGGGCGAAGGTTTTTCGGTATTCGTGTTTTCAGGTCGGCGTTTCTGCGCCCAGGAAGCGGGGCTGTGGGGAGATTGGCGGCAAGGAGCGGAATGCAGGCAATGGAGGTTGCCGTTCACCCTGCCTGATCGGGCGTTCGCATCGCCCTTGCCGCCAGAAAGTATGCCGGACGACGACTTGCTACTGATGCCCACCTCCGGCAGCACCGGAGAGCAAAAATTCGTCCGTCTCAGCCATCGTGCGCTCCTTTTTAATACCCGTGCTCATGTCGCCAGTTTCGGCATTGTCGGACCGTTCAAGGCGTTGCAGATCCTCGAGGTCAGCTACAGCTATGGGCTGATCGCCTCGGTGCTGGGAGTGCTAGTGGCCGGAGGCAGTTTGGTGATTCCAGCCCACAATACTGCCCGCAGTGTCCGGGAAGCCATCGAGACTGCCAGGCCGGAGATTTGCCTGGGCAGTCCAGCATTGTTCGACTACCTCATCGACAATTGTTCGGAGAAGGAACGGGTTGTGTTTCGCCACTTACGCAAAATTGGAATCGGCGGTGACCGTTGCCGCGCTCCCCTGCGGGAAAAAATCAGTGCCGCATTCCCCGAGGCGGAGGTATTCGTAACTTACGGTGTCACTGAGGCCGGACCGAGGGTGTCTACCCTGCCGGCCGGGCAATTGCTGTTACGTCCCGACTCGGTGGGCTTGCCCTTGGAAGGGATAGCTGTCGAAGTAGTGGATACTGAGGGCAAGCCCTGCCCTCCCGGAAAGGAAGGCGTTCTGCGTGTGCGTACGCCCTCGCGCATGAACGGCTATCTTTTCGATGACACTCCGTTGGAGCCGGACGGATGGATCACCTTGGGGGATCTGGCCAGCTTGGACGAGGCCGGCTACTTAACCATACATGGGCGACGGGACCGGCAGATCAAACATAGGGGCCGGCGTATTAACCTGGCACAGATCGAGAAGGTTCTTGAATCCCTGGCCGGCGTTGTCTTGGCAAAGGTGGAGGTAGACAATGGCATGGACCGTCTGCGGGCAGTAGTATTTCATCGTGCCGGCGAATCCTCCGATTTCGAGCGTCAGTTGGTTGTTCATTGCCGTCGCAATTTACCGCCCCGCCTGGTGCCAGAGGAAATCACGCTGAGGTCGGCGGATGGAATGTATTTTTTCAAGGGACGCCCGCTTTCTCTGAGCGGCAGTCAAAGGGCATTCGGTGAAAAGTAGTGGTATCACGGAAAAAAGGAATCAGCGGAGAGGAGAGATCTAAATAATGGGTACACGTGCGGAAATACCTGTCGTGACCGGTATGGGATGCGTCTCTTCCGTGGGAGAGAACGTCTCCGACTTCTGGCGAGCTTTGCTGCGAGGCGAGAGTGGGATCAAGGAAATCGAGGAATTTCCCCGGGAGGCCTTGCGCAATTCCCTCGCCGGAGTGGTCCGCGTCTCCCCAGACTTGCGGCTGCAGGCGGACCGGGACAGAATCAAGGCGAGGATACAGCTCTTCGCCGTGGCCGCTCTGAACGAGGCATTGGAGGATGCACGGCTCGATCTCCGGGCCATGAGGTCGCGTCAGGGAAAAGTAGCACTCGTGATTGGCACTTCGCTCGGTATGTCCCTGGTGTTGCCATCGCTGGTTCCTGACGAAACCTTGGCGGCATTTGACGGGGCGAACGAGACCAACTCAAGCTTGGCCTATTTGACGCGCTTTTTTGAGGATCACTATAGCATGCCAGGGGCGGTTTCGATGGTGTCCACAGCATGTGCTTCGGCCACCCACGCTATCGCCCTGGCCTGCGACATGATCCGCCATGACGGCTATGACACTGTAATCGCCGGCGGCGCCGATAGTCTGGACCGGATGAAATATCTCGGCCACTCAGCGTTATCGACACTAACTACCCGACTCTCCAAACCCTTCTCCCGTACCCGGGACGGTACCTTGTTTGGGGAAGGGGCGGGATTCCTAGTCCTTGAACGGCCGGGCCGGGCCGGAGCGCCCAAGCCCCACGCGATCTGCCTGGGGGCGGGGTACAGCAACGACAATTACCACGTTACGGCGCCAGACCCCGAAGGGACGGGAGCCAGTATGGCGATGTCGGCAGCTATGGCCGATGCCAACCTGAGGCCGGAGGATATCGGCCACGTCAATCTGCATGGATCTGGAACGGTGCTCAACGACAAGGCGGAATATTTGGCCCTCCGCGATGTATTCGGCGACGTTGTAGCTACGCTGCCCTGCACCTCCATCAAGGCAGCAGTGGGCCATGCCATGGGCGCGTCCGGAGCGCTGGAAGCCATAGCCACCATCATGACGTTGCGGGAGCAGATTGTGCCTCCCACCCTTAATGTTTCGCGGAGCGAGGTGGCGTTCGAAATGGACCTGGTGGTGGACAAGCCGCGACCCTTAGATGGCGTGAATTATGCGATCAGCAATTCGTTCGGCTTCGGCGGTACCAACGGGGTGTTAGTAATGGGACGATAAGCGTCTTGCCATATAAGTGTGTACGAAGTGAATATATTCGGCCGGGAAGCTTGATTGCGAGATCGGTGAGCCAGGCTGGGAAAGTAGGGGTATTATGGAAAAGAAGGAAATCAGTGATCGTATCAAAAGTCTGCTAGTTGAGGATCTTTTCCTTGCGGATTCGGTGGACGAGATTGCAGGCAGCGCAGAATTAGGCACAGATCTGGGCATGGATTCCGTTGGCTTCGTGGAATTGGCCACGCTGGTAGGCGAGGTCTTTGGAATTGAGGTGGCCGATACCGACATCGGCGATGGCCATTTCACCAGTGTGGACAAGGTGACGGAATTCGTCGTTTTAAAAGCTAAATGGCAAGGAAAAAGCGGCGAGGAGGGATAAGAGTGGAGAACGTGCAGGCTTTTCGGGAAAGCCAGGAGCCATCCATGAGCGCAGCGGCCGCAACGGTGCCAGTGTCCGTCGCCGGCTGGGTTGTTGCCCCAGGCCAGACACTTCCACCACTTTGGCTTCCGGAGCAGCCAGGTAACGTCGCCGATGACGAGGAAGGCTTGGTGGCGGCTTTCAAACAGCGCACCCAGCAACGCTACATTGACAAGGCCGCCGAGCAGGGCATCCTGGCCCTGCACCGGACCTGCGTCGCCGCCGGGGTCGACCAGGAACGCATCGACCACGAACCTGGAAAGGTCGGACTGCTCATCGCCACGGATCGGGGACCGGAGGACACCCGGGAGCGGTTCCTGAATACCTATGCCAGAAGGGGCGGCAAGTCCGTCTCGGCGACCCTGTTTTCGAATTGCGGCTACAACATCGTGGGCTCCAACCTGGCCCGCAGCTACAATATCCGTGGACCGGTTCTGACCTTGAGCGCGGCAGCGGACTGGCCGTTAGTGCTTTTCTGCACAGCTTTGCGTCTTTTCGCGGCAAGACGAGTGGACCTGCTGTTCGTCGCCCGGGCGGAACCGGAGGGGGCCGTCGTGATTTGCCTAGACCGTCAGGCGCCATTGCGGTTTGGGCTGACTCCCGCGCGTCTAGACGACCTATCCAGAGGAGTGGTGCTGAAGGCGGCGCCGGAGCAATGCCAGTCTTTGCAATCTTGTCTTTCCGGCGACGATTGCATTGGGTTTTGGGTTCAGGTCGCCTTGCAGGCGGCGTCTTATTTTCCCACTCAACCTGTCAGGTGCAAGTGGCCATGACATACTCTAACACTATGCTATGGGAGGCCCAGGTTTCCGCTACAGCGGGGGGCACCGTAGGACTGCTTCACCTCGCGGAGGGGGAGGAAGGCCGGGTGGTTTTGACCGAAGCCCGGATAAAGCGGCTGTTAAACGAAGTGGAGGCGCTGGCGCGCAACGAATCGCTGGCACTGGTTCTGGTGACCGGCGGCGCCAAGACTTTTTGCCTGGGGGCGGATCTGTCCGCATTGCGCACCGGTACACTGGCGGATACGGAACGCTATTTGCACGCCGGACAGGCGCTGATTGATTATCTATCCATGTTGCCGGTCCCAACTGTCGCCGCCGTGGGCGGCCTGGCTTTGGGAGGGGGCTTCGAAGTGGCTCTAGCTTGTGACTTGCGCTGGGCCCACCGGCGTGCGGTTTTTGCCCTGCCGGAAACCCGGGATAAACTCATTCCTGCCTGGGGGGCTACTTTTGCGCTCACCCGGGAATTGCCGGGCGCCTGCGCTTGGGAACTGTTGCTCGGGTCAAGGATAGGGGCGCTGGCGGCTCAGCAGAGGGGCTTGGTTGGCCGTATTTTCAGCGGTCCGAACTTCTCCGAGCAAGCATGGGCGGCGGCTCAGGAGCTTGCCCTATTGGGAGGTGAGGTCACGCGAGCCCTCAAATCCATTTGGCGTTGCGCCCACAAGGAGGCGGCGCGCGACCGGGAGCGGACCGCATTTATGGCCCTGCTGAAGGAGAACGAATCATGCCCGTGAATGAAAACTTACATGCTTGGCGCATTGTTCAGCAACAGCAGCCAGCCCGGCCCTTCCGTTTTGAAAGGGTAAACGAACCGATTCCGGAAATCCGGGCTAACGAAGCCCTGGTCGAGGTTGCCGCCTGTGGGATTTGCGGGACCGATATAGGTTATTTCTTTGGCGACGTGGCGCCGGTAGCTGCGCCCCCGTTGACATTAGGCCACGAAATCAGCGGCCGCGTGGTGCGCGGCGGCGGCCTGGAAGGCCGGCAGGTGATCGTGCCGACCATCATCCCCTGCCGCAGCTGCGAACTCTGTCGCTCCAGCCGGGCAAACCGTTGTGTGCGACAGCGCATGCTGGGGGGGAATTACGCCATTCAAGGCGGTTTTGCGAGCCATGTCGTCGTCCCTGCCCATGAACTTGCGTTGGTACCGGAGGACAGCCCCATTCCCCTGGAGCATCTCGCCGTGGTGGCGGACGCTGTGTCGACGCCCTATCAGGCGGCACTGCGGGCCAGCATCGCACCAGGCGATAAAGTCATCGTCATCGGTGCCACCGGTGGCCTGGGGGTTTACCTCTCCCAATGGGCGAAATACATGGGGGCCGATATAGTGGTCGGCATAGCCCGCGACCAGGCCAAGTTGCAAGCCCTTGTCCCCCACGGCGTGGATGTGCCCATCGCCACTGGCGACCGGGGCGTCGACGACATCCGGCACGACATCTGGCGCGCCTGCAGGAGCCGTGGTGTCAATCCCCGCTATTCCTGGAAAATTTTCGAGGTCAGTGGAACCCTGGCCGGCCAGGAACTGGGGCTGGGCCTGCTCACTTTCGCCTGCAAGCTGGTCCTAGTCGGCTTCGCTCCTGGCGAGTTGCGATTCGCTCTGTCCAAGGTCATGGCCTATGACGCCGAGATCGTCGGCAGTTGGGGCTGTGATCCGGCGCTATATCCGCGCGTGGTCGAGCATGTGATGAAGGGAGACATACAAATTCTGCCCTTTATCGAAACGCGATCCATGCAAACCATTGCCGCCAGTTTCGACGATGTGCGGCAGCGGCGAACCGGTTTAAAGCGCATTGTGCTGACGGCGGATTGGCAGAGCGGCGCGGCGGCGGTCTGCGGGAATTAAACGGAGCATGAAAGGGAAGCAGCGGTTCGGTTTGTGACGCAGTGCAATTGGGCACGGTACGAATGCGGTGGCGGTTGTCCGCCTATTGTCTGAGATGAAAATACTAGTGCGAAGGGAGAAATCATGGAAAACATGGAAAACATGCAACCCATCAGTTTACATCTTGCCGACCGACCCCGGCGTTCGGGATGGGTAGAGTATATCAACAAAACCGGATTTGTCCCGCGGCCGGAAGAAGTGCTTTTCACCACCTTGCCGCGCAACATCTACGCGGCCGAGGGCTATGATGGTGACATCCCCTGCGTCACCGAGGACGGCCGGCTGGATTGGTTTGCTAGCCATCCGCTCGCCTATCCAGAGGAATACCAGCCTTCGATAAAATCCCGTTCCTACGATGTGTCCTTCCTGTCGGCGAACGTTCCGGGGCCAACTTATCTGGAATTGCCGATGCAGGCGGAAATTGAGGCGGCCCTCGCAAGCCGCCAGTTCAAGGTGTTGGCGATCAGCGCCTACACTTGGATGATCCCCTGGGCGTTGAAACTGGCAGAGAGTGCACGCCAGGAGTATGGCATACAAGAGGTATGGTTAGGCGGCTACGGCGTCATGACACCCGAGCCGCGCATCCGCGAAGTTTTTGACCGCCTCTACTGGGGCTATGGGGAGACGACCTTCCGAGAAGCCTTGGGTATGTCCCCCATTAAACCGGCAGAAATCGAACACCCCATGTTGATCAACGAGTCCACATATCTTGCTCACAAAATTAAAATCGGTCATCTTTTCTGGGAACGGGGCTGCACACAGAGATGTACCTTCTGTGCCGATCCGGTTTTTCAGCCGGGAGGCGAGCCAACCTTCTCCGTGGCCAATGTTCGCAAGGTGCTTGAACGCTATAAAGCGGAGGGCGTGATGTCGGTGCACCTGGTCAACCAAGACGTTCGGCCATTCACGGTGGTGGGGAAGCAGATCATCGAACTGTTGCACGAATTCGGCCTGCCTTTCACCATGATGACCAGTTTTCAGGCGCTGACGGCCAAAGGACTGGACGGCATAAAATGGCTAGCCGACCGAGGGTTGACCATGGCGCAGCTGGGCGTGGAATCTCTAGATGACGCCAACCTTACTTGGGCCCACAAAACGACCAACTGCACCCACATCCGGGATACGGTGCGTCAGATGGATGACCTGCGCATCCGGCTGTCTGCCACCTATATTATCGGTTTCGAGAACGACACGCCGGAGAGCATCCGGCGGGCGAAGCAGCGTTTAGGGGATTTGGGACCAATCTACACTTATTTCATGATCCTTCTGCCCATGCCCGGCACTCCTCAGTACTACGACATGTTGAAAAGAAATCTTATTAAAGACTGGGATTTCCGCAAATGGACTGGTGGCTATCTGGTCTGGCGGCATCCGGTGATCCAGCCGGACGAGGCCCGGGCTCTGCTTCGGGAAATGGACCTGGCCATCAACACCCCCCAGTACAATAAGCGCTTGCAGCGGGAATGGACGCGCATCAATCGCATGCGGGAAAGGCTTCTACAGCGGGAACGGCAGGGAGAATCCGCCGACATGCGCGCTCGCGCTCGGGTGTATTATCACCCGGACAGTTACGCAAAGCTGCTAACTGACAGATTTGGGGTCAAGCCGGGAGCAACGCTCCCGTCGTGTGACGCTTCGCGAGAGACGCCACCGACCCCGATGGCATCAAAGGATTCGAGGAGGTTATGATTATGCGGCCAGTCGTTGAGATAGCGCCGGGCGCTTGGTTCGTCCAGCGGGATTGGCTAAGCTGTAATCATTTCATTGCTAAGTTGCCGCAGCTGACCTTGATCGATACCGGCTACAAAGACGATTTACAGGAAACCATTGCAGTGCTCCGATCCTTTGACGTCGAGCCGGCGGACGTGGATTTGATCGTGAACACCCATTGCCACTGCGATCATGCCGGCAGCAACCGTTACTTTATTGAGCAGTCCGGTTGCGACGTCTGGATGCACGAGGAAGAAAAGCGCCGCATCGATACGCGGGATGACATCGCTACATGGTGGCGCTTTCACGACACCTGGGCAGATTTCTTTAAGGTCGATAAGGGGCTGCGCGAGAACGACGAAATTCGCTTCGGTTCCCTCGTCCTGCAGGTGATCTATGCCCCCGGGCATTCCCGCGGCCTGATGATTTTATATGCCAAGGATCTAAAGGCGCTCTTCAGCTCGGATGCGATATGGCAGGGGGATATGGGGGTCATCAATCCTATCGTTGAAGGTGAGGATGCCCTCGACCGGGCGGTCGAGACGGTGGAGCGCATCGAGAAGCTGAACCTTGAGGTGATCTATCCGGGGCACGGTCCAATCATTCATAAGCCTAAACCTGTAATCGACCGGCTCTTACGCAAACTGGAGCGTTATTATCAAGACGAGTCGATGATGCACATGGACCACATGAAAAAGATGATCGCCTATTACGTCCTGACTCAGGGACGTGTGAAAGAAGACGGTTACTACGACTACCTGTTGCGCTCAGTGTGGTTCCCACGGATGGTGGACCGCTATTTTGACGGGCGCTACGAGTCCACATATCAGGCGGTCATCGACGGCAGCCTGCGCAGCAAGATGATCGTTCGGGACAACGGATACCTTTACGGAGCCGGTAAAATATGAGCACAGGGGAGCGGATAAGGCAGGAAACGCCGGCGGAGGCCGGCCGTGACATTATCTTGTGCACCATACGGGAGCGGCGCTCCGTGCGCGCCTTTTTGGATCGGCCTGTGGCGCGAGAACTGATCGAGACCGTGCTCGATGCGGCGCGCTGGGCACCTTCTGGTGCCAATATGCAGCCTTGGTACGTAAGGGTGGTGACTGGCGTCACCAAAGCCCGTATCACCAGGGCACTGCTGGAAGCCCGGGAGAAGAGTATCCGGGAACACCCAGACTACCAGTACTACCCCGTCGAATGGTTCGAACCTTACAAGTCCCGGCGGATGGGGCTCGGGGTGGCAATGTACAGCACCCAGGGTGCGAGGCGTAACCGCGCTGAAAGCTGGAACAACAACTATCGTTTCTTTGGGGCACCGGTAGGACTGCTGTTCTTCATCCACAAAGATCTTGCCACGGGTTCCTGGATGGACTATGGCATGTTTATACAGAACGTGATGCTGGCGGCACGGGCGTTGGGATTGGAAACCTGTTGCCAGGCATCCATCTGCGACTACCCGGACCAGATACGGGAAATTTTGGGCATTGGTCCCGAGCGGCTACTGGCCTGCGCGGTGAACCTGGGCTATCCGGATTGGTCGGCACCTGTCAACGGTTTCGCCCGCGCCCGTGCGCCGGTCGCTGGATTTACGGTTTTTCACGATTGATGCCGGGTTGCGATCAGTTAAAATTACATCTCAAGGAGGAATTTCATATGACAGAAACCGGTCGCGTGATTGGCTTCACCGAATTGAAGGAAAAATACCTGCCCCAGCGCTACCCGCTGCTGCTGCTGGATCGGGTCACCGGCTTTGTGCCCAACGAATGGATCGAGGCCACCAAGGCTGTTACCGGTAATTCGCCGGAACTAGTTGGACACTTTCCCGAACGCGCGATCCTGCCCGGATCTGCTCTGATGCAATCCTTTTCGCAACTGGGCATCGTGTTCTTCAAGATCACCAATGGCGCTCTAGCGGAGGACGAAATCACTGTCGTCTCTTCTTTCAAGATCCGTCTGACCACACCGATCCCGCCAGGGGAGATCCTCACCCTACGGTTGGAGGCGCGGCGCTTCTCCCGCGGTGTCGGAGTCTTTCGTGGACATTGCGGCATGAACGGCAAGATCGTCGCTCATGCTAGCCTGACTATTGCCAAGGCCAAGCTGGATAGCTTCGTTGGCATCCCCTGGTAGGGGGGCGCCAGAAGGTACATCCTCATGAGTGCGCCAAGCGAAAGGATGAGATTTAGCTATGTCTATACCACACAATATTCTCTATGAAAAACGCGATGGCGTGGCCTATGTCACCCTCAATCGCCCTGAGGCGATGAATGCCATCGACGAGGCCACCAACGCGGAACTGGAGGAAGTGTGGCGGGATTTTGCCGCCGATGATGCCGTGGATGTGGCCATCTTCACCGGTAGCGGGCGGGCTTTTTGTGCCGGCGCCGATCTGAAGACCTTCATCCCCAAGTGGGAGGGGGCCAACATGCTGGATGTGCGCAAGAATATCCCCCATGGCCTCGGAGGCGGGTTGACTCGCGGGCAGCACCGTCTCTACAAGCCCATCATTGCCGCGATCAACGGCTATGCCATCGGTGCCGGCCTGGAAATTGCCCTGGCCTGCGATATCCGCATCGCTTCCGAAAAGGCCAAATTCGGTATTTTTGAGGTGCGCTGTGGCCTGCACCAAGGCGATGGAGGTTTGGTCCGCCTGGTGGCAGTAGCCGGGATCGGCGTAGCCCTTGATCTCACACTGACAGGGCGGGAGGTCACGGCCGAGGAAGCGCTTAGGCTAAGGCTGGTTACCCGCATCGTGCCGCCGGAAGATTTGATGCAGGCAGCCGAAAATACGGCGCGCATGATACGAGGCAACAGCCGCAATGCTGTTCGGTCCGCCAAGGAGACCATCCTTGAACTGATCGGACGCCCACTGGATGACGCGCTGAGACTGGAGACGCTATACGGCTACTCGAGTCTAGGAGACTTCGCCGATGCTCGTGCAAGGCTCGCCCAGTTTGTAAAGAAATAGATGGCTCCGCTCCTTCAGCTGGACCGATACCGACATGAATAAGAGAAACATGATAGTTTCCACTTTGCAACAATTGCCGGAGCAGTTCCGTACGTAAAACTTTTGGCATCTATCCGCAAGCTCCTTATGGGTGGAATGCAGTGGGAATATCTTTTCGGACGCCGATAACGACGTTGGTGAAGCCGGGAATTATTTTTGCCATAGAATAAATAAGGAAACCACACCGGAATAAACAAGCAGCTCCTTCAACGATTGAAGGGCTGCTTGTTTATCTGGTATATGCATTTTTACAGCCGCCGGAATACGCCGATGACTTTACCCAGTATGGCTACATTGGTCACCAAAATAGGCTCCATATGGTCATTTTCCGGCTGCAGCCGGACATAATCCTTCTCTTTAAAAAAACGTTTGACTGTGGCTTCCTCATCATTGACCAGAGCGACAACGATATCGTTGTTGTAGGCGCTGTTTTGCTCCCGGACCAAAACATAATCGCCATCAAAGATGCCGGCGTTAATCATGCTTTCCCCCTGCACGGACAGCATAAACACGTTTTCATTATTGCCCACCAGCTCCAGGGGAAAAGGAAAAACCTCCTCAACATTTTCTACCGCTAAGATCGGCTGTCCCGCAGTAACCCGCCCAACCAGGGGAACGGGCGTTATTTTCTTCTGCCGCCAGGGCGCTTCATCCAAAATTTCAATTGCCCGGGGTTTATCCTGATCACGTCTGATAAAGCCCAGCGTTTCGAGCTTAGCCAGATGTCCGTGCACGGTAGAACTGGAGCTTAATCCGACCGCCTCGCCGATTTCGCGGACAGAAGGGGGGTAACCCTTGATTCTCAAAGTATCTTTAATATAAGCTAAAATTTGTTTTTGTCTATGATTCAACAAATAGTCTTTATTCACACATCATCAACTCCCGGCTAAAATTTCCATCCTAGCTCTATTATAACAATGATCTCCAGGCATTGCAAACATTCGTTCGTAGGCCGGCCGCCAAAAACACCGGCAGCGTCTCTAAAACATTTTATTGAGGGCATTATTTTTAAATAAATTACCCTGCTCAATGTAGCGCCGGACCATTTTTTCCGATTTATGGCGGGTCTGCTGCATAATGGCCCGTTCATCAACATCATGCTGTGCAGCGCTTGTCGCAAAGCCCCGCCGCAGGCTGTGCCCGGCAAAATCCTCGGCGTTTAATCCCGCCAGCCCGGCGTATTTTTTTACGATAAGCGCCACCGACTTGTCACTGAGACGCCGGTCGCGCACTTTTTTATACTTGTTTAACGGACGGAAGAGGGGACCGCTGTTCAGCCGGGCCTGCTCCAGCCAGTGCTTCAGGGCGGTTACGGCGCAGACGCCCGGATCGGTATTATAGGGAATGGCCACATATTCTCCCTGACCTTCCTGGTCGCCTTTGGACTGGTGAACCAGAACAATGACGCCCTCGCGGGTAAAGGCAAGGTCCTCAACATTGATTTTGACCAGCTCCGAACGGCGGAACGCGCCCATAAAACCGGTCAGTATAATTGCCTTATCACGAATCCCGGCAATATCGGCTGTATCGAAGCAGGAGGCGATATCCCGTAAATCTTCAAACAGGAGAGGGGCCTTCCCGCGCTGAATGGTGCCTTTTTCCCGCTTAATGGCATCCAGTGCATTTCTGACCAAACCGCTGCGGCACGGATTATCATCCTGATAGCCGCCGGCTTTATGGTTTTCCGAAATGGCGCTGAGACGGCGCGATACCGTATTGGCTTTAGCATTGTCGGCCAAGTCATTCATATAATTGACAATGGTTTCAGGCTCGGCCGGCAGCGCCTGAAACCCCAGATGCGTGCACCAGTCATAAAAATCCAGCCAGTCGGCTTCATAAGCCCGCAGGGTGTTTTCGGCTTTGGATTTGCGCAGGCGTTTTTTGCTTTTTTCGGACAGTTTGTCATTATGCTCAATCAAACCGCTGTTGCGCAGTACAAAATCATGATTTGCCATTCGCTAACCCCACCTTAATTTTTCGCTTAACTTCCGATAACTATAAATTATCGGAAGTTATAATATTCAGCAACCAACCCCAGGTACGGTTAATCAACTGTCTTTCAGCACCTGCCCGGCCAGCTTGTCGGCCAGCTCATTGCCTTCAACGCCGGAATGCCCGGCTACTTTATTGAATTTTACCCTGCTCAGATAATTGGCGGCAAAATCGGCATAAGCCTTGGTAAATTGATTATTGGTTTTCCAGCGCCCGGTAGCCCATTCGGAAATTCCAATATAATCATGATGCAGGATCACAAAATCCACCGCCTGGCCCTCTGACCATTTCATCGCCTGCATCGCTGCCTCCAGCTCGCCGGCGACGTTATGAATTGCCGCAGCAGCGACGTCCTGGCCCAGGCCGCTGGCCGTATGAATAAGCCGGGCGCCGTCATAAACGGCAAACGCCCAGCTGTAGCGCTGATTGGCATAACTTCCGTCCACATAAATATCATAATATTTGCCCACGCCTGGCGGCATACCTGCAGCCGCCGGTTTTTGAACTGTTGCAGCCTGATGATCATCATCGATATAACTGAGGGCTTCCCGCTCAGTGGCGAAGCCTTTATACAACGCTCCCGGATAACCGTGCACCTGCGCGCGGCATTCGGCCCAGGTCTGATAGATTCCTTTAGCCCTGCCAACTTTAACCCCATAAAACTTCTTCATTGCTGCCATAAAAATAGTTCCTCCAATCAGGTGTAACCGTGTGCTCATCGCTTCTCTGTTATATCCTGTTTTATCTTCGACGGCCTGTAGGCATTTTCCCTTTAACCTTACGATTTGATTGTATAAAATCTTACCAAAAAACACAAATTAAGGTTAACAACGGAGGTGATGATGGTATGGCCAATGATCGTTTAACACAAAAAGAACAGTCGTTTTTAGAAGATGCCTTGGAAATGGAAAATCTCTGCATTACAAAATACAGCGTCTATGCAGAACAATGCCAGGATGACGATTTGAAAGATCTCTTGTTTAACATCTCCAAGAATAAACGGCAGCATGTAAACAGAATCAACCATTTGCTCGACAAAAACAGTTTTACTTATAATTAAAATGAGGTGATAAAATGCGTCAGGGAAACCGCTATTCACGTTCAACCCCAACCAGCCTTTCCAGCCGTGATATGCTCATGGATTTGCTTTGTACCGAGAAAAGCCTGTCCCATCTGTACGATCATGGCATTATGGAGTCATCAAATGATGAAGTTCGCTATACCTTTGAAGAGTTACAGCATGATGAACATGAAAATGCGCATGTTCTGTTCAAGGCTATGCAGCAGCGCGGCTGGTATAATACCGATGCCGGCGCTGACAGAAGCTACTCCAGAGCAGACAGCAACTACTTGCATGCCGGCCGTTATGGCCGCAGCAAAGCCAGCAGTGAGTATGCAGTAACCAGCGGCGGATCACAGCGATTCGGCAGCAAATTTGCGCGGAGCGGCCGCCGGTCAACCAGCAACTCTCTTGCCTAAACCGGACAAATACTGGATATAGCAAAGGACTCAGCCGCAGTAAGCAACGGCTGAGTCCTTTCGGTGTATAAGTTATTTATCCAGAATTAAATCTACATTTAAGGCATCCAGAACATTGGTTATCCGGTTGAACATTGTCGCCTGCTCCGAACCGGCAAACAATAAGCCCACTGCATAATTATCCTCGGTTAAAATAACTGAGCCGCTGTCCCCAGGCATGCTCATCGGCCCGGCCAAAATCTGATCGGCAAAAACGGCTGACTCCTGTCTGCTGATATTTACCTTCATTGACACATCGGTTGCCAGCACAATACTATGGGTAACGCCCGAGCTCCGGCCGCTTTTTTTTACCTGCAGGCCTAAGCTCGCTTCCTTAATTCCGGCAATAGCGCCTATTTCTAAAATCTCCGGACTGATATCTTCGGAATGAACCGGCGCCGCAATAGCGCAGTCCACCAAATTGACCTGCTCATTATTCCTTAGTACCTGAATCCGGTACTGCGGCTTAAAGGTATTAATCATTTTATTGATCAGCTTTTCAAAAATATGGGCAATATTGCATTCCGACCGGTTTAATTCACGATAAACCGGGATGAATTTTTTTAACGTGGCAATGCTGTTATTAGCGCCGGCCATATTATCAAAGCTCCCTGGCTGCAGTACCAGATCGCCGGGGCGGGAGCGCTCGTCTTTACCGTCAGTCAGGTTTGCCAGCACATGATTATTCGATAAAATGAACAGCTCGTTACTGTTGCGATCGCGAACCACTGCGCCAAAGGTTCCGGCCGACACTTTATAATGACCGATGCTAACGCCCGGCGGAGCCGGTCTCAGCAGCTTTTTGCGTTCAGTATGCAGGCAAATGTCTCCGACCTCAATGATATCGGTAACCATACCGTCCAGCTTGCCCGGTACCAACGCACTGCGGCTGAGGCTGTGCCTGTTCATTTTTTTTCTGACCAGAATAACGACAGCCTCCTGTCTGGTATTTATTCCCCTAATCCATTTATGGCCATGGCCTAAGCCAATTACATTATCAAATTGGCACACATCATTATATAGCGGATGAACATTGCCTTTTTTCATATATACCTCCCCCTGACCTTAAAGTTAGACAGTCTGTTGCAGCTCAACCGAAGCGCCAAACAAACAGTTACAGTCCCCCAAAGGTATTCAGGTGGAATTTGAATTCCACCTGAAGCTTAAGTCTCACTTTATGATATGAGGGGCAGGATATAATGGTAACTACCTTTCGCCGGTTAATCTTTTTATTTCGCTCATTTGCGCTTTGGCCGCCTGTTCGCCGCGGCTAATTGCCAAAGCGGTGTTTTTTAGCTCTTTAAAATTAATATCAAACACGGATGGACGGATGATTACATCGGCATATTTTTCAGATTTTAATAACGTAACCTCCCGGTTCATGATATCGATACACTGGATAAGAATTTCCCCCACCGAGTGGACATCAGGATTGGGCTCTCCTGAATACCCCAGGTCTACGGCGATGATTACATCAGCCCCCATATGTTTGAGAATATCGGTCGGCAAATTATTTTTAACGGCTCCGTCCACCAGCGTCATGCCACGAAACTTCTTGGGAAAAAAAACGCCTGGTATTGATATGCTCGCCCTCACCGCATCGGTAAGCAATGCGTTGTGGTAGTATCTGGCATTTAAAATGGCCCGGTTTCCCGGCAACGGCGTCGTAAAAAAAACAGTATCAGCGGAATTTAGGTCAACTGCAGTAATGGCCACAGGAATAAAGGTATCCCTAAGTGTGCGCTCCTGCCACAAACTGCTAAAATACCGTTCAATTTTATCGCCCTTGACCAGGCCGTTTGGTAAAACCGACCAAAAGCGCGACATTCCACTCATCAGCCATTTCATGCCATGCTTAAACAAATCCGATACTGTCATTTTTAGATCAATTAATTGGGAGGTTTTCATATTTTTGGCCAGCTGCTCCATTTGCTGCGGTGTATATCCACAGGCATATAAGGACGCGACAATTGCGCCGGCGCTTGTACCTGATATCAAATCTATTGGTACGCCGTTGGCCAGCAGGGATTTTAGGACCCCGATATGGGTTAAGCCTCTAATTCCGCCGCCGCTAAGCGCTACGCCCACGGTTGGCCTTTTCATTCCCCAGGGCTTATTGTTTATTTTGGTCAACATGTCATCACCCCCACAATGCCTCTATCATAGATTATGAGCTGACAAACCTGCGGTGTGCATAAAGCCGCTTGCTAATTTGCATTAAATTGTCGCCGGACATAAAAAACCGGCTTAAGCTTATGAAAAACTTGAGCCGGAAGACGACTGGCAGAAAATTTGATTTTATATATATTTACATAAAAAAATAGCTGCCGAAACAACCTTGCGGTTGTTCCAACAGCCCTGTTTACTGTTTTTTTGCCAAAATAATCATGCGCGGCGTTTCCATTCCATACGGCCGTTCGTCAAATCCGCCATAGGTTTTTATCACCTTCAGCCCGCAATGCTCCAGGTTGGCAGTCATTTCGGCCAGGGAATAGGCCCGCAGGGCAAATTCATACTGCTTCTTTTCACCGGTAACCTGGTTCATCAACTGACGTTTTAAGGTTGCCAGCCCCTGCTGCAATTCCACCTTATAGGACAATACATATTCCCCGCTGGGATGACGCCAGTAGCGGTTGATATTATTATGAGCCATCCAGTCCCGGTTAAGCAAATCAATCAAAAATAATCCGCCAGGCCGCAGGGATTTGTTGATTAATTCCAATACCTGTAAGTTTTCTTCATCTGTGAAATAGCCATAAGCGGCAAACATATTAATTACCGCGTCAAATTGCTCGATATAGTCTAATTTACGCATATCACTGGACTGAAACGCTATGTTTACATTTTCTTCAGCAGCCTTTTGGCGGGCTATCTCTAAAAACGCCGGAGTAGCGTCCACCCCCACAACCTGATACCCCATTTTGGCCAATTCAATTGCATGCCGGCCATAGCCGCAGTATAAATCCATCATATCGGACGCTAACGGCAGATTGAGTACATTGGCAATAAAACGCACTTCCTGCTCCGTTCCAGCCAGGGAATAACTTTTTAAATCACCAAATAATTCCTGGGTCATTGATGACACCTCGATTGAATAACATCCATGGTTACTCGTTAAATTTTGGCACCGGGGGGTTGATTTTTTCAGTCGAAACATTATAGAGCCTTAGTCCCGGGATAAATACAGGTTGCGTTTCTGGTTTTCTTGGCCATATATAAAGCATTATCCGCGCAATCGACAAGCTCAAGATCAGCTTTTGCACTGGCAGGAAAACCGGCAATCCCAATACTTACCGTCAAAAGGCCCTGAGGCTGGCTCTGGGAATTTGGAAAGCTGGCGGCATAAATATTTTCACGTACCCGCTCAGCAATGGCATGCGCCTCATTTACTGTAGTTTCAGGCAGCAGCACAACAAATTCCTCGCCGCCATAACGAAATACATGATCAGTATCACGGCAAACGCGTTTGATAAGAGCGGCCACCATCGACAAGACCTTATCCCCCATGACATGGCCGTTATGATCATTATAATGCTTAAAAAAATCAATATCAATCATAAACAGGGCCAGCGGACGGATATACCTGGCCGCCCTTTTCATTTCCTGCCGTAATAGTGTACGAAAATAACGGTAATTATATAAGCCGGTCATCGCATCTGTAATTGCCTGCTGTTCTACATTGGCAACATGTTTGGCATGAGCTATTGTTATGGCAATTTGACTGGAAATTGACCGCAGCAGATCCAGATCATAAGGTTGGATCATCCGTTCCCTGCTGACTTCGATATTCAATACTCCCAGCACCTGCTCATTCACAATTAACGGCACAGCCACTTCCTGCGAGGCATTGCTGTTGACGCCAATATATCTGGAGTCCACACCCACATCATCAACATGCACCAATTCGCGATGCAGCGCCGCATAGCCGGTAATCCCCTGCCCCATCGGAATACGCAGCGTACTGTTGGCATTGCCGCGAGACGCTCTGAGCTTAAGCTCGTTGGTCGAGCCGTCCAGCAATAAGATAGCCACGTCATGATACCCGAATTCACGGGTAATCCCATCCAATACTTCTTCTAATACTTCCTGTTCATTTACCGTTTTCTGGACAATTGAAGTTATTCTGAATAATGCGGCAATCTTTTTATGCGCCTGATCGATATCCATGAGGTGAAAATCCAACTTCGACATTGATACACAGAGTTCCCGGTTAACGGTCTCGTATTGTTCGGCCATGCAGGTAAACTCTTCTTCGATGAGTGCCGTTTCCGTCACATTATGGATAAGAACAATAATGCAATTTGAGCTGTGATCATAAGAAAAATGAATGTTAAAATACTCGCACAGACCTCTGATATTGGTATGTTTTAGTTTAAGCAGCTCTGCCGGTTTACCGGTATTAAGCGTTTGTAAGTAAGCTGCAAGCATCGTATTGGCAATAGCTTCGCCTAATACGATGCTTAATATTTTGAAAAAGTTCTTGCCAAGCAGATACCGGAGTTTTTGCGGGGAGTGTCTGGACATATGGGCCTGTAGGACAATGCCTGAAGTATCTATTGCCAGAACTGCGGACGGAATTGCCGCTGTTACTAAGTTTAACATGGACTTATAAATCAAATTATCGGTCACTTGAAATCAACCACCTCAAGTTGCAATACCTTGTATTATTCGCTATTATCCAAAATAATCCTGCAACCTGCCTAAATATGTCTGATTATGCGCCTTCGGGCTGTTTAAATTGCCTGTTTACGCCCACTTTCAATGAAACAAAAATCGCCGCCTGAAATGTCTGCCCCCAATAATCATTTTTCGCAAAATAGAACGATCCCATAAACGGAAAATTATGAGATCGCCAGGTTAAAACTTTTTTTTGATTAATTCGATGGCTTCACCGGTTCTACACTGCGCAGCAGTGGCTTCCTCAAAATAGAATGATTTACCCTGGCGTATTGACCGGGTAATATATATAGCATTTGCTATTCTCACCTAACGGCTCAACAGTATCCTCCTCATTTTTAGCAAGTCCACCGCTGCTCTCCGAAAGGAAATCATCCGGAGGCAATTCAATACCGCCGCTGTCATCAGAGCCAAATAGATACACATGAACATTCTCGCCGTCCCAAACGACCTTTTTAACAAAGGTGCGTAAGGCGGCGCGCTTTTAACGCGCATATCGTCTATCGTATCCCTAAAGGTTGTGAGCATCTGACGGATAATATCAAACTCAATATTAGAAAGAACATGACTGGTGGTAAGACTCTCTATTTCAGCAATATGATTTTTGATTTTTTCACCCTCGCCGTGCAGCTCTTCAATTTTTTCAATGACATAGCCCTTTGCTACTGTACCCTCCGATAGAGATAGTGACGCTACCTGCTCGGCAATCTCTTTTTCATTCTTTTTAAACGCACCTCTGAGCTGATCTAATTTATCGTCATATTCTTCACTATTGCCTTCCAGTTGTTTTTTTCCAAACTCAAGCTGGCGTATAAATTCTGAACTGTCTGCGCCAAGTCTTTTTATTTCTTCACACACAACTCGATCAAGCATATTTCCGTTAGCGTTCTTCCATCTTGCAGACATGAGAGCGGCTCTTTTCTTTCATAGCACAAAGATAAGAATAAATAAACTCTCCTTGTGCATCTAGGCGTTTACTTAGTTTAGGACGCATATAGTCACCACAGGTGCAAAATAAAAGACCGGAAAGCAGCGCGACATTGCTTCTGGGTTTACGGAAGGACTTAGACCGATTCTGTTCTAAATATTCCTGTACCTGTATCCATTCCGAGCCTTTAATCAGACCGATGTGCTTCCCCACAGCCACAATCCATTCCTCCATTGGGCGTATTTGGTTCGCCTTACCGGATTTTTGAATGGTACGGTTATAGGTCATAATGCCATGCTTGCCGTCAAAATCTTTTTTCTCGGCAAACAAATCTACTTCGTTTTCGATCAAGTAACGATAGGCGTCCTCGTCAGCAATCATATATACAGGATTGGTAAGAATATTACGGAGAGCAAAGCGGGTAAACAATTTCTTGTTTTTTGTTTTGTAACCATTTTGAATAAAATAAGTCTCTGTTTTGGTCAATGAATTTGTTTCCAAAAACACTTTATAAATCTGTTTAATGATTTCTGCTTCTTCAGGAATGATTTTTAACTTGCAAGCTTTTTTCGTTTTTCCGTCTATTGTAACATTTTCCACCTGTTCAGAAACATACCCTGGGGGCGATGTACCGCCAAGACAACGACCGGTTTTGGATAACTCATGCATATTATCACGTATACGCTCGGCTATCGTTTCACGTTCCAGTTGGGAAAATACAGATGAAATATAAATCATAGCTCTACCCATAGGAGAGGAAGTATCAAATTGTTCCTTAATAGAAATAAAGGAAACTTTCAAGCCGTCTAATTCCTCAATCAGCTTGGCAAAGTCACCTATGTTACGGCTTATGCGGTCAAGGCGATAGCAGACAATCGCTGAAAACTTCTTTGCCCGTGCCTCAGCCATCATCCTCTTAAATTCAGGACGCTCTGTATTGCCTCCCGAAAAACCTTCATCTTCATATATAAAGATACCATCGTCTTTGCAGTTGGGATAATGGGCACGGATATACTGTTTGCAAAGCTCGATTTGATTTTCTATACTCTCACCCTTACCCGTAAATTTAGATTTACGGGAATAAACGGCAATCTGTTCCCCTGCATTTTCTTTCGTCTGCTGAATATTCCGGTGCGGCGGAGCCGCAGTTCCGGAGAATTGGAAACCGCCTATCCGGAACTAGAAACCGCCCTTGAATAATCTTACTCACTGAGACTTTTATCTAACCCATATACTTCACGCATTGAAATATCTTTCGATGGATCAATGCTTTCAATATGATCTTGTACGCATCATGGACGATGCGGTCAAGAATGGCATCGGCGATTGTGCTGTTATCGCCGCCCAGTTGCTCATACCAGCCTTCCCCTGGCGGAACTGAGAGCAAAAGACCGTAGAGGATTTTTTACGGCGTTTGTGAAGGAGTTCAAATATCCTTGCTTTCAGCTTCTGGGAGTTTTAGGAGCAGCCATTCATCCAGGATGAGCAACATTGGCTTAGTATACTTTTCCATCGTTTTTTTGTAGCATCCTTCTGATCTTGCAATTTCAAGATCAAGAAGCAGATCCGGAAGCCTGACATACTTGACGGAATAATACTGCTTGCAAGCCTCCATCCCAAAAGCGCAGGCCAAGTAGCTCTTTCCACCGCCAGTTGCACCAGTGATAAAAATGTTCCGGTGCTCTGTAATGTATTCGCAGGTTGCAAGCTGTTGTATCAACGACTTGTTCAGTTTCCTGCCCGAGCAGTAGTTGATGTCCATGATACTAGCGTCAGGCTGTTCAAATTCAGCCTTTCGGATCAGCCTTCGAAGGCGGTTGTTCTTACGACTGGTGTACTCGATATCCACCAGCATTCCGAGACGGTCATCAAAGGGCATGTCCTTCATCTTGGGATCATTCATTTGGTTGCGGAAGGCGTCCGCAAGAGCTGTCAGGCGCATTTCAATCAGTTTATTGAGTGTACTTTGATTCATCATGCCAGATTACCTCCTGTAGTAACTGGCACCTCTGGTGATGCCGTATTTCTTAGCGGTGGATGCATCTGCTGTACAATGATCCATAGAGGGATCCGCCTTCCCCGCGGTAAGAATATTTTTGATACTCTTGTAGCTGGGGAATGCTGTATAGATGAGTGCCTTTTCACAGGCTGACTCCAGACGCTGTGCAGAATATTTTTCGGCCAGCTTCACAAGTCCCATACAACTGCTGTACGTTTGCTGTTCCACTCGCTTGGAGGTAAGGATTGCATTGACTGCCTGATAGGTATTGACTCCGATACGCTCAGCCCACTTTCGGAACCGATCGCCGTTCCATTCTAGGTACTGCTGGTGATTTTCCGGCATGTGCTCTATGATGGTACTGTACTGCCCAGGTCTTCCGTAAAGTCGGACATGAGAGCATATGCGGTTGTGATTAAAGAATACCTCAATGGTTTTTTCGGTGGCCTTTACGTCTACTTTGCGTTTGATGTATTCATTTGGCACGGAATATAGCATCCTGTCAACCGAGATGTGATAATTGAACTGAACGGTGGCTTGTTTCCAATCCGCCAGTTCAAAAGGGGCAGCAGGTAAAGGCGCCAGTAGTGGCTTTTCTTCCTCAAGAAACAAACTTATCCGGCTGCCCTCTTTCTTTTGAAACAGTTTGGCATTGAATTCCGTAAGCTTTTTTCTGATTGCCTTGTTTAATTCATACAGGGAAAAGAATTGCTCGTTTCGGAGCGCTGCCGTAATCCAAGTAGAGATGTTACCAACAGATCCCTCTACAGTAGGTTTGTCCTTGGGTTTCCTGACTCTGGCCGGAATGATGGCTGTCCCGTAATGCTCAGCCATTTCGTAGTAGGTGGTGTTGACCTGCTGGTTATACCAGCCGCCGTTGTGGAGTACAGCTGTTTTGCAGTTATCTGAAACCAGGATCCTGGCTACCCCGCCGAAGTATTCATACATGTGGACATGAGCTGTTATCCATGCCTGCTGTTTCTCGTTAATGAATGCTTCAACGTAAGCATACTGGCTATAGGTCATGACGCCGACAAAGAGGCTTGCGTCGATGATTTCGCCGGTATCCGGATCAACGATTTGAGCAGGATCTCCTGCCCAATCGACTTCCACCTGCTCGCCGGTTTGCGGGATATGTGCATGGTGGCACGGCGCTTCTGCTCATCGAGCTGAATGTAATGGCAGAATTGGGAATACATAAGCGGCTGCTCGCCGTTAAGACGGCATTCCTCCATGTATTCGGTCCAAAGGAGCTTCTTGCTGACGCCGTTTTTCAGCAATTCCTTGCGGATGTAGGCAAAGTCTGGCATTCTCTTGACTTTACTCGACGGATGGTTGGGGAACAGTATTTGCTCCAGTACAGCGTCAGTCTGTCAGCCAACGGCCATGAGATGTTTAGCTCCCTGGCTCTGTTGATGACTCGGTTGACTGTCTTCTTAGAGACATTGCTGCTGTAGGCAATGTTCTGCTGGCTAAATCCCAGACTTTGTAGTCTAAGGATTTCGCGGTACTTGGTCATTTGCTGACCTCCTTCAATGTATTTACACCAGTAGGTGTATGGATACATTATATAGGAGGACCTGCCAGGCGGTTTCCGCCTCCGGTATCACGGTTTCCATTTAGCCGGAATCGCGGTTTCCTACGACCGGACTGACGGTGTATTTTGATCCGGAATACTCATCTGCTTCACCTTATCGCACCAGCCCTCATGTTCTATATTGTCATTTATTATAACACAGCGTCTACATTATAAACAGAAAAAGACAATTCGCCAATCCTAAATCTAGGCTTGGCGGCTTATCTTTACCAGCTATTCAAGAAGTATTTTAAAACTATAATTACTGACCATTTTCTTTTTTAATTTCTGCAATAACATTTTCATGACTTGAATCTAAAATCGCTTTGGGATTTTGATCATATCCAAGTTCTTTTTTAGTATATTTATATACCCTATTAGAAAGATAATCCTGCAATAATCTGTCTGTAATATATTTATTACCTTGAATGACCTCTGATACATTACCACTTATTGCGTTTACTAAATGATGAGTCCATATTCCATTTTTCAAGATATCACTTGAATAAGAACTTTGTCCTGGCTGACAGGATAGAAATGTTGCATAGTATGGAAACTCACTAGTAAGCATTGCTATTTCCTCATCACTAATATCCGTAATATTACTTCGCTCATTTTCATCCTGGAAACTTTGGGCACAAGCATCAATAAAAATAAGTGCATTCTTACATTTAGATTTTAGCAAAGGATCAAGTAAAATTTTGCGTAATGAAACCGCAGTTTCAGTTATATGGTATCGATGCATATCGTAAGTTGATAAATAATTCGTGATACCATTATGGAACCCATGACCAACATAATAAAAAACCAGGCGATCTTCTTCAGCTAAAGAATAAAATAAACTTTTAAAATCATACTCCAAACTACTTTTCAATGCTTTTTCATCTATAAACAGGTATATATCATTTTCATCTACACCCATTGATTTTATCAACACTTCTTTGAATTTAAGTGCATCATTAGTAGCATATTTTACTTTTGGCACTTGATTCTCTTCTCTTGGAGCATAGTTTTCTATTGCAATTATAATAGCTATAGTTTTTTTATAGCTAGAAACACTTAATACAGTTTTATCCTCTAATGGCTTAACGTCTAAGACACTATTAGATCCTTCTCTTATATACTTTTGATTCTCTAACAATATATCATTGACAGCTTTTTCTGTTTTGATTACAAAAACGGTTTTTCCCCCACTTTTTATCCAGTCATAAGTTACTGTTGGTATTGGTGACAGTAGGGAAATTGCTTTTTTTGTCATTTCAACAACCGGGAAATCAGTACTCAGTCCAACAGTTTCGTTTGAAGTTAGTGAAATTTCTTTAAGTCCAAAAATCAATGTTCCTCCATTCGTATTTGCATAGGACGATATAATTTTTGCTATTTTTTGTGGGATAAATGGTACAGCATTAAAATCTAGCATATTAGATTTAGGATCATTTAGTAATGTTTCAAGTTCAGAGTCTGTAAAATCTATATTTTTTATAGGAATTCTATTTATGCCTGTTTTTTTCAGAAGTTGCCCCATTGTTATTTGTTTAGGCATATTGACGCCGTCTTCACACCATAATTCAGCGTCTACATATTCAAGAACATCAAATTCAGAGGTGTAATAGATTAGTATTTGATCATTATCTGATGGTCTGGCTACAACAGTTATTTCATTCCCGTTTTTTGTAATACCACCAATAATACTATCCGTAATCTTATAACAATGAGAACAATCGTACTCTGGGAGTGTCATGAGATGCTCCATTACATTTGTTACTGCTCTTGTTATAAGTTGCTCTATATATTTCAATCGACTATAATCATGCTGTGATAAATGAAAAAACTCTGGAGAGATATGTTTTTCATTTATCGCTGTCTCAATATCTGCAAAAGAAACAATTTTTTTGTTTCCTACTTCAGCCTCAAAATTACGTTTTATTTCAAGAACTTCTTCTGGTATTTCAAGTTCTTCTTGAATAAAGTACTGCTGAATCTCATCATCAGTAGATCTTAGTAAAAAATCTAATTTTTTATCGTGTCCGACTAAATGAAAATAACGGCATAAAATATCAGATAATTTTAATAATACACTATTTGCATTCCAAGGATTCGTTACATAAAGACTGGTTTCATTAAAATGAATATTCACGTTCTTAGTAAAATTAATTTCTTTATATGTAATTATAAGCTCTTCAGTCTGAAAAATTTCTAAAGCTGCAATTTTATCTTCTAAGCTTTCTAAAAAGTTTCTTGTATTAGCATCACTATCTTCATTTTCAATCCACATTTTAAGATATGGAATAATACGCTTCAATTGATTTTTCAGACTCAAACATACTTCTTCTTGAGTGTGAATTAGCTCAAATTCACTTTGTCTCAAAAACTTTACTTTAAAGTGCATTAAGAATTTTTCAAGATTTGGATTTTTTCTATTTTCAGCACTAAGCAGTATAAAGCTGTACTGTTCTTGAAAAATAGCCTCGTTACCATCTAAGAAAAATTTGAGAGTACTGCATTCTTTGAATTGATTTTTTGTATTTAGCAAAAATCCTGTAGTAGCCCATGCTTCAATTTTTTCAATATCGTCAGTACTCCAATTAACACATTGAGATAATAATGCGGAGTAAACAGATTGAATTTTTTTATAGTTATCATTCTTTATACTTCCCGTATCATCTATATCTAACGAAATTTTACTAAGCAATTCTAAGTAATCCGACAATTCGAAGCTTGTTCTAAAATTAAAGAAGGCTTTCCAATCTGGCGATAATTCGGGTCCATCGAATACAGGCAAATATTTTCCGGCAATAGCTTTTATCTCTCCTGAATTAAGAAGTACAGAAGAAGCAATTTCGCATTTTTCTGATGCAGTAGGAATACATTGTATATTCTTGATAAACCATGGAACAAAGTTTTCTACTTGATCACCACTTATCCGTCCAGGCCTGCCCTCATACCCCCAATATGCGATTGCTGGAGACTTGATAATGCTTGGTGGATAATTTTCAATATAATCAGACCAGAATCTGAAAGCAAACTTAGGGTTATTTTCTGTAAGTTGAATATAGTTCATAGTTGCTAAATCGCTGAAACAATTCGCTATAAAAGTAGATTGAAAAGGGGTAAATCTTTTATCCTTAGTTTCGAAATACTCAGCATTAAAATCAGCATTACTTAATGCAGAACGATAAAGTCTATTTGTGAATTGCAATGTTGTAATTCCTTCTTGAACACCAAGAAGCTTAAAAAAGCGTTTCCATTCATCCTTTTCAAGAACATTTTCACAGTAAGATTCACAGACAAAAATATCTTTTTCAGTTATTTTTTCAATTTCAAGCCTAGGTTTATAATAATCCGAAAGAAAACAATCTTTGGCTGGACACAAAGAACCTATTTGGGTAAGAAGTTTTATTCCCGATAATTGTCTTATCAAATCTTCCTTAAGATTTCCTTTTTTGTATAAATTAAATAAGTCCCTAATTGTTTTTAAGGCATTCTGGGGTGTTACGTAACTATCGATTTTTGGTATTATAGTTTGAGTAATGTAGGTGATATCTGTCTTTTCTATTACTCCCAAACTCTCTAACCAATATCTACTTTCTGAATCTTTTAGCAGCCAAGTCTGCAGTTCTCGATGCAGAAAAGATAATTCACTATTAGGATTATCCCAGTTCTGATCGTCTGCTGTAGGAAAGCATACTTGATATGGGTAATTAATACGATTCTTATGATCCCAAATAAACGGAAGTCTCATGAGTACTTCTTTTGAAATATCTTTAACCTTATCTGATTCACACAATTTTTTAAAGTGTTTTATAAGTTCAATATTATAAGCTATTGTATGTGCATTAGTAAAATATATTGAAGAAAGGAAAGATTGAAGGTGGTTCCACTCAAAGCATGAAGCACCTAACTTCTTAAATTCATAGAAAAAATTAGAACTTTGGGCAAAGTGTTTAGAGCAACCGGTCTCTTTTTCATTATCCTTATCAATATATTTCTTAATAGGCTCTTCACCTATAAAATTTTTCTCAGATAAATATGTAAAATCAACTATGATATCTTCAATTTTAATTAACTGCCCTTCTCTAGAAATAACAAACGGAATATTTTTAAGAGCATCCTTAATTCCTTCATTAAATTTTTTTCCCAACTCGTCAGTGATGGTTTCCTTAGGTATTAATTGGTATGCTTGAAAATGAAATTCAGTATTCACTAATTTTGATATCCATTTAAATATTTCAATGGCAATCGTTTTAAAAATCCATTGATTCCATTTTGAATCAGCATGAAGTGATTCACGATTAGCAGCGGTTAGAAAACTAGTATTAACAAGTACTGGCAAAGAATACTTTATTTCATCGGTTGGTAAATATGAATATAGAAGTTTTTCATGATTAGAAAGCTTAGTAATACCATCGCTCTCAACTTTTGCAGCTAAAGACAACTCAATAGAATCAGTATTGAGTAATTTCTCAGGAATATTTCGTTCATCTTGTAGGACAGCTTTTATGTCCTTAGGGACTATGAGATTAATGGTATTTATTAACCAGTCTACTTTTGGATTGCTACCTTTCTGTAAAGTAATTCTATCCTTGCGGCTTGTTCGATCAATTTTAACAGTGACTGACTCTGTTATATCAAAATTGATCTCACATATATTTTTAAGAAATAAAAACATATTTAAGTTCTGCGATAGATTTTGAACAGCCTGACTCGTCTCATTCACATTCTTCATTCGAATTATTGTCGCAACATTTGCATTATTTTCTCTAAGAAACTGATTAATTGGGTCTAAAACTTCTTTTGTATATATATATATGGGGATTATCTGCCAAGGAAATTGGAATTTTCGGTCGTTATTAGTTTCCCATGCTGTCTTTGATTCTTCCCATTTCCATTCAAATGAATATGAAGCATCAAATCTAAAATATTCATCTTTTGTATATATCGTTACTTTATCAGATTGTCCAAAAACAGATTTAAAGCCAATGCCTTTATAACCTGTTTTTGTCAAATCTGACTTTTTGGTGCCATTATTTACATTACAAATTCCTTGAAGATCACGAGCGGTGAACGGGCTCCCTGAATGAGCAATGACTAGGTTATCATCAAAAATTTTTATCCATACTTTCACAGTATCATTATTTTGAGAAGAATCATCTGCATTTTGTAGAAGTTCATAAATAAATCGCTTTGAATCTGTATATAAATCAGCTGATAATGCGTTAAGTGAACTTGCTTGATTTACTGCTTGACTAGGATTTGCATAGTTGGTGTTATCCATAAAAATTTTTTCAATATCTGCTTTTAAACTCATTTCGATCTCCCGTCCGCCTCTTTGCTCGCCATCTGGTGAGTTCTGCTCACGTGTTGAATTAAATCTATATCTGCCTCTGCTATCATAAAGAAAAGTGTCATTAAGGACCCAATTCACAAAATCGCTATTATTGATTACACATGTACTTTCATCAGGTTTTTTCTTGATAACGATGTCTTATATTTAGGTGGCTAACGTTAAATGGGCGGTCTCCACACCATTGTGTTATATAAGGGCAGAAGGGTTTTCATTACCCTCAGTATCTCCGCGCAGATAGTATCCTTCTTCTTAAGGATTTCGTCATCAGGCTCATAAAATTTCCTTAAAAACGATTCCCGGCCATCCTGGTCATTTTCTTTAAAATAATCACAGAATATCTTAGGATCTTCGTTATCTATATCAAAAGTGAACCAGCCGTCCTGTGCGCTGTCCCAGATAACCCATTCCATTCCCTGACCTTGAAGCTTCCGCAGCCTAGACTCTATTTTGGGTTTTAGTTCTGTCAAATGCTGATGAAGATAGCCCGGTCGATGGCATCATGTCTTACCGCTAAAAAGAGGTTAATATCGAAGCCGTCGGACCCGATGCTATACTGCAAACATCCGTGCTTTTGAAATCCGTAAATGTCGTCGTCTTTTTTTTCCATATTTAGGATATCTACTTTGGGCGGCGTCTTACCATAGCGTACACCAAGCCAGCCGACAGAGTACTGGTTTATCGGGTGTGGCACTATCAGAGAGGTTATGTTCTCTTTTCTTTTGTGATGAGCGATTCCTAATTGCTTAATGCTCGGATATATCTGCTGATGTATACTGAGCATTTTTGTTTTTACTCTTTTACGTTTATCTGCAATAGCAGCACCTCCTTCTTTTTGGTTTCTCGGAAAAAACGTTTCATAATCCTCGTAATTAAAATAGTAATTACCAATATCATAATCATCCGGCGAAAATGAATCATCCTTATGAGTAAAACCCGTCAGCTTTGCCGACAGCTTGCGCTGGATCTTATGAAGATCCTCGATGTCGCTTTGAATGTCTTTATAATACTGAATAATTTCAGCATTCACTCCTTGGGCAATACGCTCGCAAGCACCGAAAAAGGAAGTGATTGATTTAAAATCATCGGACGACGGAGTGCCGATAAAATCAAACTCTATGTTACCGGCTATTCCTCCCTCTGTAAAATTAGATGAGCCATATATCAATTTGTCGGGTTTCCCGCGAAAATGATAAACCTTGGCATGGAAGTTATGGTCAAAGATAATTTTCCGTATTGCACAGTTCAGATAATTGTTCAAGAATTTTGTGGGGCTTATCTGATGAGAACTGTGCCGAAAGATATAAGGTGATGTTTTCCTTTTTCAACGAGTATGTATCCTTGATCTGCCGGAGTATCCTGACACCGTCAGCAGATATAAATGCCGAAGCGATTATCACATTTGACACTGATTTACACGACAGCAGCTCGCTTTCCAATGTTGTTCCTGCTTCAGTTTTATGTTTCCATTAATACATTATATCACCTCACATAATTCAGCGTTTTTCGGTTATCTTCTGATATATAAGCTCAATCGCTCACCTTGCACATCTTTTTTTAAAATTCGCATTCTCATACAACAATTACATTCCATTCTTTCGTCAGTTGCAATATTTTCTTCATCTCGCCGCTTATTTCTCTGCAATTGAGAAACGTATTCTCCATTGCTCTGTATATATATAATTCATGAAATCAGTGTCAGTCTATTTTGGATATCCACTCAACAGGAATTAACTTATTACTACCTCTCCATCTCTCAACGAGCGTAATGTTATCAAACTCTCCCCAAATATCTTCATCAGCATGCTCCATTACAATAATTTGAAGTTCAGATTTTGCTTTCTCTATATACGTAGATAAAGTTGCAAATATTTTCTTAACTGCAGCTTTATCTTCATCCTGTATCAATCCAGAATCTTCTTCCGCTGTGCTACCCTCTTGAATGCCCTTTTGTGGGAAGTACACTTGACTGGGTTGGTCGAACACAAGAATGTTAGGAACCGAAACCCCTTTTCTTTCTTGAAAAAACTTTTGGAACGCTAAACTAATTGAAATATGATAAGACAGCCAGTTAGAAGCACTGCCTATTTCCCAAAGATAGTTATCACGACCATCTGCGGTTCTAACTTTAATAGTTAAATTGGTTTTATCAAATTCAATCGGGTCATCAGGGTTCTCAACGTCCAGTTGTTTGATTATCGTACTTGCTTCTTGTTGAATGAACGATAAGGCAGCTTTTTCTTTTGCGACACGCACATTATCACTCATTGACTTGTTCAACTCACTAATCCTATCATTCAGTTTAGATAGCCTCTCTTCCAAGTCGCCATCTGTTCCGATGCGCTCATACGTCTGAATAGCAAACTCCATTCTTCCAAGAAAACGCGAAACACTTGCTAATGTGTACTTTGTATTTGCGTTCTGCTGAGATTTAGCACTTTCTTCATTTATGCGCCTACGAACACCCGTTAACTTTTCTGTCAGCTTATATATTTCGGCTTTAACGATATTGAATTCACGATCAAAGGAAATAGACATCCCCTGAACTATTCCGGCTTGCTTTTCAATTTCCGCTACGGCATCGCAAAGCTCGTCTAACGCTTGGTTAGGTTCATCATGGGTTTTGCCACAAATCGGGCAAATCATATCGCCTGATAACGAACGCAACCAAGACGAAATATCCAATCTGTTCCGCTGAATTTGAAGAGATTCGTCATAACGCTTTTTGGAATCATCAAGTTCTTTCATTGCCTCATGCCGCTTCCGTGCCGCAGACAATTCTATTGACAACTCCCGCTCCTCGGCTCGAAGTTTCAGAAGTTCATCGGAAGTATCTGTCACGTTGCTTGCGATAAGAGATGAATCATTTTCATTTTTACTAATTATTTTTTTTAGCTCATCAACCTGTAGTCCAAAATTGGTAGTGCTATCCGGATTAAAAGTAGTCAACCCCAATTCCCTTGAAACAGAGAGCCACGTGAGAACTTCTTGACGCCAACTTTCTGAAACGTTCTTAATATTATTTATGTCACGAGCGAGTTTATCGCGCTCCTTGGTCAATCTGTCACGCTCTTGCATAGCAGCCAATGTTTCTGCGTTGACTGCACCTAAAACGTACGGAAAGATATTAATGAGTTTACTCTTATGCTCCATTTTTTCAATGTTGTAGAACAAAACTCTATTATTTGCAATCACGTTTTGTGGCTGAAAAATAAAAGCCATCAAATCCCGGTAGGATGGCCGTGCAGAAAAGTTGTTTGACGAAGTAGGGTCTGCATCAATAAATGATAGGGAGAATAGCTCATTCAAGATATTTTTAACTTGATCCACTGTAATATTTTCTTCATCTATTTCACTTGGTATTTCTAAGAAATCACCTCTTGATAAATACATTTTTCCCGTACTTTTTTGCTGCCCCGGCTCTTTGCGACATATTAGCATTTGCTCGTCTTTCAAATCAAAGAGAACTCCGAACCACGAGCAAGTATCCCTAATTATACCAACGGGTATAGTACACTCACCTGACCCGAGACAATAATCAATGATAGGTATTATTGCTGATTTACCTGTTCGTGAAGCGCCTGTTATGATATTCACTCCATTTGAGGCAAACTTAACCTGCCTATATCTAAACTCTTTATTTCGCGGCCATAGTATTAAAGAGTTAATAGCGAACTTCATAATCAAAACCTCACTTTCAGTAATGTACTGATTTCATGCAGACTAAGAGTTGAACACCACGATCCTAACTTTTCTGCTTGTTTTAGCAAGTTTTCAGACGACTTAGGCATTTTACTTGTCTTTGCTTGAATAGGCATTACTAATGCTGTCTTGCAAGAGAGGCCGATTAGTTTTGCATCAACAGCAATATTTATAGCAGACAAGGTTATTTCTTTATACTGTTCAGCAGAATTTTGGAGACTGCAAAACAAATCTGCCTGTTTATTTGCAAAGAGTTTTTCAGACACTTTTTGCAAGCCCGATGATTTATATGTCGAGCTAATTACATCTCGCAAATCTGCTCTAAAGATGATGGGCAAAACGATAAATAACAACGGAAAGGGAACTTGTCGGCTTTCACTATCACTGTCGTAATAACCGCAAACAAAACGCCAAAGTATAGCCGCTCCAATAGCAGGGTTCTGGACAAGATATATTTCTCTGTTTAATTCATCCACTCTACACACCGCCTTTAAGAAGCTCTTTATAGCTTGGATGCCAACCTATCTTAGGCTCTTCGCATGGTTTGTTCGCCAACGTTTGCAAGGTTCCGCTCCCGAAGAAAGAAGGAAGTGTATTGTCTGAGACAGCAGAAAGAGTTACAGCTTCGCCCATCTGCGCGTAAAGTGTTTTCCTTTCATAACGTCTGAATAGAAGGGTAAAAGTAAGACTTGCTTGCGTTTGTTATTCCAAAGCCGGCATATTCTGTCGTTATAGTCCTGCTCCTGCGAACTTTGAGGAATAAATAACCCTTTTTCAGCTCTAATTGTGGTTTCTGCTTTTGTCCGCAAATAATCACTTGCGGCTGCCAACTTGTCATCGAAGTCCATTTGAATCAAATCAAGCTGCTGTATATAAACGTCCTGATTCTCGACTTCTATGCGAGCTTCATCAGAAGTGATTTCTCGCGAAAGCGCAGGAATAGAGTTCCGTTGATCATACATACGATTTTGTGCAACTAAGGCGTTACGAAAGTCCATACTTGTGATAACAGCTGGCAATCCTTGCTTACTATAGTCATTTACCTTGTTTGTTACCCAACCGAGCATATATTCAAATAAACTATCCGCAAATTCAGTTGGTATGGATTGTCTATTAAACTTTTTCATCAGCTTTTCATCATAATCATTTTCGTGGATATCAAGAATAATCTTTGAGACTATTTGAGAAACTAACTCCTCGTTGTTAGGTGAAAATAACACCTCAAGGTATTGCCCGTAAGAAGCAGGAATCGAATTCCTTAAAACATCATCTTTGCCCCATATATTTAGTCTTGCGGCACTTAATGCTTTTTGTGCTTCTTCTTTGGTCGAAGCACTATGAAATTGGCCTGCAATATCACCGACTTCAAGTTCGTGATTTGATACAACAACCATACGAAATATAGTTTTATCTAATACGAGGCTACCATTACGGACATATTCAAACCAATTATACAACGTTTTCCAGAACACAACGGAACGGTCAGTGGCTGGGTTGCCATCCGACGTTACACTTTTGAGTTGTTCCGCAATGACAGATTCATCAGGTGACTCGATGGCAACATCGTCAATTTTTTCAACACTGACAACTATATCCTCAAGGGAGATGAGCTCAAAGAGCATATGTCTTACTTGAAGCATATAACCTTGCAGTTGTCCTACAGCGTGCGTCTTGTTACTCATCGATTTTCCCCCTTAGATCAAATTCCGTATAGTTATCTACCCACTAGAGCAAATTCCCTGCAAGACCTGATGCGAACACTATTGAGAATATAGGCGTCTTCCAGTTTGAAAGGTAGTTATCGCGTATGCTTCTTCTTGCAGAAGAAACAGTGCTTATTCTATTCTCCCCAGCCAAGATGAGGAGCTAGGGTTTTCTGCCGGTAACAGTGTGGTATCTGAAGAATATGAGCTTCATATATCAAACAGGAAATACGAGTTTAGAATCATAAAGACAAGCGGTCTAATAATTAAATATCGCAAGCATGAATACAAACTTGCAGAGTTTTTTGATACATTTCCACCCCGCATTAAATTTGTTGACCAATCAATGTTAGAAGGGAATCTTCTTGTTAGGATGACTTCAATGAGCCGTGAGAAATAAAGATGCCGTTGTCATTTATTAGATCCAAGTCTATAGGCCATTCTATGCCATAAGGAACCGATAAAGGACGTTCATCAATAATCTCTGGAACCAATGCACCCTCAAATATTTGTGAGGTATTGATTTCTTCATTTTGTAGACGAGAAGCAATTTCATTACACCAATTGATCCAATAATCAATACTTTCTACCCATTTGGACCAGATGCGTCCTTTATACGAACATCCAATGCTTACTTTCCCTTCTCCACTATACCCTGCACCAAACAAGTTCGATTTGAACGATGTTTCTTTTTGCGATTCTGCAATGCCATTGCCAATATCGATACCCGCAAACATTCGAAAACGAATAGGTCCATCAATTGCAGATTTCAGGCCAATAGTCCCCAGCATCAAACGTTTAATTCCATACAGACAGCGAAATACTTTTTCACCACTTATTTTTTCAGATTGGGCAAAGAGTGCATTAGCTATCGTATCAGAAATGTTTTTATTCGTGCTATTGATAAAAAATGTTTTTATTTTAGGATTCCAATAAATCAAATGCAGATGCCAATTAGTATCATTGATCCCCTTGAAAGAAGTCCAATCAATATTGGAGTCTAATTTTTCTACGATTACAATAATACCATTATCATCATTTATGGTAAAAAAGCAGTTATCTGGATCAAAAACATTATATATCGCATCAGGATTCCATTTCTTTTCTGCAGTACTATAAGCTATCATGCTGATTTAGGTTGCAATTGCTGTATGGTCATGCCATGCAATGAGGCAGTATCAAATCCTTGGGCAAGTTCTTGGAGAGACAATTCTTTGTTAATTTCTCGATTCGCCAGCACATGAAGCAATATGTTCCAATTGGAATCTTGAGCATAAAGTTCTTGCAACGATTCATTTAACTCGTCATTAGCTATGTTGGTAATAACTGTTGCTGCACCAAGACCTTCACTTGATCTTGCAAAGCGCCCTATGAATTGTAACGTAATAGGAAGTGATTTATACTTGTCATGCACGGCAGCAATTTTGAGACTTGGAATATCAATCCCCTCTCCGAACATATCCACGCAGACAACAATTCTTGATGTTCCTTCCCGTAATGCATTAGTGCGATATTTCTATCTGCCACAGAAATATCGCTGTGTATCAATACAGGATTATATCCTACAAAGTGTGGATGGTAGATGGAGTTATACAAACGATTCGCAGAGCACTTATCTTTTGCGCGCACAAGAATAATGTGATTGTATCCGGCTTTTAAATCACTTTCTAATTGGGCAACGGCAGCTCTAGCGATGGGAATATCTCCTTTGTCTTCATCAAATTCAAAAATCGGAAGAAAATTAATTTGTTGAAAATAGCTCTTGAGCCATAGATAGAGGAAAATTATATATTATTTTTCCATCAACTTTTTTTCCATCATTTCGAAAAGGCGTTGCTGTAAATTGTAAACATCTTAGTTTTTTTAATTTGTATTTCACTGTTGCCTATGTGTTAGCAGCGATATGATGAGCTCATCCACAATTAATGTGTCGCAACTTTCGTTAATTACTGCTAAGTAATTGTTAGAAAACCCTTTGCAACAATGACATGGTTGTTACAATGACATTAGATTTAACAAGGATAGCTTCCAAATCAGAAAGTTCCTTTGGTGTTTTGAGTAGAGTGGTTACTGTTGGCTTCAGTGCACTAGGATTAATTGTACCAATATCTTGTAGGATACCAAACGTCAATACCAAACGTCAAAAACTTTTCTGCTGTTTGCTTCCTTAATAAATTGCTTGGTACAATAATTAGTGTGCGGTGTATCATTTCCGATACGACCGTAGCAATCATTGTCTCTGTTTTACCTGTTCCTGTAGGCATAACAATAGTGGCAGGTTCATTTGATACAATCCAGTGGGATTTTATTGAAAATATTGCCCCTAACTGTGCAGAACGAAGACCTGGAGAGTTATCTCCTTGAGCATTAAATGAAAATACATTTCGCCAAGAGTCAACTATTTGCTCCACTGGAAGAAGTTCTGTAGTGGCTTCAGCATGTATCTGAAAAATACGGTTATTGCCGACAGTCATCTTTACTTCTCTCATCTATGCCCCCCCTAATGTTTTCCTATATATCAATGTACTTATCTTTTTCAGCATGAATATTCAGATATATACAATTTTCTCCCATAGACTTGAATATTCCTGCAAATTTTGTATATTTTAAATCGCAGAAAACCGCACGCCGCAAAGCCAGCTCACCCGTGTTTTTTGTGTGATTGAGAAAGTTACCTTGGAGCACGGAACAGAGGCTGTGCTTTGTACGATTGATAGGCTGTCGGCGTTTGACAGCCAGAATTTAATTGTGCCTATTTGAGGGATATAAGTGTAAATGCCTTTGGCCGTTACCAGAGTAACGGCCAAGGCATTTTAGTTTGTTCTGATCGTTCACTGGCAAGTATGAACCGCACTGAAGCGGTCACCTGTTTGTGTCTATAGCTGACGATTACTGATAAATCAAGAATTTGTACTCTTGTCATTACTTATCCCAATGGCGTTAGTGATACTTGTTGATTCTCATTTTGAAGATTTTCCAAATCATCAGCTATTTTATTCAAATGCCCATCTGCGTTAATCCCTGGCAAATATCCATCAAGCATCCTGGCAAATGCACCTAATCCTGACTGAATAATCTTCGTAACCATTTGACCCTTCTCTTTTACCCTATATATGTGAGTTTTGAATTTAAATGAGATCGTTTCATTGTTTTTGTTAATTGTCAAGTAGCTATCCATTTGATTATATTGATCAGGCTTGTATTCAAAGATAAGCGTAGTATTATTATTGCACTGAAGGACCGCCAATATTTGTTGCTCAGCATATTTGCCATCTATAACTGCCATAGCTACCAGATATAAGAATGTAGCCATTTCATAATTAACTGAAGTCCTTAAATCTTTTTTAGTATCGAATGATCAAAACCCACTGAATATAAAGTTCTAATATATGTATTAACCAACTTTCCATTTTTCATTACCATTTACAACCATTCCCTTCTATATTTTTATAATTTATTACAATAAAAAGCTATATAAATTTTTTAGATATTTCGCTTCATGCCGTTTACTGATCGTCACGGGCGATACGTTAATTTTGGTAAACATTGCTATTATTTTTTCGATATTTCTGTCATTCATTTCTTTTTGGGCGAGATACAGAGATTTTTTCTTTGGTATTAGTGCCATCAGTCGTAGCATTCGCCGTCTAAGTGTCATGTCTTGTACTTCCTTTTGAATAATTTTTGTAGCCGTATCTTTTTTATAAAAATCACCAAAAGGGACTACACGCACAAAAGTAGCTAAAAATATATCTCGACTATTTTTTGCTAACACCGCTATTTGCTTGGACGTATCAGTTTTATCTGTGTATGCCCGAATTGATTTAGGTTCTGTCAACCGAACTTCAGCCCTTAAAATACCTTCGGAACTTTCCATTATAGACTTCAGTCTCTTACGATTGGCTTCAACTTCTTTAATTCGATTCGCGAGTACTTCTTTTAAATCATAAATTAGAAAATTAATGCCGTTGCTATTTCCATCCAAACAGAAGCTGGCACTTTCATTAAGGCACTCATCATTTGATGGGCGAATCCCTTTATCTTGCCGATTCTCTGCAAAACTTTTATATATGCGGACACTTTCTCCCGGTTGCCGATATTAATATCTGCCATAACAATCATTCTTTTCAAATTAAAATCGTTAAGATTGTACTTTAAACCGAAATAATCATGAACACATCGCTCCAGCTTATGGATTAACTTATCTGAATCAAGATCTCCGCCAGCTAGCATAACACTTGGGTTTATAGTAAGTTGAACTTTCTTTTTATATTGCTTGTCGTGATAAGTCACAACTATTCCCTTGGATGCCAACGTCTGGTCAACATATTTATTGTCATCCAAATATTCTGTTTGGTTATAGGATCGAGTTAATAATTTTTGGAATTTCTCATTATCCAACACCATAGAAAGCTCAAAAACGTAATTTATATACACAGTAATCCCCCCGATTGCAATTATTTTTTACACTATTGTTAGGAAGGGTTTACTTTTTAATGAAACGATCTGTGATGAAGCCATCGGCTGGCGTTTCCAGTGATTTTTAATGGTCGGTTTATTCGTGATGCTTACGTAAAAACATGATTTCAGTCCAACATCTTTTTAATTGAAGAATATAGTTAAATGAGAAAAAGCAGTGCCATTAAATGGCTGAGTCGTTAAAATAGACTTCAACTTTAATCATCATCGTAATTAAAGTTATCCATTATTTTAGCTTGTCTAAGAGGGTAATTGGAAAACAAATTAACAATGCAGTCATGCCGTAATAGACGAGATCGCCCAACAGCTTGTTCTAACTGGCTCTCAATCATCCACAATTGAAAGCTCCTCAATATTTCGTCTTTATAGGTCTTCATTTTAAACAAATAACCGTTACGGGCAACCGTTTGAATCTCCATTTTTGCATCCTGATCGAAATCAAGGCCCAGAGCATAAGGGAACAACTTGTATAGGAATTCAGCGTCATAGGGTGTAGCTACTACATTGAGGTTCTCCCCCTCATAAATATTGCTACCCTCTAAGTTACCGAAATATAACGCTCCCCTGCCATACTTCCTAAAGGTAATAAGGTTTTTGATACCAGTCTTTTTAATGATGCGATCCAGAATACCAGGTTTGCTATTGATTGAATATCTACTGAATGATTTTCCAACCTATTGATTAAGCACACCCTTGTATTTGGCCTTTCTGCATTCATAAAACTTTACCCTATCCCCAAAAACATATTGATATATCTCTTCATCAGCAGTAGCAGAAACGATAATATATTTAGTATTTTTCTTTAGTGAGACTGGGTTTATAAACGCAACCTGATCTTCTTTCAAGTTCTCTTCCTTGGATTTATCTCGGTAATAAAAATGTTCAGCCAAACAAAAAGCCGGTACGTCAACTGACATTGACGTACCGGCACCTTCTTCTTCGTCCAAATCAAAGCCATTCAGGGTAAACATTGTTTTAGATCTAGTGCGTTTCACCAATGTCTCTATTTTTTTGATAAGTGAAACATTGGTACTGACTTTCGCCAGTTTTTCAAGTTTTGATAAAGGAACGGAAATATGACTTGGGAGAAAACTCTTTAAGATAATATCTTCATCGACAAGCACAATACCAAAATTACTAAGGAATTCTTCATCAAGATATAGTAGCTTTTTATGGGTCGTTATCATATGCTTCTTTGATTCTCGGGAGATTTGCCGCTTCTCCATATACTCCTTTAGGCAAGCGATCTCGTTTTTCTCAATTACTTTCTTTATGTATGGATGCACCTTGCGGTATTGGCCTGCTTGGTATAATTTTTCTATATGATTCCAAACATCATCTGGCATTTCGTCTTTGATCTCATGCAGTGAAGGCGTTTTAATAGTATCTATTCCTTCTTTCTTTACCCTGATTGATATTTCATTTTTCAGGATATTTGTTGAGGCAGCAACTAGAAAGCGCTGCTGTGAAGTTTGTCATTTCTTTAATATAAGAATAAGTTTTACCAATTGATGTCTGCGCTTTGATAACATGGATACTAGTATCATCAGCTTCTATTGCTGTCCTCAAATACTGTCTCAAGTCTTGAACTGCTTCTTCTATAAATACGAATTCCTCACAATAGCCATCCAATTTAATATGTGACTTCGGCTTGCAGGTTACCAGCATATTTTTCCCATGACTGCATGAGCTTGCATAAGGGCAGAAAAGCTTACAACTTTTAGGTTTGTAATCAGACTTCTTGACATGAGTGATATCTTTTTCCCATTTATTATATTTCCACAATTCGTCCTCATAATAAGAATATTTTCTTATGGTCTCGTGAAATTTTTTTATACCTGTTTCAATACAAATAATATTTGTTGCAAGACCGAATAATTCCTCATGATTTAATCTTCTGCTTCCAGATTTAAATTCTCTGTAAAGTTCACAGTTTTTTCCAATGTGCTCAAATCAGACGAGCGGTACTCTTCATGATTCTTTTTGGTTTTCTTTTCGATAACGGCCGAATGCCTAGTGCCATCATCATTCAAATTAATACGATAAAATATATCTGATGAAATCTCGCCAGTAGAGTTACTTAACATAATAGCATTTGGCGAGTTTTCATCAATTGGATTTACACCAGAATCTTCGGTGTTGATTTCTTGCATAGAAATATCCAGCAGATTGTTTTATTCAAAGCAACTTTATTATCCATAGAGAACTTCTTTATTTCTCTCTTGTAGTTACCTGTATATTTATCTCTCAGGAAAACTGTCATATTTCTATTTAGAGATTCAATGTTTGCTGTAGGAATAGATTGATCAAAATAGAGTAATTGATCTCCGCCATAATACATCCTTGATATGTCGCTGTCATGCTTATCTGATTCAGAAAAAATAGTTCTCAGGAGATTTTTCGTGATTTTAGCCGCCTTGGGGTCTGAAATAGGGATATCATTAAGAAAGCAAACCCTAAACCGTTCATCTTCTTCTGTTGAAGAAAATGTCTCATAGGAGAAGAGGATCGGTATATCATAGCGTCTCGCCCTGTCAAAAACATCCTTATGGGAAATCCCTCCGTCAAAGTCAAGAACTAAGAGTTGCATCTGATCAAAGTTATCTATCTTCCTTGAACCATTTAAGAATGTTGCCGGAGAAAACGCATGTCCACGATGACCTACATCCAAAACAAATGAATAGATGCTGGCAGGGCAATTCAAAACTTCGATATTTTTCGCAATTCGATTGCTTATTTGAGCAGCTTCACTGCCTATAGGTTTTGAAGTGTAACTCTCGCTGTCTAAGCTGATTTTTATTTCATTCATGCATTTTTTTATTTTAATGTAGGAGCTAATTACGAAAAAATATTGTAAAAAATAAAGGACGGTTTTAAGTCGTCCTTCATTTTGCGCGTTTGTTTCCTGGATGATCCTATGCTTATTTGAGTAACATGTTTTCCCGCTATGCTACCACTGAGAAATTTCAAATTTTCTCTGTAAAATAAAATAATATCTAAAGTTTATTACCAATAAAATGGTGGTATAAATGGTACAGTACAAGTGGTATTGTATTGATTTTGAGTTACGAATACTCATGAAAAAAATACAGCAGCCATCATAATAAAATAGCTACTGTAATACATTGTTTTTTAATTAGGCAATCCAGTAACTTTAGAAGGTTGCTCCATATTACAACATTCCTCTTTCTTTTAAACTCTCAAATTTCCCCTTACCGATAATAATATGGTCCAAAATGTTAATATCCAGTAACTTACCTGCTTCGACTAGTTTTTTAGTAATATCAATATCTTCCTGGCTTGGCCGGGTATCACCGCTGGGATGGTTGTGAATGAGAATGATGGAAGCTGCCAATAATCGTACTGCTCTGCGAAAGAGTTCTCGACCTCCTACGATGGTAGAGTTCCTTGGGCAACTATTTCTTCAGCTATAATATCATTTTTCGTATTCAGGTAAATTACCCGAAACTGTTCGACTGCAAGAAACTGCATATCCTCCATACGCTTAAAAGCATCGCCGGGAGTCTTGATCACTGGCGGTAACTCATTATTAACCCGATAAACCCGCTTAGCTATTTCTGCTATACATTGAATTTTTCTGGCTCTAGCCATTCCAATTCCTTTGATTGTTTCCAGTTCCTGTTCTGAGGATTAGCAGTATATTCTGAACACTGCCGTATTGCGCCATCAGCTCTTGTACCACAGGCCTCCAGGATGGCAGCGAGCAGTTCTTCATCAGCCATGCCGGAAAGATTGGTTTGATTTAGCATCAGACTTCACCATCCATGCGCAAACCATAGATATCATCAACATAATACCGTCCTGTAAACGGATTAAAAATTGCCGTGCATTTTACACCATTATAATCAGCAAGATAAAGATTGTCTCCGATACGTTTGATAATAGTAGCCTCACCTAATACATGGCGGTCCTGTTCTTTATCTTTTAAACTATGTATGTATGCCATTACTCGCATAGCATGAACTCCCTTCCCTCTGATTGAATTTCACCGTTATCACCAACAGTCTCAATATTCCTCGGCCAGCATCATGGTCGAATGTCCGCCATCATCAATGACAAAGATTTTTGCCTTCTCCACCGGCTGGCAAAGCAACGCTACCAGGATTTCGTTACGATACTCCGGCTGCTCTTGGCTGTGAACGATTTTTTGTTTACCGTCCTGACTGAATAGCCAAAAAACTTGCAGATAGTCCAGTCCGATAGGGGTGCTTCTTCTGAGATTATCAATCATGATCCACAGCATGACTTGGATTTCGTCCGGAATTTCATTTGCAATTCCGCAGGTAATGTACCTTTTGTTGGTAAACATGATATTTCTCCCATCTAATAGTATGCAGCCGGAAGTTATCACTCCCGGCCGCAGGATTTTACTTTTTAATTTGAAATGGGAACATATTTTTTAATATAGGTAAACAAATCCCAAGTGTTAAACCTGGCAAGTTCAGCGGCACAGCGAACGATTTCACATTGAAACTCCGGGGTCATTATCGTAACAACGCCGTTAGTTTTGTTTATTTCCCCTTCGGCTATGATCTGCCGGATACTTGCCTCGACATTAGCATCCGTCAGCTGCCGAACCCCCACATCGACTAGCTGAGTAAGCCCCATCCGAAATAAGACCGAGCCGTATTTGTTTTCGTGGCCGGCAATTGCATCCATCCTTTGCGTGATTGTGTTCATTTAAGTAACCCTCCATAGACCAAACAGCCTGGTATCCCTGCCATAAGGCAAAGCTACCAGGCTGCTGCAGCAATTTAACCGGCTTCCTGAACATCAGGTTCAAGGGCGGCAGCATTGAGTATTTCCATGAACTGCTGTCCGAACGCTCTGGCGTTGGCAGTTTCTTCCGGGCTGAGGGTGCTGACGGCCTCAAAGTTATACAGCGAATAAGGCTGCCCCGTTTTGTTGGTTGTTTTCTCCAAAGTTATCTTGGTAACTACCCCGCAAAGCGGCATCATTTTTCCGATCAGCCTTGTCATGTACCGCTGGAAGATCAGCTTACTGGATACCGGGACCCGGATAATGATCGGCATGATGTTGTCCGGCCGGAGAAGGAAAATCGTCACGGATTCCTTGCAAGCCTTGGCGTTGGAGTCTCCGTCCTTGGAACCGAAATCATTGAACTGGCAACGACTGCAAGGTTTCCCGTCATGGGAAACCAAACTGTCCGGACTGTAACACACGGGCGGCGTACCTTCCACCGGGTCGGGAGTATCCCAGTAAGCGCGAGGCGTGGTATAGTCAAGCACGATCCCGGTCAATTCTTTATAAATTTCATCTCCCGCCAGGCCGGGAACAGTGAACGCTGTGGCTCCGCCAGACGGGGATTTAACAATATCGAAGAGTTGAAATGACAACGGTTGATTCTTCAAATTCTCCCGGATAATATCCAGTGCGTTTGGTCAGCGCGATATAGTTAGAATTGACCGGGGCTAACGTGGTTGCTGGCATCGTCACAACCTGTCTTTCTGCCGCAGGCTCTTGCAAAGCCTGTACTTTACCGCCTAGTCGGTTTTTAAGTTTTGCTGTATTCATATAGCCCTCCTGTTCACACCGCCGCTTTTATGGAGAAGTGACGGTAGGATGTTTGATTTGCATACTTCTTATAGAGAACCGGGTGTTCGGCTTTCAACGTCTTGCCGTCCAACCGTTCCTGTGAAACGCTTTTCCACGTGATCACCCGATCCTCGGCAATACCGATTTCGCTATCGCCTAACATTTGCTTTAACAAATTCTCCGCTGCCTGCTTCTGTTCGGTATACTGATTGACATTTTCACAGGCGGCTTCGTATTGCCGAATGAGTTCAACAGCGGTGTCCGGTAATGCAATCTTCGACTTAGGTACGCTGTTCGGGAACCGTTCGCTGAGAAACTTGGCCGATGCATCCGAACCGTCCAACGGCGGGGGAACCATGGCTTGAACATGCTCCCAAAAGTCTCCTTCCAGTTGCAGCAGCAGGGAAATCAGTTCCTCGTCCCGCTCAATGAACTTCCAGCGAAAGGTGTTGCCGCCGATCAGGACAGCAATATAGGCTCCCTTGTATCCGGTAACGGCCAGATAATGTTGCACCTGTAAAATGTACTCATCAGGTATGGCATCATCCCACTCACCGGCTTTGTAGGCCGAAGCTGTTTTGGCTTCAAAGACACACGTACCGTAGTTTGGATGCTGGCAAGTTCCATCAAGGTTAGCCAGCATAAACGGATGGGCTTCGCTTTGCAAGAGTTGATTGGCCGGATGGACCGCAATGCCTGTTCTTTTGGTAAATTCGGTCCTGACTAAGGCTTCCAGCTGCGTTCCCCAGTAGGCGGCTTCTCCGGCCTCCTGATAAGGCAGCTGATTCATTTTTTCCAGCCAGAGTTCCACCGGCGATTTGTAACGGTTGATGCCGCAGACTACAGAAGCATCCGAACCGCCGATACCCTTTTTGCGCCAGTCAAGCCACTCGTCATAGGGCATATTTTCCGTTGACGCTAACACAACTACCATAGATTGCACCTCGCTTTACACAATAAAATAAAGGTATGCGGCAAATTCACCACATACCCTGTACTTACTCTTTTTTCATAGACGGAACCAGCGCATTCGGATGGTTCAGCCACCGCTTGCATTTCCTTAAGTTTGGAAATTCCTCCGTCCATGCCTGACCGGTAGAATTGTCGATGCCAATATAAATCCCGGCTTCCGAAACATAGAAAAGCCCCAAAGGCTGCCGGTTGTCGATCAGCGTGTCGGCCTGTTCAGGTGTAATCTTCCTGATCGCAGTATTAGGCCGCTGCTTGTATGAGTTCATAGGCTTTGTCGATCAAAGGATTGCCCTCAACCGTTTTACTGAACACATTTTCCCGGTAACTGGTAGTCTCTCGAAGAGGCTTGGCATGCGTAGCAAAGTCTGAGACCGCACAAATAAAGCGATAGGCGTTCTTACCTACATGGCCCTTGAGGTCGGGAGCGTCGAAATAGCGAAGCTTTAAATCCTCCCGGATACGGATGATATTCTTTTTATGAATATCTGTCGGGTTGTCATTCATCGGCAGCAGCATGTCAATGTACTCCATCACCTTAGCATCCGTCAGTTTAATTTTGGCTAACCGGGAGAACTCCGCGCCCAATTTGCCCATGTATTTTTCCGCTAACAACAGGGTATTGTGAGCTTCGTCCATCTTGTGAGCCAGATCGCCGACATGGACGGTTGACCAAATGCGCTTGGCCGTGGACAGGGCAATATTAAGCGTGTTCTGGCATACTACACGCACCGGGGTCATGGCTACTTTGATCGCACCGTTGCCGTCATGGGAGCTACTGAATACAAGGTAAGGCTCAATTTGTTCCCCCTCAATGATGTACTTGTCAGGAAGTTTGGCAAGCAGCCAGATTTTACGGCCGTCTTGCAAAGCCCCCGCCGTTTCATAACGGACGCCCTCGCCTAACAAAGAATCCGTAAAGGCGAAGGCTTCGGAATTCTGGACAACCTTATACCGGTCGGTGACTACGCCGAGAACTCTTTCATCACTATCCCGGATATTGGCTTTGTAGCCGGGGATGGCAGCGTAGTACTAGTCATGATCGGGCGTTGGATAACATTCCAGTTGAGGCCCGACTTTTCAATGGCTTCGATGGAGTTTAAAGCGGATTCGACCCGGACACCAAGGCCGTGCCAAGGAGTTACCCTTGTGTAAAACATACTTTCTACGTTTGCTGACATTGATAACATCTCCCTATCTCGTTTTTTATAGTTGGATTAATGGAAAGAACCTCGCGAAGATAAAGATAGGACTTCCATGCAGGAAGTCCTATGTCTAGGTGATTATGAAGTTTCATCATCATCTTTTTGTGATTTCTCTGTTTCGCTGATAAATTTTACTACAGCAAGTAGCGCGGAAGCCGCTAACAGCATAATATCCATTATCTTCCTCGACAATAACCTGCTCCTCCTTCCATATATCACTAAATTAATAATATATAGATGAGGTATCAGGTTATTCGATTATTAAAAATAGAATTGGCGGCTCTGCCATATTCTCTATTTTACAGTCTTGGATCAACCGGCTCACTTTCCAGCGCCAGCACACCGAAGACGCATTCATGCACCCGGTAAAGCGGCTCATTCTTCACGAACCGGCCCAGTGCTTCCATCCCCAGCGCGAATTCTCGCAGCGCCAAACTACGCTTTTTGCCAAGCGAACGTTTTTTCAGGCGGGTGAGCTTATCCGGCAATGTATATTCCGGCCCGTAAATAATGCGCAGATACTCGCGCCCGCGGCATTTCACGGCTGGCTGCAAAAGCTCGCCCTTATATTTCGCCACGAAATTAAGCGGCTTCACCACCATACCCTCGCCGCCGGAAGCGGTCAGGTCATTCCACCAGTCAATGCCGTTTTGGATGCTTGCTTGATTTGTCAAATCCACCAAAATGTGATTGGTAGCGACCAGTACCGGATCGGTGTGGGCAAGATATTTTTTAATTGTTTCCATATGCCAGATATGGTTTTTATCTGAGTGAACCATACCCTCTGTAGCCAATATGTGAAACGGCGCAATCCGGTAGTCCAGAGTGCTTTCAACATCCCAGCAATATTGGCGATAGGCTGATGTGTATTTTGCCATCAAGTCGGCGCGTTCGGTATATCGCTCGCCTATTACCTGAATATCAACATTTTGGCCAGAAGCTGTGCTGCCAACAACCCTGGCTTTATTACTGGATACAGCCGCTTTTTGCAAAGCAGCTACTGCTGCGGCAAGGCCGTTTACCCCGGCACAGCCGGTAGGGGCATATTGCTGCTCCAATAACAACTGCGCTTTGGCTGACCAGGGCATAAGCTCTGTGTCCAGGCACACCCAATCAGTGTTAAACTCAGCCCAAAAGCCAGATTCGCTGAGCGCTTGGCGCACTCTCGCGAGCAAAGCGCTTTGCACACTGGCATCATGGAAGAAATGCCGTCCTGTACGTGTATAGATAATCCCGGCGCTGCCATCTTGAATCATAAATCTTTGCTTAGCTGCTGACGCATCTTTGCAGACAACGATCACCGCGCGGGACCCCATGTGCTTTTGCTCGCAGACAACCGAGCTTACGCCGCGCTTTTGATAATAAGCAAAGGCTTCCAGCGGACGCTCCAGTATATCATCAATTCCAGATGTTTCGCAGGGTGACATGGTAGGCGGCAGGTAAATCAGCCAATGAGGATCAGCAGCATAGCGGCTCATGATTTCGATGGCGGCAGCCGCGTTTTCCTCGCGGATGGTCACGCCTCTATGCAGCCCAGTTTCGATATACCGTTTTTCCAGCACATCCGCGATGTTCAGTACATCGCTATATTCCTCTTGTACACAGAGCGGCTTGATTGGCTCATAATAGGTCTCTAATGCCGGAACGCTGACAAGCTCAGCCTCGGGGTAGCGGTAGGCGGTGAGCTTGCCGCCAAAAACACAGCCGGTGTCAATATTCAAGGTATTGTTAACCTGGTACACTTCTGCCGTAGGTGTGTGCCCATAAACAACCTTGGCCTTGCCGCGATATTCGCTCGCCCAATCAAGGCGTACCGGCAAACCATATTCGTCGCTTTCGCCGGTGGTATCGCCAAATAAGGCAAAATCCCGCACTCTACCTGAACTTTTGCCCTGATATGCTTCCTTCATCCCGGCATGGGCGACGACCAGCCTGCCGTCATCCAGCACATAATGCCCGATGAGACTGTCGAGAAATGCTTTTAATTCGGCAATCCATGCAGCAGGCTGCCCTGCAAGCTGGTTGACGGAATCTTCCAAGCCATGCGTCTGCTGCACCTTAGCGCCCTTTAAAAATCTAAGTAATTTTATATCATGATTGCCGGGAACGCAAAGGGCGTTGCCGGCTTTCCCCATGTTCATGGCAAGCTTCAGGGTTTCGGCAATTTTAGGTCCTCTGTCACACAAGTCGCCCAAAAAGACTGCTTTTCTGCCAGCGGCATGGAAAGCAGTAAACTGGTCTTGGTCAACCGTGTATCCCATTTTTGCCAGCAAAGCACATAGTTCATCAAAACAGCCATGTACATCGCCAATGATATCAAAGGGGCCATGCTCCTCGCTTTTATCCGTCCAGGCCGGAATGCGGCTGATCACCACATCTTCCTCAGGATCATCAATGACATAAATATAGCGAAAGCCCTCTTTTTTTAAATGCCGCAGCGATTTTTTCAGTTCCAGGCAATGCCGTTTGACTACATGCTCGCCGAACTGCCTATCGGGACGGGCTTTATTGCGCTGGATGCAAACAGCTTCCGGTGTATTCATCACAATGGCGACAGGCAGTACATCAAATTTTTTGGCCAGTGCCACCCCAGCGCTGCGGGCGCTTTGCTGAACATTAGTAGCATCAATGACCACCAGTTTATTCGCCGCCAACCGTTTTTCGGCAATATAGTAGAGTGCGTCAAAAGCAGCCTTGCTTACACTCTGATTGTTTTCGTCATCAGCTACCAGCCCCCGGAAATAATCGGAAGACAATACTTCCGTGGGTTTAAAGTGCTGCTTGGCAAAGCTGGATTTGCCGCTGCCGGAAGCGCCGATCATCGCCACCACACACAGTTTTGGAATTTCTATTCGCATCGCGTAAACACTCCCATCTGAGTCGGCGTGCCGGTATCATCGTCATTATCGCCGATTTCCTTAATTGCGACTTTGTAGCGATAATTTTCGCAAATAGCATTGACCCAGGCAGCAAACTGCGCCCGGTTCCATTCAAAGCGATGATCTGCATGGCGGAGGGCATTTTCCTTCATGCCTGCATAATGGATGTTATATTCCGCATTAGGCGTGGTGATGATAACGGTTCGGGGATTGGCAAACTCAAACAGCACGCGTGTAAATGCCGTCAATCTCGATTCATCCAGATGCTCAATCACCTCGACCACACAAGCGCAGTCAAAGCCTTCGCACCGTTTATCCCTATAGACAAGCGAGCCTTGAAATAATCCCAGCTTGTTTTGCAGGGTTTCATGGAGCCGGTCAACTTTTAGCTTGTCTTTCGCCCGCTCTAGCGCGGTAAAAGCGACATCAAAGGCGGCAACCTTGCTAAGCTGCTGTTCCCGGAGCAACAGACGGGTTAGATTTCCCTCACCGCAACCCATATCAATCACACTTTTAGCACCGCTGGCCAATACCTCGTCAACCACCGCACGCAGCCGGGTTTGATTAAGCTTAGGCCTCTTTGCTTCTGGCTCAGCCTGTCCGGGGGCATCCTCCTCCGGGTTATCTGTCAGCCGGGCCAGAGCCTTATTGATTAAACTGCGCCGGCGGTGTAAATAGCGGCTGGTGATGTATTCGCACAGCGGGTGCTCTTTCAACCAGCCTTCGCCATGAGAGAGCAGCTTTTCGATTTCTGCGTCAGCTATGTAATAATGCTTTTGGGTATCAAATACCGGAATCAGCACATACAGATGATGTAACAGCTCACAGAGCCGCAGTGTTCCTGATAGCGTCAAATTCACGTAATTGCTCTGTCCCCAGCGCGGGAATTGATCATCATTGGGAAAGGTCTCAACTGCGATGGTGTAGCCAAGCGGCTCAAAAACAGCGGGCAGCATATTTTTGTTGGAAGCGGCAAGCATATGAATCTTCGCTTTCAAATTAATGGGTGTATCGGCAAGCGCCTGTTTTTCTTTCGAGCGCCCGGACATAGCAGTTCCGAACACTCTGGACAGAGCCGTACTCATAAAGGATGAGCAGACATACGGACGGTCATTGACATAATCAAACAATCCGCCCTCGCTTGAACCCACCTTGCCCCGCGCCAGCTCAATGGGGTCGATATCTAAGAGCAGGGCGGCGGTGGTACTCTCATTTGACACCTCGGGATAAAAAACATACGCCTTGCCGTAATTCAGCGTAAACTCCTGTGGGCGGGAGGGGTTCTTATGCAGGAGGTAACCCAAATCCTGTGTGTTTTTCCCCTGGTAATTTATCGTTAACAGCATAGCATGACCTCGCTTCTTTCCTATTATTCCTTCCTACTTCAACCGAAAAACCTTTCCTTTCGGAGCAAACGGCAGATTTGCGCCTATTGGCATCAAATAGGCGTGTTCCCGGCCATGAAGCACAATCTTGTCACACTGTCCATCGGTTATGATGAGCAGCGGCGCCTCTTTCGGAAAATCATCGGCTTCATCCAGTAAATGAATCCCCGGCTGCAATACTGTGCCGCCGCGCCCCCTTACTTTGACGGTTCCGGCAATATCTTCCGGACGCATATAGCCCATGTCATACGCCGCTGCATCGCAAAACACCACCCTAGCTGCCGGGACATCCCGGGAGGCGGCGTATGAAGCAATTGCTCCTAATGCTGCTGCCAGCAAGGGACGCTCCATAGAGCCAGAGGTATCCAAAAGCACACCAAACGTCCTGCCGTCTAAGGCTTCCTCCCTGCTACTCCAATTCGGCCGGGGAATATCCGGGGTTGTGGACTGACGGCGGCTGAGCCTGGCATAGGTTCGTTTTTTCGTTAGCGGCGCAAAGTAGCTGTCGAACCAGCGGGCAAGCTCTACATCCCACAGAATGGGGGGAGCAGACAATGCCCGTATTTCCTCAACCAAACCGCTTGGCAGATAACCCCGTCCTTGCTCGCGGTGATAGTAAAGGCCTTGCGACAAGGATCGGCGATAAAATTCGTCCAAGTCGGTATCGGCTTTCCGGTCATTCGGCGCGCCGAGAATGTCGCCAAGTCCCACCCCTCGCAAGGTCGCCAGCTTGCGATAGGTTCGCAGGTCAGTCACAATGATGTCATACACAGCTTCGACATTCAGACCATTAAACTGTTCGTCGTATAACAGTCCCTCCGGACGTTCGCCCACGCCCATTTCCGTTAGCCAACGGTTAATGACAAAATCGCAGGCCACATTCCACAAATACGGGTCACGCCATGCACGCCGCTCACCGTGCCGCAAGGCGGCATGCAAAAATTCGTGTGCCATAACAAATTTTACTTCCCCATCATCCAGTTTGGCGGCAGGATTAATGTAAATCTCCAACATAGCTGGCATGACCGCCGCAATCGAAATCTGCTCCCGTATACAAATCTGCGGGTCGGCTATAATGTGAAATTGCGCCGCGATAGCACCAAGCAGCGGATAGCTGTTAATAAACCATTCGGCAGCCCGTTCATATTTGGAATTAAGCCGCCGGGGATGCACTGCATCCGAGGCTGCTGACACTGCGTTCCAAACAGCTTCCTGCAAGCCCTCGGCAAACAGTGCCGGCCAATCGTTTTTTTTATGATACCAACGAAATTCCTGTTTGGAGGAAAACATCATATCCTCCTCGCTGCCCGCTGTACCAAAATGGCTGTATTCCCATTTTTCATCCGGCGACATAAACTCCAGGCGTTCATACAATACGTCTTCGTCTTTTATAGGAGGCGCAACGCGAAATTCATCAAGCGGCCTGCCAAATTTTAAGTCTGATAAAAAATTCTCCACCGCACAGTCGCAGACGACATTCCAATCCTGTTGACGCGCTTTTTCCTTAAAATGCGCCAGACCCAAATGCAGCAAAGCGTGGGCGATTGCCCGCGCCCATTTTTCCGCTGCGGCTTTGCTATGCGGATTGCAATAGACATAACCGGCAGAAGCAACGATGCACAAGCCGTCTTTCGGATAGGCTCGCCCCTCATCACGGCAGATATGCGCCGCTCTGGCAAGTTTGCCAAATATAGGGTGTCTGTAAACGACCTCCAGGCCTTCTTGAAAAAATTCAGCCGCTTGCTTGTCGGACTTCTTATGTGCCTTTTTCACGCTTTATCCCTCACTGCCAGGCGGGGCAAATCCCGCACGACTTCGATCAAAAACCAGTCAGGCAGAGCCTTATCGTTGTCATCGGGCGCAACTGCCATTTGGGCGATCTCCAGGCTTATGGCGGCCAAATCCTTTAGTAGCGTCTTGGCCCGCAGAGCAAGCTGTTTAGCACTTGCCGACATTTTGTCCTTTTCCGGCGGAAGCTCTTTCACAAGCTGGGCGCGGAAACTTTGCGCCAAAAAGTACAACGAATCCCGATCCTCGGGCGCGGCAGGAAACTTTTGATCACCGTTAATAATGGCAGCTAATGCATAGCGATTATTGATATTTTTCACAAAGGCGCAGAATTGCATGGCATGGTGCAATGATAGGCACCCACTGGTCAGAACTTTAAGCTGTTTATCGTCTATTTCATTATGTGCATGAAGTACATCGGACAACATATGCCACGAACGCGGCGTGGAAAACGGTTCCTCTGTTTTGGGCGGCTGCGTCCACAGGTGGTCAGGGCGTAAGCCGATATATTCGATAATATGCGGATGAATGTTATGATTGCCTGCCCAGGTAAGCCAGTCCCGATGATTTGCCGTCAGTTCTACATGAAACATCCGGTTAACTAATGCACTGGACATGGGTTTTACGATGGCGTTATCCTGGGCGCGGTTTCCCGCTCCGATAACGATTGAGCCTTCAGGCAGAGTATATTCACCAATTCTTCGGTCATGAATCAAGCTGTAAAAAGCCTTCTGCACCTCCTGTGAACAGGCATTAAGCTCGTCCAAAAATAAACAGTACGGCTCGTCCTGTGCAATACTCTTCGGCGGGCAGAAGATACTCTTACCGTCAACGATTTGCGGTACGCCGATAATGTCCTCCGGGGCAAGCTGACTACCTAAAAGCGATACGCAAGGCAGCCCCAGCGCAGCCGCAAAGTGCTCCACAATGGATGATTTACCGATACCGGGTGCTCCCCAGATGAATAAGGGACGGACAAGCGCAATATTTAAAAGTACGTCAAAGAGCTGCTTTTGTGTGACGGATATTGGTAGATTTATAGAAATACGCCTCCCTTGTTGGCTAGCTTTAAACAACAAGGACACGTTCTGCCGTGTCCTTGCTTGGTATCAACTTATGTTGCTCCTTATAAAACAATTTCTATTGCAAGGATATTACACTTTTTTTGTGAATTTCACTATGAACAGAATTTTCAATGTTCTATCGCTGCAGTGGGTTTCTTTAAAATGAATATACCAGCTTCTTATTTCCAATATTTGTTCACAGAACCCGTTTAAAATCCAAGCCCTCGTATACCCGTACGGCATTGCCGCGTATTAACGAGTTACGCTCTATCCAGTTATGGCGGTCTGTCGCACATTTGTCATCCGCATCCTGCTCGGCAATCAGCTTGAGGAGACGCTCCTGCGCCAGCTTCCGATTCATATGCTGGCTGCGCTCGTCTGTGGAAATTGCACTTATACCAAGCGGCACATAGGTTGCACGAACGCCTGTCTCAACTTTGTTGACATTTTGACCGCCTTTGCCACTGCTTCGGAATATTTCAAAGCGTATTAGCGTGCTGTCAATGTCCGTACAATCAATTTTTTCAACGGGGCTTACATCAATGAACCAGTTTTTACGTTTATGCTTGGTTCGGAACGGACTTTGGCAAATCCATTTCACAGTCCCTTCTAAGTAACGCAAATCACGTTCACTCTCTATGATAATACTTTTATAGCAGCCATACTGTGAGCCGGGTGTCCTCTGCCTGATAGTAATATCGGCATTCTCTTTCACTATCACACTAGCATATTTGCCGACAGCCAACTCACATTCCGCCGGACCACGCCCGGAACTGATTTGCCATTCCATGCCTATTCCCCCGCCTTGAAATTATACAACGGCCTGATAACTGAAACGATGTCCGCTGTGTCGCCGAGCTGAGCAACAATTTCCTCCATCGGCTTGTATGCAAACGGCGATTCGTCGATGGTGCTTTTGTTCATAGTAGTGGTGTAAATGCCCTTCATCGCCTTTTCGTATTGGGTGAGGGTGATGCGCGCTTTCGCAGTCATGCGGCTCATGATACGCCCCGCACCATGCGGAGCCGAATAGTTCCAATCGGCGTTTCCCTTACCGATACAGATAAGGCTGCCGTCCCTCATATTCATAGGAATAAGTACCCGCTCGCCCTTTTGTGCGGAGATGGCGCCTTTGCGCAGAATCCGGTTCTCCATGTCGATATAGTTGTGGATGGTGGTAAACTGCTCCGCGATTTTGAGCTTCATTCTCTTTTCTATTTCCCTCACGATAGCTTTGCGGTTTAAGTCCGCATACTGCTGGACAATGGCCATGTCGTGCAGATAATCATTCAAAAGTTCCCCCTCAACATACGCCAGCACCCGATCATCGCCCTTACCCGTGCGGCCTAAACTGTTGGCGGCGGCATTCTGGTAATAATCACAGACCTGCTTGCCGAGATTCCGGCTGCCGGAATGTATGACGAGATAAAGCCGTCCCTCATCATCTTTACCCAGTTCTATGAAATGGTTGCCGCCGCCCAGCGTACCGATGGAGCAAGCGGCGCGATCAAGGTCAACATGCTTGGCGCAGCGCAGCTCGGTCAGATTGATTTTTTCGTTAAAATGATGCGGCGTTTGCCGAATACCGAAGCCGGATGGGACATATTGATGAACCGCCTTATCCAGTTGTGCAAGCTCCACGCGCTTGTCCTTCAAGAGGACAGTTTCCATGCCGCAGCCGATGTCCACGCCGACAAGGTTCGGAACAATTTTATCGGTAATAGTCATGGTCGTACCAATGGTGCAGCCCATGCCGGCGTGGACATCCGGCATGATGCGGATTTTTCTGCCTGCCATGAATTCCTGATTTAAGAGATGCTCAATTTGCATGATAGCGTTCTGTTCGGCGATATCGGTGAACACCTTGGCGGTGTTGTACTTGCCTTGAAGCTCAATCATGTTTAGTCCTCCAATAAATTGCGTATATCATGGTAGTGTAAATTACTAATCTGCAAAGCTGCCCCATCGTGATTGTTCAGCCACATCTTTCGCCGCAGCGCTTTTTTATGTCGGTAATAGCGCAGCTTGTCCGCTACTGCGGCAATTTCAGACCGGCCGGTATATTTAATATTGAACCTTCTGCTTCAAGCAATCTGCGTGAATGAGTAATTGAAGCTGTGAATATTAATGGCGCATACTTAATGCCTCCGAGCCAATGGCAGGTCATTATATACGTATGGTTACCAAGGCGTATAAACGGGTACCATTTATCATGAAAAAGAATCCGCTTAGCATTATTTATATCACTTTTAGTCACTGTGTTAGCATAGCATTAGCTATTCGATGATCTCGGTAAAGTACACTACAGTTACAATATCGCTCAGTGATACCGTTTTATTGTAAATGGATTCTAAAAATTCCAAGAGTTCATCGACGCCGCTAATATCGGGGTTTTCTCCTTGTAAATCATGCTTGGTTAAATGAGAAATTTGTTTAACCAGCACTCTGTCAATGATCGCAGCATATACTCTTTGCTTGGGTGCAAACCGCTTGCCGGCAGTCACCCAAACGATATCGCCTGCCTGATATTTATCTCTTTTATCACCGCGCCTGATGGTACAGGTCTTGCGGCGTTCAACCAGCTGACTGTAGTGGTTGGCTGAATAAAAATTAATGGCCTTCATGGATTCCATTGCTTCTCCTCCAATTACCCTAACCAGTGTTTTATCCGGTTGACAGCCTCTATTAAGCGAGGTTCCGGCTGCACCAGCGCAAATCTGATAAAGCCTTCACCAAACCGGCCAAATGCCACGCCCGGTATGGCAGCAATACCGGCCTGCCGTAATAAATCGGCGGCAAATTCTATAGAAGACTGCCGGGTGGGCACCGGCGCCCATATGTACATGCTGGCCTTGGGTTTATCAATGCGCCAGCCGATATCCTTTAACCCTTCAATGATAATATCCCGCCGCCGCTGATAAGTGGCGGCGGTATCAGCCACACACTGCTGCGGGCCGGTAAGGGCGGCAATTGCCGCTTGCTGCAACGGGGCAAATATGCCATAATCAAAATTTGATTTCAGCCGTCCCAGCAGCTCAATTACCGCAGCGTTGCCAACAATATAGCCAACTCGGCAGCCAGCCATATTATAGGTCTTAGACAGAGAATTAAATTCTACGCCGACCTCTTTAGCGCCAGGCACGGATAAAAAGCTGTCAGGCTTATAACCGTCAAACACCAGATCACTGTAAGCAAAATCATGACACACGATAAACCGGTACCGTTTGGCATAATCAACCACTTCCCGGAAAAATTCCCTGGTTGCCACGGCTGCCAGCGGATTGTTGGGATAATTGAGAATCATTATTTTGGCCTGTTCCAGTACAGACTCAGGAATAGCGGCCAAATCCGGCAGAAAATCATGATCGCCCGTCAGGGGCATAGAATAAAGCTTTGCATCAGCCATTAACGGCCCGGCGCTGTAAATTGGATAACCGGGATCAGGGATCAAAATAATATCGCCCGGATTCGTCAGGCACAGACTGATGTGAGCCAAGCCTTCCTGCGAGCCGATAAGAGAGTGAATTTCGCTGGCGGCATCCAGGCATACGCCAAATTTTTGGCGGTACCAATCGGCAACGGCCTGCGAAAACTCCGGCAGGCCTTTGGATAAGGTGTAGCCATAATTGCCTGCATCTGCGGCGGCAGTGGTTAGCGCCTGGATAATATGAGGAGCCGGCGCCATATCCGGACTACCGATACTGAGCGTTATTACATCCTTTCCTCTGGACAGTTCGACTCTGCGCATTTCATCAACCTGCGAAAAAACCGCCGAACTTAAGCCCTGTAACCGCAAGGACTGTTCAACCATAAGATCCCCTCCTGCTTATCTAGGTAGTTTTAACTAAATTACAACAAAAACAGCCACTTTAATCAAATATCATTTGATATTCTAGATGTCGGTGGCCGTTTCCTTGCTGTCTGCGATTTTTTCCGGAAAAATCAGCGGACAAGTCTCAACCCGCGGGTATTTGCTTCGTAAATTAGCCGTTCTTCATCAATGGTCTTTAACTGTTTATTTTCTAAAACAATCCGGCCATTCACAATGACTGTATGGACATCACTGCCAGCCGCTGAATAAGCCAGTAAAGATAAACGGTCATGACGCGGATACCAATGCAGGCCGCTCATATCCAGCAAGACAATATCTGCTTTATAGCCCGGCGCCAGCTTGCCGGTTATCTTGCCCAGGCCTATGGCCTCGGCTCCGCCGGTTGTGGCCAGTTCGACCGCCGTCCCGGCCGGAATTGCCAGCGGGTCATTGCTGTGCATTTTATGCAGCAATGCCGTCAGTCGGATTTCTTCCAGCATGTCCAGATTGTTGTTGCTGGCGGCGCTGTCTGTTCCCAGTCCCACCGTCAAACCGGCCTCCAGCATTTGAGGCACCGGCGCAATGCCGCTGGCCAATTTCATATTACTGCCCGGATTATGCGCAATCCGGACCTGTTTATTTTTCATTATCCTGATATCTTCCGGCGATACATGAACGCAATGAGCTGCCAGCACGCCGCAGTCAAGTAAGCCGACTTCATCCATTAAGGCAATAGGCGACTTGCCGTATGCAGTCTGGCATTCGGCGACTTCACCGGCGGTTTCGGCTAGATGAATATGAATTTCAGCACCCAGCTTCCGGGCCAGAGCCACAACCTTGGTCAAAAAATCGGGAGGGCAGGTATAAGGCGCATGCGGGCCCAGCATTACGGTAATTCGTCCATCCGCCGAGCCATGAAATTCCTCAAACAGCGCTTCGCTTTCCGCCAATGCCTGCTGAGCGGTGGGCGCAACACCGGCCATCCCCCTGGCTAAAACAGCCCTAATCCCCGTTTCAGTTACTGCTTTGGCAACTTCCGACATAAAGAAATACATGTCGGCAAACGTAGTGGTGCCTGATTTAATCATTTCAGCAATTGCCAGTTGCGAACCCCAATACACATCGCCGGCCGTCAGCTTGGCTTCCGCCGGCCAGATCCTGGTTTTCAGCCAGTCCATCAGCAGCATATCATCGGCATAACTGCGAAACAGCGACATCGCGGCATGGGTATGCGTATTGATTAAGCCGGGTATTGCCAGCTTGCCGGTTCCGTCAATGGTTTGATCCGGCCGCCAGTCTGCTCCGACCGCGCCAATTTGCGCGATAGTCGCGCCGTCAATCGCAATATCCCCCTGGCGCACTCCGCCCTGATCAGCCAAATACTCGATGTTTCTTACTAAAAGCTTAGTCATCAGCCTGTCCTCCTTGACGTTTAGAATAATCTTCGACATAACCCCTGTGCATAGCACCGATATCCCCGTCACTTAACACTTCTGCGGTTCCAATTTGGTTGGCGTAAATGAATATCTGGGCTGTCTTTTCAACCAACTGGCAAGTCAGCATGGCTTCACTGAGCGTACGACCGCAGCAAACCAGGCCATGATTAGCCAGCAGCACGGCATTCTTGCCCCCTAATGCCTTTACTGCATTTTCCGCTAATTCGTCCGTACCGTTTAAGGCATAGGCGGCGACCTCAATGCTGCCGCCAACCAACTGGGCAATGTCCTCAACAATTGGCTCAATCGGCCGCCTAGCCACGGCAAACGCACTGGCAAACACGCTATGCGTATGAATGATGGCCTTGACCTCCTGCCGCTGACGATAGATTGCCAAATGCAAAGCAAGCTCAGAGGTCGGCTTTAGCCGACCTCTGACAACAGCAGCCTCCATATTCACAAGCACAATATCTTCACAGGTCAGTGACCGGTAATTCCGGCCGGAGGGGGTAACGGCAATACAATTGCCGCCTGGAACACGGGCGCTCAGGTTCCCCCAGGTTCCCGCAATTAGACCGCAATCCAGCAAAGCGCAACCATAATTGATGAGTTGGGTTTTTATTTGTTTCTCCCAATCCAAGTCATTCACTCCCTCGGTCAGGCCTGATTCAAATAGTGCTGCTGCTCGGCAGTCAGCGCATCAAGCCTTACGTCCAAAGCTTTTAGCTTAAGCTCGGCCACCCGGGCGTTAATCTCGGGGGTAACGGTATAAACCTTATTGTCAAGCTGATGATGATGCTGCGCAATATGGATGGCTGAAAGCGCCTGCAGGGCGAAAGATAAATCCATAATCTCCGTTGGATGGCCATCGCCGGCCGCCAGATTGACCAGCCGTCCTTCAGCCAGTAAATAAACCTTATTGCCATTTTCGAGGACAAATTCTTCGATATTCTTGCGGGCCACTCTGGTGGATACCGCCAGCCCGGCCAGATCCGCCTTATTTATTTCCACGTCAAAATGGCCGGCATTGGCCATAACCGCGCCGGATTTCATACGCTTGATATGTTCGCCGCGGATGACATCTTTGCAACCGGTCAGGGTAACAAAAATATCGCCATAAGCAGCGGCTTCGGCCATTGGCATCACCCTGAAGCCGTCAAATACAGCCTCAATGGCCTTAATAGGATCAATCTCGGTTACAATTACGTTAGCACCCAAACCTTTGGCCCGCAGGGCAACCCCTTTGCCGCACCAGCCGTAACCGGCAATAACTACCGTCTTGCCGGCAATCGTCAGATTGGTTGTGCGCATAATACCGTCCCAGGTCGACTGGCCGGTTCCATAGCGGTTGTCAAACAAATATTTGCAATAGGCGTCATTCACCGCAATCATCGGAAATTTCAGCCTCTGCTCGGCGGCTAAAGCTCTCAGCCTGATCACACCGGTGGTCGTTTCCTCCGAGCCACCGAGAATTTTTCCGGCTAGCTCACTACGTTCGCCATGCAGCAGGGAAACCAGATCACCGCCGTCGTCAATGATAATATCAGGCTGTGAATCCAGGGCCTGATGAAGGAAGTTATCATATTCGCCGGCTGTACAATTATACCAGGCATATACAGTCACACCCTGGTCCGCTAAGGCTGCGGCTACGTCATCCTGCGTCGACAGCGGGTTGCTGCCGGTAACCACTACATTAGCGCCGGCATTTTTCAGCACAATGCCCAAATAAGCAGTTTTCGCTTCCAAATGCATGGTAATAACAATGTTTTTGCCAGCCAGAGGCTTTGCCGCGCTTACTTCAGCGTTTAAAGTATTGAGCACAGGCATAAATTCTTTCACCCAGTTGATTTTGGTGTGACCCTGCCCGGCCAGACCAATATCCCTTATCATGGATTTCATCACTGCTCTCCTCTCAGTTGTTGCTGTATTTTTGTTATCGCTGGCGCATAAGGCGCTCTTAGCACGCCATACTCTGTAATCAGCGCCGATACCAGCGCGTGGGGGGTAACGTCAAAGGCCGGGTTAAAAACCTCGACTTCAGCCGGGGCAATTCGGACGCCGCCGATGGTTGTGATTTCATCGGCCTGGCGCTCCTCTATCGGTATAGCGTCACCGCTGTGCATCGTAAAATCAAAAGTGGATGCCGGAGCCGCCACGTAGAAAGGAATGCCATGTTCTTTCGCCAGTACGGCCACACTGTAGGTACCAATCTTATTGGCGACATCACCGTTTAGGGTAACCCGGTCGGCCCCCACAATGACCGCCTGGATTTTACGCTGTTTCATTACCCAGCCGGCCATACTGTCGGTAATTAAAGTTACCGGAATTTGTTCCTGCATCAGTTCCCAGGCCGTTAAGCGAGCTCCCTGTAGTAGCGGCCTGGTTTCATCGGCAAAAACCCGGGTGATATTTCCATCCGCCCAGGCTTGACGGATAACGCCCAGCGCAGTGCCAAAGCCTACGGTAGCCAGAGCGCCGGCATTGCAGTGCGTTAATACGGCCAGCGGCTGATCAAACAATGCTGCGCCGTTGGCTGCTATCCGGCTGTTTACCGTCCGGTCCTCCTGGGCAATCGCAATGGCTTCCTGCTCAAGCGCTGCCAGCAGCGTCTGAACATCAGACTGCCGATAGCGACCGGCTACCCCCGCCATCCGGTCCAAAGCCCAGAACAGGTTTACCGCCGTCGGCCTTGTCGCTTTAAGTTCCTGGACAATCTTCATAAGGCCAGACCAAAAATCGCCTGATCCCTCGGCCAGCTGACGGGCGCCGATTACCAGGCCATAGGCGGCCGCAGCGCCGATAGCCGGAGCGCCCCTTACCTCCAGGCGTCTAATTGCTTCAGCCACAGTCTGATAATCACTGCACCTGATATATTCAACCCGGCCCGGCAGTTTTGTTTGATTTAACAAGGTCAGGCAATTTTTATCCCAGGTCATTGAATGCATAAGTTCACCTCTTCTTAAAGTTTAAACCCGCCATACTCGGCCAGTGCCTTGGCGCAGCCGCAGTCTGCGGGGCTAAGGTCAATAAGCTCGATGGACTTCATGATCAGCTTTTTGATATGCTCGGCATTCGCAGCCATTGTTTCGAGCACCTCACCGTGGGTCAGGGCCTGCTCGGAAATGCCGGCCGCATAGTTCGTGACCATCGACACTGTGGAATAACAAATTTCCGCCTCCCTGGCCAGAACAGCTTCAGGTACATTTGTCATCCCGACCAGATCACCGCCCAGGCGGGCAAACATCTTTATTTCAGCCGGAGTCTCAAAGCGCGGCCCTTCCGTGCAGACATATACGCCGTGTTCATGGATGGAAAGATCAAGAATGCCGGCGGCTTTACTAACCGTATTGCGCAAAACCGGACAATAAGGCGCAGTAAGGTCTACATGCACCACGCCCCGTTCGCCCCCTTCATAAAAGGTGCTCACCCGGCCTTTGGTAAAATCCAAGAATTGATCAACAAGGACAAAATCGCCGGGCTTCATGGCAATGTTCAATGAACCTACCGCAGTAGTGGCAATGATATGCTCGACCCCCAGTTTTTTTAACGCCCATATATTTGCCCGGTAATTAATTAAATGCGGCGGAATGGAATGCTTGCTGCCGTGCCGCGGCAAAAAGGCAACTTCCTTGCCGGCGTACACCCCGGCGTTAAACCGGACAGAACCGTAAGGCGTAGCAAGCTCTTCAGTTCTGATATTTTTTAAAATATTCGGGTCATAGACGCCGGTTCCGCCGATAATTGCAATTTTAATCATATTTATCACCCTTATCCAATAATTACAATCCAGTAAAAAAAACCCAATTTTATTATACTACATATTTCATCTTTTTAAAAACGTAAAAAAAGAAGCTTTGCCGCCAAAGCTTCTCTCACAAATTAACGCCAATCACACCGCCAAGCGCCCCGGCCGCCAAACCGGCTAAGAACTTGTTGGCTAACACCGGCCAGGTGATAGAATCGTTGGTAATCTCCAGGCCTATCCCCACTGAAATCAGTACATATATGCAGCCTACCGCCATCCCGACCAGCAATGCCCGCGATTCAACCTTACTTGTTGCAAAAGCGCTGCCGATAAATATACTGACCATGGTTACAGCAACCATAATATATTTTAGATAAGCCTCAACAAAGGTGCTGTCAGAAGTTAATGTGATAAACGACAAGAAAACCACACTAATTACAGAAACCACTAAACTCACGACCAGTCCCTGAAAAACAGGTACAGCAATGCCTGCTGCCCTTTGGGGCTGTGTGCCATAGCGTTTTCGTCCGGTCACTTTGGCCACATAAATTCCCTCCCCGGAGTTTTACTGAAAATTTATGCGAAATTCAGCCAAATATACCCAATATGACAAATTTAATTTAGCTGCCAGTCACTTAGCATATTCATCAAACCGTAATTGGTCAGGTCAAAATGGATGGGAGTAACAGAAATCTGCTTGTTTTTGATGGCGACAATATCGGTATCGGCGTCATTGTCATTTTCCACAATCTGTCCGCCCATCCAGTAATATTGACGACCGCGCGGATCCTGGCGGCGTTCAAAAGTATTTGCATACTGACGCACCCCCAGTTTGGTAACCGCCACGCCACTAATCTGATCAGCGGCTACGGCCGGAACATTAACATTCAGCAGTGTGTTTGGCGGCAGCTTTTTTTGCACTACCGTCTGAGCCAGCTTGGCTGCAAAACCCGCAGCTATGCTGAAATCGCCGTTCTGCCAGGTATCCAGTGAAACGGCAATTGCCGGAATTCCATATAAGGCTCCTTCAATAGCGGCGCTTACTGTACCTGAATATAACACATCAGTGCCCAGATTGGGACCAAGATTTATGCCTGATACCACGATATCCGGTTTTGCCGGCAGCAATTCCTCTACCGCAATTTTAACACAATCGGTGGGAGTTCCGCCAACACGCCAGGCGCAAAGCTTTGGTTCGGTAATGCAGTATTCGTCCACCCTGATCGGCTGATGCACCGTAATGGCCTGGCTGGTTGCACTGCGTTCGGCATCCGGCGCCACCACGGTTACCTGGCCGATGTTGCTCAAAGCTCGCCATAGCGCCTGAATCCCCGGGGCGCCAATACCGTCATCATTTGTTAATAAAATACGCAAATTCATCACTCCGCAAATTGTTTATAGTTGCCCAATAAATTTATGGGTCTGGGGTATTACACGAACATTTTCCAGCCGTAGCAGCGCTCTGTTATGAACTTCAATGATCTTCTCCGGGACAATTGCCTTACAGCCATTCAACGGCGATACCGGCTGCAAAACCAATAGAATGTCCCGGCCGATATCAGCAATTAATTTTACCGCCTGATCAAAATGCCTGATATCCATGCCTTCTTCAATGACCAGCTTGACAAATACGTCTTTGGCGCGGGCCAGCGACAAAAACTCGCTGTGTTCCCGCCATAAGACCCGGCCTGTCGTTTTTGGCAATTTTATATCCATACTGATGATATCAATGTACGGCAAAACCTGCTTTAAGGCCTGCGGCAAGGTGCCGTTTGTCTCCAGATATACCCGCCCGTTAATTTGCGCGGCCAGCTGCTGTAAAGCCTCAGCCTGGCATAACGGCTCGCCGCCGGTCAAGCTGACGGAATGATGCGGCTGGCGCAGCATCTGGTTGACAGCAAGCGCCAGCGCCGTGACTTTCACTGGATTGGCGCTATTGCTAAAATCTCGTTTGCCGGCTGTTTGCTCAATCCGGCAATGCTCCGCCGCTACATAAGAATGGGGTGTATCACAATAATCACACTGCAGGTTACAACCGGCCAGCCGGACAAACAATTGCCGGCAGCCGACATATTTTCCTTCCCCCTGAATGGAAGAGAATACTTCAACCAAATCAACAACGTCTTTCATTACCGGTCGTCCTCATGGTAAGTAACCGCCGATTTGGGCGACTCCCACACCTTAACCTTCCGGACACTAACCCTTTGCGCCAATACCGGCCGTTTCCTTAATGCGGTATAAATATACCGGGCAATGTTTTCAGCCGTCGGATTTTCAACTTGAAACGCTTCAAGTTCATTAAGATAAATATGATCAAGCTGGTTGATTACCTGATTAACCTCGGCTTTAAGCTCCTTAAAATCAATCAGCATGCCAAGTTCATTGAGTTTCTGCCCGGCTACCGTAACCTCAACAAGCCAGTTATGACCGTGCAGGCGGTCGCATTTGCCCGGATAATCGACAATCCGGTGAGCGGCCTCAAAATCGACGCTGACCGTTAGTTCATACATAGAAATTCACCTCATCGCTTGAAGTGTAAAAAAAGATGAGTATAGCACTCACCTTAAAACCACTCATTTGTTTATGTTCGGCAGCTAAGACGCGTTCATAACGCGCACCGGGACGACCGAAATGAGCCGCCCCGATCAGCTCACTTTATCGCCTGTTTGCCCAACAAACTGTTTTTAGCAAAATCACCGGAATGATGAATAATAATCTCCTCATAGCTCATGCTGCGGGTATGCTGGGTATGGCTCCACTCCCGCTCATTCCGGTGCAAAAAGCCCAGGAAGGTGATAGGAATCCAGCTGTATACAAACAGCGGATACAAAATTAAATAGATCCATGAGCGCCAGTTTGCCCGGATCAGCAGTAATACGATAACCGGCAGAACATACTGGCCGACGATGATGATCCGCCATACTTCAATAGGCAGTACTTCATATAATATGTTGGTGTAAAACGGTACGATATGATAGATGTAACTGGCCAAAATAAAGGTAGTGGACATAATCAGAAAATGCGGCTGCAATAAATGCAGAACCCCGTCCAGAATTCGGATATTACGCTGCCTTACTCCCTCATACAGCATGCGGGGGATATAACGGGCAGCAATGTCAAAATGCCCTTGCGCCCAGCGCTTACGCTGTTTCCAGGACTGCATGAAAGTCAGCGGCTTTTCATCAAACACAATGGCGTCATGGGCCCAGGTCGTTCTAATTCCTTTTAACAGGACTTTCATGGTAAATTCCATATCCTCGGTCAGGCAGGTGGCTCCCCAGCCGAATTTCTCCAGAACGCCAGTGGAAATACACATGCCGGTACCACCCAGAACACTGGACAGGCCAATATTGGATTTAGCCAAATGCCAAATATGATTGGTCATCCAGAAGGAAATTGCAAAAGTTCCGGCGATCCAGGTATCGTGCGGATTTTTGGCATCAAGATAACCCTGAATTACTTTTTCGCCCTTGCACAGCTTATTATTCATTTCCAACAGAAAATCAGGATGAACAAGGTTATCGGCATCAAAAATAACCACTGCATCATATTTACGTTTTAGCTTAAATAGTTTGGCGAACATCCATTCCATGGCATAACCTTTGCCGCGTTTTTCCAGATTAAACCGTTCAAATACTGTAGCACCGGCATTTTTGGCGACTTCCGCCGTGCGATCCTTACAGTTATCCGCAATGACAAAAATATCATACATTTCTCTGGGATAGCGTAAAACCTGCAAGTTTTCAACCAACTGCCCAATGACTTGCTCTTCATTATGAGCAGCCACAATTACCGCAAAATTATTCTTTGGCGTAAGGATTTTCGTTTCTTTTCTACGCCAGATTCCGAAAAAAGCGATAATGAAGTAGTACAGCGTAAAGAATATAATAATCAGCTGCATCGGAATCATTATGTAGTCAAAAACATAGTTCATGGATTTTGCTCCTTTAAAATCCTGTTTTGGTACCCACAACCTAAAACAAGAACTGTTGTGATTTAAACTTCGACATTGTTATAGTTATAGTGATATCCAACAATTATAATATATTATAATTCCCAGAAATATATTCTAGACGAGGCCATCACCTTCAGGCGGTGGAACCTGAATCAAACAAACCAAAAACCGTATTTAGTATGCCAAAAATCGCATACATAAAAAATGGTGCAAATAAGATTGCCTCATAACTGTTGAACAATATATAACCGCCGGTGATCAGCGCGATCACTGCGGGAATCAAGCGGATTTTTTCGCCCTTGCCCTTAAAATCAGGGTACTTGACCGTACTAACCATTAAGTAGGCGAATATCACAACCATCACCGGAAAAATCCACCCGGCCGGTTTGATGCCAAGCATAATAAAAGTAGCTAAAACACACCCGGCCGCCGGTATGGGAAGCCCCATGAAGTAGCCTTTGACCACACTGGTGTTGACATTGAAGCGGGCCAGGCGCAATGCCCCGCAGGTTGCGAAAATCGCAGCAATAATGTAACCGGTCTTGCCGAAATCTTTTAATAAAAATGAGTAGGCCAGTATTGCCGGCGCAACCCCAAAAGATACCAAATCACACAGTGAATCCAGTTCCCGGCCAAAATCACTGCTAACCTTGAAATAGCGGGCGACCCGGCCATCCAGGCCATCGGCCACCATGGCCGCAACAACAAACAACGAGGCATAGTAAAACTCGCCGTTAAACGTACAGATAATTGAAAACATACCTAAAACAAGATTCAGGGCTGTCAATGAATTTGGAATAAAATTTCTCACTTAATTAGCCTCCCGATGATTGTTTCGCCGCCTTTCACTTTATCCCCTTTTTTCACAAGAACTTCAATGTTCCGGGGCATGACAAGTTCGGTGCAGGAACCGAATTTGATCAATCCGTAACGTTCACCTTGTTTCAGCACACTGCCCAGTGTGACCCAGGATACAATGCGCCGGGCGATCAGACCGGCGATTTGCGTAACCAAAATACGCATATTGTCGTTTTCAATACCAATGGAATGGCGTTCGTTTTCACAGCCTGCCGACTCTTTATAAGCCGGCTTAAAACGTCCGCAGGTGTATTGTTGGAATTTAATTTCGCCGGCGATCGGGCTGCGGTTTACATGAACATCGAACACCGACAAAAAAATAGTGACTTTATTGCAAGGTTCATTCACAAACTCCTCATCATCAACCTCGGTTACACCCATTACCTTGCCATCGGCAGGCGAGACCACTAAAACGTCATCAAAAGGTATTGCTCTGTTCGGATTGCGAAAAAAGAAACTGACAAAACCCATGAGAACACCCGGAATTATACTCCAGTACGGATGAAAGGCCAAACCGACTACGACAGTTATAACAGCAAGCAGGGCAATATATAAATAACCTTCTTTGACAATAGGCGTTTTAACCATTTATCCACCTCCTATGAGCACAATGACTGCTACAACCGCTAGTATCAATAAAATACAACTCCAGCTATATTTTTCCCAAATTATTATAATATACCTAGTTTCCTTTGTCTAATCTTTTTTGGCGACTGCTACTTTTAACATAAAGCGCGGTAAAGCCAGCATCCGCAATGCCCGCTGCGGCTGCGACAGCAGCCGGTACAGCCACTCTAAATTGGCTTTCTGCATCCATAGCGGAGCTCTGATCACCACGCCCGCCATCACGTCAAAAGTCCCCCCAACGCCAATTGCAACAGGAACGTTCAGCTCATTGAGATGCTTGGTCAGCCACTTTTCCTGCTTGGGAACTCCCAGTCCGGCAAGTAAAATATCAGGTTTACATAATTTTATAGTATTGATAATTTCAGGCTCATCTTGAGCAGTGAAATACCCGTCTCTTACCCCAACAACGTTTACTCCGGGATAACGCGCTTCAGCCCAGGTCCTGGCTTGCTCGGCCACGCCGGGCGCTCCGCCAAAAAAATAAACCCGGTATCCGCTGCGCGCTGATTTAGCCAGCAGCTGCTGGACCAGATCATAACCGGCAACACGCTCCGGCATGGCATATTGATGATAACGGGCGGCCCAGACAACACCGGCGCCATCGGGTATTACCAAATCGGCGCGATTCAGAATACCGGCCAGTACGGGGTCAGTCTGCGCCATCATCACCATTTCCGCATTGGCAGTTGCGACAAAGCGGGTTCTTTGTTCAGCAATAAAATTTTCAACAATTTTGACAGCTTCCGCCATAGTCACCGCATCTATCATAATATCTAATACAGGTATTCGTCTTTTCACCAATCTTAATACTCCTTGACAGCCAAATTATAACAATATGAGATAAGGATATTGTATCATATTCTCAAAAGCTGGGCAATCGCGGTAATTTGAGTTTCCACCACGGGCGTCTTTGCTGTTGCTGTTGTTGGTTTTCCGTGGACTGCTCCCGTTGCGATTCGGATCTTCTCCGCCGGTCGGTATCTGTAGGTTCCGTCCCCCTGACAAAAGCGCTGTATTCCGTCTCAGGGCAGTTTGAGCCGGCCAGCTTGCCTGAATCGGTACAAATAGGCACACCGGTGATTACATTGGGCGGCACGGCAAAAGACTGCGGTGTACTGTCAGCCAGAGCCTTGCTCATCATTTTTCCCCAGAAGGCCGCGACCTGACTGCCGGAAATATTGACAGGCGTACGGTCATCGTTACCGACATAAATTCCGGCCACTAATTCCGGTGTATAGCCGATAAACCAGGCGGTTTCATAATTATCGGTGGTTCCGGTCTTGCCGGCGGCCGGCCGGCCGATATTGGCTGCAGTACCGGTTCCGTTATCAAGCACTCCGGTCAGCATATCGGTCATGATATAAGCAATTTCCGGCTGCAGAACCGATTGTTGGTTCATCCGGGCTTCTTCCAGCACCTGATTGTTTTCATCCAGCACTCTCAGAATGGCAACGGGTTTGGACAAAACCCCCTGATTGGCAAAGGCAGTATAGGCGGTGGTCAGTTCAAGCAGGCTCACGCCCTGGGTTAATCCGCCCAAGGCCGCAGCCAGGTTGTCATCCTCCGGCGTTATTGTGCTTAGCCCCATCGATCTGGCCAGGTTAAGCACTTCGCCCATATCAACCTGTTGTCCCAGCTTGACCGAAGCCGTGTTTACCGACCAGCGCAAGGCTTTTTTCATGGTAATCGGACCACGGTACTGTTTATCATAGTTTTGCGGTGCATAGCCGGCAATATTAATTGCCTCATCGACAATGATGAAATTGGACGTTAACCCCTGATTTAATGCGGTTGCATAGACAAAGGGCTTAAAAGCCGAGCCTGGCTGACGAATGTCGGCAATGACCCGGTTAACCTGACTTTCCTGATAATTGCGCCCGCCGACCATTGCTTTGATATGCCCATTGCGCGGATCAAGCACCAGTACGGCGCCCTGATACTCGCCTAAAGCAGCCTCAGCCGCCTGTTGAATGTTCACGTCAATGGTTGTATATACCTTTAATCCGCCTTTATACACCCGGTTTGCACCATAACGTCCAACCAGTTCATTGGCGATGTAATCAATAAAGTAGGAGGCCTGTACAACCCGTGTTTTTTTGCCTGCTAGAACCAGCGGCTCCGCCCCGGCGGACTCAGCCGAAGCCTGCGTAACGTAACCTTCCTTTACCATACCGGCCAGAACCACACTCCGCCGGTTAAGCGCAGCTTTCATATCAGCATACGGCGAATAAATATTAGGCCCCCTCGCCAGCCCGGCAATCATTGCGCTTTGAGCCAGGGTAAGCTCACTGGCATGCTTGCCGAAATAAACCTGGGCCGCCGCTTCCACGCCATAAGCGCCTTCGCCGAAATAAACCTGGTTCAAATAGGCCTGAAGAATTTCCTGCTTAGAGAATTTCCGTTCAATAATGATGGCTAACAACGCCTCTTTGATTTTACGGGTTAAGGTCCGCTCCTGGGTCAGAAACATTTCCCGGGCTAATTGCTGGGTAATTGTGCTGCCGCCCTCAGTGATTCCTCCGGTCCGGATATTCACCCATAACGCCCTGATGATGCCAATAGGGTCAATGCCGATATGACTGTAGAATCTGGTATCCTCATTGGCTACAACAGCTTGCGCTATATACGGCGACATACGGTTAATCGATACGACAATACGGTTTTGTTCAAATAATTTAGACAGCAGCTGACCATTGCTATCAAACACCTGGGTTGCAGCTACTAATTGCAGGCTGTCCAAATTGCTGGTTTGCGGTAATCCCAGAAACGCATAACTAACCTTTGGAAAAGAAGAAATAAAAAAAATGACAATAAGAATGATCCACAACAATCGGCGCATTTTATTCCACACTCCCTCTGTTAGTTAGTATTGCAAAACAGGACATACTTTACGCACAGTTAGCTCAAGTTATACCCAGGTCAAACAAGTGCAAAGCACTAAACACCGCCGGCTTGGTCAACAGCGGCGGTGTTCCGTTACTTTTATAGACTGTAATTAGGTGATTCTTTGGTAATGCTGATATCGTGGGGATGGCTTTCCTTTAAACTGGCGCTGGTAATTCTGATGAAGCGGGTATTATTAATCAACTCATCAATGTTGCGGACGCCGCAGTAACCCATACCCGATCTTAAGCCGCCGATGAGCTGGAAAACAGTATCCGCCAGCGTGCCTTTATAAGGCACCCGCCCTTCAATTCCCTCCGGAACCAGCTTGTCCATATTTTCCTGGAAATAGCGGTCTTTGCTGCCTTCAGCCATGGCGGCAAGGGATCCCATCCCCCGGTAGGCTTTATAACTGCGGCCCTGATAGATAATCGTCTCACCGGGACTCTCTTCGGTACCGGCAAACAGGTTGCCAATCATAACGATGCCAGCGCCGGCCGCAATAGCCTTAACAACGTCACCGGAATATTTAATGCCGCCGTCGGCAATTACCGGGACCTGATAGCGCCGGGCAGCGGCGGCGCAGTCATATACTGCGGTAATCTGAGGAACGCCAATGCCGGCAATTACCCTTGTTGTACAGATAGAGCCCGGTCCTATTCCCACTTTTACCGCGTCGGCGCCGGCTTCAATAAGATCGCGGGTAGCATCGGCGGTTGCAACATTACCGGCAATCAAATCTACCTGGGGATATTTCTTCTTAATATGTTTTACCGCCTCAATTACGCCCCGGGAATGTCCGTGCGCGGTGTCTACCACAATAACGTCGACCTTAGCGGCAACAGTGGCATCAATCCGGTCAGCCATGTCAGCGCCAATGCCAATGGCTGCAGCGACCAGCAGCCGTCCCCGTGAGTCTTTGGCTGAATGGGGATATTTTTGCGCTTTCTCAATATCCTTTATGGTAATAAGCCCTTTAAGCCGGCCTTGTTCATCCAGCAAGGGCAGCTTTTCAATCCGGTGCTGGCGCAATAACTCCTTGGCAGCTTCGACTGAGGTTCCCACCGGCGCCGTAATCAGCCGCTCCCGGGTCATGCATTCCTTAATTTTTCGGGATAAATCGGTTTCAAAGCGCAGATCGCGATTGGTGATGATACCCACCAACTTTTGATTGTCAGTAACTGGAACGCCGGAAATATGATATTTTTCCATGAGATCATAAGCATCCTGCAATAAATTCTCAGGTGATAAGTAGATCGGATCTACAATAATTCCGTTCTCAGACCGCTTTACTTTATCAATTTCATTGGCCTGACGCTCAATCGACATATTCTTATGTATAACACCAAGTCCGCCCTCCCTGGCCATGGCAATTGCCATACGAGCTTCTGTCACCGTGTCCATGCCGGAACTGATGATTGGAATATTCAACTTAATGTTTTTCGTAAGATTGCTGCTAACCTCAACTTCTCTTGGCAGTACTTCAGACTTTGCCGGAACCAGCAATACATCGTCAAAAGTCAACCCTTCTTTTTCAAACTTGGCTTCAAACATTCAACTTACCCCTTTCGTTAAGAGTGCAAACAGGTATTTCAACTATAATACCACAAATAAAGTGACCGAATCCAGCGTTTTTGTTTTTTTTATCATTTGCAGTGATTCGCCGCTGCCCGGTAGCGTTCCGTCTCATTCACCTGCTGACACGGTACCAGGATTATTTCACCGGAGTTAATACAACGAAACAGCTTAAGTTTCCTTAAGCTGTTTCCTTCATTTATTTAATCCGTATCCTCAGCTACCGCCTGCGTTCCGTGCCCGTCAGGAAACTCGATATATACCGCTTTGTGCCTGCGAGGTTAGCTGACGGGTTAGGGACAAAGGATAATCCCCGCCATGTTGCCATGATTTCACCCCAGATACTGGTTTCCCCGCTTTCTTTCCTGAAACTCGGCGTATTTTATATATGTTAACGGAAAAGACAAGCATCGTCAAGATCGCTATAGTGGTGTCAGCAGTGATTAAATATCATTATGTAAAGCAGACCAGCCTTAACTGCATTATCCTGAGGATAGCGCCGCTCTTTGGCAACCCCGGCAATAAACGAAACCAACCCACTCCTCACCTTGGAATGGGTTGATCAGAAATCCAGATTTCAGCTGTCGGCGCGTAATTTACCGGCCTGCCCTAAATGTTCCTTGGTCATTTCCCGGATGATAATCGTAACCGCACTGGCCGGGCAGCTTACTGATTCGGTAATTGCTTCAGTCACCTTTTTTACCAGTTCGCGGCGCTGATCAACAGTCCGGCCTTCAAGCATATCAATTTGTACAATTGGCACCTAACTATCCCCTCTCGTTTCATCTTTATCTTTCGGTGTTAACTTCGACTAACCCTGCCGGTTTTCCTCTAATGAACAACGAATTTTCACCATCCGTCCGTTCCCGGCTGTTGGCGCAAACCGGGGCATCATTCACCTTTTTACCGCTGAAATATTCCCACCGATAAGGAACACATTTCTTCGTTGGCTCATAACCTATAGTAGATATAGACATTTTAATTAGCTTTAAGGAGGTTAATTATTGTTATGAGTAATACACCGTTACCTCATTTGTGCAATAAAAAGTTCGTTTGCGAAATCGAATCACTCTGTGATCGCAATGCTTTATTCTTACTGGTTGATGGTTCAGCCGTATTTGGCCGAAGCGGGCGAATCGACGATTGCGTCATCTGCGTGAGCCCGCCCATAGGAATAACCGGCGTCACGCTTGTACAGTTCCGGCCGCCTAACTCCAATTTAACCACCGCGATTGGCGTAAGCCAAATCCTGATTGACGTTTGCAACATCGCGCATGTCGTAGAAGGTCCTTTCCAAACCTCGCCCTTAGCTCCCATCAGCACGCTTGCCGCTGTAAACCTCCAGCGGACGACCCAGATCGCCAGTCAACCGATAGCCACTCGCCCGCAACGGGAACTGCTCGATGAGCTCTGTGACCTGCAAAGCCAAAATATAGGCATTACTACCTTGGGAGGCTGGTCGATTTTTGGTATCCTAGGCTGGGTTGACGACTGCGTTTCGGTAATCAGCGCCGCCACCACAACCAATCCGCCGGTATTAACGTTAAGCAGTATTACTATTGTCGGACCCGCTTTTCCAAGCGCAACTTTGTTTACATTGCTGGGCAGCTTCCGCGTCTGGAGCAATCTGAGGACATTGACCCAGGTCATTTTACCTTAACATATGCAAAAAGCAGGCTGCCGCGTAGGCAGCCTGCTTTTTGCTGCAGCCGGTTCTCAGACTCCGCTGATTTTACCGGACCGTCGTTTATACCACCACAAAGCCGTATAGACAAGGACGATAAAAACCAGTACAACAATTAAGCGCAGCATATTTTGACCGGCAAATACAATATCATGTCCCACCAGCACTTTAATTACCACCGGCGGCAGTTTGCCGGCCACTGTGGCCAGCAGAAAATCGCGCCAGGAGATTTTACTGATTGCGGCAACCGCTGTGATGATTCCGGACGGCGCCAGCGGCAGCAGCCGGGCGATCAGTAAAGCCTTGAAGCCGTTGGCGGCGCTGTAATCGTTAGCCTGCTTGAGATACCTGCTTTTTTCCAGCCAGCCCTCTACTGAACTGCGAAAAAAATAACGGGCAAAAACAAACATGACTACTGCGCCAATCACTTCGCCTAACCAAGAAAGGACAGTACCCCAGAATAAACCGTAAACAATTCCCGCCGCCCCGGACAAAATCATAAAGGGAAAAACGATCGTAAAGGTCATCACGATAAACAGGCCAATCGCAACGGCAATCCCCCAAATGCCAAAAGCGCGTAAATAGTCCGCCAAGGCAATAATATCGCCATGCCGGAGAATGGCATAGGATTGCCGGAAAAACTCCGGATGCCATAAATATAGCAAGCCGGCAACTGCTGCGATTACTCCCCAGCCCCAAATCTTGTGCATGTTATTTTCTCCCCTGGTAATGATTACAACACTTCTAATCATCCTAATTTCGACACGGTAAAACAATAACAAGAGCACTGGAGCAAACGTTTACTGCCCAGTACTCTTAACGTTAATGCCATTGCCTGATTTCCTGCTGGAAGATTTTACAATCTCCGTCAAACCAGTGAACACAGTCACTGCAGCGCCGCACCAATTCTCCCGGTGCAACATTCAGCAATGAATAACCATAACCCATTGCTGCTATGACATGCTCAAACTCCTGACATTCATCGGCAATACCCCGCAGTTGTCTGTCACAATATCGATTTTTCATGTCGCCGCCCCCACTATTTTTTACTAGTGTGTGCGTAACAATAAAAAAATAATAATTTAAAATTTTCCTTATTCCTGTATATTATTTTGCAATAACGTGCAAAATAGGAGTGTAAATTTTCTCCTCTCCCATAATTGGCGGCATTAGCCGCCCTCTTTTTTTTAGCTTTTTAACACTTCCATAAAATCCGCACCAAAGCGGAGCTTAAATAAGGTTTGCAGATAACCGGAATACTCCGGCGCTGCCACCGTTTGCAGGGCGGCTTTGCGGGCCTCCAGCAGAATATCGACATCCCGGACAATATCGGCAATTTTCAAATCCGGCAGACCATGCTGTTTCGTGCCAAAAAAATGACCCGGTCCGCGCAGTTTTAAATCTTCTTCCGCCAGAATAAAGCCGTCGGTGGTCTTTTCCATAATTTTCAGCCGCTGTTTTGTTTCATTATTTTTACTTTCCGAAATTAAAATGCAGTAGGCCTGATGACCGCCCCGGCCAATGCGGCCTCTGAGCTGATGCAATTGCGCCAGTCCAAACCGGTCCGCGCCTTCAATAACCATAATTGTCGCGTTGGGAACATTAACCCCTACTTCAATCACCGTTGTTGCAACCAGCACTTTTATTTCACCACGGTAAAAAGCAGTCATTACTTCGTCTTTATCCGCGGCTTTCAGTCTTCCATGCACCAAACCACAGGAAATATTTTTAAATACAGTGGCGGTAAGCGTTTCATAAAGTTCAGTCGCTGATTGCGATTCAACTTTATCCGAATCCTCAATCAATGGGCAGACAATATAGGCCTGACGCCCTTTGGCCACTTCACTGACAATAAAAGCAAAAATTTTAGACCGTTGCTGAGCTCCGCGCAAAAAGGTCCTGATTGGCTTGCGGCCCGGCGGCAGCTGCCGGATCGTAGAAACATCCAAATCTCCATATACGGTGAGCGCCATCGTGCGGGGAATTGGCGTCGCCGTCATCACCAGTACATCGGGCGAACACCCCTTCTCCTGCAGTTTGGAACGCTGTTTGACCCCAAACCGGTGTTGTTCGTCAGTGACCACCAGCCCCAGCCGCTTAAAGTTCACCTCATCCTGAATGAGCGCATGGGTGCCAATCACAATGTCGATGTTACCGGTATTGATTTGCGGTAATAATATATCCCTGCCCGCCCGGGACAAGCGGCCGCTCAGCAGGCAGATTTTAATCCCGTGCGGGGCCAGCAGGTTACCCAGGGTATGATAATGCTGCTCCGCCAGTATTTCGGTGGGGACCATCATTGCACACTGATAACCGTTTTCCACGGCTTTCACCATGACAATTGCGGCTACCACAGTTTTTCCGGAACCAACATCACCTTGCAAAAGCCGCTGCATCGCCGTTAAATCTTCCATATCCGCCTTAATTTCCGCCACCGCCCGGGTCTGATCGTCAGTCAACGCAAAAGGCAGACTTGCTTCAACAGCTTGAACCAGCTCGCCGTCAGGCGCATATTTTATGCCCTGCCCGGCTTGCTTATTGCGCTTTTTTAGAAAAGCCAAACCGCACTGAATGGTGTATAATTCCTCAAACACCAGCCGGCGCCTGGCCTTGCGCAGCAGTTCGTGATCCATAGGAAAATGGATATTAGCCAGGGCCTCTCCTCTGGACAGCAATTGATACTCTTGGATAATGCTTGGCGGTAAGGTTTCCAATTCACTGTCAACGCCGGCGGTAAGCACCTGACTGATTAAATTGCGCAGTAATTTTTGACTGATGAAATCGTTGGCGGTATAGACAGGTACAATCCGGCCGGTATTGATCAGATCATTGCCATCAAAAATTTCATATTCCGGATTCGTAAATTCGATTTGTCCAAACTGACGTTTTATCTTTCCAGTAACTATGACTTGTATTCCACTGCTTATTTTGGTTTTGATAAACGGCTGATTAAACCAGACAATTTTCGCATCGCCGGAGACATCCCGCACGACAGCCTTGGTGATGGACAATCCCCGGCGGGGCTTTCGTTCTTGCACATCGGCAATCATGCCGCATACCGTTCCGACAGTTCCGTCAACAAGCCCGCTGATTGGCTGCAGACGGCTGCGGTCTTCATAACGGCGGGGATAATACTCCAACAAATCCTGCTCGGTACAAATACCGAGCCTGGCCAGCTGGGCCGTTTTGGCCGGTCCCACTCCTTTTAAATATTGAAGCCCTTTGTATGGCATTTTTTTCAACGCTGTCACCTCTTAACGCCCCCGGACACTATCGATTTATTCTTTATGGCAAAATCAAAATCCTGCCCCGGATAAAAATCTTTAAATCTCCTGATAAAAAGATTGCAACCACAGGTGAATTGTGCTAAAATATTCATGTTATGTATAAGGATGTCTTGTCCTTCGTTAAAAGGAGGTGGAATAGATGGCAAATGTTTGTGAAATCTGCGCTAAAGGTGAAGTTAGCGGCTTCAATGTCAGCCACTCCCATTTAAAAACCAAGCGCACTTGGAAACCAAATATACAACGTGTTCGAGCACTCGTGAACGGCGAAATCAAAAGAATTAATGTTTGTACCCGTTGCCTGCGTTCCGGTAAAGTTCAACGCGCAATTTAAGTAAATACTGCAGATAAAATAAAAGGACTGGCCGGCGCCAAGTCCTTTATTTTCTGTTTCAGCCGCTGCAACGCATTCAAGTGCCCTGCGGCTTTTTTGATTGAATATCCTGCAGTATTTCTTGCAGCTTCGGGCGGCTGAACTGATACTTTTCATTGCAAAAATGGCAGACAACTTCAGCCTGACCTTCCTCAATCATTTCCGTTAATTCCGCTGCGCCTAAACTAATCAGCACTTTGGTTATTTTTTCTACAGAACACTGGCATTGAAAAGCCAGTGGCTTTTTTTCATAAAAAGTAACCGGCATGCCCCGGAAAACCTGTGTGATCATTTCGGCTGCCCCGTCCGCCGCCATTTGTGAAACAGGAGCCAAAACCGCCAAATTCTTCTCCAGCAGGCCAATGGCATCATCAGCGGCATCAGGCAAAGCCTGAATAAGAAAACCGCCTGCCGCCAGCACATGAAGCTCAGGGCTTACTAAAACCCCCAAGCCGACACTGGAGGGCGTTTGCTCGGAAACCAGCAGATAGTTGGTTACATCTTCCGCTATTTCCCCGCTAACCAGGGGCGCACTGCCGGTAAACGGCTGTTTTAAGCCGGTAAAGCGCGTAACATAAATAGCTCCCTCACCCACTGCGCCGCCAACATCCAGCTTGCCGTCCTTGAGCGGCAGATCAATCAGGGGCTGGTGTACATAGCCCCTGACTGTACCGTCAGCAGTGGCATCAGCCACAATTTCACCCAATGGTCCTTGGCCGGCAATTTTGATTGTAATTGTCTCCGCTGTTTTGAATGTTGCCGCCATTAACAGCGCCGCCGTCATTGTTCTCCCCAAAGCAGCGGCGGCCACCGGGTAGCACTGATGCCGCCGGCGGGCTTCCTCAGCCAGCTTTGTCGTTACCGCGGCAAATGCCCTAAAGCCTGGAGCGGTTGCTGTTATAATATGATCGTCCATAGATCCTCCGTTAATCATCTTCTATTCTGTAGAGACAGTATGTTGATCAGAAGCAAACCGTCAATTGATCGGGAAATCTGATTACTTAACCCTCAAGTTTTTCAGCAAGCAAGACTTCCCCGGTTGCAGCATCCAATACTTCGACTGCGGTATCGGTGATGATGGCGATTGTTCCCTTGCCGTCTTCGCGCTTGGTCATTCCGGGGGAGCCAGGATTAAGAAACACCGTCCCGTTTTTATTTTCCAGCTTTGCTATATGGGTATGGCCAGTAATAAAAAGAGTAGCTTTATAGCGCTCGGCCAGGCCGTATTGCCCGTCACCGGTGAATTGATGGCCATGACTTACGATGATTCGCTGCCTGCCGGGCACAATATAGCAGTAAGGCGATTGGACAGGCACATTTAATACCATGCCGTCAACTTCGGCGTCGCAATTGCCGCAGGCAATAATCACCGGCACCGGGCTGCTGTTGATAAGCTCGGCCAGCCGCCCCGGGTTATACTCACCGGGAATGCTGTTGCGCGGTCCATGATACAAAACGTCGCCGGCATGGATGATAAAGTCAACATCCCTGAAAAATTTTTCATTTACCTTAACCCAGGTTTCAGCGCAACCATGGGTATCACTTATAACGCCAATTTTCATTCTATCACCTACTATATTTCCTGGAAATAAATTACAGATGATTCAATAAATTAGCCATCTCAATCGCCGATAATGCGGCATCAAACCCTTTATTGCCCGCTTTCGTACCGGAACGTTCGATTGCCTGCTCAATAGATTCGGTGGTAAGGACGCCGAATATGACGGGAATTCCTGAAGACAGGCCCACTTGCGCCACGCCCTTGCTCACTTCGGCGCAAACATAATCAAAATGAGGTGTACTGCCCCGGATAACAGTTCCCAGGCAAATCACAGCCTGATACTTTTTGCTTTCCGCCATTTTCTTGGCAACCAGCGGGATCTCAAAGGCGCCCGGCACCCAAGCGACTGCAATATCGTCCTCGAGAACGCCATGCCGCTTAAGACCGTCAATTGCTCCGCCCAGCAGTTTGTTGGTAATAAACTCATTAAATCGGGCTACCACAATCCCGATTTTCAATCCTTCCGCCACTAGCTGTCCTTCAAAAACTTTTGCCATGATTAAGCCTCCTCATATTGTTTGAGCATATGCCCTAATTTTGTCTTTTTGGCCGATAAATATTTCTTGTTAAAACGGTTGGCCTGGATCTCCAGTGGAACTCTTTCCGTGATCATCAAACCATAACCTTCCAGGCCAGCCCGCTTTTTGGGATTGTTCGTCAACAATCTGATGCTTGTCAGCCCCAAATCAGCCAATATTTGAGCGCCAATGCCATAATCGCGCAAGTCAGGCGCAAAACCGAGAAGTTCGTTGGCTTCCACGGTATCCTTGCCTTTGTCCTGCAGGGCATAAGCCCTGATTTTATTGGCCAGGCCGATACCCCGGCCTTCCTGGCGCATGTATAAAAGCACGCCCCGGCCTTCGCTTTCAATCCGTCTTAATGCAGTCGCCAGCTGATCGCCGCAATCGCAGCGCAATGAGCCCAGCACATCGCCGGTCAGGCATTCGGAGTGGACCCTTACCAGTACGTTTTGCCGGTCACTGATGTCACCCTTGATTAAGGCTAAATGGCATTGCCTGTCCAAATCGCTCTCGTAAGCGATCAGCTTAAATTCGCCATATTTAGTCGGCAGCTTGGTTTCGGCTGACCGCACGACGAAGGTTTCATGCAGCTTCCGGTACTTAATCAGATCGGCAATCGTAACTATTTTGAGACTATGCCTGGCGACAAAATCCATCAACTGCGGCACCCGGGCCATTGAACCGTCATCATTCATAATCTCGCAAATAACCCCGGCCGGAGACAACCCGGCCAGTTTGGCAAAATCAACAGCCGCCTCGGTATGTCCGGCCCGGCGCAATACGCCGCCTTCGGTGTACCGTAAGGGAAAGATATGACCCGGACGCCTTAAACTATCCGGTGTAGACTGCTCATTTAAAATGGTTTTTACGGTCAGAGCCCGCTCGTGGGCCGAAATGCCGGTGGTCACATTATGCGCATCGACCGAAACGGTAAACGCGGTGCATTGGGTGTCCGTATTTTGGGCGACCATTGCCCCGATTCCCAATTCATCCAGCCGCGCGCCAGCCACGGGCATGCAGATCAGTCCCCGACCAAAAGCGGCCATAAAGTTAATGGCTTCAGGCGTCGCTTTATCAGCGGCCATCAATAGATCGCCCTCGTTTTCACGATCCTCGTCATCGACTACCACAATCATCTTACCGTTTCTAATGTCTTCAATCGCTTCTTCAATGGTATGAAAATTCATAACCCAACCCCCTAAATGAAGTGTGCTGCATTAACTGGAAAAGCCATGCTTACTGAGAAATTCCAACGTGATGGCCGAATCTTTCGTCCGCGTTTCCGGCAAATGGCAGCCAAGCAGTTTTTCCACATACTTGCCAATGATATCGGTTTCCAGATTTACCGGATCGCCAACCTGTTTGAAGCTTAGTGTAGTTTGCGCCGCAGTATGCGGAATCAGTGAAACGGTAAACCAGTCGGCGCCGCAGTCCACCACCGTCAGACTGATGCCATCGATCGCTATTGAGCCTTTTTTAATGACAAACTTCAAAATATCGGCCTGCGCCGTAATACTGACAAGGATGGCATTATCGTCTTTTTGCAGCAAGCTTATTGTGCCCAGTCCATCGATATGTCCACTGACCATATGCCCGCCAAACCGGTCACCCAGCCGCAGCGTTCGTTCCAGATTGACGGCATCGCCTGCTTTAAGCCTGGCCAGGACAGTACGGTCAACGGTTTCCGGCATGACATCGGCGGTAAACCAGGAATGACTGTAATCAACTACGGTCAAGCAAGTGCCGTTTACTGCAATGCTGTCGCCAAGTTTAACATCAGACATGATTTCGCGGGCCGCAATGGTCAGGCGGACCGATTTCGCGCCGCGTACAATTGATTTCACTTTCCCCAGTTCTTCCACAAGTCCGGTAAACATCTCGTCCCTCCCGATTACGCAAATAGCCGCTGATTAAAATATCCCCGGCCAAGATTTCACTGCTGATATCTTCAACGGAATACCCCTCATCAATCAAATTCACCCCCGCTCCGCCGATTGGCCCTGGCGCCAAGCAGCCGCCAACAAATTTGGGGGCAATAAACCAGTAAACCTTATCCACCAAATTGCTGTTGATCATTGCCGCATTTAATGTTGCCCCGCCCTCCGCCAGAACGCTGGTAATGCATCTTGCGCCAAGGATTTTCAGCAATTCCCGCAGATTAACCCTGCCGTCTTTGGCAGCTACGGTCAGCACTTCAACGCCTGCCGCCCGCAAGGCTTCAACTTTTTCCGCCGGAGCCTGCGCCGTAACCGCAATGATGGTCGGCGCCAGTTGATCACGGACAACCTGCGCCGACAGCGGCGTGCGCGCCTGACTGTCAACAATCACTCTCAGCGGATTGCGGCTGTCTTCCGGCAGCCGGGTGGTCAGCGCCGGGTTATCGGCCAATACCGTGCCGATTCCCACCATGATGGCATCATAGATATTGCGGTATTCGTGTACTCTCCGCCGGGAAGCCGCATTGGTAATCCATTGTGAATTCCCCTGACAGGTGGCAATCTTCCCATCTAAAGTCATGGCCGTTTTTAGCGCAACAAAAGGAAACCTGCAGGTAATCCATTTAATAAAAACTTCATTGATTTTGGCAGCCTCAGCAGCTAAAACGCCCTCGACAACTTCGATGCCGGCGGCGCGAAGTTTGTCCAGTCCCTGTCCGGCTACCACCGGATTAGGGTCAGTCATGGCTACAACAGCCTTGCTGACGCCGGCCCGTATCAGGGCCTCCGTGCAGGGTCCGGTTTTGCCGTGATGCGAGCAGGGCTCCAGTGTTACATAGATTGTCGCGCCGCGAGCCAGTTCGCCGGCCTGTTTAAGCGCATTAATTTCGGCATGCGGCGCACCGGCCTGGCAATGCCAGCCTTGCCCGACAACTCGGCCATTGCGGACCAGCACCGCCCCCACTACCGGATTAGGGCTGGTCCGTCCTGCCGCATACTGAGCAATATGTAAAGCCTGCCGCATATATTGTTCATCCATTTTATCCATCAACCTCCGCCAATGCGTGCAGCCTGGCGCTGCACCGGTGAAAAGCCGCGGCTTGCACCGCGTCCGGCGCAGCATAGCCGCAAAATCACTTATCTATGTTGCTGTTGTTCGCCTGCAAAAACAATAGCTGTTAAAAAGTTTTACTTTTTAACAGCCTAAAGAGCGGAAAATTTACATATGAAAAAGATATTACGCAAAATGATTGCCTAATACTGCCTTTTTCCATCCAGACTTTACTGTCGACTCCGGAATTACGCCGGATCTGCCATACGGCTCGCGGGTTATACCGCCGGTCAGGAATTAAAAGAGAGCGTCCCTCTTTTTCACCTCGCCCCAAAGGCTGCCAATATTGAATTGTTGATGAAATTAATCTTACCACTGAATGCCAAAATAATCAAGTCCCATGATTACTCCGCATTGCGAAGCATTGCTATTGCCGCCTTCATATCCGGCGCACCAAAGACCGCCGAACCGGCCACCAGGATATTAGCGCCGGCGGCGATAACCTGAGGGGCCGTCGCTGCATTTATGCCTCCGTCCACCTGAAGATCAACAGTTAACTTACGCTTATCCAGTTCATGGCGCAATCTTGCCAGCTTATCAAGGACTGAAGGAATAAATTTCTGACCGCCAAAGCCAGGATTTACGCTCATGACTAAAATCATATCCACTTCGGTCAGCACTTCCTCCACCATACTCAGCGGTGTTGCCGGATTCAAAGCCACTGCCGCTTTGCTGCCGGTTTCTTTAATATTTTGCAGCAGGCGGTTTAGGTGGGGAGCGGTTTCCGCGTGCACAGTAATGAGATCGGCACCCGCCCGGGCAAATGGGGCAATCAAATCCTGGGGATTATTTACCATGAGATGAACATCGAAAGTCAGTGCGGTAAACTGCCGCAAAGCAGCGACAACCGGCGGGCCAAAGGTCAAATTAGGGACGAAATGTCCGTCCATGACATCAATATGAATCATATCGGCTCCGGCAGCCTCAAGTTTTTTTATTTCAGTCCCCAGCTGGGCAAAATCGGCTGACAGTATTGATGGCGCTATTCTTATCATTTTCAAAACCCTTTCCTGGCTTCCCTGATTTCTGTTAATACTTCGAGATACGAATCATAACGCTTAGGCGCTATTTGTCCTTCCTGCACCGCCTGTTTAACGGCGCACTGCGGTTCTTTGTGATGCAGACAGGTCGTAAACTTACAATTACCGGCAAATTTCGCAAACTCCGGAAAACAGTGCATCAATTCCGGGGCTGCAACATCCGTAAATTCGGTGAAGCTAAAGCCCGGGGTATCCACGACAAAACCACCGCCGGATAATGGCAGCAGCTCGGCAAAGCGCGTTGTATGCTTGCCCCGGCCAATCTTGGCGCTGACCTCGCCGGTGGTGAGCGCCAGGCCTGGCTCAAGCGCGTTTAAAATAGTAGATTTACCCGCGCCCGACGGACCGGCAAACACCGATATCCGGCCAAACAAGCGTTGCTTGAGGGGTTCAAGGCCCGTATTTTGTTTGGCTGACAGCAGCAGAACCGGATAGCCGATACGCTGGTATAATCCGGCCAAAGCCTGTAATTGATTGGTATCCGCCAAATCCACCTTGTTAATGCAAATGACGATCTCTAATCCGGAAAGTTCAGCCAAAATGAGAAACCGGTCGACCAAAGCAGTGTTAATATCCGGATTAACCGCCGCAAAGGTAAGAATGACCTGATCCACATTGGCAACCATTGGACGCCTCAGCATACTCCGGCGAGGCAGTATCTGCTCAATCACGCCTTTTTCCTCCCCGGTGGCGGTATATTCCACCTCATCGCCGACCAGCAGGGAGAAGCGTTCCTTTTTGAACCGTCCCCGTAAAGTACACATCGCGACTTTATTGGCTGTCTGAACAAAATAGTAACTATTGAATGCCCTGACAATAACGCCCCGCAGCATATAACACCCCTTCTCCGCTAAATGGTTTGTTCCTGTAACAGCATGCCGTTAATATACACCTGTACTCGAACCTGACCGGCGCCTTCAATTGTTTTCTCTATCTTGTCGCCCGGCTTATGAACGTTTTCATAAACCACCCGCCGTCCATTGGAATCTGTGACAACAATCTGAACCGCCTGCTTGGCGGCCCCGTCAGGAACCGCAATCTGAACGATTGCCCGCTTGGCCGATCCGGCCGTACTTTTGGCAACCGTAAAGTCTACGGTTGACCCTTCAGTTACTTCAGCTTCGGGAGGCGGCGTTTGCCCGGTAATGGTCCCGGCCGGATACTTGTCATCAGCAACTTCGGTAATTGTACCCAGTTTAAGCTTTAAGCTGTCTAGCTGGGTATCGACTGTATTGACCGGACTGCCCCTGAAATCAGGCATGACCAGCTTGCGCGGGCCGCTGCCTTTGCTGATGACCAGATCGATCACGGTATTTTTATTTACCTGGGCCGGCGGGCGGGGATTTTGACTAACCACAGTATCGGCCGGCAGGTCATTATATTGTTCATCGACCAGCCCCAGCCTCAGGCCGGCATTTTTAATTTGCAATTCGGCATCCCGCCGGTTAAGGCCTCTGACATCAGGAACAACGGTAATTTCAGCGCCCTTGCTGACAAACAGCGTAATGGTGCGCTGCTCTTTAACCGTAGCGCCGGCTTCCGGGTACTGTGATGCAACCTGGCCGGCCGGTACAGTTTCATTATAGGTTTCGGTAACGCTGACCCTTAAATTTTGTCCGGTGATCATGGTTTTGGCAACTTCCACCTGCTTGCCGACGACATTGGGAACATTCACTTCACTTGTACTCCAGAATTTACCATAAGCCAAAAAAGCTCCGATCGCAAAACCCAGCAGGAGCAAAGCCAGCAGGCCGCCGATCAATTTCTTCCGGTTGCCCTTTTGCTTGCCGTTGCTTGCGGACACAGAACCGTCATCGCCATCTGCGGTAATCCTCGGCAATACCTGGGTGGGGAAATCCTCCCGCGCCAGACGCCTGGTCTGATCATCCCGCAAATAATTCCGGGCCATTTTTAAATCTGCAATCATTTCCGTACTGCTTTCAAACCGGGCCTCCGGCTCTTTGGCCATGGCCTTAAGCACAACAGCTTCGGCCAGCGGCGGAATAGCAGCGTTAATTTCCTGCAAAGGCTTCGGGTCTTCCTGTAAATGTTTCAGCGCTATGCCGACCGAGGTTTCACCGGAAAACGGGACCTCGCCGGTCAGCATTTCATACAGCACGACACCCAGTGAATAAATATCCGACTTTGCGCCAATCGCGCTGCCTTTGGCCTGTTCAGGCGAAAAATAGTGCACTGACCCGATAATTGTGCCTGTATGGGTCATGGTTGCCGAAGTAACCGCTCTGGCAATGCCAAAATCAGTCACTTTTATCCGGCCTGAACGCGTTACCAGGATATTGTGCGGTTTTATATCACAGTGAATTAAATTATTCTGATGCGCATGCTCCAGGGCTTCCGCTATCTCTATTGCAATTCGAATTGCCTGTTCAACAGGCAGAGGACCCTCGCGCTGAATTTTTTCCTTGAGGGTTTCGCCTGAAATGTATTCCATTACAATATAATCCGTATCTTCATCGCGGCCAACATCATACATATTGACAATGTTGGGATGAGAAAGCCTTGCCGCAGCCTGAGCTTCACGGCGGAATCTGGTTACAAATTCATCGTCATTGGTGAATTGGGGACGCAGAACCTTTACCGCCACCGAGCGGTCCAGTAATTTATCATGGGCGCGGTAAACATCCGCCATGCCGCCGCCGCCGATATGTTCTAAGATGGTATAGCGATTTGCTAATGTACGATTTAACATTCAGTCACCTCCTCAGCGTAATGCTTGTATTAACACCTTACGGGCTATCGGTGCTGCGACAGCGCCGCCTGCTCCGCCATTTTCCACAATAACCGCGATAGCGGCTCTGGGGTTGTCGGCAGGCGCAAAACCGATGAACCAGGCATGATCCCGGCCATGCGGGTTTTCGGCCGTTCCGGTCTTACCGGCTACCGCCGTACCGGCGATCCGGGCCGCAGCGCCGGTGCCGTTCTCGACAACGCCGACCATCATCGCGGTAACGGACTGGGCGATTTGAGCATTAGTTGGTCTAAGCCATTCCTCAGGCGGATAATGCTTGATCACAGTACCGTCACTTGTCATAATTTTATCAATCAAATAAGGTCGCATGGTCAGACCATGATTGGCAAAAGTAGCGGCCAGAAGCGCCATCCTGAGCGGCGTAACCAGTAGACTGCCCTGCCCGATACCGGTTTGGGCTAAATCGCCGTCGGCCAGCCGGCCAAACTCCGGCAACCGGCTGGCTGTTTCCTGCAAATCCGGGCCGGTGCTTTGATTGAAGCCAAAGCGGGCAAAAGCATTTGCAATTTTAGTATTGCCTAAATCGATCGCGATTTTACCAAAAGTTACATTACAGGAAACTGCCAAAGCCTGGGCTAAATTAATTTCACCATGCGCCTTAGCATTGGTTTCCGGTAAACGGTAGTCCGGGCCGCTGACAAGCGCTCCTGTACAATTGAACTTTTGCTGTAAATCAACAATATGCTCGGTTAAGCCAGCCTCGGCAATCAGTGGTTTAATGATTGACCCCGGCGGGTATAAACCGCCGGTAGCCCGGTTAAGCAATGGGCTTGCCGCCGAACCGGACAGCTGGTCCCAGCGGCTGTCGATGTCATTAGGATCAAAACCGGGCTTACTGACCATTGCCAGTATTGCCCCGGTATGCGGCTCCAGCACCACGATTGCGCCCCGTTTGTCACCCAGCGCCTGATCGGCGGCTTTTTGCAAATCAATATCAATGGTCAGCGCGATATGATGCACCTGGCTGCGGGTAAAGAGCCTGCTTACCGGCCCTAAGCCCCGGAGCGGGCTGTCAATGCCGGACAAATAACCGTTATGGGAGCTTTCCAGTCCGGCTTTGCCCAGCCTGGCGCTGTCATAGCCAACCAAATGCGCCGTTAATGCCCCATAAGGATAGAATCTTTTAAAACCATTGTGGTCAGTTTTTTCACTGACCGCCAGCTTTTGGCCATTACGGTCAAACACAGTTCCCCGCGCCACTGTTTTGCTGTATTCGATGCTGCGGCGATTAAGCGGATGCGAGGCATAAAAGCTGCCTTGAATGATCTGAAGATAAGAGATATGAACAAACAATAGGACAAGCAAAAAAATCAAACCATAGGCAACCCGGCGGATATTTTTTGCCAAATCACCGTTTTGCATGCTGCGGCCTCTTTTCTGATATCGCAAATAATACACCTAAAACAATAAAGTTGGCTACCATTGAGCTTCCGCCATAGCTGATAAAAGGCAGTGTAATGCCGGTTAGCGGCAAAAATTTGGTTACTCCGCCGACAATGATAAAAACCTGCAGCGCCGTCGCCGCCGCCAGGCCGGCGGCGACCAGTGAGGCAAAGGTTTTTTCGGCCGTGATTGCCGCTTGAAAAGCGCGGCCAACGACAATCATATAAATCAGCATAATTGCGGCTGTGCCGGTCAGACCTAATTCCTCGCCAACTGCCGCAAAGATAAAATCGGTATGGACTTCAGGAATCAGGTCAGGAAATCCCGCCATCAGGCCGCTGCCTAAAATACCGCCTGATCCCAGTGCAAACAGGGATTGAACAATTTGAAAGGCTTTGCCGCTGGGATCAGCCCAGGGGTTCAGCCAGATATCCACTCTGACCTGGACATGGGAATATAAACTGTAACAGACCAGAGCACCTGCCAGAAACAGGCAGCCGCCAAACAAAAGATAGTTTAGCTGGCCGCTGGCCATATAAGTCATGATCAGGGCGATGCCGAAAAACAGCAGGGCCGAGCCTAAATCGCGCTGCAGGACAAATATCAGCATGGTCAGGCCCCATACCGCCAGGAGCGGGGCGATAAACCGCAGCGGCGGCAAGGTTAACGGCCCGTATTTCTGATTGACCAGGGCCAGAATTTCCCGGCGGTCATTTAAGTAAGCCGCCAAAAAAACTACAATAAATAATTTGGCGAATTCTGAAGGCTGAAAGCTGACCGGGCCAAGAATTACCCAGTTCTTATTCCCGCCAATATCTGCTCCGAAAAGTATTGCCGTCAATAAAAGCAGCACGCCAAACAGCCCGCAGATATATTTATAATCAGCCAGCTTTTCCAATTGCCGAAAAAAAAAGGCGGAAAAAAAGAATGCACCCAGCCCGACTGCAACCCATACCGCCTGATAGATAAAGAGGCGCGGTTTGAGCCGGAAAATCAGCGTCAGGCCAATGCTGACCAGTAAAACGGCCAGCGGTAAGAACAGCGGATCTCCCTGATGTCCGTTGGCTCTGATCAGCCAAGGAACGGCAAACCACACTAAAATTAACCCTAAAATTACAGCCAGCGCCAAATAATCAATAAACCCGCTGGCCAGCTCTACGGTCAGCAGACCGCCAACAGCAACCAGGCTGGCAATGCCGATCAGGAACCGTTCCTCATGGTAGTCAGCAGCCATCATCACACTTCCTCATTTTTCAGCAGGATAGCGGTCACATTATCCAGGCCGCCTGCTTGATTGGCTGCAGTGATTAAGGCATTGACCGCTTTTTGTCCATCCTGGTATTCTGCTGTAATGATCCGGCATATTTCCTGCTCATCAAGCATATTGGTTAAGCCGTCGGTGCATAGCAACAGGCAATCGCCCTTTCGCCAGATGGTTGTTCCAATATCCACCTGGATGGTTTTACTGGCGCCGACAGCGCGCGTCAGCATATTGCGCTGGGGATGCGTATGGGCTTGTGCTTTGGTGATATTGCCGCTCTGAACCAGTTCCCAAACCAGAGAATGATCATTCGTAAGCTGGCATAATTGATGATCTCTCAATAAATATATTCTGCTGTCGCCAACATGACCCCAAAATACGTTTGTATCTTCAAGATAAACGACGCTGACTGTAGTACCCATTCCGGCATAGTCGTCTCTTGATTTAGACAGTTGAAAAATCAATTCATTTGCTTTTGTGATCGCTTGCTCCAGCAAGAGCTCCGGCGCTGAACGAACTGGTGAATTTTGCTGCCAGTAATCACTGACAGCCTGGGCTGCCAGTTTACTGGCGACTTCCCCGGCCACATGCCCGCCCATGCCGTCAGCGACTAAAAACAAAACTGGATGAATACAAGCATAACTATCCTCGTTGGTTTGCCGGATTAGACCAATGTCAGATTTAGCGAATACCAGCAATACCCGTCACCTCTCAAATTTAAAAGTAACCGTACCAATTTTTATAATATCTCCATGATGTAAGGCAACTTCATCGGCAACCAGCTGTCCATTGAGATAAGTCCGGTTGGTGCTGTTTAAATCGGTCAGCCAGTAACCAGCCTTGTACTGTGAGATGCAGGCATGATCATAGGATACAAAACCATCATCAATAATCAGGTCATTGGAGCTGTTCCGGCCAACGGTCATTGTTTCGCCGATATAGTACCGGAAAGCTTGCAGATTGCTGCTCCCGCTGTCCAGTACCAGTAAGCTGGCGCGCTGCGGCGGTAAACCGGCCGGCTGGAAAGACAGCGCCGGACTTGGATCAGCCTTTAACTCTAAATACAGCATTTTTATGATGCGGAATAAAAAGTAATAAATAAGTACAACTAAACAATATTGCAGGATAATGCTCAGCAGCGCAGGAATCAGCACTTTTATCGGCAATTTCAGTTCACCTCACATCGTTGAAACCAGCTTGACTCCGGCAAACGCGCAAGCCGCTGGCTGCATTTATGCAAGCCGGAATTTCAGCCTTCCTGATTGTACAAAATGATAGTGTTGCCTATCTTTATTTTATCGCCGGCGCAGAGCTGCCGGCGGGTAATGCGCTGCCCGTTCACATAAGTGCCGTTGAGGCTCCTGGCATCATGCAGGACATGCCGGCCATCCTCAAGGGTGATATAAGCATGCAGCCGTGAGGTATTCATATCGGTAAGCGGCAGTTCATTGCTTTCCCGCCGGCCAATATTGATCCGTCTGGCGCCAACGGTTGTTTTAAGTCCTTGATCAAAGCCGGCGATAATAACGGCTTGGGCCAAAATTTTCTGCACGGGACAAGCGACGGGATCAACCGTCAGCTTATCAAAAACTCTGGTATCCCCCAGAGAAGCTTCAGCGGAAGTATCTTCTATTTCCGCCGGCAGCGGTTCTGTAAACTGGCTTGCAATTCGCAGCAAACCGCCGGTTGTGGTTTCATCCAGAAAAAGATCAACAACCGGCTGCCCGATGATGGTATAATTCATACGTTTGGCCTCTTCCCTTATATGTTGGGACAGTTCTTCGCGAATTGCACTGCCATAAGGCGCAATTCTCTCAAAATCTTCTTTTTTAAGAAAAACTGAATAAGCATTGGGAACATAAACCTGAGAAACGCCAACCGACCGCTGGTTGCTCATTTCTTTGACGATTTGTTTGGCAATTTCAACAGGTTGTAAACCGCTGGAGAATTTTTTATTAAAAAATCCCTCAATGTACTTTTCAAATATATTTTCCAAATTACGGACAAATGTCATTTTATGCACCCCGCTGGAATCATATAGAATATTATAAGCGATATTGCCAATATAGTCAAAAACAGCCAGTTAGATCTATCCCCATTATTGCCAGCGAATAATAAAACCATACATGAACGGATTTTCCGTTAGTGTATGGTTTTTCCTGCTTTATTTCTTAACTGGCCGCAAGCCGCCTGAATGTCCGCCCCCATTTCCCGCCTGACGGTAACGGCAATATGCCGGTCTGTCAAAATCCGGGCAAAACTCTCTATTCTAGCCGGGGCCGGACGAGCGAGACCACGCTCGGGCACGGCATTCACCGGGATTAAATTAACATTGCACAACCGGCCGCTGAGCAATGAAGCCAATTGCCGGGCCTGCACCGGCTGATCATTCCAGCCGTCAATGAGCGCGTATTCATAAGTAACCCGCCTACCGGTATTTTGCGCATACCGGTCTCCGGCGGCCACAACCTCCCGGACGGAATAACGCTGATTGACCGGCATAAGCTTTGATCTCAGCGTATCCTCCGGCGCATGAAGCGAAATGGCTAACGTCAGCGGCAGCCCTTCGGCACCCAGCCGGTCCATTGCCGGAACAATGCCGGAAGTTGACAGGGTTATACTGCGATAGCTGAGATGCAAACAGTATTCTTGGTGACATAACCGGATGAATTGCAATACCTGGTCATAATTGGCCAAGGGTTCTCCTGATCCCATGATGACAATATTGTTCACCGTCTGGTGACTGAAACCAAGAATTTTCCGAATATAGAGTACCTGCGCCAGCATTTCGCCGGCGTTTAAATTGCGAATAACCCCCTGCAGGGTTGAGGCGCAAAAAACACAGCCCATACCACAGCCCACCTGACTGGATACGCATACACTGTTGCCGTACGGCTGCCGCATCAACACGGTTTCCACTGCTTCCCCGTCAGCAAATTCCAGCAAATATTTGCTGGTTTTGCCATCCTGAGAATTTTGCTGTGCTTTCAAGACCGGCTGATGGATGCTAAAGGTTTGTTCAAGCAAGGCCCGTACGGTAACCGGCAGGTTGGTCATTTCCGCAAAAGAGGCGGCGTCCCGCTGATAAAGCCATTCGACAACCTGCTTTGAACGATACTTAGGCAGCTCCAGCGGCGCTAGCAATTCAGCAATATCTTCAGCAAACAGTCCGAATAAGTTTATTTTTTTCATGCTTGCACCGACTCACTGCGTTTAAGCCGGGCAATAAAAAAACCGTCAGTGCCGTCAATGTGCGGCCATAACTGAACCAGTTCCTGCTGTTGCTGAACCGGCAGGTACGCCCCGGTGGTTTGCAGCTTAAATTCCGGTCTTTGCGCTAAAAAGGCCGTAATAATTTCCTGGTTTTCCTCCGGCTCGGTAGTACAGGTGCTATAGACCAAAACTCCGCCGGGCTTCACGCAATCGGCCGCGCTGCCCAGAATTGCCCGCTGCAGCGCCGGCAATTGCTGTAGATTAAGCTCGCTTTTGCGCCAGCGCGAGTCCGGCTTGCGCCGTAATACGCCCAAACCTGAACAGGGGGCGTCAACAAGCACCCTGTCGGCCTGCAACGGATATAAATCGCTAAGCTGTACGGCATCCATAGCCTGGGTTTTGACAATATCAAGCCCTAAACGCGCTGCGTTCTCACGGGTAATCGCCAGTTTATGTTCATGAATATCAATGACCAGCACCTGTCCCTGATTTTCCATTAGAGCAGCAATATGTGTGGCTTTGCCGCCGGGAGCGCCGCAAGCGTCAATGACAAACTCGCCTGGCTGCGGCGCAAGCACATGCGCCACCAGCATTGAACTTTCGTCCTGTACCTGGAACAAACCGGTTTGCAGTGACTGCAGACTGCCCAGGGCCGGATACTCACTGCAAAGAATTCCTTCCGGTGCGATTGCCGAACATTCAAAAACAACGCCTTCTTTGGTCAGAGTGGCGGCAAGCTCGGTACGGCTGTTTTTTATGGTATTGGTTCTTATGGATAACAATGGTGTTGTATTATTGACTGCGCATAAGGCTTCAGCGGCCTCAAGCCCTAGGCGTCCGGCCCACCTGGCGATCAGCCAGCGGGGATGGAAATAGGTTAAGGCCAAGTACGAAACCGGGTCTTGCCGCCGATCGGGATAGACGGCTTTTTCCGGCGACCGGGCCGCATTGCGCAGTACGGCATTAACAAATTTAACCGTTCCGGCATGTCCATATTTTTTGGTCAGTTCCACCGCTTGATTACAGGCCGCCGAAGCAGGCACTTTTGTTAAGAAGAACAGCTGATAGATACCCAGCCGCAGAATATCCCGGATAATCGGCGCCATTTTGTCCAGCGGCCTGGTGCTGTAGTGGCTGATGATCCAGTCTAAAGTAGCTCCGGCTTTAACCGTTCCATATACCAGCTCAGTAATAAACCGGCGGTCCTGATCGGACAATCTGTGCCGGTTAATTTCACGGGCCAGCGCAATATTAGCGTAAGCCCCATTGGCATTTACATCGTTAATTATCGTTAAGGCAATTTGCCTGGCATCCATTTACTCACCTACATTTTCCTCGTCTAAAAACTGTTTAATTGCTGTTTCAACCTTGCTCATATCGACCCTGGTACTGCAGCAGGGTCCAAATGGCCGCTCATTTAATACGCCAATGACCGGCAGCGGATAGATATCCTGGATTCCACTGGTCAGGTCACGTTCACAGGCAATGGCCAGGACGGCCTGAGGCCGGATTGTTTTGACCACCCGGCGCGCCAGCGTTCCCCCGGTCACCACGGCAAAATGGAAGCCAAGCCGGCGCGACAGCGCCAGCAGGTCGCCAACCTGACAACCGCCGCACTGCCGGCAATTGTCGGCAGTGCGGGTAATTTTATGGGGGCAGCTTTCTTGTTGGATACAATGCGGTGTCAGCACCAGAAGTTTTTCCGGCCGGACTTTAATCCGCTTGCGCCAGATAAGATGATTGCTCACTTCAATAAAGGAACGTTCAATACGCTCTTTATCCAAATCCAGCAATTTGCCGATTCTGATCGCCAGTGGAAACAACAGATTAATCGCCGACCAGGCCAGTCCTTGAAAAACACCAAGTGTCGGCAAGCCCAGAATAGCGAGAACAATCCCGGCAATACCACTGGCGATAGCAATGCCGGTTAGTAGCAGCAGGCAGCCGAAGATAACAGGCAAATGCCCGCTGATATTGGCTAGTCCGTCAAAACTCACCATCCAGATGCCATAGACTGACACACAGGTTACCAGCAGGCTGATCATAATCAGCGCCAAAAACAAGCGTTTTTTGGGGCGAGGCACCACATCGATCATAAATTCACCTTCTTACCCAAAAATTTCTCCGGTGCCAATACAATAACCACAGGCGCAGTCACGGGCCGGCATGCACCGCTTACCGGCCGGCTGGACTTCGAGTATTTCGATGACGCCCCGGCCGGTTTCAATCAGCAATCCTGCCGGGGTGGCTTTTACGACGCGGCCGGGCCGGCTGGTGGCCAGATCGGCGTCATAAACCCGGGAACGCCATAATTTCAGCACCTTGTTCTGATAGCAGCAATAAGCGCCGGGCCGGGGATTAAGCCCACGGATTAAATTGTGAATTTCAACCGCCGGCCTGGTCCAGTCAATCTGCTCGATTGTCTTGTCCAGCAATGGCGCATAGGTTGCCTCCGCGTTATTTTGCGGCGTACGGACAATTTCTTGTTTGACAATTCGTTCAAGCGTATCTTTCAAAACGGCCGCCCCGGTTAGTTTCAATTGATCATAAAGTTCACCGGTGACAGTTTCATCACCGATCAGCACCTCGGCTTTTAACAACATGTCGCCGGTATCCAGACCGGTATCCATAAACATTGTTGTTACGCCGGTGACTCTTTCGCCGTTAATCACCGCCCAGTGAATTGGCGCCGCCCCGCGATACCGCGGCAATAACGAAGCATGAACATTAATGCAGCCCCGGGCGGGGATGTCCAGAATCTGTTTGGATAAAATCTGGCCAAAAGCCACCACAACAATTACCTCAGGCCGCAATGCCGCCAGTTCGGCGGCAAACTCGGCCGTCTTGATTTTTGCCGGTTGCAGCACCGGCAGCTCATGCTGCAGGGCAAACTGTTTTACCGGCGTAGCCGCCAATTTCTGTCCGCGGCCTTTAGGCCTGTCCGGCTGCGTTACTACTGCGGCAACCTCGTATTGTTCCTGGATGAGCATCTCCAGACAAGGAACTGCAAAGTCAGGAGTTCCCATAAACACAACCCGCATTTTTGTCATCGTCAATTACCTCGTGCTTATAGTTTGAGCTTTTTCAATAAACAATACACCATCCAGATGATCCATTTCATGCTGCAGCGCTCTTGCCAATAATCCTGTACCGGCAATTCGCACGCGTTTGCCATTACGGTTGAGGCCTTCAACAACAACTTTACTGAACCGCTGGACTTCACCGTAAATCCCCGGAACGCTCAGGCAGCCTTCCGTACCTTTTTCCTCGCCTTCAGATTCTATCAGCACCGGATTAATCAATTCAATCAGTCCATCGCCGGCATCAATGATAATTACCCGTAAAGATATTCCAACCTGCGGCGCCGCCAGGCCTACGCCGTCGGCATCATACATTGTTTGCGCCATATCATCAAGCAGTTGCCTGATCCTGCGGTCAATTTTGCCAACAGGAACGCAAGCTTCTTTTAATACTTTATCGCCCGCTTTTTTTATATCTAAGATTGCCATGATAAAACCTCCCTCTAACTCATATAACAATCCTGCAAAAATTCTATCATATAACCACAGAAAAATCTATTCCCCGGCTGTGTAAGCTTCGCCTACATCACATTTACCGGATCGACATCAATGCTGACATCGGCCCGCAAATGCAGCTTCAGCAGGCTTAGTTGCAAGCGCACCGGCGCATTTTCCACCGACTTAATCAAAATATGCATCCGGAAAGAATTAGAAATCCTGGCAATCGGCGCTACAAACGGTCCAAGTATTTTCGTACTGTCGCTGCTCGCCAAAGCAGACGTCAACGCAGCGGCAATATCGGCTGCGCTGCGGTGAACTTCACCTTCCTCCGGCGCGGTAACGGTCAATTTGGTTATTTTACTGAAGGGCGGATAGAATAACGACTGACGCAGGCTAAGCTCCTGCTCATAAAAGTCGGCGTACGCATGCCTACTGCCTGTTTCGATGGCATAATGCTCGGGATTATAGGTTTGAATCACAACCTTGCCGCTCACAGCGCCGCGTCCGGCCCGCCCTGCCGCCTGGGTAATTAAAGCGAAGGTCCTCTCCGCCGCTCTAAAGTCAGGCAGGTTTAAAATCGAATCGGCCGTAATGATGCCCACAGCGGTGACATTTTTTATATCATGCCCTTTGGCCACCATTTGCGTACCAAGTAAAATATCATAGTTGCCCTGGGCAAAGGCCTGCAAAATGCGGTCATGCCCCAGCTTGCCGCCGGTAGTATCCTGATCCATTCTAATCATTCTGGCTGTGGGAAAGGTTTTGGCCAGTTCATCCTCCAGCCGCTGCGTGCCAGTGCCGAAATAACGGATATAGCGGCTGGAGCAAACCGGACAAACATCCGGCGGGGTTACACTTGTTTGACAATAATGGCAACGCAGCCGGCCGGACTTATGGTACACCAGGGAAACGGCGCAATTGCTGCAGCTCATAACATGGCCGCACTCCCGGCACATGACAAAAGTAGAGTACCCGCGGCGGTTTAATAATATAATTACCTGCTCGCCCCGCGCAATGGCGGCATTGATCAAATTCCGCAAAGCCAAAGAGATTACGCTGCGCCGGCCGCACCTAAGCTCTTCGCGCATATCTACCAGTTCAACCTCAGGCAGGCTGGCCCCGTCGGCCCTGTCCGGCAGTTCCAGCAGAGTATGCGTATGCCGGACCGCCTGGTAATAGCTCTCTACTGAAGGCGTGGCGCTGCCCATAAGCACTACGCCTTCAGCCAGTTCGGCCCTTTTCAGGGCAACCTCACGGGCATGATAGCGGGGCGCTTCTTCTTGTTTATAGGTAAATTCGTGTTCTTCGTCAATAATGACTGCGCCCAGATCATCCAGCGGCGCAAAAACAGCGGAACGCGCACCAATCACAATGCCGGCCTGCCCGGTCCGCAAGCGCCAGATAGCATCATTGCGCTCATCAATTGACAACTTGCTGTGCAAAACAACAACATCATCGTTAAACCTGGTCTGAAAACGGGCAACGATTTGACTGGTTAAAGCAATTTCCGGCACCAGAACGATCGCCTGGCGGCGCTTTTTCCGCACTGCCGCCACCACTTCCAGATAAACCTGGGTCTTTCCGCTGCCGGTAATGCCGTGAAGCAAAAAAGAACGATATTGCCTGTTGACAACAGCCGGCATGATCTGCTGCAAAACCTGCTGCTGCTGCTGATTTAATCGAATCGCGCCGGCTTCGTGCGCCAATCCCGCATAGCTGTTGCGCAGCAGCCTCTTTTGTTCAGCAACGATTAAGCCCCCGGCCAGTGATCTTTTTACCGTATCCTGACTGATATTCAGCAGCTTCAAATCGGCTTTGGCCAAAACTCCCTTTGACAGCAAGGCTGTCAGCAACCGTCGCCGGGCCGGCCTGTGGCCGCTGACCCGCAGTAGCTGTTCAGCCTCAGCCGGCGTTATGGCCAGTTTTAAAAAGGTCTCATACTTGGGTTTATCCTGCTTTACCGTACTATATTTTTTCACCACAATTTTTTTATTAACCAGATAATTTAAGGTTTTCAGGCAGTCGCCGGTCAGCTGTTTATAGATTTGCGGTAAACTGGCCGAACCATGCCCGGCCAGATACTCACAGGCCGCCAAATACTGATCAGACTTGCCGGCCAGAGCCGCTTCAATTTCGTTACAGCTTAAATCAGGGCAAAGCTGATAGGCCAAAGAAGTTTTCAGCCCTGTTTTTCCAGGAATAAACAAACGCATTGCCTCGGCCAGGCTGCATAAGTAGTAGTCGCTGATCCACTTTGCCGTTTGCAGCATGTTTTCATCAAACCAGGGCAAATCATCCAGAGCTTCAATAATATATTTCAGACCATCGCCATTGCCTGAGTCCGTACTGACGACAAAGCCTTCGACTTTACGACTGCCAAAGGGTACAAGCACCCGCCAGCCTGCCCGGATAAATTGCAACTCAGGCGGCAGTAGATAAGAAAACGCTTTATTGATGGTTTTTACCGGTAGATTAATCATTACCAGAATAATTTTTTGCACTTTAATCACCGCCAATGACCAAAATCGACGCCCGCTAAATGAGCAAACCCGGCTTACGCCGGATTGTTATGCAACCGTAAAAGCCGCGTTTAAGCTGAGCGGGAACTCCCTGCCGGATAAGAAAAGACTTAGCTTGCGCCAAGTCCTGCGGCGTTAAAAACATATGCAGTAAAGGAAGGGGCTCTTAACGAGTCCCTTCCTGGTATATTCGCTCATTTTAATTAAGTACCTGCCAACGGAGCTGTTAAATTCATCAGCCCTTCCCCTATAAACGCTAGCCTTGTATGGAGTAACCCAGGGATTGCAGTGTTTCCTCAATCAGGCCGGCGGAAATTACCGCTGGCTGATAAGAAATTCCCACCTGTTTGGCTTCCAGATTTACATCAACCCCGGTCACGCCGGGAAGATCACTTAACGTATGTTCGATACGGCCCCGGCAATGTTCACCCTTTAAACCGCCGACTCTGTACACTGTTCTCACTTTAGCCATAAGCAGCCAACCTCCTCTGTTAAGGTTAGTATGGCCAAAACAGTCAATTAAAATAATTTAAAGATTTGCAGCCTGGCGTAAAACGGCTGCTTTATCGGTACGTTCCCAAGGCAGATCCAAATCGGTACGGCCAAAATGACCATAAGCCGCTATTTGACGATAAATAGGCTTACGCAAATCAAGAGCTTTGATAATACCGGCAGGCCGCAGGTCAAAATGCTCTTCAATCAGTTTACCGATAAACTTTTCATCTACTTTAGCGGTGCCGAAGGTTTCCACCATAATAGACACCGGCCGGGCTACGCCGATGGCATAAGCCAGTTGAATTTCGCATTTGTCGGCCAGACCTGCAGCTACCACATTTTTAGCCACATAACGCGCGGCATAGGCAGCCGAACGGTCAACTTTCGTTGGATCCTTGCCGGAGAATGCCCCGCCGCCATGGCGGGCCATACCGCCATAGGTATCGACAATAATTTTCCGGCCGGTTAAACCGGCGTCGCCTTGCGGCCCGCCGACAACAAACCGTCCGGTCGGATTAATAAAATACTTGGTGTTTTCATCAAGAAAATCCGTCGGCACAATTGCTTTAATTACTTTTTCGGTCAAGTCTTTTTGAATGGTTGCCAAGGCGACCTCCGGACTATGCTGCGTCGATATGACAACAGTATCCACCCGTACCGGTTTTCCATCTTCATATTCCACGGTCACCTGGGTTTTGCCGTCAGGACGCAAATACGGCAAGTCGCCATTCCGGCGGACCTCGGCTAACCGCCGCGCCAAACGATGGGCTAAGGCAATGGTAAGCGGCATATATTCAGCAGTTTCATTTGTTGCATAACCAAACATCATTCCCTGGTCACCGGCGCCAATGGCTTCGATTTCATCCATTGCGCCTTGTTTGGCCTCAAGCGCTTTATCCACACCCATGGCGATATCGGCCGACTGTTCGCCAATGGACGTCATTACACCGCAGGTATCGGCATCGAAACCAAATTTTGCTCTGGTATAGCCGATTTCCCGGATGGTTGCCCGGACAATCTTGGGAATATCCACATAGCAGTTGGTGGTAATTTCACCCACTACATGCACCAGACCGGTTGTAACCAAAGTCTCGCAAGCTACCCGGCCCATCGGATCCTGGGCCAGTATGGCATCAAGAACACTATCGGAAATCTGGTCGGCAATTTTATCAGGATGACCTTCCGTTACCGATTCTGAAGTAAACAATACACGTTTTTTCTCCACAGCTCTGCCTCCAATACACTTTTACATTAAATCCGCCGGCTTGCATCAACGGTTTCCGGCAGCTTAAGTCATCATCGGGTGAATATCAGAATTGCTCCTTCTGATAACAAGAAAAAAACTCCCGCCAGGGAGAGTGATCTGTACTCCCATCTTGCAGCTACTGCTGCAGGATTTGGCACCGTTTTTGACATCGTCAAATGGTTGCCGCGGTTTCATCGGGCCATTCCCTCCACCAACTCTTGATGAGTATTCTACTATGTAATTTTATCACTAGATATAATTGTAATTGAAAAAATCCTAAAAATCAATACGCTGTTTGGCAATATTGATGAATTTTATCAAGAATGATCCGCGCAACCTCATCCTTGGACATTTTGGGCAGATCCTCAATATTGCCATCTTTGTATAACAGTTTGACAATATTCGTATCAGTATTAAATCCGGCGCCAGGCAGTGTTACATTATTCGCGACAATCATATCCAAATTTTTTCTGACAATTTTTTCACGGGCATTATCAATTAAATTTTGCGTTTCAGCCGCAAAGCCAACCAGTATCTGCCGCTGCCGTTTTATTTGTCCAAGTTCAGTAAGAATATCAGGATTTTTTTCTAATGTAATGCTAAGTACTTCCCCGGCTTTTTTTATTTTCTGGGGCGCCACTTCCCGCGGACGGTAATCAGCCACAGCCGCAGCTTTAATGATGATGTCGGCATCCGCGAACCGGGTTAGTACAGCTGTCCGCATTTGTGCGGCGGTTTCCACTCTGATCACTTCAACCGCCTCTGGCGCTGCCAGCCCGGTTGGGCCTGAAATCAGTGTTACCGCCCCACCGCGTTTAGCCGCATTTCTGGCCAAAGCATAACCCATTTTGCCGCTGGAACGGTTACCGATGTATCGAACCGGATCGATTGGTTCGATTGTTCCGCCGGCAGTAACCAGTATTTTTTTGCCGGCAAACTCCGGCGATGCAGTCAACACGGCAATCGCTTTTTCGGCAATAACGCCCGGTTCCGGCAATCTGCCCGGTCCTTCCACCCCACAGGCCAGCATACCGGTGGCCGGAGCAATAAACTGATATCCCAGCGCCGTCAGTTCACCGATATTTTTCTGGACAATGGGATTCAGATACATATTGCTGTTCATTGCCGGGGCAAACACAACCGGTGCTTTCGTCGCCATTAACGTTGTTGTCAGCATATCATCGGCAATGCCATTGGCTACTTTTCCGATCATATTGGCCGTAGCCGGGGCCACTAAAAACAGATCGGCTTTGGCGGCTAACGCAATATGCTCAACATTCCATTTTTTCGGTTCGGCCCACATGTCAACGATCACCGGATTTCCACTCATTTCACGAAAAGTAACCGGCGTTACGAAATTGGTCGCCGCCCTGGTCATCACTACATACAGGGACGCGCCAAGCTTTCTCAGGCGGCTTACTACTTCCACCGCTTTGTAAACAGCAATACCGCCGGAAACGCCGATGACAATCGTCTTACCCTTTAACATGCCAAGCCTCCTATTTAATTCCGGCCTTCGTTCTTTCATAAGCAATTTTTCCCTGGGCAACTTCTTCCAGGGCAACCGTAACCCGTTTGTTGGAACGGCTGTCCACCGTCGCCGCTTCACCATTCATTAGTTCACGGGCCCGCTTGGCGGCCAAAACCACTAAAGTATATTTACTGTCAACTTTATCTACAAGTACGTCCAATGATGGATGTATCATAGCTGTCCCCCTTAACCGTTACAGACTGAATTGCAAATTTTACTGATCAACTCGCTGCTCCGCGCCACACTACACTTTTCGGCTTCAATAATCGCTTTTATTTTCGCTACCGCCGCAGGCACTTCATCATTGACTACCACATAGTTATAGCTATAGACCTGATTCATTTCGGCTGTAGCGCAGCCTAAACGCCGTTCAATGTTTTCGGGTGTATCGGTAGCCCGCTTATAGATCCGTTTAGCCAATTCCCCCAGGGATGGCGGCACGATATAAATAAAAACGCCCTGCGGAAACTTTTCTTTAATTTTTATAGCTCCTTGCGTATCAATCTCCAAAACTACATCTTCGCCGTCTGCCAAAATCTGGTCGACATAACGGCGTGGTGTTCCATAATAGTTGCCATAAACCTCGGCCCACTCCAATAACTGATCTTCACTTATCATGGTTCGAAACTCTTCTTTAGATGTAAACCAATAGTTAACGCCATTGGCCTCACCAAAGCGCGGTGAACGGGTGGTTGCTGATATGGAATAATGCAAGTTGGGATAGCTACGCAGCAGCTCCTGGCAGATTGTTCCCTTCCCGGTACCGGACGGTCCGGACAGAACAATAAGTATTCCTTGCTGCGCCATCATCACTACTCCTTTCACTTCGCTAAATTCATCATTCGGCGGCCTCATCATTGTTTTCTTTGCTTGCCAGGCGGTGAGCGACAGTTTCCGGCTGTACGGCCGATAATATCACATGATCGCTGTCGGCAATGATCACGGCTCTGGTCCGCCGCCCATAAGTCGCGTCAATCAGCATTCCCCGGTCGCGCGCCTCCTGAATAATCCGTTTAATTGGCGCCGATTCAGGGCTGACAATGGAAATAATACGGTTAGCGGAAACGATATTGCCAAAACCAATATTAATAAGCTTAATATCCATAAAAATCACTCCTATTTTTTGTGTAGCCGGCGATTCCTGAGTTTAATAAAATTCTCTATATTACTCTATGTTTTGGATTTGCTCTCTGACCTTCTCAATTTCACTTTTAATTTCCACTACAATATTGGCTACAGTAAAATCATTGGCTTTAGAGGCAATGGTATTCGTCTCCCGGTTAATTTCCTGGATGATAAAATCCAGTTTGCGCCCAACGGCTTCATCAGCGGCTAAAGCCGAACGAAACTGATCTAAATGGCTGCTTAACCGCACCAGTTCTTCCGTAAAATTGCTCCGGTCGGCAAACAAAGCAGCCTCTTGAAACAGTCTGCTCTCATCCGGTTCAGCGTTGACCGCCGCCAGTAAGTCCTGCAGCCGGGCCAGCAGTTTTTCGCGGTATTCAACTAAAACCTGAGGCGCCCGCTCTTCAATCTGCTGAATACAACCGGTCAGCTTATCCAGCCGGGCGCTCAAATCCTGAAAGATGCTGGCCCCTTCAGCCAAGCGCATGGTCATTAAATGGTCAACGGCAATTTCAATCGCGGCCTCCAGTTTGGGCCACAATTGCGCGGTATCCTCAGCGGCATCTTCGACTCTGACCACATCAGGATACTTGGCCAACTGATGAATATTATCACTTAGCGGAACGGAAAACAATGCGGCCAAATCTCTCAGAGCATTATGGTACGCTATTGCCAATTCTTTGTCAACCCTTACCATTCGTTTCTTTTGGCTGTATTCCTCCATAGTTATGAAAATATCAATACGGCCACGCAACAATGTATTCGCCACCCGGCGCCTGATTTTATCTTCCAGTGAGCCCATATTCTTAGGCATGCGAATAACGATATCGTTATAGCGGTGATTTACAGCTTTAATTTCGACAATGATCCGGTGATCACTATCTAAAAATTCACCACGGCCAAAGCCGGTCATGCTTTTTAGCACCAGGAAAAGCCCCTTCCTTGCGTATGTTATTATTAACGGTTAATTTTGTAATTAATCATATTTTTTAATACTTCTCCTTTTATCAATAAAATCCTGTTGTGCGAAAAAGGATCAAATAAAATAATAATAGGGCTTTGTCCCGGTGTAACCTGCTCCGCGCCTTGCACGCCGTCTGTCCGCCTTCATGCGGCAAAATATTACCGGTTATTTTACTTTAGCCAGGTCAAAATAAAACTTACGTTCCTGTTTATCATTGGCGGTGACTGAAAGAATGACCGGCTTTGTTAAATCAATATCCTCTTCCGAAAAGTAAAAATAGCTCTGGGCCATATACAGCTTACTCGCCAGCCAGGTGCATTTTTCGGCTTCCTGCGGAGCGGTAACCTGATAGGCCTTAATTGTTTTTTTATTCTGTTTAAGCACTGCCGTAGCGCCCTTAATGAACGCAGGGTTTTTACCAAACAGTGTCACGCTAAAGCTTAGTGTCCCGCTGTAATCGGTGATGATCCTCTCACTGTCTGAATGCAAAACCGGTTTGCCGCCGGCTTTCTTTTCCCGGGCATCTGTCGCCAGCAGCAAAAAAGTAGTATAAAGATACGCCCGCTCGGTTGTTTCATCTAATCTGTCCGCTTTTTCTTCATAAGAAATCCACGGCTGAAGGAACTCTGCTAACGAGTCCGTAGCATGACCAACGCCATAATCCTGAGCTTGTTTGATGATTTCACTGCTGATTGGCGCAATGGCATAAACCGGGCCACTGCACAGCAGGAGTAGACTTAACGTCCAGCACAGAATTCGCACTAAAGGCACCCCCTAAAAATTCCTACAGAACTATTATTACACAAAAATTATAAAAATTCCTTTAATCAAAAAACCGGCTCAACAACGAGCCGGTTTTTTTAGAAACTCCCCGCGGAATACTTCTGTCGCCGGACCTGACATATAAATGTGATTATCCTTGCTGCTCCATTCAACGAACAGCTCACCGCCATCCAGTTCTATCACCGCCTGACGCCCCGCTTTGCTGTTTAACACCGCGGCAGCCAGGGTTGCGCAGGCGCCGGTGCCACAGGCCAGAGTAATTCCCGCGCCGCGCTCCCATACCCGCATCCGCAGCCTGGCTTGATCTCTGATCTGGACAAACTCAACATTTGTTTTACGGGGAAACAGCTCATGCGTCTCTATTTTAGGTCCAATAGCGGCCAGGTCCACCAGATCAACATCATCAACAAAGATGACGCAATGCGGATTGCCCATGGAAACACAAGTAACAAGAAAGCGTTCATTCTCAACCGTCAAAGGAATATTAACGGCTTGATCCTCCGCAGCCCCAAGCAAAGGGATGTCTTTTCGCTGGAGCCGCGGCTCACCCATGTCGACTTTGACGGTCTTAAGTTCCCCCTGCTCAAGGACCAGTTCCGGAATGATGAGGCCTGCTTCCGTTTCAATCGTTATTCTGGTATTGGCCGTCAAACCGGTTTCGTATACATATCTGGCCACACAGCGGGTAACATTGCCGCACATTTCCGCTTCACTGCCGTCCGAGTTAAAAATACGCATTTTAAAATCAGCCGTTGCTGACGGCAGTACCAGCACCAGCCCATCCGCGCCAATCCCCAGGTGACGGTCACACACTTCAATCGCCGCAGCCTGAAAATCGTCAATTGTTTCCGAGAACCCGTTGACAATGACAAAATCATTCCCCAAGCCGTGCCATTTAGTAAATTTAAACTGCATCACTATTCCTCCAAGAAATCATCTTACCTCTATATTACCTGTTTAGCAGGGCTCGCGCAACGTATCGCCGTAAAAAAACATACTTAAACCCATTGACAATAAATGTCCAGCCCGAAACGCCCAGCACCAGCAGCCAATCAGTTAAGCTTAAGGGAACGGTTGCAAACACATTGCTTAAAAACGGGTTATAAATAACCGCAATATGCATCAGGCTTGAACAAAGCACCGCGAAAACCAAAAATTTATTTTTAAACAGGCCGGCCTCAAATACGCTGTAAAGCTCAGACCGGCAGTCAAACACATGAAACATCTGTGAAAAAACCAATGTTGAAAAAGCCATTGTCCGCGCCAGAGCCAAATCTTCTTTCAAGTAATACACCAGGGAAAATACGAAAATCGTACTAAAACCAATTTGCAGGCCTCTGCCGATAATTTTCCGGCTAAGGCCGCGCGAAAAAACGCTTTCACCGGGATGGCGCGGCGGCCGGTACATAATATGGGGATCATTGTTGTCAACGCCCAGGGCCATCGCCGGCAACCCGTCCGTCACCAGATTTACCCAAAGTATCTGGACCGGCAGCAGCGGCATGGGCAAGCCGGCCAGCGCTGCAACAAACATGGTTAAAACTTCCCCGGTGTTGCAGGCCAGCAGATACCTGATAAATTTGCGAATATTATCGTAAATGCCCCGGCCTTCTTCAACAGCCGCCACAATGGTGGCAAAATTATCGTCGGCCAGAATCATCGCCGAAGCCTCTTTGGTCACATCTGTTCCGGCGCAGCCCATGGCAATGCCGATATCCGCTTCTTTGACCGCCGGTGCGTCATTTACGCCATCGCCGGTCATTGCGACAATATGCCCCTGCTTTTTCAGCGCTTTCACTATTCTAAGCTTGTGGGCAGGCGAAACCCTGGCATAAACGGTTACCTGATCGACCACTTTGGCCAGTTCTTCATCGCTAAGATTATCCAGTTCCTGCCCGGTCAGGGCCTTGTTTTTATTCTCATCGTACAGCTTGAGTTCCCGGGCGATGGCAGTTGCGGTATTCCGGTGGTCACCGGTGATCATCACGGTTTTTATACCAGCCTGTTTACATACGGCAATTGCTTGCTTTGCCTCTGCCCGCGGCGGGTCCATCATCCCGATCAGTCCCAGGAACGCCAGGTTGGCTTCGCTGTTCTCGCTGGGATGGTCAGCTTCGGCTTTGGAAATTCGCCGGCCGGCCACGGCCAGCACCCGCAAGGACCGGGACGTCATCTCATCATTGGCCTGCGCCAGTTTTGCCAATATTTCGCGACTGATTGGCGTTTCCGTCCGGCCATTATGATAATATTTGCACAATCCGGCAATCGTATCAGGAGCGCCTTTGGTATATAGCCAATATTCGCTGCCCTGCCGGTAAATGACCGACATCCGGCGACGGTCCGATTCAAACGGTATTTCGCCAATTCTTAATTTGTTTTTTTCCAGGTTTTCTCTCCAGACATCGGCTTTGGCCGCCGCCACAATTAAGGCTCCTTCCGTGGGATCGCCTTCAATGCTCCAGGCGCTGTCATTACTCTTGCGCCATAGCCCGGAAATGCTAACCGAATTTCGTTTTAGCACACTATTATTGCAAAGTGCGGCTATTTCCAGACAATTGACCAGCTGTTTATCGGCGGCAGGCGCTACAACCTGCTGGTTTAACCTGAATTCTCCTTTGATATCATAACCGCTGCCGGTTAGTTCGTAAGTATTCATCCCGGTAAATATACATTTTACCGTCATTGCATTTTGCGTCAAAGTACCGGTCTTATCCGAACATATTACAGTGGTGCAGCCCAGTGTTTCCACTGCCGGCAGTTTTCGCACAATGGCATTGCGCTTAATCATCCGCTGAACGCCCAAAGCCAGCGCAACCGTAACAATCGCCGGCAGCCCTTCAGGAATTGCCGCCACAGCCAGACTAATTCCGGCCATACACATTAAAAACAGCGGTTCGCCTCTGACCACACCGGTTATAACGACAACCAGGCATATAGCCAGACAGCCCCACACCAGCCAGCGCCCCAGATGCTCCAGCCTTTTTTCCAACGGAGTTGCTTCGTCCGCCGACTCCTGGATCATACCGGCGATAAAGCCGACTTCTGTCGCCATGCCGGTGGCACAGGCTACTGCCCGTCCCCGTCCCCTGGTAACGACGGTGCCGGCGTAAACCATATTCTTCCTGTCGCCCAGCGGACTATTTTCAAGATAGATTTTATCCGGTGTTTTACGGACCGGCAAGGACTCGCCGGTTAACGCCGCTTCTTCAACTTCGATGCCCTGAGCCGCCACCAGCCGTCCGTCCGCCGACAGCTTATCGCCGGCTTCCAAAACCATAATGTCGCCCGGCACCAGCTCTTTCGCCGCGATTTGCTGCAACATGCCGTTGCGGATCACCCGCACGGTAGGAGCTGCTAATTTCTTTAGCGCCTGCATCGATTTTTCGGCCCGGAATTCCTGAACAAAGCCTAAAATTGCATTGATGATGACAATGGCCAATATGGTTATGGCATCAACATATTCACCCAAAAAGGCTGAAATCAGCGTTGCCCCTAATAAAATCAGCACCATAAAATCCTGAAATTGCGCAAATAATTGTTTCCACCATGGTGTTTTCGCTTTTTCGGTCATTTCATTAAAGCCGAATTTATTTAACCTGGTTTTCACTTCGTTTGTTGAAAGTCCCTCATCCTGACTGGTATCCCAAAAACGCAGGGTGTCCTCCGCCGTACGCATATACCACTTATCATTATCCAAGTTATGCCACCTCGCTAACTGTGTTTCTCCTTATCAACTTTATTCTGGTCCAAGGTTAATTAGACCTCGTTTGACCGTTCCCAGGCATAATGATATACTGATAAAAAATCGCAACCACTGGAGGATACCATGAGCCTTGACGGTTTTTCAATGTCTCCCCTGGCGCTGGAATTAAACCGGCAGCTGGCCGGGGGAAGAATTGATAAAATATTTCAGCCCAACAAAAACACGATCATGATTTGGATTAGACAGCCTGGCGAAACCTTCCGGTTGAATATCACGATAAACGCTGCCCAGCCTTACCTTAATCTAAGCAGCCAGTCGATGGAAAATCCGGCCGCACCGCCGGTTTTTTGCATGGTACTGCGCAAGCACCTGGAAGATGGGCGCATTGCCGGTATTGCGCAGCATACACTTGACCGCATCATATTTATCACCGTTGATACCCGGGGTCCTCAGGGAGCAATCATCAGCAAAACCCTGGTCGTTGAGCTTATGGGCAAGCATAGCAATGTCATCCTGGTGCAAAACGATACCATTATTGACGCCATCCGTCGAATTGGCCAGGAAACCAGCCGTGTCCGGCAAGTTTCCCCAGGCCGGCGGTTTTGTTTGCCGCCCGGTCAGAATAAAGTAAATATCATGCAGCTTTCGTCAGGCGCTTTCGCCGAAAAAGTCAAGGCCTCGCAAACCGGCCAGCTGGCTAAAGCGATTGTCAATACCGGCCAGGGCATTGGCCCGCTGACTGCCAGGGAGCTGGCCTGGCGGGCCGGACTTCCGGCCGGTATCGCTGTTGAAACCTTGACCCCGGCAGATGTATTATCCCTGGCCGAGGCGGTTGACAGTATCGTCACGCCCTTACAGCAAGGGCTGATACTTCCTACGGTTGTAACCGGGCCCGACAACCGCCTGCTTGCTATTGCCGCCTTCCGGCTGGAGCACTTAGCCCAATACAGCAGTACGGAGTTTGCCACCATGAGCGCCGCGCTTGAATTTGCCGGCAAACTGGCGCTAAAGTACACGCCGCCGGAAAAAGATGCCCTCACCAAACTGGTGGCAACCGAACTGACCAAACTGGAGAAAAAGCTGACAGCGATCAGCGAGGAATTGGCCGAAGCCGCCAAAGCGGATAAATACCGTAAATTAGGCGACATTTTGATGGCGAATTTGTATTCCCGTCCTGGCGATACTTTAGACGAAATCACCCTGAACGACTTATACAGCTCCCAGCCGGATCAAACCACGGTCACAATCGTTCTCGATCCTTCGATTTCCTTACTCGAAAACGCCAGGCGCTACTATACAAAATATCATAAGTTAAAACGGGCGCAGACTTCCCTGGAAGAACAAATCAGCCGAACCAGACAGGAACTGCAGTATTTGGCCAGTGTTGAAATTGCGCTGGAAAACGCTGACCGCTCGGCTGAGGTGGCGGATATTCGCAGTGAACTGACTGCCGCCGGCTATATCAGTAAATCCCCCAAACGCCGTTCAGCTATCCGGCCTTCGCGACCGCTGAAACTAACCGCTCCTGACGGCACGGAAATACTCATCGGCAAGAACAATTATCAAAATGATGAAATAACCTTTAAACAGGCGCAGCTTGACGACATCTGGCTGCATACCAAGGATTTCCCCGGCTCTCATGTCATACTGCGGACAGGACGCCAGCATCCGTCTGCTGACACGTTAGCCCTCGGCGCTCAGCTTGCCGCCTATTTCAGCAAAGCCCGCACTTCCGCCAACGCGCCTGTGGATTATACCAAACGGCGCAATGTCAAGAAGCCGTCCGGCGCAAAACCGGGCTTTGTTATTTACTCCGCTCAGAAAACATTGTATGTAACGCCGGATGAGGCATATATTGAACAGTTATTGCAGCAGGAAAAAAGCGGCAATTAGCCGCAAAGAGCTGAAAACAGAAGCGGTGACGATCACGCCTGCATTGCTTGAATCGCCGGGGACCGGAGCGGGCGGTCTGCCGTCCGGCGTCCGGCGCAGGCTGGCGTAACGGCCGGGAATTTCTTGACCGGTTGCATATTTACAATCATGGGTATACTATAAGAAAAGGACTGACGTGTTGGTAGCACGCCAGCCCGACAGGCTGTTACGTTAATTATAGCATATTCTTCCCCAAAAGAGCCCTTTTGTCAACAGTTAGAAACCAGGCTGAGCTTTAGTTCTCAGCCTGGTCTTTCATTTCTTTTATTACAACTTTTTCTATTTTATCCACAGCGAGCAGCTGTACACTTACGACTTCCTTGCTGGAAGTCGGCACATTTTTACCGACATAATCGGCGCGAACGGGCAGTTCCCGATGGCCCCGGTCCACCAACACCGCCAGCTGGATAGCCTTGGGGCGGCCGATATCCATGAGCGCATCCAGCGCGGCCCGGACGGTCCGGCCGGTATACAGGACATCATCCACCAATACGACTTTTTTTCCGTTTACGTCTACCGGGATTTCAGTCTGATGAACAATTGGCTGATAGCTTAAAGTCGATAAATCATCCCGGTACAGGGTGATATCAAGAATCCCCACCGGCAGGCTTATCCCTTCAATTTGTTCGATTTCCCGGGCCAGATTTTCGGCTAAAGGCACGCCCCGCGTTCTGATTCCCACCAGAATAATATCCTTTACCCCTTTGTTCTTCTCAATGATTTCATGGGCAATCCTGGTAAAAGCCCGCTTGATGGCCTGCGCATCCATAATCGTTGTCTTTTCCACTAAAACCGGCATTATTCCTCACCCCTATTTATTTATCTGCTCTGAGCCGCTCAATCACGGCCTGCATATCCGCAGGCAGCGGCGCTGTGAACACCATTTCCTCTTTGGTCACCGGATGAATAAACTTTAACTCTTCCGAATGCAAGGCCTGTCCTTTCATTGAAAAATGCGGTTTGTCCGGTCCGTACTTAGGATCGCCGACCACCGGATGGCCGATATACTGCATATGCACCCGGATTTGGTGAGTACGGCCGGTTTGCAGCCTGCAGGCAATGACGGTATATTGGCCGAACCGTTCCAGAACCTTGAATCGGGTTACGGCGTTTTTGCTGTTCGTAAAAACGACGGCCATCCTTTTCCGGTCAGTTGGACGGCGGCCGATTGGCGCATCAATGACACCCTGTTCTGCTTTCACATTGCCATGGACAATAGCTATATATTTGCGGCTTGCCGACCGGTCTTTAATTTGCCTGGCAAGACTGACATGCGCCGCATCATTTTTCGCAGCCACCATTACGCCTGATGTGTCTTTATCTAAACGGTGCACAATTCCCGGCCGCAATTCGCCGTTAATCCCCGACAAGTCCCCGCAATGCCCCAGCAGGGCATTCACCAGGGTGCCGTTGTAATTGCCGGCAGCCGGATGTACAACCATTCCCCGCGGTTTATTGACAACAATGACCGCCGCATCCTCATATAAAACAGCTAACGGAATTGGCTCGGCGGCAATTTCCACAGGCCTGGCCGCCGGAATAGCAATCGCAACACGATCCGCCTGCTGCAATTTATAATTGGCCTTGATGAAACGGCCGTTAACACTGACGCAAGCATCAGCAATCAGTTTTTGAATGTGAGAACGGGACAATCCTGCCAGCTGCCGCGCTAGAAATGCATCAACCCGTTCTCCCGGACAGTCTTCAGCCAGAAAAACATAATCATTCTTTTCAGTCATTACAGCCATCCTTTTTCTCTGGTAAATAGTATAAGGCAAAAATAATTAAACCAACACCGCCAACGATAGCCATATCGGCAATATTAAAGACCGGCCAAACCCTGAAATCAAGAAAATCAACAACATAGCCGGTTCTGATCCGGTCAATAACATTGCCGGCCGCCCCGCCCGCCATCAGGCCAATGCCTAAACGCAGCACAGGGCTGCCTTGGGGAAGACGGGGATAAACGTAGAGCACCGCCGCCAGCATCAAGACAGCAATGGCAATAAAAAAGACTGTTTGGTGTTCCAGAATGCCAAAAGCGGCGCCCGGATTCAAAATATAGGTAATATGGAATATATTATCAACAACCGGCAAAGAGAGGCCCAGAGTCATTTTGGACTGAACATAAAACTTGGACAACTGATCTACCGCAACTACAGCCAAAACCAGTATTAATATCGGCAATCCTGCTCGCTCCTATTCTTTTACCATAATCATACTATCTATCATACCTAAAATTGACCGAAACGTAAAGAAGCGCAGCAAAAATTGCCCGCTTCCCGCCTTCTCTCAGGACTGCCCGCCATGCATAAAATAGTTTTCCAGCCGGACCCGGTAATAATAAACCAAAGCGGCAACGCCAAGCAATAACCCGGTGGCGACCAGCATTGCATAGGCATTATTCAGCAGATTTTGTCCCAAAATAGAATATAAAACAATCCCTGGAATCTGTCCTGTTGCTGTAGCTATAACAAACTGACGCACCGGGATAACCGTTAGCCCTGCGCCAAAACTGATCATCTTAAAAGGGATTACCGGAATGATCCGGCTAATGAGAATAGCTACTACGCCATGTTTTTGCAAATAACTGTCAACCAGCCGGAGATAAGTCTTTTTTATTATACGCTCCACCAATGGCCGGCCATACCATCTGGCGATGCAAAAATCCAGCAAAGCGCCGATAAGAGCGCCAATCCAGGAATAAACAGCGCCATAGTGCCAGCCAAATATCCAGGCGTTGGCGACAGTGATCACCAGACCGGGAACAAACGGCACCAGGGACTGCAGGGACATTAATGCAATGCTGGTGAGTGGAGCCCAGGCCCCATAATCAAGGATAAAACCTCTTAGTTCATGAAAATTACACTGTTGAAGAAAACTTATTCCGGTAAGCATAAATTTTCTCGCCCCCGGCAGGAAAAAAAAAGCGGCGGCCAGGACAAGCATCGCCCCTATTTTCATTATAATGCCAATCCTGCTTGCTGGTTGGGACATCGGCGCACCTCCCAACATTGTTTTTTATTACCAAATTATATTTAAGTAAACTGTCATTGGCAAGAAAAAGCCGAGCCATTACCGCTCGGCTTTTTTTGCTTTACGCGAACTGAAAGAATGCGCAGAGGCCGGTATGGCGTCTGTTGTTTCAACAATTCCCTGGTGTTCATGATGATTGGGAAACAGTTCTTTGTAATCGCGAGCGCCGGGGATATCCTGCGGTGAATCGGAGCTGCCATAACGTAAAACGGCCTGCAGCGAATCTTCCCCGTCAAACCCGGCGCTATCGCTCTCATCCAGAAAAGTACGTTTAAACGGCGGTTCCAGATTTTCTTCTTCCAGGAGGCGTTCCAATGAGACCTCATTGCTTTCCAGCGCTTGCTGACAGCGCAGGCACTGTCTGGCCCAGGGGATGGCCTCCAGCCGCTCCAAGGAAATGCTTTTGCCGCAGTTCTCACAACAGCCATAACTCTTATCGTCAATTTTAGCTAGCGCCGCTTTCACATCGGCCAGTAAAATACGTTCATTGTCCCGCAGGGCAATATCCTTGCTGCGTTCAAATAACTCATCGCCGATGTCGGCGGGATGATTATCATAAACCGACAATTCACTTAGGGAGTCAGGCAGGGACTCGCCCAGTCCGCCCTCCTCCAGCCGGACTATTTGCGCTGACAGCCTTTCTTGTTCCTGTGCAAGCCTATATTGAAATTTATGCAGAGTTTCACTATTCAAAAATAATCCTCCTAGTGAATAATTTTAGTTACTTCCGCCACCCGGTAACGTTCTTTGCCATCCCGCCCCTGCTCATTGCTGTAACCTAAACAAATAATTGCCACCGCTCTTAAGCGCGGCGGGGCTTCAACCGCCTGCTGAACCTTTCGTTCATCAAACGCTCCCACCCAGCAGCTGCCAATTTCCAGGGCATCGGCCGCCAATATCATATTTTCGGCGGCGGCGGCCGTATCCTGCAGACAATATAACTGGGCGCCCCGCTCGCCATACTGATCATTGGATTTGGCCGGGTCGGCCATAATGACCACACAAACCGGCGCTGCTTCAATCTGCTCCTGTTCAAAACAAACCTCGGCAATTGCCGCTTTAACCCGCTCATTTTTAACTACATAGAAATACCAGGGCTGCAAATTTCCAGCGCTGGGCGCCCAGCAGGCGGCTTCGATAATTCTGGTCAAATCAGCTTCTGGTATGTCGTCTTGCTTAAACGTACGTACCGCCTGACTTTCCCGCATACACGCAAAGATATCCTTAGTCACTCCAGATCACTCCTTTACATTTTCAAGCTAAAACTTACCATTTTTCATTTCGACAATTTGCACAATATCAGCAATAAAATTGCCAATGCCCGGAATGTTTAATACAATCATACGGCGCAAAAGATCAACGAGTACAGCGAAGATTAACGTGGCTCCAATCGCTATTCCCAGGCCGCGGGCCAGGCCGGCTACAAAATTGATGAAAATCAACCGCGCCGGCCGCTGCAGTAAATCAACATACTCGGCAATCCGCATTGCTTCCAGATGATTGGCCAGCCGCTGGGCCTGACTTGCAATAAAATCATCTTTTGTCGGTTTTTCCATTGCCATTCCTCCATTTGCTATTATCTCCACTATACCAAAAATAAACCGGCTGTGGACAAATTATGATGCAGCCTTTCATAAGCTGAAAACTGGCGCTTCAAACTGGCCTGCAAATCAAAAGAGCAGGGATCTTAGCTCTGGCAGAGACGCGCAAAAAGGCGTGTCGCCTGGTGCATTTTAACCAAAACACTTTGCGGCACGCCTGATTGGGTTTAGCTAAATGATTGTTCCGTACGTTCAATGATTTCATCCTGGAGTTCTTTGCTGAGATTGTGAAAATGATCGCTGTAGCCGGCAACCCGGACAATCAGGTCTTTATACTCTGCGGGATACTGCTGCGCCGCCAGCAAAGTCTGGCGGTCAATGACGTTAAATTGAATGTGGTGCCCGTCAAGGCTAAAATAGGAACGAATCAACGAAACCATGTTTTCCAGGCCGCGGTCACCGGCTACCACCGCAGGCGTAAATTTCTGATTCAGCAGCGTACCGCCGGTTTGCAAATGATCCATTTTAGCAGCTGATTTAATTACGGCAGTCGGTCCGAGGCGATCGGCTCCTTTATCCGGTGAAATCCCCTCCGATACAGGCTTTTGGGCTAAACGCCCGTTAGGAGTGGCGCCGAGCACCGAGCCAAAATATACATGGCAGGTCGTAGGCAGCATATCAATGCGGTATTGTCCGCCTCTGGCATTAGGCCGGCCGGTGACGGCATCGTAAAAGGCCTGAAAAGCGATCTTCATTGTTCCATCGGCATAATCGTCGTCATTGCCGTATCTAGGTGAATTTTCCCGAACCAAATGGTGGAGCCTGTCATACCCGGTAAAGTTTGCATCCAGCGCCGCGAGAAGCTCAGTCATCGTAAAACTCTTTTTTCCGTAAATATGATATTTGATGGCCGCCAGACTGTCGGTTAAAGTACCAATACCCACACCCTGAATATAACTGGTGTTGTAGCGGGCACCGCCGGCATTGTAATCACGGCCGTTCGCGATACAATCATCAATGACCAGCGACAGGAACGGCACCGGCATATGGGTGGCGTACAGGCGTTCAATGACATGATTGCCTTTAATTTTGACATTGACAAAATAATCAAGCTGCTGTCGGTAAGCAGTAAAAAAATCCTGAAAAGTCTCAAATGCAGCTGCCTCCCCGGTCTGTGGCCCCAGCTGCCGCCCGCTGACTTTATCATAGCCATTCGCTAAAGTCAAGGCCAGAATTTTCGGCAGGTTAAGATACCCTGTCAAAATATAGGCTTCATGACCAAACGCTCCGGTTTCCACACAACCGCTGGCTCCGCCCTGCCGGGCGTCAGCCAGGCTTTTGCCGGCATTCAGCAGTTCCTGAATAATGGATTCGGTATTGTAAAAAGCCGGCTGTCCCCAGCCTTTGCGGGAAATCTCGCAGGCTTTTTTAATAAACGCCTGCGGGGTCTTTTTGCTGATTTGGACATTGGAGCTGGGCTGCAATAATTTCAACTCATCCATCGTTTCCAGAATTAAGTACGATACCTCATTTACGCCGTTCATCCCTTCCGGATGAATGCCGCCGGTATTAATATTGACAAAGTCGGTGTAAGTGCCGCTTTCCTTTAACGTAATGCCGACTTTCGGCGGAGCCGGCTGATTATTAAACTTAATCCAGAAGCATTGCAATAATTCTTTCGCCTGATCACGGCTAAGAACTCCGCGCTCAATATCCTGTCGGTAAAATGGGTAGATATGCTGATCCAGACGGCCGGGGCTGAAGGCATCCCAGGGGTTGATCTCGGTGGTTACACCAATATGGACAAACCAATACATCTGCAATGCCTGGTGAAAGGTTTGCGGAGCGTGGCCCGGCACTACATCGCAATTGTCCGCAATCAGCAGCAGTTCGGCCCGGCGTCCCGCATCCTTTTGTTCAGCGGCCAGACTGCGGGCATACCGGGCATACCGCTTGCCGTAAGCAATCACCGCATCACAACAAATGCTCATGGCCTCCAATTCGACCTTTTTCTCATAAGCCTGGGCATCACTAAAAAAATCCAGACCGTCAATGGCCGCTTGAATCTCGGTCTTGATTTCCAAAAATCCTTTTTGATACATTTTACCGCCGCCTACCGTATGGCCCGGTCCCCGCTGCTCCATAAACTCAGTGAATATCCCGCTTTCGTAACAAGCTTTCCATTCATCAGTCATCTGATCAAAAATCTTTTTGCGCATTGAGCGCTCCTGCCAATAAGGAATGATCTGCTCTGCCTGAATCTGACGGGCGGCTTCGGGAACCCGGAAGAAAATTTTCTCCCGTTGATCCATGACAGTCAGGTCCGTCATGGTATGGCAGCATAGCTCGGGAAACGAGGGGGCCCATTGCGGTTGTTCCCCTTTTTCACCGACGATAAGTTCGCCCTCTCCCAGCCAGAGATGTTTGTTTTCCAGGATATGCTTGAAAACCAGAGCCCGTAAAATTGGAGTCTCAACAGTTCCCGCATATTGACGATATGCCTCGGTCAGCAACGCAGCCCGTTCAATGGACAAATGCGGTGTTGCCTGTAAGCTTTCGTTTCTCAGTTTTTCAATCCGTTCATTCATTTATCACCACTCCTTTTTTCTCCTCTTTAGCCGCCGATGCCAACGTCAAAAGCGGCTGACGAAAAGCACCGCTTGATTTCATTGAGACGTTCCGGGTCCGGTGCCGACAAAGCCGGACAGGACCAGCCCAGCCGCTGATATTTGTCATTCCCGGTACGGTGATACGGCAACAGGCTTACCTGAGTAATATGTAAAGTCCGGGCAAAGGCAATAACCGCCTGAATATGTGGATCATCGTCATTCACCCCGGCAACGAGCGGTAGCCGCAAATGAATCTTAGCGCCTGCCGCCGACAGACGGCGCAGATTAGCAAGAATGAGCGCATTGTCCTGACCGGTATACTGCTGATGAACAGCCGGATCAAGGTGCTTAAGATCATACAAAAACAAGTCGGTAATGCCCAGCAGACGTTCGAAAGAGCTAAAGGGAACATGCCCGCAAGTGTCAATGGTTACATGAATGTCCCGAAAATGGCAAGCCCGGGCCAGTTCTTCCAGTACTTCAATCTGACAGCACGGCTCACCGCCGGAAAAAGTTACGCCGCCGCCGGACTGCTCATAAAAAACAGTATCTTTCTCAATCTCCGCCAACAGCCCGGCAACGTCGGCAAACCGCCCGGCAATATTCCGCGCACCGGTAAAGCACGCATCAATGCACGCACCGCAGGCGCTGCATTGCGACAGATCGGTGGTTCCTGAACTGCCGGTTATCGCCTGCGTCGGGCAAACCTGGACACAATGCCTGCAGCCGGTACAGGCGGCGCTGTCATACAGCAATTGGCGGTCAAACTTCTGGCTTTCCGGATTATGACACCACAGGCACCGCAACGGACAGCCTTTAAAAAAAACAGTTGTACGGATGCCGGGCCCGTCGTGAACGGAAAATTTTTGTAGATGAAAAATATGCGCCATTGCTGCGCTCATCAGCTTCCCCTCCTTAACTTGCAGGTAAAAAAGTCTGGCAGCAGCCGGCCGGCAGCGGCGATGCTTGTAGCCTTATTGTTGTTATTGTTTTGCTAATATCATACCACAAAACCTAAACGCAGTCCTTCTGAGCTGGCCTTGGTCTCCCCCCAGCCCGTACCTTTGGTGAAACCACCCTGCTCTGGAGCCGACAGCTGGCTTGGTTATACGCAAAGGGACCATGTTTTCACACAGTCCCTTTGTACAGACAAACGTCAAACTGGGGAGACAACTTCTCCATTCGACGCTGAAGGAGAAGTTGTCACGCCTAAATGGCGGACATATTTTTTACGCTTAACAACCAACTGCGGCGCAACGTTTACTTAAGGTGTCATGTACACGATGTTTCAGCCGTATCGCTGAAATCCCAGTAACGCTCGTATACCGCGCTTTATCGGCAACGATGTCGCCGGTCGTGTCCAGCGAATGGCCCATGACTTGGACACGGAAGTTCTCATTTGGTCAACTTTTTATCAAGAACCTTACGACCTTCTGATTACTCTTTCAATTTGACGGATCAATAATCCTGCTTTTCATATTTCTATGGGGATTTTTTTTGTTATGATCGCTCTATATTCCCCGACATCAGCAGTTTTCCCTTCTACCCGCTTTCGCAGAAAACATGTCAAGGGCATGTCAAGGGGACGCATGTCAAGGGGACGGGGTTGTCGACACACTACATCCCCTTTGACAGGGTGCAGTGTGTCAATAACCCCGTCCCCTTGACACGCCTTGCTGTGCAAGCTGGGGGATTAGCGCGGTTTAGTGTCGGCTACACCGAAGGGCGCAATGGCAAGCTGCGCCGTCATATTCCAGCGTATTCGCTCGTCCCAATGTTCAGGCGCAACGGTAACGGTATAAGTGATATCGCCGCGTTTTTTTTCACCGTATGGTCTGATGCTTTTTACCTTGCCCGAAATTTCCAGGTCGGGAATGCCGTCAAATGTCAACGCAACCGGATCGCCTGTTTTTACTCTGGCGACAGTTAGCTCAGTCAGGTCATCACTGCGGATTTCCCAGGCGCTTTCGTCGGCGATGCGTACCAATACGGTACCGGCAGAGGAATGCTCCCCGACTTTGATATCAAGAAAAGCTATTTTGCCGCTTATGGCTGCTTTTATTTCCGTTTTATCAAGCAGCCCCTCAGCCTCGGCAAGCCGGGCTTCCTGTGTTTGCAACTCGGCCTGGGACTGGGTCAGAACCGCCCGGTTTCTGTCCACTGCAGTGTTAGCTTGATCAACCTGCTGCCGGGAGGTAGCCCCGGCAGTTTCCAGGCGTTGCTGCCGCCTAAGTTCCCGTTCGGTATCGGCCAGGTTGACCCTGGCTTGCTCTACTGCGGCGGCAGCGCGGCTGATATCGGCGCGGGTACTGCCAACCCGCGCCTGATAATCCTGCCGGATCAGCCGGATGATTGGCTGGCCGGCTTCCACCAGATCTCCTTCCTCTACCAATACCTCACCGATCGTGCCTTCGACAGGCATAACCATTTGCGCATAGCGGACAGGAAAAACAATTCCCTCAGCCAGCACCCGGGTATCGGCTTTTACCGGAGGGATCTCCGCCTTATCTCCCTGCCCCCCGGACGCGAGCCACCAACCGCCAGTGCATAGGATGATCAGAATACTCAAGGTCAATAACCAATGTCGCTTAAGCCAGAGCAGGCCTGTTCTCAACCGTTCTGTCTCCATTCTATCTACTCCGTTCCCTTTATTCATAGCCTAATACCTCCCGCACACTAAGTTTGGCCGCATTGCGGGCCGGAATCAGGCTGGCCGCTACCGAAAGCAAGGCCGAAAGCAGCAGCCAGATTCCAACTCCCAAAAAGCTGAACGAAAATGTCAGCGGATTTTGCAGAAACATGACGCCGACCTGATAACTGAGCAAAGCAGCTGCCGGCAAGGCTAGCAGTACACCTAACAGCCAGCTTAAGACACCGATGCATATTGCTTCCACAACAATAATTCTGCCAATCGCGCTGCTGGATGCGCCAATGGCCCGCATAATGCCAATTTCCCTGGTCCGCTCCAGTACATTAATGCCCATGGTGCCCATCAGTCCTAAAGCGCCCACGATTGCCAACAGGATGGCCATAATCAGCAAAAATACCGTCAGTATATCAAACTGGGAACGGATACGCTGCTTCTGTTCCCAGGTAACATCAACATTTTGCACCCGCAAATTGTTCTTTTTCAGGTGCTCTTCCAGCTTTCTGCCCAACTCGGTTTGTTCCCGGGGATTGTCCGACCGGGCTGCAATCTGGACGGATCTGGCCCCGCCGGCCTCCTGGATGGCGCCGGTAAACCAGGGATATGGCGCAAATACCAGCGGTCCGGTCAGTGTGCTTTTGGCAATGCCAACCACAGTAAACTTCAGTTTGCGGGTGCCTATCTTGATGACTGCAGGACTGCCGACCGTAAGCTGGGGACTGTCCTTTAAAACCTCCGTATTAACGACAAGAGCGCTTTCATCCTCCGGCACCAGCCAGCGTCCCGCAATCATTTTGGGCTGAATCATCTTTGTTCCGACCGGCGGCGCCAGAATAAACACGTTTTTACTGGCGTCATCCTCCGCTTCTTTGCGTTCGCTCTGTAGTATCCGGCCGGAAGTGAAGCCCCAGGATTCAGCTGCTTTAACACCGGGAACACGAAGAACCTCATGCTCGATCCGGGCCGCCCGGTAGTTTTCGGTAAATCCCACCGAAATGTCGTATTGAAAATAATCAAGAGCGTCATCCAGAGTAGAGTAGAGGGACGCGCGAACGCTGAATACCGCCATGAATACGGTCCCGGCCACAGTCATTGTTAGCAAGGTAAGAGCCAGTCGCCATTTTCGGCGAAAGGTATTCCTTAAGGAAAGCAAAATAGGCCGGGACAGGCACTCTGCCTTTTCCAGCAGTCGGTCGACCCAGCGGTCCAGGCGGCCTTTGCTGTCCGTACTGCCAATACCGTAATCGCTGATTGCCTCCCGGACCGTAATGCCGGTCCCCCGCCACACCGGCCAAATGGCGGCCAAAACCGGTACTGCCACTGCGGCGGCGGCTTCCAGCATAAGCACTTTGGACGGCAGTTCCAACCCGCCGGAATCAAAGTTAAAAACCTGGGCCATAAAACCGGTTACCGCACTGGCCGCCAGCGCTCCCAGCGGAGCGGCAACCAGCAGCGCCAGTATGCCGTAAGCGCCAACCAAAGTCAGATACATTCTTAGAATTTGGTCCCGCCTGGCACCGATGGCCTTCATGATTCCGACCTGCCGGACCTGCTGCGTCAAAATAGCCGATACCGTATTCACCAGCAAAAAGGTGCCTAATAATAGCGACAATACTCCCAGCACGGTCAGCAGCATAACCAAGGCATTAATGATGCTCTGCATCTGATGCTCGCCCGGTTTGTTGACCTGCAGCCAGAACACCGTGGTGTCGCCTTGTTCCAGCTTGCTCCAGGCCCGCCGGCCAACGGCCTCAATCGGCGCCGTTTCCTTGCCCTTAAGCACCCAGGACGCAACAACAAAGTTCACCTGGTCCAGCCGGCGTTCTTCGTCCAGCTTTTCCAGGGTGTCCATATTGATATAACCGTAAGAGCGGCCGCTGAACATACTGGGGATCTGACTGGGATCATACACCGTGCCGGTAACTTTCAGCGTACGCTTGCGGCCGGTTGAGGTTTCCACCTGAATGCTGCCGCCTGTAGCTGCGCCAAGTTCGGCCAGCGAAGAACGTTCCAGCAAAACATCACCATCCCCCGGCGGCCAGGCCCCCGTCTGACTTTTAACGATATTGACCTTTTGTTTGGCATAATCAGGAATGGCGGTCAGAAACATCTGCCCCCATTCCCCGGCGGCAGTTTGCACCCGCAGGTCGACATTGCGGCGGCCTTCAGCCTCTTTCACGCCGCGCAGGCTGCGAACACTTTCAACCAGCTCCTCGTCAAAGGGATCCGCATACAGACTGGCGCTGGCCGGAGCCGCCGAACGCCAGCTTGCATCCAGATCCCGTTCAAACATCAGATAAGCGCTGTAAACCATGCCGACCGCAAACACGCCCACCGTGATTGACAACACCACCAGCAGGGTCCGTAGCTTATTGCCCCACAAGTCGGCCAGCACTTTGCGCCACCGCGGCCTAATAAGCGTATAACTAAACACTGCCGTCACGCTCCGTATTCCCGGCCGATAATATCTGACCGTCGTAAACGGTAACAATTCGGCCGCTGCGGCGGGCCAAATCATTATCATGAGTCACCATGAGGATAGTTTTGCCGTCGGCGGCCAATTGTTTAAAAAAATCAATAACGGCGGTGGCTGTGCGACTATCCAGATTGCCTGTCGGCTCATCGGCTACCAAAAGCGGCGGGTCATTCGCCAAGGACCTTGCAATAGCCACCCGCTGCTGCTGACCCCCGGACAAATTGGCCGGCAACTTGTGCGCCTGTTCCCGCACGCCCACCAGGTCCAGCAGTTTCAGTGCTCTTGCCGGCCTTTCGGTCTGGGCGTACATGCTGCAAAAATCCATGGGCAGCATAACATTTTCCAGTACAGTCAGCGTAGGCAGTAGTTGGAAAAATTGAAATACCACCCCTACCGTTCGTCCCCGCCAGACGGCAATTTGGTTTTCCGTCAGGGTATGTACCGGCATGCCTGCCACCCAGACCTCACCGCCGGTAGGCCGGTCAATACCGGTGATCATATTGATTAACGTCGACTTGCCGCTGCCGGATTTGCCCACAACGGCGACAAACTCGCCCGCAACCACCGACATATTGACGCCTTTTAATGCCTCAAATTCACCGGCGCCGGTAAGATAGGTCTTACGTACCTCTGTCATTTCAACCGCCGCAGCTCCGGCCCGGGGCTGCGGCAAATTAGCATCCATTAACCCTGACAGCCATTTTGCAAGCATAATATCCTCCGTTTTCATTTCGCCTGGAACTTTTCAGGCGTGACTAAGCAGTGCAGTAATAAAGGTATCCTCCAGGTCTTTTGCCACACCTTCAGCAGTCAGTTGCCGGCTGATCAACAGATAGGGCGCGGCTCCATCCAAAGCTGCAAAGAGGGCTGTGGCCTGACTGCGCGGCCGGTGCTCCCGGAACTGGCCTTGGCTTATCCCCCTGGCGAATAGCCGTTCATAAAAGGAAATCATATCGCTGCTGTATGTATTGATGAGCGGCCACATATCGGCACAAGTCAGAATCTTGGACAAGGACAATAAAATATACGTCATTTCCCGGGGATGACTTGCCCAGTATTGCAGATAAACAGCGATAAAATAGCGTAAGCCTTCCACTGGACACGACATGGTTTCGGCTTTATGGATAAAGCCCAGTATCGGCTCAAAGTATTTGCCGTTGGCGGCCAGTAAAATTTCATCCTTGCTTTTGTAGTGATAATATAGTCCGCCTTTTGTCAGGCCCGCGCGGTCGGCAATTGCCTGCATGGAAGCTCCCTCGTACCCTTTTACCAAAAATTCGGTAACCGCCGCTTCTAGAATCTCTGCCATCCGTTGTGTCTTGGGAAGTTTTTTAGTCAATTATTACACTCCGTTTCTTACCTGTCAGAATCAATAGATTCCTACCGTCGGTATTTTATTATAAAATATACCAGGTATAACGTCAACAAATATTTGAATGATGATCTGTTACCGGGGACTGTCTTTTGTTTTGACGCAAACAAATGGGGGCTGTCTCGAAAATTGAGGCAGCCCCTGACTGGTAAAAGCTATGCGGTTGACAGATATTCTCAGAAAGTCTTAGACGAAGTCCAATCACGCCTTATTGGCGGCCATATATGTTTCTAAAGCTTTGCAACTACCGCCGCGCAGCGTTCACATAAGGTATCATGTTCACGTTGCACGCCAACCGTATTGCTGAAAGTCCAGCAACGCTCGCATTTTCCGCCTGTGGCCGGAGCAACGGTTACCGCCAGTTCCAGTTCTTCGGCTTGATAGGCTTTACCGGGAGCTGCGGCAACACCTTTAATG